>NZ_LMHA01000002.1:0-600000 GCF_001427635.1 Pseudoxanthomonas sp. Root65
GGACGAAGGCCTGCGTTTCGCGATCCGCGAAGGCGGCCGTACCGTCGGCGCCGGCGTGGTGGCCAAGATCATCAAGTGACGTCCTGACCCGGGCGGGCGCTGCCCGCCCGGCTTTGTCAGGCCGTCATCCCCGCGAAGGCGGGGATCTGAGGCCTGATGAAGCGACAAGGGCGGACCGGAACCCCGGTCCGCTTCTTTTTTGCAGAAATCCCGCGTTTTCATTCAACGGGATGCTGCAAAACAGCAAAACCTGCGCTATCATACGCCCCCCTTGAAAGCCGCTTGGCTCTCAAGGAATCGCATGATCCGCCAGCGCCCCCTGGGAGGCCGCTGGTTCTACCGCGAAAAGAGGTGCAGGAAGCGCCTCGTGTTCGCCAGACACGGAGTGTCGCGTGCCTTCCTGCGGGCCTTCGGGTCGAGCAGGGCGTTCCGGTGGTTGACGGGATGTGTCACGCGTCCTATACTTTCATGTCTGGGCGGGCCGGTTTAACCGGCCTGCCTAGTTTTTCAGGAAGAATCCCCAGCCGATTCCGGCGCTGCCCGTCCGTGGAGTCCACGCGGACGGTGGGGAGCTGGAACAGCTTGGACTAACCGGGGCAAGGCATCCCAGAGGCCGCGCCCGTCGCTCTTTAACGAAGGAACTACCGCAATGGCGGACCAAAAGATCCGAATCCGGCTCAAGGCGTATGATCATCGTTTGATCGACCGCTCGGCCAGCGAGATCGTCGAGACGGCCAAGCGGACCGGCGCGCAAGTGCGCGGCCCGATCCCGCTGCCGACCAAGATCGAGCGCTACACCATCCTGGTTTCCCCGCACGTCGACAAGGACGCGCGTGACCAGTACGAGACCCGCACGCACAAGCGCGTGCTCGACATCGTCGACCCGAACGACAAGACCGTGGACGCGCTGATGAAGCTCGAGCTCGCGGCTGGCGTCGACGTGCAGATCAAGTTGACCTGAGGCCCACGACCATGACCGCGAAGAAATATTCGTTGGGTCTCGTCGGCCGCAAGGCTGGCATGACCCGAGTGTTCACCGAAGACGGCAAGTCCATTCCGGTGACGCTGATCGAAGCTACCCCCAATCGCATCACCCAGATCAAGACCCCCGAAACCGACGGCTACAGCGCCGTGCAGGTCGTCGTGGGTACCCGTCGCGCTTCGCTGATCACCAAGCCGGTTGCCGGTCACCTGGCCAAGGCCAAGGTCGAAGCCGGTCGTGGCCTGTGGGAGCTGCGCGTGGAAGCCGACAAGCTGGGCGACTTCACCGTCGGCGGCGAGATCAAGGCCGACATCTTCGAAGTCGGCCAGATCGTCGACGTCCAGGGCGTCACCAAGGGCAAGGGCTTCCAGGGCACCATCAAGCGCTGGAACTTCCGCATGGGCGACGCCACCCACGGTAACTCGCTGTCGCATCGCGCGCCGGGTTCGCTGGGTCAGCGCCAGACGCCGGGTCGCGTGTTCCCGGGCAAGAAGATGTCCGGCCACATGGGCGCCGTGCAGCAGAGCACGCAGAATCTGGAAGTCGTCCGCGTGGACGCCGAGCGCGGCCTGATCGCCGTTCGCGGCGCCGTGCCGGGTGCGCCGGGTGGTGACGTGATCGTGCGTCCGGCAAGCAAGGGTTGAGGAGAACGACCATGGAACTAGCCATTACAGGTAGCGCCAACAAGCTGTCGGTCTCCGACGACGTGTTCGGCCGTGAATTCAGCGAGGATCTGGTCCACCAGGTCGTCGTTGCCTACCGCAACGCCGGTCGTGCAGGCACCAAGGCGCAGAAGACGCGCGCCGAAGTCAACGGCACCACCAAGAAGTCCAAGAAGCAGAAGGGTGGCGGTGCTCGTCACGGTGCCCTGACCGCGCCGATCTTCGTCGGCGGCGGCGTGACCTTCGCGGCCAAGCCGCGCAGCTTCGCGCAGAAGGTCAACCGCAAGATGTACCGCGCGGCCATCAGCTCCATCCTGTCCGAGCTGAACCGCCAGAACCGCCTGAAGGTCGTGGAAGCGTTCGATGTGGACGCCACCAAGACCAGTGCCCTGATCGAGAAGCTGAAGGGCTTCGACCTGGGCAAGCGTCCGCTGATCGTCACCGAGGATGCTTCCGAGCACCTGTACCTGTCCGCCCGCAACCTTCCCTACGTGGAAGTGCGCGACGTGCAGGGCCTGGATCCGGCGGCGCTGGTCGGTGCCGACTCCGTGTTGATCACGGCCGACGCCATCAAGAAGATCGAGGAGTGGCTGGCATGATCAGCAACGAAAAGATTTTTGCCGTGCTGCGTGCTCCGCGCGTCTCCGAGAAGACCGTGCGCCTGCAGGAACTCTCCAACCAATACGTCTTCGAAGTCTCGAACGATGCCACCAAGGCCGATGTCAAGGCCGCGGTCGAGCAGCTGTTCGACGTCAAGGTCGAGACGGTCAACGTGGTCAACGTGAAGGGCAAGAACAAGTCCTTCCGTAACCGCGCCGGCCGCCGCGGCGACTGGCGCAAGGCGTACGTGCGTCTGGCCGATGGCCAAGCCATCGACGTGTCGGCCAAGGCCTGAGGTAGACCCACATGCCATTGATGAAATTCAAACCCACCTCTCCCGGTCGCCGTTCGGCGGTCCGCGTGGTGACGCCCGACCTGCACAAGGGTGCCCCGCATGCTGCGCTGCTCGAGAAGCAGAGCAAGTCCGGCGGTCGCAACCACCACGGTCGCATCACCACCCGTCACATCGGCGGTGGCCACAAGCAGCATTACCGTCTCATCGACTTCAAGCGCGACAAGGAAGGCATCCCGGCGCGCGTGGAGCGGATCGAATACGATCCCAACCGCACCGCGCACATCGCGCTGCTGTGCTATGTCGATGGCGAGCGTCGCTACATCATCGCCCCCAAGGGCCTGAAGGCCGGTGACCAAGTCATCGCCGGTAGCGATGCGCCGATCAAGGCCGGCAACACGCTGCCGCTGCGCAACATCCCGGTCGGTACGACGATCCACGGCATCGAGCTGAAGCCGGGCAAGGGCGCGCAGATCGCCCGCGCCGCCGGCGCCGCCGTGCAGCTGGTCGCACGCGAGCAGGGTTTCGCCACGCTGCGCCTCCGCTCCGGCGAGATGCGCAAGGTGCAGGTCGAGTGCCGCGCCACGGTGGGCGAAGTCGGCAACGACGAGCACAGCCTGGAGAAGCTCGGCAAGGCCGGTGCCAAGCGCTGGCGTGGTATCAAGCCGACCGTTCGCGGTGCCGCCATGAACCCGGTCGACCACCCGCACGGTGGTGGTGAAGCCAAGGCCGGCCAGGGCAACCCGCATCCGGTCACCCCCTGGGGTGTGCCGACCAAGGGTTACAAGACGCGCAAGAACAAGCGCACGCAGCAATTCATCGTCCGCGATCGTAGGGGCTAATCGACCATGGCACGTTCACTCAAGAAGGGCCCGTTCGTCGATCACCACCTCGTCAAGAAGGTGGAGGCCGCGGGCGGCAGCAAGAAGCCGATCAAGACCTGGTCGCGTCGTTCGATGATCCTGCCGGAAATGGTGGGCTTCACGATCGCCATCCACAACGGCAAGAACCACGTTCCGGTGCTGGTCAACGAGAACATGGTCGGCCACAAGCTCGGCGAATTTGCCGTCACCCGGACCTTCAAGGGTCACGGTGGCGACAAGAAAGCCGGCGGCAAGAAGTAAGGAGAGATGACCATGGAAGCGAAAGCCATCCTGCGCACCGCGCGCATCTCTCCCCAGAAGGCCCGCCTGGTCGCCGACCAGGTGCGTGGCCTGCCGGCCGAACGCGCCGTCAACCTGCTGAAGTTCTCGGACAAGAAGGCTGCCCACCTGATCAAGAAGGTCGTGGAGTCCGCCATCGCCAACGCCGAGAACAACCAGGGTGCCGACGTCGACGAGCTGAAGGTCAAGACCATCATGGTCGACGAAGGTCCGATGCTGAAGCGTTTCATGGCCCGTGCCAAGGGCCGTGGTACCCGCATTCTGAAGCGCACCAGCCACATCACCGTGGTCGTGGGCGAGGGTAAATAAACATGGGTCACAAAGTTCATCCGACCGGTATCCGTCTGGGCATCGCCAAGGACTGGAATTCCAAGTGGTTCGCCAACAAGCGCGACTACGCCGAGTACCTCGCCGCGGACCTCAAGGTGCGCGAGATGCTTCGTAAGAAGCTGGCGCAGGCAGGCATTTCCAAGATCCTGATCGAGCGTCCGGCCAAGACCGCCCGCGTGACCATCCACACCGCCCGACCGGGCGTGGTGATCGGCAAGCGCGGTGAGGACATCGAGAAGCTGCGCAAGGAAGTGAGCGACCTGATGGGCGTCCCGGCGCACATCAACGTCACCGAGGTGCGCAAGCCCGAGCTGGACGCGCAGTTGGTTTCCGAGTCGATCGCGCAGCAGCTGGAACGCCGCATCATGTTCCGCCGCGCCATGAAGCGCGCCGTCGGCAACGCGATGCGCCTGGGTGCCCTGGGCATCAAGGTCAACGTGGCAGGCCGTTTGAACGGTGCGGAAATCGCCCGTTCGGAATGGTACCGCGAAGGCCGCGTGCCGCTGCACACGCTGCGTGCCGACATCGATTACGGTTTTGCCGAGGCGAAGACCACCTACGGCATCATCGGCATCAAGGTGTGGGTCTACAAGGGCGAGATCTTCGATTTCAGCCAGGTGGGTCAGGAGAAGCAGGACGACGCGCGCCCCGAGCGCAGCGAACGTCCGTCGCGCCCGCCCCGTGACCGCGACGCGAGGTAATCAGTCATGTTGCAACCCAAGCGAACCAAATACCGCAAGATGCACAAGGGCCGTAACGAAGGCCTGAGCTGGAGCGGCAACCTCGTCAGCTTCGGCGAGTACGGCCTGAAGGCCACGGCGCACGGTCAGCTGACCGCGCGCCAGATCGAGGCAGCGCGTCGTTCCATCAGTCGCTACGTGAAGCGTGGCGGCAAGATGTGGATCCGCGTGTTCCCCGACAAGCCCATCACCAAGAAGCCCATCGAAGTCCGCATGGGTTCCGGCAAGGGCAACGTCGAGTACTGGGTCGCACAGATCCAGCCGGGCCGCATGATCTATGAAATCGAAGGCGTCAGCGAAGACATCGCGCGTGAGGCGTTCCGCCTGGCCGCGGCCAAGCTGTCCGTCACCACCACTTTCGTGACCCGGACGGTGCGCTAATGGAACTCAAGCAACTCCGCGAGAAGTCGGCAGACGAGCTGAAGGCCCACTTGACCGAGCTGCGCAAGGAGCAATTCTCCCTGCGCATGCAGAAGGTGACCGGCCAGCTGCCGAAGACGCATGAAACCCGCCGGGTCCGTCGCGAGATCGCTCGCGTCAAGACCCTGCTGGGCAGCCAGAAGTAAGGAGCGACCAAGATGAGCGATAACAAAGACAAAGCGCAACGCACCATCGAAGGCCGCGTCGTCAGCAACAAGATGGACAAGACGGTCACCATCCTGGTGGAGCGTCAGGTCAAGCATGCCCTATACGGCAAGTACATCAAGCGTTCCACCAAGCTGCACGCGCACGACGCGGACAACAGCTGTAAGGAAGGCGACGTGGTGCGCGTGACCGAAATCGCCCCGATGTCCAAGACCAAGAACTGGCGCGTGGTGGAAATCATCACCCGCGCGGCTGAATAAGAGGAGATCTGAATCATGATCCAGATGCAGAGCTACCTTGACGCGGCCGACAACTCCGGCGCCAAGGAACTGATGTGCATCAAGGTGCTGGGCGGCTCGAAGCGCCGTTACGCCGGCATCGGCGACATCATCAAGGTGACCGTCAAGGACGCCATCCCGCGTGGCAAGGTCAAGAAGGGCGAAGTCTACGACGCCGTGGTCGTGCGTACCCGCAAGGGTGTCCGCCGTCCGGACGGTTCGCTGATCCGCTTCGATGGCAACGCCGCCGTCCTGCTCAACAACAAGCAGGAGCCGATCGGAACCCGCATCTTCGGGCCCGTGACCCGCGAGCTGCGTTCCGAGAAGTTCATGAAGATCGTTTCGCTCGCGCCTGAAGTGCTCTGAGCGGAGGACATAGAAATGGCAAACCGTATCAAGAAGGGCGACCAGGTCGTCGTCACCGCCGGCAAGGACAAGGGCAAGAAGGGCGACGTCGTGCGTGTGGACGGCGACCGCGTGGTCGTGTCCAACGTCAATGTCGTCAAGCGCCACACCAAGCCGAACCCGCAGGCCGGTGTCGCCGGCGGCGTGGTTGAGAGCGAGCGCTCGATCCACATCTCCAATGTCGCGCTGTTCAACCCGGCAACGGGCAAGGGCGAGCGTATCGGTTTCAAGGTGCTGGAGGATGGACGCAAACTGCGTGTGTTCCGCTCCAGCGGTGAGGCGCTCGACGCCTGAGGAATGAGGACATGACCACCCGTCTCGAAAAAATCTACAAGGAAGAAGTGGCGCCGGCTCTGATGAAGAAGTTCGGCTACACCAATCCGATGGAAGTGCCGAAGATCACCAAGATCACCATCAACATGGGTGTGGGTGAAGCGGCGACCAACAAGAAGATCCTGGAAAATGCCGTGGCCGACCTGGCCAAGATCACCGGCCAGAAGCCGATCACGACCAAGTCCCGCGTGTCGGTGGCTTCGTTCAAGATCCGCGATGGCTGGCCGATCGGCTGCAAGGTCACCCTGCGTCGCGCCAAGATGTACGAATTCCTGGACCGCCTGATCAGCATCTCGCTGCCGCGCGTCCGCGACTTCCGTGGCGTCTCCGGCCGTTCGTTCGATGGCCGCGGCAACTACAACATGGGCGTGAAGGAACAGATCATCTTCCCGGAAATCGACTTCGACGCCGTCGACGCGATCCGCGGCATGGATATCGCCATCACGACGACCGCCAAGAACGACGCCGAAGCCAAGGCGCTGCTCGAAGCGTTCAAGTTCCCGTTCCGCAACTGATTCGCTAGGAAAACGACATCATGGCAAAGACCTCGATGGTCAACCGCGACATCAAGCGGGAAAAGCTGGCCAAGCAGTACGCCGCCAAGCGTGATGCGCTGAAGAAGATCATCTCCAGCCAGAACGCGTCGTACGAAGAAAAGGCCGACGCGGTCACCAAGCTGCAGAAGCTGCCGCGCGACTCCTCGCCGAGCCGCCAGCGCAACCGTTGCGAGCTGTCCGGTCGTTCGCGTGGCGTGTACCGTAAGTTCGGCCTCGGCCGCAACATGCTGCGCAAGGCCACCATGAACGGCGACGTGCCCGGCCTGCGCAAGGCGAGCTGGTAAGGACGCCAGGGGCGCCCGACCCGGGCTCCCCCGTGGTTTCAAGGACAAGTCCGGCAGACGCCGGACTTGTTGTTGTACAATGTTCGGCTCCCGCGACCCGGTCGGGGGAGGGCCGGGGAACCGGCTACCCGCCTGGGGGATTCCAGGGACAACACAAGATTTTCGCGAAAGCGGATATCGGTGCTACTCATAAGGCAGACTCTAATGAGCATGACTGATCCCATCGCCGACATGCTGGTGCGCATTCGCAATGCCGCCGCTGTGGGCAAGCCGACGGTGAAGATGCCGTCCTCCAAGATCAAGACCTCGATCGCCAACGTCCTCAAGGCGGAAGGCTACATCGGCGACGTCCGCGTGACGCCG
The DNA here is from genome assembly GCF_001427635.1 of Pseudoxanthomonas sp. Root65. Lineage (NCBI taxonomy): Bacteria > Pseudomonadati > Pseudomonadota > Gammaproteobacteria > Lysobacterales > Lysobacteraceae > Pseudoxanthomonas > Pseudoxanthomonas sp. Root65. The sequence goes on from NZ_LMHA01000002.1 coordinate 7,575, forward strand.
ACCGAGAACAACAAGGCCGAGCTCGAGATCGTCCTGAAGTATTTCGAAGGCAAGCCGGTCATCGAGAAGCTGAGCCGCGTGTCCCGTTCGGGCCTGCGCCAGTACCGTGGCAAGGCCGAGCTGCCCAAGGTCCTCGGCGGCCTGGGCGTTGCCATCATTTCCACTTCCAAGGGCATCATGACCGATGCGCAGGCCCGTGCGGCCGGCGTGGGTGGTGAAGTCCTGTGCTTCGTGGCCTAAGCGAAGGAGCCCAGACATGTCCCGCGTAGCCAAGCAGCCGATCAATCTCCCCAAGGGCGTCGAACTGAATGCCCAGGGTGAAACCCTCAACGTCAAGGGCCCGAAGGGCACCCTGTCCATCGCCAAGCCGGCCGGCGTCGGACTCAACGTCGACAACGGTACGGTGAACCTGTCGCCGGCCACCCCGGCCGACGATGCCATCACCGGCACCATCCGCGCGATCCTGGCCAACATGGTCAAGGGCGTGTCGGACGGTTTCGAGCGCAAGCTTGAGCTGGTCGGCGTGGGTTACCGCGCCGCGATGCAGGGCAAGGACCTGAACCTGTCGCTGGGTTTCTCCCACCCGATCCTGTTCAAGACGCCGGAAGGCATCACCATCGTCACCCCGACCCAGACCGAAATCCTGGTGCAGGGTGCCGACAAGCAGCGCGTTGGTGAAGTCGCCGCCAAGATCCGCGGTTTCCGTCCGCCGGAGCCCTACAAGGGCAAGGGCGTGAAGTACTCCGACGAAACCATCATCCGCAAGGAAGCGAAGAAGGCCTAACCGGGCTTTCGGCTTCGAGGAACCAGATCATGAGCATCAAGAACACCGCCCGCCTGCGCCGCGCCAAGTCGACCCGCGCGCACATTCGCGAACTCGGCGTGCCGCGCCTGTCGGTGCTGCGCACCGGGCAGCACATCTACGCCCAGCTGTTCACCGCCGATGGCTCCAAGGTCATCGCGTCGGCCAACACGCTGCAGGCCGATGTGAAGGATGGCCTGAAGAACGGCAAGAACAGCGATGCCGCCGCCCGCGTGGGCAAGGTCATCGCCGAGCGCGCCAAGGCCGAAGGCATCGAGAAGATCGCATTCGACCGTTCGGGCTACCGTTACCACGGCCGCATCAAGGCCCTGGCCGACGCGGCCCGCGAAGGCGGCCTGCAGTTCTAATCCTGAAGGGCATGGGGGCGACCCCATGCCTTGTCCTGTCGGCGCGGGCTGCGCCGGGCGCGGTCGCTCTTCTGCAGCGATCGTTGCGTTACCGCTCCATACCACAACCATAAGCGGCCAAGCCGTACATATCCCAACCATCAAGGAATTCAAGCAATGGCAGAAGAACGTCAGCCGCGGGGCCGCGATCGCGATCGCAACCGCGAAGAGAAAGTCGACGACGGCATGATCGAGAAGCTGGTCGCGGTCAACCGCGTCAGCAAGACCGTCAAGGGCGGTCGCCAGTTCACCTTCACCGCACTGACCGTGGTGGGCGACGGCAACGGCAAGATCGGTTTCGGTTATGGCAAGGCGCGTGAAGTGCCGGTCGCCATCCAGAAGTCGATGGAATATGCCCGCAAGGGCATGCTGAATGTCGATCTGAACAACGGCACGCTGTGGCACCCGGTGAAGGCCGGCCACGGTGCGGCGCGCGTGTTCATGCAGCCGGCATCGGAAGGTACGGGCGTCATCGCCGGCGGTGCCATGCGTGCCGTGCTGGAAGCGGTGGGCGTGAAGAACGTGCTGGCCAAGGCCGTCGGTTCGCGCAATCCGATCAACCTGGTCCGCGCCACGCTGAAGGGCCTGAGCGACATGCAGTCGCCCACGCGCATCGCGGCCAAGCGCGGCAAGAAGGTGGAGGAACTCCTCAATGGCTAACGAGTCCAACAAGACCGTCAAGGTGCGCCTGGTGCGCGGCCTGCGTGGTTCCCAGTCGCGCCACCGCCTGTCGGTGAAGGCGCTGGGCCTGAACAAGCTCAACGATGTGCGTGAACTGAAGGACAGCCCGCAGGTACGCGGCCTGATCGCCAAGGTCCACTACCTCGTCAAGGTCGAGGAGTAATCAACATGCGTCTCAACACACTGAAGCCCGCCGACGGCGCCCGCACCGAACGCACCCGCGTCGGCCGTGGTATCGGTTCCGGCCTGGGCAAGACCGCCGGTCGCGGCCACAAAGGTTCGTTCGCGCGCGCCGGCAAGGGCAAGATCAAGGCGAAGTTCGAAGGCGGCCAGATGCCGCTGATCAAGCGTCTGCCGAAGGTCGGTTTCCGCTCCAAGCTGAAGCTGGATTGCGCCGAAGTGCTGTCCTACCAACTGGAAAAGCTGGAAGCCGGCGAGATCGACTTCGCGGCGCTCCGTGCCGCCAAGCTGGTGCCCAGCACCGCCAAGCGCGCCAAGATCGTCAAGAAGGGCGAACTGACCAAGAAGTTCGTGCTGAAGGGCGTGGCCGCCACGGCCGGTGCCAAGGCCGCCATCGAGGCTGCCGGCGGCAGCGTGCAGGAGTAACGGACGCATGGCGCAGGGTAATGCCGCCGGTGCGCTGGCAGGCGCAGGCAAGTTCACCGAACTCCGCCAGCGCCTGCTGTTCGTGCTGGGTGCGCTGATCGTCTATCGGATCGGCTGTTTCATCCCGGTCCCGGGCGTCAATCCCGATGCCATGCTTGCGATGATGCAGGCGCAGGGCGGCGGCATCGTGGACATGTTCAACATGTTCTCGGGCGGCGCCCTGCACCGTTTCAGCATCTTCGCGCTGAACGTCATGCCCTACATTTCGGCATCGATCGTGATGCAGTTGGGCGTGCACATCTTCCCCAGCCTGAAGGCGCTGCAGAAGGAAGGCGAGTCCGGTCGCCGCAAGATCACCCAGTACTCGCGCATCGGCGCGGTGCTGCTGGCGATCGTGCAGGGCGGCAGCATCGCCACCGCGCTGCAGAACCAGGTCGCGCCCGGTGGCATGCCGGTGGTGTACGCACCGGGCATGGGCTTCGTGCTGACCGCCGTGGTCGCACTGACCGCCGGCACCATCTTCCTGATGTGGATCGGCGAGCAGGTGACCGAGCGCGGCATCGGCAACGGCGTCTCGCTGATCATCTTTGCGGGCATTGTGGCCGGCCTGCCGGGTGCGGTCATCCAGACCGTCGGCGCTTTCCGCGACGGCACGCTGAGCTTCATCTCGCTGCTGGTCATCGCCGTGGTGGTGCTGGGCTTCACGTTCCTGGTGGTGTTCGTGGAACGCGGGCAGCGACGTATCACAGTGAATTACGCGCGCCGCCAGGGCGGTCGCAACGCGTACATGAACCAGACCTCGTTCCTGCCGCTCAAGCTCAACATGGCCGGCGTGATCCCGCCGATCTTCGCCTCCAGCATCCTGGCCTTCCCGGCCACGCTGGCGATGTGGTCCGGCCAGAACAGTGGTGCCACCACGTGGCTGCAGCGCGTGTCCAACGCGCTGGCGCCGGGCGAGCCGCTGCACATGATCGTGTTCGCGGCGATGATCATCGGCTTCGCGTTCTTCTACACGGCGCTGGTGTTCAACTCGCAGGAAACCGCCGAGAACCTGAAGAAGTCGGGCGCGCTGATCCCGGGCATCCGCCCCGGCAAGGCCACCGCCGACTACGTCGACGGCGTGCTGACGCGCCTGACGGCGATCGGCTCGATGTACCTGGTGGCGGTCTGCCTGTTGCCGGAAGTGATGCGTACCCAACTGGGCACGTCGTTCTACTTCGGCGGCACCTCGCTGCTGATCGTGGTGGTGGTGGTGATGGACTTCATTGCGCAGATCCAGGCGCACCTGATGTCCCACCAGTACGAGAGCCTGCTGAAGAAGGCCAATCTCAAGGGTGGTTCGCGGGGCGGTCTTGCCCCCCGTGGCTGAGGTATAATCGCGGGTTTCCCGCACCAGTCCGGCCTTCATGGCCGGCTGACTTAGATGGGCGGCCCCTGCAGCGATCCGGTGCGGGGGTGTGAGCCAGCCAGTCCTGCGCCAGAGTAGCGCGGGCGGGGCAGGGCGGGGTGAACCCCGTTCCGCACCAGGCAGGCTCCGGCGCTGGAGCATGGGCACACTCCCCATGCCGGTCCGTTCTCGGCGCTGCCGGCACGGGCTTCCCGTAAACACCGGATCTTGTTAGAATTTCCAGTTCACTCCGCCTGTCTGCGCGAATCCCGCCCGGGATGACCGTACACGGGCCAATACTCACAGTTGGAGAGCCGCGTCATGGCGCGTATTGCAGGTGTCAACCTGCCTGCCCAGAAGCATGTCTGGGTCGGTTTGCAAAGCATCTACGGCATTGGCCGTACCCGTTCCAAGAAGGTCTGCGAAGCCGCCGGCGTCGCCTCGACCACCAAGATCCGCGACCTGTCGGAGCCGGAAGTCGAGCGCCTGCGCGCCGAAGTCGGCAAGTACGTGGTCGAGGGCGACCTGCGCCGTGAAGTCGGCATCGCGATCAAGCGCCTGATGGACCTGGGTTGCTACCGCGGTCTGCGCCACCGTCGCGGCCTGCCGCTGCGTGGCCAGCGCACCCGTACCAATGCTCGCACCCGCAAGGGTCCGCGCAAAGCCATCAAGAAGTAAGGGGCGACCATCATGGCCAAGCCAGCAGCTGCCAAAGTCAAGAAGAAGATCAAGCGCGTCATCACCGACGGCGTCGCCCACGTCCACGCTTCTTTCAACAACACCATCGTCACCATCACCGACCGCCAGGGCAATGCGCTCTCGTGGGCGACCTCGGGTGGTGCCGGTTTCCGCGGTTCCCGCAAGTCCACGCCGTTCGCGGCCCAGGTCGCTGCCGAGAAGGCCGGCCGTGCCGCACTGGACTACGGCGTGAAGTCGCTGGAAGTCCGCATCAAGGGCCCGGGTCCGGGTCGTGAGTCGGCCGTGCGTTCGTTGAACAACGTGGGCTACAAGATCACCAACATCATCGACGTGACGCCCATCCCGCACAACGGGTGCCGTCCGCCGAAAAAGCGTCGCGTCTAAGGGGGCGATAAGAAATGGCTCGTTATATCGGTCCTACCTGTAAGCTCGCGCGCCGTGAAGGCGCCGACCTGTCGCTCAAGAGCCCGGCCCGTGCGCTGGACTCCAAGTGCAAGCTGGAGCAGAAGCCCGGCCAGCACGGCGCGACCGCCCGCAAGGGCAAGCTGTCCGACTACGCCACCCAGCTGCGTGAAAAGCAGAAGGTCAAGCGTATCTACGGTCTGCTGGAGCGTCAGTTCCGCAACTACTACAAGAAGGCCTCGACCAAGAAGGGCAACACCGGCGAGAACCTGCTGCAGCTGCTGGAAACCCGTCTCGACAACGTCATCTACCGCATGGGCTTCGCCGTGACCCGTCCGGCCGCCCGCCAGCTGGTCTCGCACCGTGGCGTGCTGGTCAATGGCAAGCCGGTCAACCTGCCGTCCTACCAGGTCAAGGCCGGCGACGCGATCGCGCTGTCGGAGAAGGCCCAGAAGCAGCTCCGCGTTCAGGAGTCGCTGACTGTTGCCGAGCAGCTCGACCTGAACCCGTCGTGGGTAGAAGTCGACGCCAAGAAGTTCAGCGGTGTGTTCAAGGCGGTGCCGGCGCGTTCGGACCTGCCCGCCGACATCAACGAAGCGCTGATCGTCGAGTTGTACTCGAAGTAATTCATTCACGCACCCCCGGGCGACCGGGGGACCGCAGGAGACAAAGCAACATGACGGGTATTACTCAGCAAGTGCTGCGCCCCCGCGGCCCGCAGATCGAGCGCCTGACCGGCAATCGCGCGAAAGTGGTCATCGAACCGCTGGAACGTGGTTACGGCCATACGCTCGGCAATGCGTTGCGCCGCGTGCTGCTGTCGTCGATCCCCGGCTTCGCGATCACCGAAGTCGAGATCGATGGCGTGCTGCACGAATACAGCACCATCGAAGGCATGCAGGAAGACGTGCTGGAAGTGCTGTTGAACCTGAAGGATGTGGCCATCCGCATCCACAGCGGCGACTCCTCCACGCTGAGCCTGGCCAAGCAGGGCCCGGGCGTGGTGACCGCCGGCGACATCAAGACCGACCACAACGTCGAAATCCTCAACCCGGAACTGGTCATCTGCAACCTGACCAAGGACACGGCGCTGAACATGCGCCTGAAGATCGAGCGTGGTTTCGGCTACCAGCCGGCCGCCGCCCGTCGTCGTCCGGACGAAGAAACCCGCGTGATCGGTCGCCTGGTGCTGGACGCCTCGTTCTCGCCGGTCCGTCGCGTCGCGTACGCGGTGGAAGCTGCGCGCGTCGAGCAGCGCACCGACCTGGACAAGCTGGTCCTGGACATCGAAACCAACGGCACGATCGATGCCGAGGAGGCCGTGCGCACCGCCGCCGACATCCTCAGCGACCAGCTGTCGGTGTTCGGTGACTTCACGCACCGCGACCGCGGCGCGCCGAAGCAGGCCGCCAGCGGCGTGGATCCGGTGCTGCTGCGCCCGATCGACGACCTGGAGCTGACCGTGCGTTCGGCCAACTGCCTGAAGGCCGAGAGCATCTACTACATCGGCGACCTGATCCAGAAGACGGAAGTCGAACTGCTCAAGACCCCGAACCTCGGCAAGAAGTCGCTGACCGAGATCAAGGAAGTCCTGGCGCAGCGCGGCCTGTCCCTGGGCATGAAGCTGGAGAACTGGCCGCCGGCCGGTGTCGCCCAGCACGGCATGCTCGGCTGATGATGTAACAGGGAACGCCCGCGTCCGCGCGGGAGTTCCCCTGCTTCAAACGCGTCACCCATGCCGACGGACCTGAAGGTCCGCGGTTATCCGGTCAAGGACGGCCGGTTCGGACCACCCGCAGTCCATTGTTGCAACGCCAGGATGGCGACAGCGAAATCCAACGTCCCACCCTTCACCAGGAATCCTACCCATGCGCCACCAGAAAGCCGGTCGCAAGTTCAACCGCACCAGCGCCCATCGCGAAGCGATGTTCCGCAACATGGCCGCCTCGCTCATCAAGCACGGCCTGATCAAGACCACCCTGCCGAAGGCCAAGGAACTGCGCCGCGTTGCCGAGCCGCTGATCACCCTCGGCAAGGTCGATGGCGTCGCCAACCGCCGCCTCGCCTTCTCGCGCCTGCGCGACAAGGAAGCCGTCGGCACGCTGTTCACCACCCTCGGCCCGCGTTACCAGGCGCGTCCGGGTGGCTACCTGCGCATCCTGAAGTGCGGCTTCCGTGCCGGCGACAACGCGCCGATGGCGTACGTCGAGCTGGTCGGCCGTCCGGAAGCGGCGGCCGAATAAGCCCCGCCTCCTGCAACACACCAGAAACCCCGGCCGATGCCGGGGTTTTTGTTTTCCGGCGGTGGCGGGCCTGTCATATCGGGAGCGACAAACGGCCACGGGGTGACGTTCGGGACGCTGCGCGTGGATAATGCAGGCAAGACCTCACGCTGCTGGTGCCGATGAATCCTCTTCGCTGGAGTTTCCGCGCGCAGTGCTTGCTGGGCTTCGCCGTCTGCGCGGGCCTGCTGGGTTATGCGGTGTACGTGCAGTTCGTGCAGCAACTGGAACCGTGCCCGTTCTGCATCTTCCAGCGACTGGCGTTCGCGGCGACGGGCGTGCTGTTCCTGCTCGGCGCGCTGCACGGTCCGCGTCGGCCCGGAGGCCGCAAGGTCTATGGCGTGCTGGCGTTCCTTGGCGCGGCGACCGGTATTGGCATCGCGGGCAAGCACGTGTGGGTGCAGCTGTATCCGCCGCTGATGCCGAGCTGCGGTCCCGGCTGGGACTACATGATCGAGAACAACACCTGGCTCGGCGTGGTGCAGAAGGTGCTGGCGGCCAAGGGCGACTGCAGCACGATCGACTGGAGTTTCCTTGGCCTGACCATGCCCATGTGGAGCCTGGTGTGGTTCGAGCTGCTGGCGGTCTGGGCGCTCTGGATCGGCTTTCGCGCCCGCAGGACCTCGACCTTCCGCTGATTTGACGCGGCGCACCAATCTGGCACGATGGTGGGCCCCCAGGAGTCCACCATGAATCCGTCCGACCGCAACCTGCGCGCCGTCACCCTGCCGCCGAACTGGGCGCCGGACAGCTGGCGCCAGCGTCAGGCGATGCAGATGCCCACGTATCCCGATGCCGAGGCGCTGGAGGCCGCGCTGGGCGAACTGCGCCAGCTACCTCCTCTGGTGACGTCGTGGGAGATCTTCTCGCTGAAGAAGCAGTTGGCCGAGGCGCAGGAAGGCAAGCGCTTTCTGCTGCAGGGCGGCGACTGCGCCGAGAACTTCAGCGACTGCGAGTCGGGGCTGATCTCGAACCGGTTGAAGGTGCTGCTGCAGATGAGCCTGGTGCTGGTGCACGGACTGCGCCTGCCGGTGGTCCGCGTCGGCCGCTTCGCGGGGCAGTACGCCAAGCCGCGGTCGGCGGATACCGAAACGCGTGATGGCGTCACCCTGCCCAGCTATCGCGGCGACGTGGTCAACGCGCCGGAATTCACGGCCGAGGCGCGGGTGCCGGATCCGCGCCGCATGATCAAGGCGCATGCGCGCTCGGCGATGACGATGAACTTCGTGCGCGCCCTGATCGATGGCGGCTTCGCCGACCTTCACCACCCCGAATACTGGAACCTCAACTGGGTCGGCTATTCGCCGCTGGCGGCCGAGTACCAGCACATGGTCGCGTCGATCGGCGACGCGGTGAGGTTCATGGAAACCCTCTCGGGCTCCGAGGTTCACAACCTCAACCGCATCGATTTCTACACCTCGCACGAGGCCTTGCTGCTGCCCTACGAAGAAGCGCTGACCCGCGAGGTGCCGCGCCAGTGGGGCTGGTTCAACCTCAGCACGCACTATCCGTGGATCGGCATGCGCACCGCCGCCGTCGATGGCGCGCACGTGGAGTACCTGCGTGGCGTGCGCAACCCCATCGCGATCAAGGTGGGGCCGTCGGTCACGCCGGACCAGTTGTTGCGCCTGATCGACGTGCTGAATCCGGAAGACGAACCCGGCCGCCTGACCTTCATCCATCGCATGGGCGCGAGCCAGATCGCGGACAAGCTGCCGCCCCTGCTGGATGCGGTGCGCCGCGATGGCCGTCGCGTGCTGTGGGTCTGCGATCCGATGCACGGCAACACCGAGAGCACCAGCAACGGGTTCAAGACGCGGCGTTTCGACAATGTTCGCAGCGAGGTCGAGCAGTCGTTCGACCTGCACGCCGCCGCCGGCACCCGCCTGGGTGGCGTGCACCTGGAGCTGACGGGCGAGGACGTCACCGAATGCACCGGCGGCGCGCGCGAGCTGACCGACGCGGACCTGGAACGGGCGTATCGCTCCACCGTGGATCCGCGCCTGAACTACGAGCAGTCGCTCGAGATCGCCATGTGCATCGTGCGCAAGCAGAACCAGCTGGCCGCGCCCACCGCGCGGTAAGCCTGGCTCAGGCCGGTTTCACGACGTCGGCATGCCGGCGTCGGGGGTGGCGCGAGGAATGTCCCACGTCGTGCCGCGCGCATACAGCTTGGCGAATTCCGCCGCCGGCAGCGGCTCGCTGAAGTAGTTGCCCTGCAGTTCGTCGCAGCCGTTGGCGGCGAGCCAGGCGGCCTGCTCGGATGTTTCCACGCCCTCGGCGATGGTGCGGCATTGCAGCTGCGCGGCCAGGCCGATGATGGCGCGGGTGATGGCGGCCTGGTTCGGCTCGGCCACGTCGCGCACGAAGGACTGGTCGATCTTCAGCACGTTGAAGCCGTAGTTGCCCAGGTAGCTGAGGCTGGAGAAGCCGGTGCCGAAGTCGTCGATGGCGATGCGCACGCCCAGCGCCTTCAATGCGCGCAGGGTGCGGTCGGTGCGCTGTACGTCCCGCATCAGCGTGGTCTCGGTGACTTCGAGTTCGAGGAATTCGGCGGCCAGCCCGCTGTCCCGCAGCGCCTCCACCACCGTGTCCACCAGGTCGTCGGTGTCGAAGTTGGCGGCGGCGATGTTCACCGACACACGGATCGGGGGCAGGCCCGCCTGCTGCCAGATGCGGTTCTGCCGGCAGGCGGCGCGGATCGCCCATTGGTCGATGTCGACGATGAGGTTGGTTTCTTCCGCGATCGGCAGGAACTCGCCCGGCATCATCAGCTGGTCGCCGCGCTGCCATCGCGCCAGACCCTCGACGCCGACGATGCGGCCGCTGGCACGGTCAACCTGCGGCTGGTAGTGCAGCGACAGGTCGCCGTTGCGCAGGCTGCGGCGCAGGCTGTTTTCCAGTTCGATGCGGGCATCGACGCTGGAGGCGAGTTCGCGCGTGTAGAAGCGGGTGGCGTTGCGGCCGTTGCGCTTGGCCAGGTACATGGCGGCATCCGCGCGCATCATCAGCGTGGCGGCGTCGTAACCGTCTTCCGGGAATAGGCTGATGCCGATGCTGAAGGCCTGGTGCAGTTCGTGCGCGGCCACGGTGTAGGGCGTGCCTGCCAAGGCCAGCAGCCGATCGGCGACCTGCAGCACGTTGTCGCGTGCCAGCACGTTGGGCAGCAGCACCACGAACTCGTCGCCACCGGTGCGGTAGACCGTGCCGAGGTTGCCGATGTTGCGCTGGATGCGGCGCGCCACCTGCTGCAGCAGTTCGTCGCCGGTGTGGTGGCCGAGCGCATCGTTGACGTGCTTGAACAGATCCAGGTCCAGGAACAGCACGGCGATGCCGTTGCCGTGGTTGGTCGCATGCGTGATGGCCTGGCCGAGGCGTTCGTTGAGTTGCAGTCGGTTCGGCAGGCCGGTGAGTGCGTCGTGGTGGGCTAGATAGGTCATGCGCGAACTGAGGGCGCGCGATTCGGTGATGTCGCGCAACACCATCACCGTGCCCACCATACGCTCGTCGCGGTCGTGGATGGAGGACAGCGAGCGTTCCACCAGCAGGCGGCTGTCGTCCCGGCGCACCAGTTGCAGGTCGCCGGGCTGGCCCATCGGGTGCGGCTCGTCGTCGGCGTCGTAGGCTTCCACACGCACCAGCGGCGCCACTTGGTCCAGAGGCTGTTGCAGTGCCTGGTCCAGGCGCCATCCACAGAGCGCCTCGGCGGCCGGATTCATGTAGGTCACGCGGCTGGCGTCATCCACGGTGATGACCGCTTCGCTGATCGAGGTCAGCGTGACCTCGGCCAGTTCGTTGGCATCGTGCAGGGCATGCTCCAGTCGCGCCTTCTCGGTGATGTCGACGGACATGACGAAGAAGCCGCAGATCGTGCCGGTCTCGTCGGTGTCGGGGGTGTAGAAGCTGTGCATCCTCCGCGTGCCGTCGGCGGTGTCGAAGCTGCTTTCGAACTCGCCCTCGCGCCCGGAAAACGCCGTCTCGATCTGCGGCGTGTGCCGCAGATAGGCCGCCTCGCCGAAGAGCTCGCGCATGTGCAGGCCGGGCGTCGGTGGCGTCCGCCAGCGCACCAGTTCGGCGAACGCGCGGTTGTGGAACACCAGGCGATGCTGCGCGTCGAACTGGGCGATCAGCGCCGGCAGGCGGTCGGTGACGCGCTTCAGGTGGTCGCGCGCCATCGCCAGTTCGCGGTGCGCCAGGCGCTGCTCGCTCACGTCGTTGCCCATCAGATACCAGCCGGCGATCTTCCTGCCGGATTCGACATCGGGTACGAGGTACAGATGCACGGGGCGCGGCGGTCGTCCCAGTTCGGTGTCCCAGGCGGTCCAGTGGTCCGGCGTGCAGTCGCGCATCGCACGCTTCAGCGAGGCAAGGAACTCCGGTGCATCGGCGTGCACCTCGTCCACGTGACGGTCGCTCCATTCCTCCGGCGTGCCCGACCACGTGCGGCAGGCGCGGTTGGCGAAGCCGTAGCGGCCGTCGGCGTCGATGTAGGCGATCAGCGCGGGGAGATGATCGGCGACGGCATCCAGCAGCGCCCGGCTGCGACGCTCTGTGCGCGCGAGATTGTGCAGCAGCAGGAACAGCAGCAGGCCCAGTCCGATGCCGCACAGCGTCAGCATCACGATCGAGGCCAGCCCGGGCAGCGCCTCGCGCAGGGGCGGCGAGCGCAGCACCAGCTGCCATTCGCTGCCCAGCAGGTGAAGCTCGCGCTGTGCGGTGAAGGCGGGCTGCCAATTGCTGCCGTACCGGCTCTCCAGCGCGCGGGTCTGGAAAATGGGGGCGCCAGCATGGTCGTGCGCGCGCAGTTGCAGGTCGAACTCGTCGTCTCCGGCGTGGCCGACGGCGTCCTCCACGACCCGGCGCCAGCCGAAGCCGGCGGTGGCGAAGCCGCGCAGCAGGCGACGCCGCGCGTCCACGTCGCCGCGCGCGGCGACCGGGTCGTCGTAGACCGGCGCGTAGAGCAGGAAGCCTGCCAGGCCGGTACTGCCTTTCGTCGCATCGCCCAGTGCCACCAGCGGCGCGGCAGACAGTTCGCCGCTGTCGCGCGCGGCTTCGATCGCGGCCCGGCGCACGGTCTCCGCCATCACGTCCTTGCCGAGCAGCGGCCGTATTCCCGGCGAATCGGGATACAGCAGGTCGAGCACCACATAGTCGTCGCGATCGCCGGCGGGGTGGATGGCGAAGGCATCGCCATAGCGCGCGCGTTGTGCCGCGACATAGGCGTCGCGTTCGTCGTGCCGCACGTGGCGCGCGAATCCGAGCCCGTGTACGGCCGATTGACGCGTGGGCACCTGCAGCTTCTCCACGAAGGCGTAGAAGCTGTCCTGTTCGATGTCCTGGCGCCCCTCCAGCACGGCGGCGGCGGCACGCACCGTGTCTTCGTACGCATGCATGTGGCTGGTCACGGCCGTGGCCACGGCGTCGGCGCGCGCATCGAACTGCGCGCGGGCATGTTCGCGGGCCTGCTGCCAGGCCGTCGAGCCGGACCACAGCGACAGCAGGCAGGCAATGACCAGCACGCCCCAGGCCAGCGAATTCAGGTTGCGCTGGCGCCGACGGGCAGTGGATCCGGATCCACTGAATGCCCGCAGTTCCGATGCCCGGTCCACGCCCGACTCCACGCGTGTGATCCCCGTCCGCTGGTTGCCGGCTATCACGCCACGAACGCGCAGCGCCTGCAAGCGCTGTCGCACGCGGGCCAACTCACATTTGCGGGGTGGCGCTCAGCGGCGTACAGCGCGTGCCGGCAGCGTGGGCCAATACTCGGGTGGCTTGCGTGCCCGCGTGCGCTGTTCGTAGTCGTAGCCCAGCGCGATCAACTGCGCTTCGCTCCATGCCGTGCCCATGAACACCAGGCCCAGTGGCAGGCCATCGCTGTGGCCCATCGGGACGGTCAGGCTGGGATAGCCTGCCACGGCGGCGGCGCTGTAGCCGGACCCGGGGAAGTGGTCGCCGGCCTTGTGGTCGGTGAGCCACGCCGGACCAGTGGTCGGGGCGATCAGCGCCACCAGTTGCTGGGCCTTGAGCGCGGCGTCGATGCCTTCCGGGCCGGCCAGCCGGCGCGCGCGGCTGCGGGCGGCGATATAGGCCGTCTCGCCCAGGCCGCCCTTGCTGTTGGCCTGCTCGAACAACTCCTGGCCGAAGAACGGCATTTCCGATACTCGGTAGCGTTCGTTGTAGCCGATCAGCTGCGTCAGCGTGGTCAGCGGCGCCTGGCGTTCGGTCAGGTAGCGCTCCACGCCATGCTTGAACTCGTACAGCATCAGCTCCAGTTCGTCGGCGTTCCACTGGCCGTCGGTGGGGATCTCCGCATCGACTACGATCGCGCCGGCCTCGCGCATCACCTGGATCGCGCCTTCCAGCGCGGCCGCCGCGTCGGGGTGGATCGCCGTCTTGCTGCGCAGTACGCCGATGCGGGCGCCCTTCAAGGCGCCGGGTTTCAGCCGTGCGCTGTAGTCCACCGCGGTGTTCCAGGCGGCCTGGGTGGTCGCGGCGTCGGCGGCATCCCGTCCGGCCAGCGCGGCCAGCAGCAGGGCGGCATCCGATACGCTGCGGGTGATGGGGCCGGCGGTGTCCTGGCTGTGCGAGATGGGCAGGATGCCCTGCCGGCTGACCAGGCCGACGGTCGGCTTCAGTCCCACCACGCCGTTGATGGCGGCGGGGCAGAGGATGCTGCCGTCGGTCTCGGTGCCCACGCTGACCGCCGCGAGGTTGGCCGATACCGCCACCGCACTGCCGGAACTCGACCCGCAGGGGTTGCGGTCCAGCGCGTACGGGTTGCGGGTCTGCCCGCCGCGGCCGCTCCAGCCCGAGGTGGAGTGCGTGGAACGGAAATTCGCCCATTCGCTGAGGTTGGTCTTGCCCAGGATGACCGCGCCGGCCTCGCGCAGGCGCCGCACCAGAAACGCGTCCTGGCCGGGACGGAAATCCTTCAGCGCCAGCGAGCCCGCAGACGTGGCCATCGGCACCGCGTCGATATTGTCCTTGAGCAGCACCGGAATGCCGTGCAGCGGCCCGCGCACGGCATTGGCGCGGCGCTCGACGTCGCGCAGTGCGGCTTCCTTGAGGGCATCCGGATTCAGTTCGATGACCGCATTGAGCTGCGGCCCGGCCTTGTCGACGGCGGCGATACGGTCCAGGTAGGCCTGCGTCAGGCCGCGGCTGTCCAGTTCGCCCGCCTGCATGCGCGCCTGCAGGTCGCTGATGTCGAGCTCGGCGTAGATGAAATCGGTCGGGGCGGGCACCGTCGCGGCCGGAGGCGTCGCCGGCTGGCAGGCCACCAGGGCGAGCATCAGGCCAAGCGGCAGCGGGAATCGACGCATGCGGATACCTTCGCGGGACTGCCGCAGGCTACGCAGGGGCTGGCCCGTGCGTCAAATGTCCCGGCGGCGGCGGATATCCCGCCACAGGACCCACACGATCACCAGGTTCACGATCAGCAGCGCCCAGGTGTGCCAGCCGGGGTGGTGGTACAGCGCGTAGATGTCCAGCGGCAGGTAGGCGGCCGAACCGATGCAGCCCAGCCACGATGCCCAGGCGCGGGCGCGCCACAGGCCCCACCCTTCCAGCAGGCGCATGCCCGCATACACCGCGATGATCAGCACGGTGACGTGGATCGAGTCGGGATTGATGCGGTCCAGCCACTGGCTCACCGCGCCGGGACCGGCATCGGGAATGAAGCGGGTGACCACCGCCTGCACGCTCTCGCGCAGACGGTCGGGGCCCAATGCCAGCAGGCCGCCGGCGAAGGCCAAGGCCAGCACGCCCTTGGCGCCCTCGAACAGGGCGATGGCGTGCAGGCCGGGGTGCGCCCTGGGATCCGGGTCGTACGCGGATGTCTCCAAGGCGCGGTACCTGCCGGTATCAGGCGGCGCGCGAGGCGCGCTTGCGGTCGCTTTCGGTCAGGAACTTCTTGCGCAGGCGGATTTCCTTCGGCGTGATCTCGACCAGTTCGTCGTCGTCGATGAAGTCCAGCGCCTGCTCCAGCGAGAACTTGATCGCCGGTGTCAGCTGGATGGCATCGTCCTTGCCCGAGGCGCGCATGTTGGTCAGCGGCTTGGTCTTGATCGCGTTGACGGTCAGGTCGTTGTCCTTGGAATGGATGCCGATCAGCTGGCCTTCGTACACGTTGTCGCCTTCGGCGGCGAACAGCTTGCCGCGCTCCTGCAGCGGGCCGAGCGAATAGGCCGGCGTGGCGCCCGGGGCGTTGGCGATCATCACGCCGTTGAGGCGCTTGGCGATGGCGCCCTGTTCCTTCGGACCGTAGTGGTCGAACACGTGGAACAGCAGGCCCGAGCCCTGCGTCAGCGTCTTGAACTCGTTCTGGAAACCGATCAGGCCACGCGCCGGGATCTGGTAGTCCAGGCGCACGCGACCCTTGCCGTCCGGCTCCATGTTCTTCAGCTGGCCCTTGCGCACGCCCAGCTTCTCCATCACGCCGCCCTGGTGGGTTTCCTCCACGTCGACGACGAGCTGCTCGATCGGCTCCATCAGCTGGCCGTCGATCTCCTTGATGATCACTTCCGGACGCGACACGGCCAGCTCGTAACCCTCGCGGCGCATGTTCTCGATCAGCACCGACAGGTGCAGCTCGCCACGGCCGGAGACCAGGAACTTGTCCGCGTCTTCCAGCTGCTCGACCTTCAGTGCCACGTTGTGCACGGTCTCGCGCTCCAGGCGCTCCTTCAGCTGGCGGCTGGTCAGGAACTTGCCGCCCGACAGGTCCTTGTGGCCGGCGAACGGCGAGTTGTTGACCTGGAACGTCATGCTGATGGTCGGCTCGTCGACGGTCAGCGCCGGCAGCGCTTCCGGGGTGTCCAGCGCGCAGACGGTATCGGAGATGGTCAGGTCCTGGATGCCCGAGATGGCGACGATGTCACCGGCCTCGGCGCTGTCCTGCTCGATGCGCTCCAGGCCCAGGAACCCCAGCACCTGCAGCACCTTGCCCTGGCGCTTCTTGCCTTCGCGGTCGATGACGGCGACCGGCATGTTCTTCTTCAGCGTGCCGCGCTGGATGCGGCCGATGCCGATGACGCCGACGAAGTTGTTGTAGTCCAGCTGGCTGATGCGCATCTGGAAGGCGCCGTCCGGATCGACTTCCGGCTTCGGCGCGTGCTTCATGATGGCTTCGTACAGCGGGGTCATGTCGCCGCCGCGCACGGTATCTTCCAGGCCGGCGTAGCCGTTCAGCGCCGACGCGTAGACGATCGGGAAGTCCATCTGCTCGGGCGTGGCGCCCAGGCGGTCGAACAGGTCCCACACCTGCTCCACGACCCACTCCGGACGCGAGCCGGGGCGGTCGACCTTGTTGATCACCACGATCGGCTTGAAGCCCATCGCGAAGGCCTTCTGGGTAACGAAGCGGGTCTGCGGCATCGGGCCGTCCATCGCGTCGACCAGAATCAGCACGGTGTCCACCATCGACAGCACGCGCTCGACCTCGCCGCCGAAGTCGGCGTGGCCCGGGGTGTCGACGATGTTGATGCGGTTGCCCTGCCAGGTGATGGCGGTGTTCTTGGCCAGGATCGTGATGCCACGTTCCTTTTCCTGGTCGTTGCTGTCCATCACGCGCTCGGCCAGCACGGTGCGCTCGGAGAGGGTGCCGGACTGCTTCAGCAGCTGGTCGACGAGGGTGGTCTTGCCGTGGTCGACGTGAGCGACGATCGCGATATTGCGGAGGTTTTGGATGGACATGGATTCTGGGATCGGAAAAACGCACCCGGATACCCCTTGAGCAGGGCAGGGCGCGAGGACGGGGAGGAAAGAAGGCGGCGTATTATAGCCGGCTACGGCGCGCTAAGCACCTGATTTTCCGAACAACGTCAGAATGGAAGCCGGTTGCCGGAGGGTCTGCCCTTGAAATCGCCCCGGATCGTCGTGATCTGGGAGCGGAGGTCGCCTGAACGGGCGCCCGTCTTCTCTTTGGCGACCACTACGGCCGGTCCGGCTGTCCGTCCCCCTTTTTCACCCCTGGAGAACCACACGATGAGCCAGCTGACCGCCACCTTCGACACCTCGCGCGGCCCGATCACGATCGAGCTGTACCCCGACAAGGCCCCGCTGACGGTGGCCAACTTCGTCAACCTGGCCAAGCGCGGGTTCTACGATGGCCTGAACTTCCACCGCGTGATCCCCGACTTCATGATCCAGGGCGGCTGTCCGGAAGGCTCGGGCCGCGGCGGCCCGGGTTACCGCTTCGAGGACGAGACCACCAACGGCGTGCGCCACGAGCGCGGCGTGCTGTCGATGGCCAACGCCGGCCCCAGCACCAACGGCAGCCAGTTCTTCATCACCCACGTGCCCACCCCGTGGCTGGATGGCAAGCACACGGTGTTCGGCAAGGTCACTGAAGGCCTGGACGTGGTGGACGCGGTGAAGCAGGGCGACCTGATCACCAAGGTCACCCTTAGCGGCGACACCGATGCCGTACTGGCCGCCAAGGCCGACCGCGTCGCGGAGTGGAATCGCGTCCTGTCCGCGTGATGCAATGGAGGGCCGGTCACTGACCGGCCCTTCTTCTTTACGGAGCACCACCATGAAGGATCGCCGT
This sequence comes from Pseudoxanthomonas sp. Root65, assembly GCF_001427635.1. NCBI lineage: Bacteria > Pseudomonadati > Pseudomonadota > Gammaproteobacteria > Lysobacterales > Lysobacteraceae > Pseudoxanthomonas > Pseudoxanthomonas sp. Root65. The sequence goes on from NZ_LMHA01000002.1 coordinate 25,390, forward strand.
CGGCGCCCGATGCGCGCGATGCTGCTGTTCGCTGCCGTGCTGATGCTGGCGGCCTGTCGCCAGGAGGCCGAGACCGATCCGGCCGCCGCAGCGCCGGAACGGGAGCAGCCGTCGGCCGAACGTTTCCAGCAGAGCCTCGAGGGCCTCTGGAGCACCGAAGAGAACGAAGGCGATGACGCGGAAACGCTCTACGCATTCGAGTGGCGAGCCGAAGGCGGTCTGCGCGTCGTGCGCGACGGCGCCTGGCTGGACGGGAAGGTCGAGGATGTCGACCTGGACAATGGCACGCTGGCGCTGCACGTGACCTCGGACACGGGGCCCAGCGAGACCGTCACGGTACGCAAGGTCCCGGATCCGGACACGCCGGATGCCTTCAGCCTGCGCATCACCTGGGGAGGCGGCCAGTCGGAGGCCTTGGGCTTCGTAAGGCGCCTGACGGCGCGGGATCGCGAAGAGATTGCGGAGGCGATCCGCACCGCGGGCCGGCAGGGCGATGCCGCCTGCGACACCGATGCCCCGGCCGGCAGCATCCGGGCGACGCTGGTCTGCGGGCACGAGGAGTTCGGCGCCCTGGATGCCGGCATGCGCAAGCAGTTCAAAGAACTGGCCGACCGCTATCCCGATGGCGACCGCACGGTCGAGGCGGCGACCCGGCAACTGGACGCCTGCGGGACCCCCGCCTGCCTGCGCGCGGCGTATGCGCAATGGCAGGCCTATTTCGACGAGAACTACGACCTGGGCGACGTCGTGGACTACCAGTGACGGCGCGTGGCTGACCGGCCTGAGGTAGACCATGGCCTAGTCGGTCGCGGCGGGGTGCCGTGATACCATTTTGCGCCGCAAAAAAGACCGCGGCGACGCTCCCCAACCGTTTTCCCCCGCGAGGTTGTGCAATGCCCCTGCTTGCCCGGCGCATCGGTCGCGCCAAGCCCAGTGCGATCATGGCGGTGGCCGAGAAGGCCAAGAAGCTGAAAGCCGAAGGCCGCGACATCATCAGCTTCTCGATCGGCGTCCCCAATTTCCTGCCCGGCGACCATGTCTATCAGGCCGCGCGCGACGCGCTGGCCAAGGACTCCGGCCAGTACGGCAGCAACCGCGGCACCGACGCGCTGCTGGATGCCTTCCTGCAGCACATCGAGGCGCTGGGCCTGACCGGCTATACGCGTGCCAACCTGTCCACCGGCATCGGCGCCAAGCACATCCTGTACAACCTGGCCGAGTCGCTGCTGGACGAAGGCGACACCCTCGTCTATCCGTCGCCGTACTGGACCACCTACGCCGACATCGCCGACATCGTCAACGCGAAGGCGGTACCGCTGCCGTGTCCGGCCAGCCAGGACTATAAGCTGACACCGGCGCAGCTGGACGATGCGCTGGCGACACACAAGCCGAAGGTCTTCCTGTTCAACAACCCGTCCAACCCTACGGGCATGGTCTACGCGCGCGACGAAGTCGCCGCGCTGGCCGATGTGCTGGTGAAGTATCCCGACACCTGGATTATCACCGACGACATCTACAACCGCATGCTGTTCGATGGGCTCGCGTACACCAACTTCGTGCAGGCGCGCCCGGAGCTGCGCGAGCGCACGGTGTTCGTCGATTCGCTGTCCAAGACCTACGGCATGCCCGGCTGGCGCGTCGGTTTCATGGCCGGTCCGGAGTCGGTGGCGAAAGCGCTGACCACGATGAACTCCAACCACATCACCAACGTGCCGGAAGTGGTCACCGCCGCGGCGATCGCTGCGCTGACTGGCCCGCAGGACGTGCCCACGCAGAAGAACGCCGAGTTCCAGGCCAAGCGCGACCAGGTGCTGGCGGCCATGGAAGCGATTCCCGGCGTGGTCTGCCCACGTCCGCAGGGCGCGTTCTATGTGTTCCCCGACATCAGCTGCGCGTTCGGCAAGTCGCACAACGGCGTGAAGATCGAGAACGACGTCGACGTCTGCAACGCACTGCTCGACGCGAAGGGCGTGGCCTGTGTGCCGGGCTCGGCGTTCGGCGAGCCGCGCGCGTTGCGCATCAGCTATACCTGCCCGACGCCGCAGCTGGCGCCGGGGCTGCAACGCTTCCAGGACTTCTTTGCCGAACTGACGTAACCGCCCTGTGGGCCACGGCCCACGCTGTCCCCACGCGGTGGGCCAGGGCCCACCCTACGAAACCCCGAGGATCCGCACCATGAAAACCCCCGTCCGTGTTGCCGTCACCGGCGCTGCTGGCCAGATCGGCTACGCGCTGCTGTTCCGCATCGCCTCCGGCGAAATGCTGGGCAAGGACCAGCCGGTCATCCTGCAACTGCTCGAGCTGCCGCTGGAGAAAGCCCAGGCCGCGCTGCAGGGCGTGATCATGGAGCTGGAAGACTGCGCGTTCCCGCTGCTGGCCGGCGTGGTCGGTACCGACGATCCGGAAGTCGCATTCAAGGACGCCGATGTCGCCCTGCTGGTCGGCGCGCGTCCGCGCGGCCCGGGCATGGAGCGCAAGGACCTGCTGCTGGAGAACGCCAAGATCTTCACCGCCCAGGGCGCCGCGCTGAACAAGGTCGCCAGCCGCAACGTCAAGGTGCTGGTGGTCGGCAACCCGGCGAACACCAACGCCTACATCGCCATGAAGTCCGCGCCGGACCTGCCGGCCAAGAACTTCACCGCCATGCTGCGCCTGGACCACAACCGCGCGCTGTCGCAGCTGGCCAGCAAGGCCGGCGTGGCCGTGGGCGACATCGAGAAGCTGGTCGTGTGGGGCAACCACAGCCCGACCATGTACCCGGACTACCGCTTCGCCACCGTCAACGGCCAGTCGCTGAAGGACAAGATCAACGACGCCGACTGGAACGCCAACGAGTTCATCCCGAAGGTCGGCAAGCGCGGTGCCGCCATCATCGAGGCGCGCGGGCTGTCCTCGGCCGCCTCGGCCGCCAACGCCGCCATCGACCACGTGCGCGACTGGGTGCTGGGCAGCAACGGCAAGTGGGTGACGATGGGCATCCCGTCCGACGGCAGCTACGGCATTCCGGAAGGCGTGATGTTCGGCTTCGCCGTCACCACCGAGAACGGCGAGTACACGATGGTGAAGGATCTGCCGGTCGACGCCTTCAGCCAGGCCGCGATCGACAAGACGCTGGGCGAGCTGGAAGAGGAGCGCAGCGGCGTGGCGCACCTGCTGGGCTGATCGCCCTGCCATGGTGTACAAGAAGCGCCGGGGATACCGGCGCTTTTTTTGTCCCGCGTGGGGCAGGCGACCGGTGGCTGGGGGTTGGCATGATCGTTCCGCAGTTCTGGGCCGAGGGTCGGCTGCAGCATCGCGCCAAGGGCCGGCAGGTCACCGTGCGCCGCTTCGGCTGGTCGGACCTGAGTCCGGAAGATGCGCAGGCGGTCGCCGATGAACGCACGCGCGCGGCGTTCGATCGCGTGCTGGCGGGCGAGCCGTTGCCGCGTCGCGAGGACAAGCGTCCTTACAACGGTGCGGTGGGTGTACCGATCCGCGAGGAGATCGTCGGCCGCGACGGCGACTGCGTGATCACCCGCAATTCCTATGGCGCGCTCTGCCTCAATACGCCGCATGCGTTGTTCGTGGATGTCGACTTCGATGATCCACGGCCGGACGCGGCCCTGAAACGCAAGGTCCGGCTGCCGCTGCTGGCCTTGGCGATCGTCGCGGGCCTGCTCGCCGGGTCGTGGTGGATAGGCGCGGTAGCGATCGTCGTGGCGATGGTGCTGGCGGGCGGGATGATCCGCCGTCTGCATGCCGCGCGCATGCGCCGCGACGGTGGCCCGGAGGCATGGGCGAATGCACGCGTGGAGGCGTTCGCGACAGCCCATCCCGACTGGTGCCTGCGCCAGTACCGCACGCCCGCGGGGTTCCGCCTGCTCGTCATGCATCGCCCCTTCGATCCGTCCGAGCCGGAGGTCGAAGCCTGCTTCACTGCGCTGAAGACCGATCCGCTGTACGCACTGATGTGCGTGCGCCAGCATTGTTTCCGTGCACGCGTCAGTCCCAAGCCGTGGCGCATCGGCATTGCCAGGCACCTGCGTCCGCGACCGGGCACCTGGCCGATCAAGCCCGAGCGCATGGCCGAGCGCCGACAATGGGTGGCGGACTATGAACGGCGTTCGGAAGGTTTTGCGGCCTGCCGCTACGTGCGCACGCTCGGCGACGGCCCGACCGATCCCGGCATCGACGCCGTACGCGCGCTGCATGACCGCCTGTGCCATGCCGACAGCGCGCTGCCGCTGGCGTGATCCGGTGCGTGCACCTGCCTGCGGGTGCGACAGGTTGTCCCATGCGACCAAGGTAGGAAGGTTGGCGGCGCGGCGCGGGACTATGCTGCCGGCACGCGTCGCAGCTGGAGCATCGCATGGCATACGAAGACGTCTACCGGCGCTCGATCGAGCAGCCCGAGGCCTTCTGGGGCGAGGAGGCGAAGGCGATCCACTGGCATGTGCCGCCGCAGCAGGTGCTGGACTATTCGACGCCGCCGTTCCGCCGTTGGTTCGTCGGCGGGCAGACCAACCTCTGCTACAACGCGGTGGACCGGCACCTCGCCGAGCGTGGCGATCAGCTGGCGCTGGTGGCGGTGTCCGCCGAAACCGATGCCACCCGCGAACTGACCTATCGCGAGCTGCATCGCGAGGTGAATGCGTTCGCCGCCGTGCTGAAGAAGCTCGACGTCGGTCGCGGCGACCGCGTCGTCATCTATATGCCCAACATGGCGGAAGCCGTGTTCGCGATGCTGGCCTGCGCGCGTATCGGTGCGGTGCACTCGGTGGTGTTCGGCGGCTTTGCCGCGCACAACCTGGCGCTGCGCATCGACGACGCGCAGCCCAAGCTGCTGATCGCCGCGGATGCCGGCAGCCGCGGCGGCAAGGTCATTCCGTACAAGGCGCTGGTCGATGAAGCCTGTGCGAAAGCCGTTTCGCCGCCGCCGAAAGTGCTGATCGTGTCGCGCGGGCTCGATCCGGCCGAACCGAAGGTCGCCGGGCGCGACGAGGACTACGCCACGCTGCGCGCCGGGGTTGGCGATACGGTGGTGCCGGTGGAATGGCTGGAATCGAACGAGCCCAGCTACCTGCTCTACACCTCCGGCACCACCGGCAAGCCGAAGGGCGTGCAGCGCGATGTCGGTGGCTATGCGGTGGCGATGGCGCTGTCGATGCGCACCGTGTTCGATGTCGGGCCGGGACAGGTGATGTTTTCCACCTCCGATGTCGGCTGGGCGGTCGGGCATTCGTACAACGTGTACGGGCCGCTGATCGTCGGTGCGACGTCGGTGCTGTACGAAGGGTTGCCGACCACGCCGGACGCCGGCATCTGGTGGGCGCTGTGCGAGCAGTACGGCGTGCGCACCATGTTCTCCTCGCCCACGGCGGTGCGCGTGCTGAAAAAGCACGACATCGACTTCATCAGGCGCCATGACCTGTCCGACCTGAAATATCTGTTCCTCGCGGGCGAACCACTGGATGAGCCGACGGCGCACTGGATCACCGACGCGATCGGCAAACCGGTGATCGACAACTACTGGCAGACCGAAACCGGCTGGCCGGCGTTGACGCTGTTGCCGGGCCTGGACATGAAGCCGGTGCGCTTCGGTTCGCCCGGGTTCCCGAACCTCGGCTACCGCATGAAGGTGATCGACGAGAGCACCGGCGAGGAAGTCGGGCCCGGGCAGAAAGGCGTGCTGGTGATGCAGCCGCCGCTGCCGCCGGGCTGCATGACGACGATCTGGAACGACGACGCGCGCTTCCTGTCCAGCTACTTCAGTCATTTCAAGGAGCTGTTGTACAGCTCGCTGGACTGGGCGATCCGCGACGCCGACGGCTATACCTTCATCCTCGGTCGCACCGACGATGTCATCAACGTGGCCGGCCATCGCCTGGGCACGCGCGAGATCGAGGAATCCGTTTCCGGTTTCGCCGCCGTCGCGGAAGCGGCGGTGATCGGCGTGGCCGACGAACTGAAGGGGCAGGTGCCGGTGGTGTTCGCCACGCTGCGGCAGGCGACCGACGAGCCGCACGCGCGCGTGCAGGCGGCCGACGGCATGCGCCGCGCGGTAGAGCAGAGCCTGGGCGCGGTGGCGCGCCCGGCGCGGGTCTACATCGTCAACGCGTTGCCGAAGACGCGTTCGGGCAAGCTGCTGCGGCGTTCGCTGCAGGCGCTGGCACAGGGCGCCGATCCCGGCGATCTCTCCACGCTGGACGATCCGAACGCACTGGAAGAAGTGAAGCGCGCCCTGCAGCGCGGGCCCGAGGTGGGCAGCTGAGTCAGCGCGCCGGCGGCGATGGTGCCGCCGGATCCACGCTGCGATCCAGCGTCCACACCACATCGCGGCCCTGCGGGTCGCGGCTCAGCACGAAGCGCGCGCTGGCGCCGGGCGTGAGCGGCAGCGGCGAGCGCGGATCATCGTTGTCGCCATCATCGTTCGCTTCGATCACGGTGCGTTCGCCGGCGTGGCCGGGCAGCGGCACGATGAACAGGCCGCGCGCATCGATGCTGCGGCGGGCCTTCTTCGTGCCGAGATCGCCCACGTCGGCGATCGCACCGTCGGTCTCGGCCAGCGGATTGCGGAAGTTGACCAGCAGGTCGGCGCGCATCGGGGCGCGGCCAGGCACGGCCAGCGTGCCGCCGCGCAGCACCAGGTCGGGCCACACGTCCCCGTTCTCCGGCAGGTCGCGGTACAGCGCGTGCGGCACACCGGCGTGGCTGCCGGTGGCGATGCTGTCGAGCGCCGCCACCATGCCGAGGAAATACAGCTTGCGCAGGCGCTGCTTCTGCACGTCGCCTTCGATCCCGCCGGCTTCGATCAGTACCGTGCTGGCGCCCCACTGGGTGGTGAGATCGCCGAAGGCGCGCGGGTCGAAGGTCTCGTCCCAGCGCGCGATATGGCCAGCGAGATAGGGCTCCAGCGCGATGCGGATGACTCCGGCCACTTCGATGGCGCGCGTGCGCACGTCGTTGACGTCGGCGGCATGGTTGTACGGGGGCGACAGCAGCGCAATGGCGGTGCCACGATCGGAATCGCCGGCGCGATAGCCCACGCGCTGGTCGTGCAGGTTGAAGCCGTACATCGGCTTCACCTGATCGAACAGGGACTTCAGCGTGCGCGCTTCCGGCGTGGCCAGCATGCGCGCATCGCGGTTGAGGTCGATGCCCTGCGCGTTGCGGCGCTGGAAGCGCGCGGCGCCGTCCGGATTGACGATGGGGAAGACGTGCAGCGTGGTGTTCGCCTGCAGCGCTTTCACGCGCGGGTCGTCCGGGTGCTCGCCGAGGAAGCGGAACAGGTCCGCCAATGCCATCGACGCGGTGCTCTCGTCGCCATGCATCTGCGACCACAGCAGCACCGATGTCTTGCCGTTGCCCCAGCGCACGTGGCGCAGCGGGCGATCTTCCACGCTGCGGCCGATCTCTTCGATGCGGAAGCCGCGGTCTTTCGCCAGCAGCGGCGTGGCGACCGACCACCAGTGTTCCGCGTTGAACGTGCGGTCCTCCAGCCCCGCGACACGCAGTTGCGTGTCGTAGCGCGTGTCGAGGTCGGGCAGCCACGCGGGAGGCGAGGGGACCGGCGTCGCTGCCTGCGCCGTTGCGTCGGCGTCGGGCATGTCGGCGTTCCGGGCGATGGTGGTCGGGGTCATCATCGTCAACAGCAGGCACAGGGCGAGGACAGGGCGCATTGCGGCAGTGGCAGAAGCGGGCTTCCGCAGGGTCGGTGGATGCGCAGTCGATGTCAAATCCGGGTGCAGGCGTGACGCCTCTCCGTCACGTCGATGAGGTCGGCGGCGTGATGCCGGTATAGCGGGCGCGCGGACGTATCAGACCGCCTTGCGCCTGTTGTTCCAGCGCGTGGGCCAGCCAGCCGGCCAGGCGGCCCGCGGCGAACATCACCAGCGCCGGTGTCGGCGGCAGACGGTTGAGGTGGCAGATCGCGGCGAGCATGAAGTCGATGTTCGGGCGCAGGCCGCTGATCTCTTCGGTGGCGACGATCAGGGTTTCCAGTGCGGCCATCTCGCGCGTGCCGGCGTGGCGATCACGCGCACGCGCCAGCAGTTCCGCGCCACGCGGATCGCCCTGCGGATACAGCGCGTGGCCGAAGCCGGGCAGATCGTCGCCGCGTTGCCAGCGCTCGCTGAGGAAGGCGCGGGCGGACGCGGCGTCGCGTGCGTCGGCGATCAGCGCATAGGCGCGCGCGGTGGCGCCGCCATGGCGCGGGCCCGACAGCGCCGCCAGGCCGCTGCACACCGTCGCGTGCAGGTGCGCACCGGTGGAGGCCACGACGCGTGCGGCGAACGCGGACACGTTGAGTTCGTGGTCGGCGCAGACCACCAGTGCCGCACGCACCAGTTCGGCGAAGCCGTCGTCATCGGGTCGCCATGCCTGCGCCAGCACGCGATGCACGGGCGCCGCCGACGGCGGCTGCGCCACCAGCAGCGCGGCGTTGTGGCGCAGCAGGCCGGCGGCGATCTCGTGGCGCACGCGCGGCGCGGAGTTGAACGAATGGCGCACATCCAGTGCGAGCAACGGGATGGCGGCCATCGCCCGCTCGAGCGGCGGCAGCGACGCCGCGGAGGCGAGCGGCTCGACCACGTCGGGCCACCGGCTCGGCGAAGGGACCGCGAACGGGTCGTCCGCACCGACGTCCCACAGGTGCCGGGCCACGTCTTCCAGCGTCGCACCCTCGTGCACCATCGCGATCGCGGATCGGCCACGGTAGTAGGGGCCGTCGGGCCGGATCAGCGAGATCCGCGTCTCCAGCACCGGCAGGCCGCGATCCAGGCTCTGCGCCGCGCCCCGGGCCGCGCCGCGGCCCACCTGCTTGCGCTGTGCCAGCCGTTCCACGTCCTGGCGCAGGTAAAGGCGGCTGCGGTGGTCCTTGCCCGGGCGCGACTCCAGCAGGCCGCGGCTGACATAGGCGTACAGCGTGGCCTGGCTGATGCCGAGCAGGCGGCAGGTCTCGCGGGCGGTCAGCAGGTCGGTGGCGGACGCCATGCGGAAATATTGATTTATTCGATCAAGATTGATCAACCCTGGGGATGGTGCCAGATTTGCCGCCCGAGGAGGGGCGTAATCTTCACGCACCTCTGGTCCGGCCCCGATGGCCGGCTTCGAACATGAGGAGTTTCCGTCGCATGAGCATCCCGTCCGCTGGCAGCCGTTTCCGCGCTGCGCTCGCCGCCGAATCGCCGTTGCAGGTGATCGGCGCCATCAACGCCAATCACGCACTGCTGGCGAAGCGCGCCGGCTACCAGGCCATCTACCTGTCCGGCGGCGGCGTCGCCGCGGGTTCGCTCGGCCTGCCGGACCTGGGCATCAACACGCTGGAAGACGTGCTGATCGACGTGCGCCGCATCACCGACGTCTGCGACCTGCCGCTGATGGTCGACATCGACACCGGCTTCGGCCCCAGCGCGTTCAACATCGAGCGCACGGTGAAGTCGCTGATCAAGGCCGGCGCCGCCGCCTGCCACATCGAGGACCAGGTCGGCGCCAAGCGCTGCGGCCATCGTCCGGGCAAGGAGATCGTGCCGGCCGGCGAGATGGTCGACCGCGTCAAGGCCGCCGCCGATGCGAAGACCGATCCGGACTTCTTCCTGATCGCACGCACCGACGCCATCCAGGTGGAAGGCGTGGATGCCGCCATCGAGCGCGCCATCGCCTGCGTCGAGGCCGGCGCCGACGGCATCTTCGCCGAGGCCGCCTACGACCTGCCCACCTACCAGCGTTTCGTCGACGCGGTGAAGGTGCCGGTACTGGCCAACATCACCGAGTTCGGCAAGACGCCGCTGTTCACCCGCGACGAACTGGCTTCGGTCGGCGTGGCGATCCAGCTGTATCCGCTGTCGGCGTTCCGCGCCATGAACAAGGCCGCCGAGAACGTGTACGAAGCGATCCGTCGCGACGGCCACCAGAAGAATGTGGTCGACACCATGCAGACGCGCGAAGAACTGTACGACCGTATCGGTTACCACGCCTTCGAGCAGAAGCTTGATGCACTGTTCACTGCCAAAAAGTAGCCATATCCCTTCTCCCTTTGGGAGAAAAGCCTGCCCCGCACTCGATACGGGGTGCCCGAAGGGCGGATGAGGGTACGGCGAAGTCAGTGATGTCCAAGGCGCACGGACTTCGCCGCACCCTCACCCCAACCCCTCTCTCCCACGGGGACTTCCTTCGGTCGCCGGTGGGAGAGGGGCTTTACATCATCAAGAGGTGTTGAAATGTCAGACGCTGCCGTTCCCTTCAAGCCCAAGAAATCCGTCGCCCTGTCGGGCACTGCCGCCGGCAACACCGCGCTGTGCACCGTCGGCCGCACCGGCAACGACCTGCACTACCGCGGCTACGACATCCTCGACCTGGCCACGACCAGCGAGTTCGAGGAGGTCGCCTACCTGCTGGTGCATGGCAAGCTGCCCAACCGCGCCGAGCTGGCCGGCTACAAGGCCAAGCTGAAGTCGCTGCGCGGCATCCCGGCCGCAGTGAAGGCCGCGCTGGAGGAACTGCCGCCGTCGGCGCATCCGATGGACGTGATGCGCACCGGCGTGTCCGTGCTGGGCTGCGTGTCGCCGGAGAAGGACGACCACAACCATCCGGGCGCGCGCGACATCGCCGACAAGCTGATGGCGTCGCTGGGTTCCATGCTGCTGTACTGGTACCACTGGAGCCACAACGGCCGTGCCATCGACGTGGAGACCGATGACGATTCCATCGGCGGCCACTTCCTGCATCTGCTGCACGGCGAGAAGCCGAAGGACAGTTGGGTGCGCGCGATGCACACCTCGCTGATCCTGTACGCCGAGCACGAGTTCAACGCCTCCACGTTCACCTGCCGCGTCATCGCCGGCACCGGCAGCGACATGCATTCCTGCATCGCCGGCGGCATCGGTGCGCTGCGCGGCCCGAAGCATGGCGGCGCGAACGAGGTCGCGTTCGAAGTGCAGAAGCGCTACGAGACGCCGGATGAGGCGGAAGCCGACATCAAGGCGCGCGTCGAACGCAAGGAAGTGGTGATCGGCTTCGGCCATCCGGTCTACACCGTCGGCGACCCGCGCAACGGCGTCATCAAGCAGGTGGCGAAGGACCTGTCGGCCGAGCAGTCGAACATGAAGATGTACGACATCGCCGAGCGCCTGGAATCGGTGATGTGGGACATCAAGAAGATGTTCCCCAACCTGGACTGGTTCAGTGCGGTCAGCTACCACATGATGGGCGTGCCGACGGCGATGTTCACCCCGCTGTTCGTGATCGCTCGCACCAGTGGCTGGAGCGCGCACGTGATCGAGCAGCGCATCGACGGCAAGATCATCCGTCCCAGCGCCAACTACACGGGGCCCGAGGACCTGGAGTTCGTTCCGCTGGACCAGCGCTGACCCCTTCCGGTGCGCAAGGCGGGGCCGTTCCGGCACAGGTCGGGCGGTCCCGTATCGTTTGTGTGACCCGCGTGGTAGCCGGGAAGCGCGCCATCGCGTACTACTGGTGGTACAAGGGGAGCGTCGCGACCGTCGGGAGGGGCCCGTGGCGCGCGCAAGGGGACGTCATGCAGACGATGTGGTGCAAGACCGATGCGGGTCGGAACGAGATCCAGCAGCGCACGCGCAAGCTGCCGGCAGGGCTGCGCTCGATCCTGTTGCTGGTGGACGGCCAGCGCAACGACGACGAACTGCAGGCGATGATGAGCGGGCTGCACGCGCCCGACGACGCCCTGCAGCAACTGGCTGCCGAGGGATTGATCGAGCGGCGTTCGGGTGCGGCGTGGGTGCTGGCGGCCGTCGCGGCGCCCAAGGCAGGCGATGACCTGCAAGTGGCCACCAAGACGGCGGCCGACCGCTACAACCTGCTGTATGCGCGCATCACCGACGACATCCGCGCGCACATCGGCCTGAAGGGGTACTTCCTGCAACTCAAGGTCGAGCGCTGCGCCGATGCGGACGAACTGGTGGCGCTGCTGCCCGACGTGGCCACGGCGCTGACCAAGGCGCGCGACCACACCTTCGCCACGCGCTGGCTGGAAGAGGTGCGCGCGTCGGTGGTCTGACGCGCGCGCACGCCGCTATCAGGCGAGGCCTTCGGCCTTGAGGGCGGCCTGCACGCCCGCATCCGCGTCCATGCGCTGCGTGAACGCAGCGATGTTGGGCAGGCCGGACAGGTCCACGCCGGTGCGCTGGGCCCAACGCAAGGTGATGTAGAAATAGGGGTCGGCGAAGCTGCGGAAGCCGGCCAGCCAGTCGTGTCCTTCCAACTGCTTCTCCGCGCTTTCGAACAGCCCGCGCAGGCGCTTGCGTGCGGCGTCCTTCACCGCATCGAACTGCGTTTCGTCGACGATGAAGCGGGCCGGCCCGAACAGCGGATGGAACGCCGGGTGCAGGTCGGAATTGACGAACGCCAGCCACTTGGCCGCCAGCGCGCGCTGCTGCGGCGAGCCGTCGCCAGCGAGCTGAGCCTGCGGGTACGTGTCGGCGATGTAACCCATGATCGCGGCGTTCTGCGTCAGCACGAAATCACCGTCGACGATCGCCGGCACCGCGCCGGTGGGATTGATCGTCAGGTAGGCGGGTTCCTTCATTTCCGCGGCGGTCATCACCTGCACCTCGAACGGCTGTCCGGTCCATTGCAGCGCGATGTGGTCGGCGGTCGAGCACGCGCCCGGCTTGGTGTAGAGCTTCATCGTGGTTCCATGGAAAAGAAAAGGCCCGCGATTATCGCGGGCCGTGGAGGCTTGCGGGGTGATGTGGGGTGCAACGGATTGTGCTGTGCACGCGCGACATGTATCGCGGTGGTCGGCTTTTCATCCGCGCGCGCTACTCGAGGGAGGGGGGAGTAGGTGCCGTGCAGGTTCGGCGCGCGCCCTGATCGTTGCGGTGTGATGTGGTACGCAGCGCTGATTTTGCTGGGCACGGTGTAGTTCGCATCGCGGCGGTTCGCCCTCACCCGTTGCCCTCTCCCGGTGGGAGAGGGGGAGTAGGTGCCTTGCGGGTTCCGCTTCGGTAGCGGGTAGCTACGTCCGGTGTCGTGCGTTCGAAAGCTTTTGCTCTTAGGAGCGGGGCTTGAGCTTCTGCACGCGCAGGAAGGTGTGGTCGCCGATGGTGGCCACGTGGTACGCGTTGCGCCAGCTCGGGCTGGCGATCTGGTGCGCCATGAAGTGGCTGGCGCCCGGCACGATCTCCTGGCGCTGGCCGGGCGGCAGGGCCCAGTTGCGTTCGGCATTCAGGGCGACGGTGACCGACTTGGCCCAAGCGTCCGGGTTTCGCAGGCGGGTGTTCGGGCCGACGATGGTCGGGGCGAACTGCTTGCGGGCGGTGACCACGGAGCAGACGGAGTCGCCCCAGAGTCCGCTGTCGCGACGGCGCAGGGCGACCTCGGCGACGGCTTGCTGGCCGCGAAGGGTCTGGTCGCGGGCTTCCAGATATACGGTGGTGCTGAGGCAAAGCGAATCAGCGGCCGGCTGCGGCAACATCTGCGACAGCCATAGGATCCAGGCCAGTTTCATGGGAACTCCTTGCTCCGTCTTTCCCGCACCCCTGCCTCCCCCGTCACGATGGGAGCGGCAAACCTGGGACATGCGGCAGGGCGTCATGGGGAGGCAGCCTTCACACGGGCTGCCCGGGGACCGGCAAGGCCGGACCAGAGGGTCCGAGCGCCGGGCTCAGCCCGCCTGAGACTGGGCGGCGGGCCGGAAAGTGGGCGCAAGGTAGGGGGGGGCGTCCCAACTCGGCCTGAACGGGCCGGCTTGACGGAGGGGTGCCGATCTGGCTGGAAACTGTGAGGGGTGTCGCAGGAAGCCGGGTTGTAGAGCGGAGCTTGCTCCGCTGCTTTTGCCCTGGGAGTTCCTGGATTCCCGACATTCCGGAGTCGAGCAAGCTCGACGCTACGGCCGGAGGGATTACAGGCTGGCCGCCAGCCGGCTGCCCTGGTCGATGGCGCGCTTGGCGTCCAGTTCGGCGGCCACGTCGGCGCCGCCGATCAGGTGGGGCGTCTTGCCGGCGGCGATCAGCTCGCTCTGCAGGTCGCGCCGCGGTTCCTGGCCGGCGCAGACCACCACGTGGTCGACCGGCAGCAACTGCTCGGTGCCGTCCACCCTGACGCGCAGGCCGGCGTCGTCCACGCCCAGATACTCCACGCCGCCCAGCATCCTCACCTGCTTGGCCTTCAGCGTGGCGCGGTGGACCCATCCGCTGGTCTTGCCCAGTCGCGCGCCCGGCTTGCCCGGGCTGCGCTGCAGCAGCCAGACCTCACGCACCGGCGGCTCGGGCTGCGGCTTCACCAGGCTGCCGCGGGCCTCGAAGGTCGGGTCCACGCCCCATTCGGCCATCCAGCGCGCCGGATCCAGCGAGGACGAGTGGCCTTCGTGGGTCAGGTACTCGGCCACGTCGAAGCCGATGCCGCCGGCGCCGATCAGCGCCGCGCGGGCGCCGACCGTCACCCGGCCGGACAGCACATCCACATAGCTGACCACCTTGGCGTGGTCCGAACCGGGGAAAGCGACCTTGCGCGGTGTGATGCCGGTGGCCAGCACCACCTCGTCGAAGCCGGTCAGGTCGGCGGCCGCCACCGGCGTGGACAGTTTCACCTCGACCCGCGTGTCTTCCAGCAGGTGGCGGAAGTAGCGCAGCGTCTCGTGGAACTCTTCCTTGCCCGGGATGCGCTTGGCGTAGTTGAACTGGCCGCCGATCTCGTCCGCGGCATCGAACAGCGTCACCCGATGGCCGCGTCCGGCGGCGACCGTCGCGCAGGCCAGGCCGGCCGGACCGGCGCCGACCACGGCGACGGTCTTCGGCGCGAAGGTCTTCTTGTAGACGAGGTCGGTCTCGTGGCAGGCGCGTGGGTTGACCAGGCAGCTGGCCAGCTTGTTCTCGAACACATGGTCCAGGCAGGCCTGGTTGCAGGCGATGCAGGTGTTGATGGCCTGCGGCCGACCGGCGCGGGCCTTCGCCGCCCACTGCGGATCGGCCAGCAGCGGCCGCGCCAGCGACACCATGTCGGCCTTGCCGGCGGCCAGGATGTCCTCGGCCACCTCCGGCATGTTGATGCGGTTGGTCGCCACCAGCGGCACGCGCACGTGTGGCTTCAGCTTGGCGGTGACGTCGACGAAGGCCGCGCGCGGCACCGAAGTGACGATGGTCGGCACGCGCGCCTCGTGCCAGCCGATGCCGGAATTGATGATGGTCGCACCGGCGGCTTCCACGGCCTTGGCCTGGGCGACGATCTCGTCCCACTGGTTGCCGTCCTCGACCAGGTCGATCAGCGACAGCCGGTAGATGAGGATGAAGTCGGGACCCACCGCCTCGCGCACGCGGCGGACGATCTCCACCGCGAAGCGCATGCGCTTCTCCGGCGTGCCTCCCCAGGCATCGTTGCGCGTGTTGGTACGCGGCGCGGTGAATTCGTTGATGAAGTAGCCTTCCGAACCCATGATCTCGACGCCGTCGTAGCCGGCGTCGCGCGCCAGCTTCGCCGCATTGGCGTAGGCGTTGATCTGGCGTTCGATACCGCGCGCCGACAGCGCGCGCGGGGTGAACGGGTTGATCGGTGCCTTGATCTTTGACGGTGCCACCGTCAGCGGGTGATAGCCGTAGCGGCCGGCATGCAGCAGTTGCGCGCAGATCTTGGCGCCGTGCTCGTGCACCGCCGCGGTGACGAACTTGTGCGGGCGCGCTTCCCACGGCCACGACAGCTTGCCGCCGAACGGCTTCAGCCAGCCCACCAGGTTGGGAGAGAAGCCGCCGGTCACGATCAGCCCGACGCCGCCGGCCGCACGCTCGGCGAAGTACGCAGCCAGGCGCGGGAAATCCCGTGCCCGGTCTTCCAGACCCGTATGCATCGAGCCCATCAGCACGCGGTTGCGCACCGTGGTGAAGCCCAGGTCCAGCGGCGTGAACAGGTGCGGGTAGGGCGTGGGATCGGCGGTGGCGGTCGACGTCATGCGGGCACTGGATACGCGGGCGTATGGGTGGGCGCACGATGCCGCGAATCGCGGGGGCACGCAAGCGCGGAGGGCAGGGGGCGGGGTCAGGGTGGAGGGTCGGTGGCGTGCGGCAATTCGGCAGGCAGGGCTTCCTGCTCCCGGCACAGCGGGTGCGCACGCAGGGCGAGGGCGACGCCGTCCCAGCCCGCGCGTTCGGCCCATCGACACATCGCGGCGAGGACGGCGGGCGTCGGCACGTGCCCCTGCTGACCGTCCACGCGATCTCCGTCCGTCGGCGACATCCGCCACGGCTGCAGGCGATGTCCGCTGGCGGCGGCCGTTTCCGCGAGCACGGCGGCAATGCGGAAGCCGCCCTCGTCGATGTCGCCCCAATGCCACACCGGCAGATCGTCCGGCAGCGAGCCCAGCAGCCGGGCGTAGGCGCGGCGCCAGGCCGGCGACGGCATGCCGCCGGTGTAGAGCAGCAGGGTCCGATCTGCGCCCGTTGCGCGCGCCGCGTCATGGAAGCTGGCTAGGTTCTCCACACTGAGCAGGCAGGTGGCCGAGGTGCGCACGCCCTGCACGGCGTCAACCGGCACGCCGAGGAAGGCGGTGGCGAGCGGCAACTCCACGCCGCCGTCCAGCAGCAGCGTGCCGGTGCCGGCCAGCAGCAGCGGCTGCGGTTCGCGCCGCAAGCCCAGCGCAGCCCAGACGTGCTCCTTCTCCACCACCCCGTCCGCCACCAGCGCGCCGCCGCTCAGCAGGTCCAGCCAGGGCGTGAGCTGTTCCAGCCGCTTGCTGGCCTGCGGACGGCCGGCGAACAGGCGCGCGCTCTCGCGGCGCAGGATGCGCTCGTGGGCGTCGTCGGCGAGGCGGGCCTGCACCGCCAGTGCGGCATCGGCCAGGTCGTGCGCCGCTTCCGGCCCGTGGCCCCGCACCTTGCGGTCGCCACGCCACGCCTCCAGTACCTCGGCGAGCACCGGGAACAGCGGCAACCACGGCGACAGCACGGTGGCGGCTTCGCGCACGCGGCTGTCCAGCAAGGGCAGGCCCAGGTGGTCCGCCAGGGCCTGGAGGTCGGTCACCGTGAGCCGCAGCAGGTGTTCGCCATCGCCGCGGTGGCGGTCGCGCTGCACGGCGATGGCGCCGGCGCGCTCGGCCAGGGCCACCTGCGCATGGAAGGTCTCGCGTTCGACCAGCGTGCGCAGCGACAGGTAGTCGCGCGCGCTGGCTTCGGTCATCGGTAACGAGGCGGGAGCGGCATCGCCGCGCAGCCGGGCGCGCTCGCCCTTGCGCAGCAGCCGCTCCAGCACGCGCCGCGGATCGCTCACACCGGCGCCTGCTGCCTTTCGATGCGGGCGGTCTCCTCGGCCAGCAGTTCCGGATGCAGGTCGAACTGGTCGGACAGCAGCAGGGCGCGCGCGGCTGCCTGCACTTCGATGCGCTCGGCCTGCAGCAGGTCGCCGTCGCGGAACAGTTCGATATAGCTGTCCAGCACGCCGCTGAGCGTGCCCTGCGCGGTGTCGGGCGCGGCCAGCACCAGTTGCAGGCCGAGCGAGCGCAGGTAGTTGGTGGTGGCGCGCGCGTTCTGCGCGTCGATCTTGTCGCCGAATTCGTCCAGAAGGATCAGGCCCATGCCGCCCGCATGCGCTTCGTTCTTGCCATAGGCCGCGGCCAGCGCCGCACCGGCGATCACGTACAGCGGCGCGCGGTGTTCGCCGCCGGAGCCCGAGCGCATGCGTTCGCTGAGCGTGCCGATCACGGCGTCGTCCTGGCGGATCTGCACCTCGAAGCGGAAAAAGCGGCGGTAGTCGTCCAGCGGCGAAGTGGCGGTGCGCGCGGCGGCGCCGTCCTCGATCAGCTCGCGGAACGCCGCCGGCACCTCACCGGCGGTACCGAACAGGGTGTCCTCGCCGCCGACATCTACCGCGCGACGGATGAAGCGCTCCAGCTCGCGGAACTCCGGCACCACCTCGTAATGGAACTGGTAGCGCTCGTTGTTGGAGAACGGCGGGCTGCTGCGCAGGGTGCGGTTGAGCGTGGCGATCTGCTGGCGCAGGCGGATGAAGTTGTCGTTGAGCGCGGCGGCCACGCTGGCGCGGAAGGTCTCCACGGCCGTGTCGTAGGCCTGGCGCGCTTCGCCTTCGTAGCGCACCAGGTCGGTGTCGCGCAGCTGAGTCAGTTCGCGGCGCAGCAGCGTCAGCGCCGGTCGCCAGGCGCTGGCGTCGAAGTCCACGCCCAGGCCGTGATCGCGCGCGTACTGCGCCAGTGCGCTCCAGGCCTCAGGCAGCAGCTTGCTTAGCTGCCGGTCGCTCTCGTCGGCGCGCCGCTCGCAGGTCTTGCCGCGCTCTTCCAGCGACTCGACCTTGCTGTCGAGCTCGTCGCGGTGTCGTTCGATCAGGTTGGGATCGACATCGGGGTCCTTGAAGGCTTCCACCGCGCGGCGGGCGACGAGTTCTTCCTGCTGGCGCAGGCCTGCGAGCAGGCGACGGCTGCGGTCGAGGTCGGCCACCGCGACCGCTTCCTGCCCGACCAGGGCATCGGTGCGGGCCTCGCACTCGCCGAGTTGCGCCGCGAGTTCGCGCACGGCGTCGGACAGGCGGAGCAGGTCCGGGTCCAGCGAAGCCAGGCGGTTTTCCTGCGCGGTACGGTAGCGCCCAGCCACCTGCCGGTGTTCGAGCGCGCGTTCGTGCAGCGCCTGTGCCACCGCATCGGCATCGGCCAGCCGTGCGAGTCCGCGCTGGCTGTCGTCGACGCGGCGCAGGCGCGGCTCGATTTCGCGCACGTCGCGTTCGGCTTTTTCGATTTCCTCGTGCAGCACGCGCAGGCGGGCACGGTTGTCCGACGCGCCGATGCGCAGATCGCTTGCGGCCGGCAGGCGAAGGCGCTCGATGCTGCCGCCGCGCGCGAGCAGGCCGTCGCGGGTCAGACCCTGGCGACTGCGCACCAGCTCGGCCTCGGTTTCCACACAGCGCAGTTCGCCGAGTTGCCGGCGCAGGAACGCCAGCGCGTCGGCGTTGACGCCTTCCAGCAGCGCGGCGACGCTGCCGACTGCTGCGTCCTTGTTGCGCGCATCGCGTGCCTGGCTGGACAGCGCCAGTTTCACACCATAGACCGAGCGTCCGCCGGACAGGCTGCGATACAGCTTGACCGCGCGCTCCTCGTCCTCGCCGGGGATCAGCAGCGCCTCGACGTTGCTGCGCAGGTAGGCCTCGATGGCGGGCTGCCATGCGGGGTCGGCCACGCGCACCAGGTCGCAGACCGGGCGGGCATCGATGCCAGCCTCGCGCAGATAGCTCATCAGCCGCACGGTGTCGGCGTGCAGCTCCGCCTGGCCGGCCGCCAACCGCTTCTGGTTCTGGCGTGCGGTGGCCAGCGCATCACGCGCCTTGTCGTGGGCGGCATGCAACTGGCGGGCATGGTGGTCGACCTGTTCGCGCAACGGCGCGGTCGCGCGCAGCGCCTGGCGGACGCGCGCGAACAGGTCCTCCGGCGTCCACGGCAGAGCATCTCCGTCCGGGAGCGCCGAAAGCGTCGCATGCCAATCATCCCAGTCGGCACGCGCGGACTGCAACGCGACGGCGTCGATGCCGTCGAGCGCGAGCGCATCGAGCTGGCGGAACTGTTCGCGCACGAAACCGATCTCGCGCAGCAGCTCCTTGCTCACCTGCCCCAGGCGTTCGCGGTCGCGGTTGGCCAGTTCGTCCAGTTGCGCCTGTTCGCCATAACCGGTGCTGCCCTGCAGGCGGTCATGGGCGCGTGACTGTTCGTCGCGCAGGATGTCGCGCTCGGCACGCGTATCCACGAGGCGGCGACGCGTAGCGGCCAGCGCGTCTTCCGCCGTGGTCACCGCGCCTTCGGCCTGTTCCAGCTGCTCGCCGTACAGATCGCGCGCGTACTCCGCCGCGAGTGCGCGGTAGGACGCGGCACGCACGGCCTGCGCCGCGATGCGGTTGTACTGCTGTTCGACGCCTTCGGCGGCATCGATGCGCTGGCGCACCTGTTCGATGCGGTCGCGGATCTGGCGGAAACTTTCCAGCAGGGCGCGGAAGCGGGCGATATCGGTAGGCCGGTCCTCGGCGACCAGCGTGCGCACGAACAGGTCCACGTCTTCCACGCGCTGCAGGTTGAGCGCGTTGAGGAACGCCTTGCGGTAGGCATTGATGTCGGGATTGGCCGTGGGCGAAGCGCGCAAGCGCAGCAGCAGGTCCTTGACGAAGCGCTCGGCCACCGTATGCAGTTCGGGTTGTCCGCCGGCGGCCTTGCAGCGGCGCAGCGCCATCTCGCGGAACGTCGTCCACGCCAGCGGCAGCTCCTTGCCCCTGACCTGCTCCACGTGGTCCGCCAGCTCCAGTGCCACGCCCGGCAGCAGATAGAGGCCATGCAGGCGGTGGTCGGGCTCGTCCACCGACGCGCCGAGCGCGATGCCGGCGGTCAGGACGTCGCCGGTGTCGGTGTCGCGGAACACCAGCGAGATGTAGGTGGTCGCGGTACGCCGCTTGCGCCCGTCATCGCCGCTGCGGAACACGCCCAGGCAGTAGTCGCGGATGGTGCGCGCGCGGTGGCTGCCGCCGGCCTGCGCGTTGAAGCGGATGCGGCTGCGGTCGCCGCCCAGCAGCACGATCTGCAGCGCGTCCAGCAACGCGCTCTTGCCGGCGCCGTTGGGCGCGATGATGGCGGTGGTGGCATCCAGTTCCAGGGTCTGCGCCTCGAACAGGAAGAACTGCACCAGGTGTACGCGCTCAAGCTGCTGCATCGCCGTCCTCCGTGACGTCGTCGTGGTCGGCCGCGTCGGCATCGTCGTCGCGGTTGTGCTGGTCCAGGCGTTGCAGCCACTGCTCGCCGACGATCTCGACGATGGCGGGCCGCACATGCAGGTGGAACGGCTGCGGATCGTCGGGTTCCGATTCCACCAGCCGGCACGTGCCCCAGCGCTTGAGCGTGCGCGCCAGTTCGCGCAGTGCGCCGACCTCGGGCATCGGCCGTCCGGCGAGCGCCTGGTAGGCCTCCTGAAGTTCGGGCAGCTCCACGGTGACGACGCCTTCGTCCTCCACCAGGCCCTGCCGCATCGCCTCGTCGTAGCGCTGCCGCAGCACCAGCAGCAACAGCGTTTCGGCCAGCGTCACCGGCACGCCCTCGGCATGCGCGGGCAGCGCCACCACGTAGCGGTAGTGCGCGTTGCGCTCCAGGCGGATGCCCAGCGGCGCCAGCGCGGCGACGAAATCGTCGTAGTGATCTTCCACCAGGTGGTAGGCCAGGCGCGTGCTGCGGTCGCTGGCGTACAGCACCTGCTCCACCACCAGCCGGTAGGCGGCGCGTTCGAAATCCTGCACGGCGTAGACGCCGTTGGAGAGTTGGCTGAGGGTGGTCCAGCTGCGTTTCATGCGGTTTTCCGTGAAGGCTGGCCGATGCGGCGCACGACGAAGCGCGGCGCGCGCAGGTAGCCGTTGTCGTCGCGCCCGCCGGCGTCGAGCAACTCGACGCGGCAGCCGCGCAACAGGCGACCCAGCGGGTCTTCGCGCCGCAGGCCGCCGGTGCGATGGCTGCGCAGGGCGAGCGTGAGCAGGGTCTGGTAGGCGCGCAGGTCTTCGATGCTGGCGATGGAGAACGCGCCGGACTCGACCTCGTCGCGGTTGTCCAGGTGCGTGCCGATGTAGCGCGCCATGTCGTCGGCATTGACCAGTCGCGCGCGTTTCATCCGCCGCAGCAGGCTGAGCCGGGCCAGTTGTTCGGGGGTGGGGGGCTGGGTGGCGTTGGCGCTGCGCGGGATCGACTGCGGCTTCTGCCGCGGCGGGCGCAGGCGCGCCGCGTCCATCAGCGCGCCCGGCGCCACCGGCAAACGCAGCGCAGCTTCCGGTGCGTGCTGCACGCCGCGGCAGGCGCGGCGCAACAGCGTGTCCAGCTTGTCCGGCGCACGCAACCGGTAGTCGAGGAAGGCCAGCGCACGCCGGTTGGCCTGGCGGATGTCGTCGTCCAGCCGGCCCAGGTATTCGTCGATGCGATCGAGTTCGCGCAGCCGGCGCAGGCTGCGCGCGAAGCGCTGGTCGCCGCGCGCGTCATCGCCACCGCCGACGTGTTCGCGATACCACGCTTGCAGCGCGGTGCGGCGCTCGCCGGTCTCGATCTGCTGCGCCACCGACAGGATCGCGCTGCGTCGCGCCAGCGGATGGTCGCCTTTGTGCAGTTCGGCGTAGTCGCCGATGAAGAATGCGCTGACATAGCGCTCGAACCACTGGCGTGCGAACTGCGCGGTGGATTCGGCCTTGCTCAGTTCCGGCATCAGGTCGCGGACCTGCAGGCTCATCGACGACAGCGACACCAGCAGTCGCCGTGCCTGGTCGGCGGCTTCGTCCAGGGCATCGCCGGACGCCCTGCCGTCGGCCACCTGCTGCAGCTGGTGTTCGATCGAGCGCATCTTGGCCGAGACGAAGGTCGGGCCGTGCTCGGCGAATTCCACCAGCAGCGAGAGGAACTGGTGCACGACCGGCGGCATGGTGACCATCTCGCGCGCGCCGATGCGTTCCTGCCGCAGCCATCCCGTGCTGCGGAAGCGCTCGTAGATGCTGTTGACCCGCACCGGCAGCGGCGTGTCCGGAGTCTGGCCGTCCTCGTCTTCCCACGGGTCGTCGGCCAGCAGGTAGCGCTCCAGCGCCGCGGTGATCTCGCGACGCTGGAACCCCATGCTCGGCGGCACCGGCGCATCCGGCCCGAAGAATTCGTCGAACAGCCGGCACAGCAGCAGCCAGTAGTGCTCGCGGTTGGCCGAGGCGAGCGGGCCGAACAGCCCGCCGGGCAGCAGGGGGAACAACGACGGCGGCTGGGTCATCGCCGGGGCGGCCGTCCGGTCGGGCCGGCCTTGTGATGTGACGGACGCCGCGGCGCCGGGGAAGAGGGCATGGCAGGGATCGGAAAGACGGGCGGATCGCGCCGGAATGCGCAACGGCCGGTCACGATATCGCAAGTCGCCCGGCCGCCGGTAGCGAGCCGGGCGCGGTCCCGCCCCGAGGCCCTTGGCGGCGCTTACCAGCCTGCCAGGACCAGCTTGCCCACGGTGGTGCCCGACTCCAGCCGGCGATGCGCCTCGCGCAGGTTCGCCGCGTTGATCGGCGACAGCGTGCCGGTCAGCGTGCCGCGCAGTTCACCGGCGTCGAGCAGGTCGGCCACGCGGTCCAGCAGCGCGCCCTGTTCGCCCATGTCGGCGGTGCGGAAGCGCGGGCGGGCGAACATCATTTCCCAGTGGATGCCGAGGCTCTTGGCCTTGTACGGGTCGCCGATGCGCAGCTCGCCGCGCGGCTCGACGATCAGGCCGACATGGCCGAGCGGGGCCAGCAGTTCGCCCAGTTCGGTCCAGTAATGGTCGGTGTCGGCCAGGTTCAGGGCGGCGTCGACGCTGTCGAAGCCCAGCGCCTTCAGCTGCGGAGCCAGCGGTTCGCGGTGGTTGACCACATGGTCCGCACCCAGCGCCTTGCACCAGTCGATGGTGTCCTGCCGCGACGCAGTGGCGATGACGGTGAAGCCGGCGCGCCTGGCCAGCTGGATCGCGATCGAGCCTACGCCGCCGGCACCGGCGATCACCAGCAGCGACTGGCCGTGGCCGCCACCATCAGGGGTGTACGGCATGCGGTGGAACAGCAGCTCCCACGCAGTGATCGTGGTCAGCGGCAGCGCAGCCGCCTGCGCGAAGTCGAGCGACACCGGCTTGCGCCCGACGATGCGCTCGTCGACGAGCTGGAACTGCGCATTGCTGCCGGAACGGGTGATGTCGCCGGCGTAGTAGACGGCATCGCCGGGCTTGAAGCGGGTGACGGCGTCGCCGACGGCTTCGACGATGCCTGCCGCGTCGTAACCCAGCACCTTCGGCTGCGCTTCCACCTGCGGCTTCGGCGAGCGCACCTTGGTGTCGACCGGATTCACCGACACAGCTTCCACGCGCACCAGCAGGTCATGGCCGCTGGCGACGGGCGTGTCGAGTTCGACGTCGACCAGCGATTGCGGGTCGTCGATGGGCAGGTAACGGGTCAGGGCGACGGCTTTCATGGGGGATCCTCGTGGGGGAGTCAGGACGCGTGCCGCGATGATGCGGCGCGCGGTGGAAAGAGGCGATGAGACGAACGGCGGATCAGGCGCAGCCCGCGTCGGCGGCGAGCGTGTAGCGTTGGCGCCGTTGCAGCGCCAAGGCCCACAAGGCGACCGCGAACGCGGAGGCCGGCACCAGCGCCGCGACCCAGGGCAGCGCCGACAGGCCCAGCCCCTGCGAGATCACCACGCCGCCCAGCCACGCGCCCAGCGCGTTACCGAGATTGAATGCACCGATGTTCAGGCTGGAGGCCAGGCTCTGCGCGCCGCTGGCCTTCTGCAGCACCCAGAGCTGCAGCGGCGACACGGTGGCGAACGCGGCTGCGCCGAGCAGGCCGGTGAACGCGATCATCGCCCAGCGGCTGTGCAGCACGAAGGTCATGGCGCCCATCACCAGCGCCAGCAGGGCCAGCGTGCCCAGCAGCGCGGGCGCCAGGCGACGGTCGGCGAAACGGCCGCCCAGCAGGTTGCCGACGATCATGCCCACGCCGAACACCAGCAGGATCGGTGACACCGCCGCATCGGCGAAGCCGGTCACCTGCGTCAGCAGCGGCTGGATATAGGTATACACGGTGAACATGCCGCCGAAGCCGAGCACCGTCATCAGCAGGCCCAGCAGTACCTGCGGCCGGGTGACCACGCGCAGTTCGTCGCGGAACGACAGCGCTGCCGGCGCGCTGCGGTCGGCCGGTACCAGCGTCGCAATAATGAGCGTCGCCAGCACGCCGATGGCAGTGACCGCCCAGAACGTCGCGCGCCAGCCGAACTGCAGGCCCAGCCATGCGCCGGCCGGCACGCCGAGCAGCGTTGCCATGGTCAGGCCGGTGAACATGATGGAAATCGCCGAGGCCTTGCGGTCCTCGCTGACCATGCCGGTGGCGACCACCGCACCGACACCGAAGAACGTGCCGTGCGCCAGCGAGGTGATCACCCGCGCGACCATCAGCAGTTCGTAGTTCGGCGCCAGCGCGCAGGCCAGATTGCCCAGGGTGAACACGATCATCAGCGCCACCAGCACCGCCTTGCGTGGCATCCGGCTGGTCGCCGCCGTCAGCAGCGGCGCGCCAACGAAAACCCCCAGCGCATAGCCGGAAATCAGCAGGCCTGCGGCGGCGATCGAAACCTGCAGGTCGGCGGCGATCTGCATCAGCAGCCCCATGATGACGAACTCGGTGGTGCCGATGCCGAACGCACCGGCGGTCAGCGCGTACAGGCCCAGCGGCATGCGTGGCGCGGGGGAGGGGATGGGAGACATGGAGGGTGGTCATTCCGGGGAGGCGTGCAGGGTGACGCTTTCCCTGACGGTATAAAACCGAGAAGATGACGAATCACTTTCAATGGATTATTGAAAATGGACCGTGTCGGCGACCTCACCCTGTTCCTGCGCGTGCTGGACCTTGGCTCCATCACGGCTGCCGCCCACAGCCTGGACCTGTCGGTGGCGGTCGCCAGCCAGCGCCTGAAGCGGCTGGAGAAGGATCTGGGCGTGCGCTTGCTGCATCGGACCACGCGCCGCCTCCACCCCACGCCCGAAGGACTGGCGCTGGCGCAGCAGGGGCGGGTGCTGGTGGAGGAACTGGAGTCGCTGGGCAGCGGCCTGCGCGAAGCGGCCAGCGACGTCGCCGGCACGCTGCGGGTGACCATGTCGGCCTCGTTCGGGCGCCAGTACGTCTCGCCGCTGCTGCCCGATTTTCTCGCCCGCCACCCCAAGGTCCGCCTGAGCGTGCATCTGAGCGACAACGTGGTGGACCTGGTCAGCGAGGGCTTCGACCTTGCCATCCGCATCGGCGCACTCGACGACTCGCGCATGGTCGCGCGGCGGATCGCCCCCAACCGCAGGGTGCTGTGCGCTTCGCCGGAGTACCTGGATAGACGTGGAACGCCGGAAACGCCGGCGCAACTCGCCGACCACGACTGCCTGCTGCTGTTCGGCACGGGCGGGCGTCAGGACGTGTGGCGGCTGGGCACGCCGGACGGCGATGAGGTGGCGGTGCGCGTGCAGGGGCGCTTCGAGAGCAACTTCGGCGAAGTGCTGCGCGATGCCTCGCTGGCCGGGCAGGGGATCGTGGTGCACTCGCTATGGCATGTCGCGGACGATCTGCGTGCGGGGCGCCTGAAGGTCGTGCTGCCCGACTTTCCGCTGCCCACGACCGCGATCAGCGCCGTGATGCCGCAACGCCGGCTGGTGCCGCCACGAGTGCGTGCCTTCGTGGATGTGTTGTCGAACGCGTTCGGCGAGCACCCGCCGTGGGAGCGCGGACTGTCGGCGTAGTCAGTCGGTGTCGAAGGCGAACGCGTCCAGCGCCAGCCCGCCCATCTCGACATCGCGATGAAGCAGCCGTCCCCGGGCGCCCCCGCCACCGGCACCCAGCGCGACGTAGAGCGGATACAGGTGTTCGGGAGTGGGATGGTTCTGCTGCGCGTACGGCAGCGCGTTCCATTCGAGCGCGGTGGCCAGATCGCCGGCCAGCAGGGCCGCGCGCAGCGGATCGGTGAAGGCCGTCACCCAGGGATATGCCGATGCCTGCCCACGCTGCCAGTCCAGCGCACGAAGATTGTGCGAGAAGCCACCGGACCCCACGACGAGCACGCCTTCCTTGCGCAGCGGGGCCAATGCCAGCCCCAGGCGGTAATGCCAGGCGGCGCTCTGGGCAGGATTCACGGACAGCGCCACCACCGGAATGTCGGCGGCCGGATACATACGCCGCAGCGGCACCCAGACACCGTGGTCGAGGCCGTGCTGCGCATCCTCGCGCGCTTCGAAGGCGGCGGCCGTCAGGCGTCCGGCGATGTCGTGGGCGAGCGCGGGCGCGCCCACCGCCGGATACGTGATCCGGTACAGCGCGTCCGGGAAGCCGCCGAAGTCGTGGATCGTCTCCGGCGCAGGGGCCGCGGTCACGGTCGGGCGGGCGTGGACGAAGTGCGCGGAGGCCACCACGATGGCGCGCGGTCGCGACAGCCGTTCTCCCAGCAGGTCCAGGAAGCGGCCGGTGGGCGAATCGTCCACTGCCAGCATCGGCGAGCCGTGCGACAGGAACAGGCTGGGAAGGATCGGGGCGAGGTCGGGGGCGGTCATGTCGCGAGGATCCGTCCTCGTGCACGGATTACCAAGGCACGTCCCTGCACCAGTCCGTCTCGCCGCAGGGGACTTGGCGCGGTCCGACTATCGGTCGCGCAGGGTCCCCGCCGAATGTGAAGATTTGTGCCAGTTCCCTTCAGGAGTGTTAACCTTGCCCGACTTGTTATGGTACCGTTAACACAGTCTTCACGTACCCCCGCATAATCTGTTCAGCAAGGCGACGGATGCCTGTCGCCTCGAATAACAACTAGAAACGCCGCAAGTGAAGTGCTTCGGTTTCTCTAACTACTGAACTTCTACAAGGAAAGGAGCTGCAAATGAACAAGAAGATTCTCTGCGCCGCGCTGTTGGGCGGCCTGAGCCTCGCAAACCACGCGATGGCGCAGGAGTTCGATGACCGCTGGTACCTCACCGGTTCGGCCGGTTTCAACCTGCAGGACGATGACCGCACCACGCGCAACGCCCCTTTCCTGGGTCTGGGCCTGGGCAAGTTCATCAGCCCGAACTGGTCGCTGGACGGTGAACTGAACTACCAGAACCCGAAGTTCGAAGACAACCAGGATGCCCTGTGGAGCCAGTACGGCGTTTCGCTGGACCTGCGTCGCCACTTCATCCAGGAAGGCCGCGGCTGGAACCCGTACATCGTGGCGGGCCTGGGCATGCAGCGTTCGGAAGAAGAGTCGCTGATCAACGCCTCCAACCAGCGTCGTGACAACAACCTCGCCGCCAAGCTGGGCGTCGGCCTGCAGACCACGCTCGACAACCGCGTCGGCGTGCGTGCCGAGCTGGCCTACCGCGCCGACTTCGACGACCAGAGCGCTGCGGCTCCGCAGGAAGACTGGTTCGGCGACGTGCTCGCCTCGGTCGGCGTCGTGATCCCGCTGGGTCCGAAGGCCGAAGCCGCTGCTCCGCCGGCCCCGCCGGCTGCGCCGAGCTGCGCGGACCTGGATGACGACGGTGACGGCGTCAACAACTGCGATGACAAGTGCCCCGGTTCGCAGGCTGGCCAGACCATCGGTCCGGACGGCTGCCCGGTGCAGGTTTCGATCGACCTGAAGGGCGTGAACTTCGACTTCGACAAGTCGACCCTGCGTCCCGACGCGATCGCCATCCTGAGCGAAGCCGCCGAGATCCTGAAGCGCTACCCCGACCTGCGCGTCGAAGTGGCCGGCCACACCGACCTGTGCGGTGCGGACGCCTACAACCAGTCGCTGTCGCAGCGTCGTTCGCAGACCGTGTACGACTACCTGACCAGCAACGGTGTCAGCGCCTCGCGTCTGGTGGGCCCGATCGGTTACGGCGAGAGCCGTCCGCTGGAGCCGACCGCGCAGACCCTGCCGGGCTGCAAGAGCGAGCGTAACCGTCGTACGGAACTGAACGTCCAGAACTGATCGGACGCTCTTCCTGCAACACCCGAAGCCCGGCCTTGCGCCGGGCTTCGTTTTTTCCGGCACGGTACGCGGCATTTGCGTGACCGTGCTTCCGTCTTTCTGCATTGATGCATGGCGCGGCACCCTATTTCTTGCCATGCCATGAGACGCTGCCTACACTCCGGGCACGTCCCGCAGGAAACCTCCAGGAGTTGTGCCGATGCGCCGTCATGTCCTCGCCAGTGTGCTGTGCATCGCCGCGATTCCCGCCGCCCACGCGGCGCCCGATTGCAGCGGCAGCCTGGTGCCGGCGCCGCTGAAGACGCCGGCCACGGTGATCGCACCGGTCGCACCCGAGTTCACTGCCGCCGCCACGCAGTTGGGCGCGCCGTCGGGCGTGCTGGCATCGCATGGGTTCGATGAGTCGCAATCGGTCGATCGCGTGCTGATGCGCCTGCGCATCGAGGGCTGCCGCAACGTCGCCAAGGCCCTGCCCGCCGCGCCGTCGGCCACCGCTGCCACCGGCAGTTCCGCGGCATACCAGCCGAAGACGGCGCACGACAACACGCCGTGGCGGTTCGACATGAGCCAGAACGGCAAGCGCATGACCGCCGATGAATTCGATGCGTGGATGAAGTCGCGCGGCGTGCGCGTGGTGAAGGCGCCCGGCGCACCGGCGGCAGCGCCCGCTCCGGCACCCGCCGAGCCCGCCAAGAAGAACTGATCCACGAACGGCCGGTCACCCGGCCGTTTTCCTGTCGGCTCCGTCATGACCTCGCGCAGACCCCCTTCCCGCGACGCTTCGCGTAGCGCGCGTCCCCGTGTGCCGGCGGAGCAGGGGACACGGCATGGGCTGGCCCGCGTGCTGTCCAAGCAGGGCGTGTGCTCGCGCACGCAAGCTGCGCGCTGGATCATCGAAGGCCGGGTGTCCGTCGATGGGCGGATCGTGCGCGATCCCGAGTTCCCCGTGGTCGCCGGTCGCGCGGTGATTCGGGTGGACGGCGTGGCCAACGCCTTGCCGGAGCGCTGCTACCTGATGCTCAACAAGCCGCGTGGCCTGGTCACCACGGCGCGCGACGAGCAGGGGCGCGACACCGTCTACCGGTGCCTGGACGGCGCGGGATTGCCGTGGGTCGCGCCGGTGGGCCGGCTCGACAAGGCCAGCGAAGGCCTGCTGCTGTTCACCAACGACCCCGAATGGGCCGCGCGCATCACCGATCCCGCGACGGGCCCGGACAAGACGTACCACGTGCAGGTCGACAGACTGCCGGACGACCTGCTGCTGCAAGGCCTGAAAACCGGCGTGGACGTCGATGGCGAGCATCTGTCCGCCCGTGACGTTCGCGTGCTGCGCAGCGGCGAGCGCAATGCCTGGCTGGAGATCGTGCTGGAGGAAGGGCGCAACCGGCAGATCCGTCGCCTGCTGGCCGCGTTCGATGTCGGCGTGCTGCGGCTGGTGCGCGTCGCGGTGGGATCGCTGGCGCTGGGCGAACTGGCCAAGGGCGCCTGGCGCAGGCTGGAGCCGCATGAGCGCGACGCGCTCGCGCCGACCGCCGGGCGCTGATTGCGCGACGGCGGTCCGGGTTCGCGGCCAGGCAGCTGCCTACACTCGCTCACGCCGACCTTGGGGAAATCGCCATGTACCGTTCGACCTCGCGCTTGCCGCTGTGCGGCGCCTTGCTGCTCGCTTTCGGCCTGTCCTCAGGCTGCGCCTCGACATCGCCGGCCACCGCCACGAAGAAGACGGCTCCCGACCAGATCGTCACGGTCAAGGCCGGTCCGCACGGACATCGCTTCGACATGCAGCAGAACGGCCGCAGCATGACGGCCGAGGAATTCGATGCGTGGATGAAGGCCCGCGGCATCCGCGTGGCCAAGGGCGCGCCGGCCAAGCCGAAGACGACGGCCAGCGCCGCCAGGCGCGCGCGCTGACGCGCGGGCGCGCCGCTCCCTCGATCAGACCTTCAGCACGCCCAGTTCGCGGCCGATGCGGATGAAGGCATCGATGGCGCGGTCCAGGTGGTCGCGCGTGTGCGCGGCGCTGATCTGCGTACGGATGCGCGCCTGTCCCTTCGGCACCACCGGGAAGAAGAAGCCGATCGCATAGATGCCTTCCTCCAGCAGGCGTTCGGCGAAGCGCTGCGCCAGCGGTGCGTCGTACAGCATCACCGGGCTGATCGGGTGCACGCCCGGCTTGATGTCGAAACCGGCGGCGGTCATCTTTTCGCGGAAGTAGGCGGTGTTGGCGGCCAGCGTCTCGCGCAGGTCGCCGGCGGCATCGAGCATCTCGAACGCCGTGATGCCGGCGGCCACCACATGCGGCGGCAGCGAGTTGGAAAACAGGTAAGGGCGCGAACGCTGGCGCAGCAGTTCGATCACTTCCTTCCGCGCCGTGGTGAAGCCACCCAGCGCGCCGCCCATCGCCTTGCCCAGCGTGCCGGTGACGATGTCGATCCGGTCCAGCACGCCCTTCACCTCGGCCGAGCCACGGCCCGTCGCGCCGAGGAAGCCGGTGGCGTGGCATTCGTCGATGTGCACCAGCGCGTCGTACTTCTTCGCCAGCGCGGTGATCTCGTCCAGCGGGGCGATGAAGCCGTCCATCGAGAACACGCCGTCGGTGGTGATGAGTTTGGTCTTGCAGCCGGCGGCATCGGCCGCCTGCAACTGCGCTTCCAGATCCGCCATGTCGCAGTTGGCATAGCGGAAGCGCTTGGCCTTGCACAGGCGCACGCCGTCGATGATGGAGGCGTGGTTCAGTGCGTCGGAGATGATCGCGTCGTCCTCGCCCAGCAACGGCTCGAACAGGCCGCCATTCGCATCGAAGCAGGCGGCGTAGAGGATGGTGTCCTCGGTGCCGAAGAACTCGGCGATCGTCTTCTCCAGTTGCTTGTGCAGATCCTGCGTGCCGCAGATGAAGCGCACCGACGCCATGCCGAAGCCATGCGTATCCAGGGCGTCCTTCGCGGCCTGGATGATGTCCGGATGATCGGCCAGCCCCAGGTAGTTGTTGGCGCAGAAGTTCAGCACCGTCCGCCCGTCGGCCAAGGTGATCTCCGCCGCCTGCGGGCTGGTGATGATGCGCTCGGCCTTGAACAGGCCCTGGGCGCGGATCTCGTCGAGGGTGGTGGCGTAGTGGGCGGTCAGCGCGTTGGACATGGCGGGAAGATGGGCGGGAGAGCCACCATTCTACCCGTCGCCCGCGCGGCGCCCGGCCACGTCATGCACGTACGGCATAAGCGCCCCCCGTTTCGTCATTTCCCTGCCCGGATGTGCGCCCGCAGCATCGCCTCTCCGGCCCATCACGGGTCTTCACGCGGGGAAAAGCGGTCATGCGGAGACACTCGGACTTACGCAAGCGAAAAGGCAGCGGCGTCGCCATCCTGGGCGCACTGGCCTGTTCGCTGGCGCTCCCCGTGTCCGCGCAGAGCCAGCCCACCGTGCAAGAACTGCTGCAGCGACTGGAAGCCCTGGAACGCCGTGTCGGCGACGCGCCGACCGCCGTGGCCGCGGAGGACGAATCGGGCCCGGCGACCCTGGGTGATCTGGACCAGCGCCTGCGCATCCTCGAGCGTCGCCTCGAACTGCAGCAGGAAGAAGCCGCCGCCAAGGCCAAGGACGCTCCTGTCATCGCAGTGAACGACAAGGGCGCCTCGCTCAAGTCCGGGAACGGCGACTTCGAATTCAGGCTGCGCGGCCTGGTGCAGGGCGACGCACGCTTCTTCCTGGACGACGACGCGGTGCCACAGAACGACACGTTCCTGTTCCGTCGCATCCGCCCGACCATCGAGGGATCGCTGGGCAAGCTGGTGGCGTTCCGGCTGACACCCGAGTTCGCCGGCGACAGCGCGACGATCGTCGACGCCTACGTCGATGTGAAGCTGGACCCGGCCTTCACCCTGCGCGCCGGCAAGGTCAAGGGCCCCATCGGCCTGGAACGCTTGCAATCCGGCAGTGCGATCGGACTGATCGAGCGCAGCTTCCCCACCGAACTGGCGCCCAACCGCGACCTTGGCGTGCAGGCGCAGGGCGAATTCGCGGAGGGGCGCGTCAGTTATGTGGCGGGCGTCTACAACGGCGCACCGGACGGACGCGACGCTGCGACCACCAATCCGGACGACGAGTTCGAATACGCCGGTCGCCTGTTTTTCGAGCCCTTCAAGAACACCAGCAGTTCGTGGTCGGGGCTCGGCTTCGGCATCGCCGGCAGCCTCGGCGACAAGCAGGGAACGGGCAACAATTTCCTGCCGCGCTATCGCACCCAAGGCCAGGCGCAGTTCTTCAACTACCGCACGGCGGTGGCGGCCGATGGCGAACACAGCCGCATTTCGCCGCAGGGCTATCTGTATCGCGGCCGGTTCGGCCTGCTGGCCGAATACATCGCGTCGAAGCAGGAACTGTTGATCACCAGCGGCGCCGCGGCAGGCACGCGGGCAGATCTCGAGAACACCGCCTGGCAGGCGACGGCGAGCTGGGTGCTGACCGGCGAAGATGCCAGCTACCGCGGCGTGGTGAAGCCGTCGAAGCCGTTCAGTCCCGGCAGTGGCTGGGGTGCGTGGGAACTGGTGGGGCGGTACGGCGAACTGGAAATCGACGACGATGCCTTCCCGCTGTTCGCCGATCCGGTGGTCGCCGCGCGGCGCGCCAAGGCCTGGACGCTGGGCGTCAACTGGTACCTCACCAGCAACCTGAAGCTGGTCGTCAACTACCTCGACACGCAGTTCGAGGGCGGTGCCGCCGCCGGCGCGGATCGCGAAGACGAAAAGGCCGTGTTCTCGCGACTGCAGGTCGCCTTCTGATTCCCGGAGACAAGCGATGAAACCCACTATCCGACGTCACATCCGCAACACACTTCTCGCCTTCGGCCTGACCTTGGCCACGGCCGCGGGCGCCAAGGACATCAAGCTGCTCAACGTGTCGTACGATCCGACACGCGAGTTCTACCGCGAGTTCAATGCCGCGTTCGCCGCCGATTGGCAGAAGACCAAGGGGCAGAAGGCCAGCATCGAAACCTCGCACGGCGGTTCCGGCAAGCAGGCGCGCTCGGTCATCGATGGCCTGGAAGCCGATGTGGTGACGCTTGCGCTGGCCTACGATGTCGATTCGATCGCCCAGCGCGCCAAGCTGTTCCCGGCCAACTGGCAGTCGCGCCTGCCGGAGAACAGCGCGCCGTACACCTCGACCATCGTCTTCCTGGTGCGCAAGGGCAATCCGAAGAAAATCCGCGACTGGCACGATCTGGTGAAGCCGGGCATCTCGGTCATCACGCCGAATCCCAAGACCTCGGGCGGCGCGCGCTGGAACTATCTGGCGGCCTGGGCCTATGGCCTGAAGATCTTCAAGGGCGACGAGGCGAAGACGCGCAACTTCGTGCGTGGACTGTTCCGCAACGTGCCGGTGCTCGATACGGGGGCGCGCGGCTCGACCACGACGTTCGTCCAGCGTGGCATCGGCGACGTGCTGCTGGCGTGGGAGAACGAGGCCTTCCTGTCGATCGAGGAACTGGGACCGGACAAGTTCGACATCGTGGTGCCCTCGCTGTCGATCCTGGCCGAGCCGCCGGTGGCGCTGGTGGACCGCAACGTGGACAAGCACGGCACGCGCGAGGCGGCGCAGGCCTACCTGAAGTACCTGTACTCACCGACAGGCCAGCGCTTGGCGGCCAAGCACTACTACCGCCCGCGCTATCCGCAACACGCGGCGGCGGAAGACATCGCGCGCTTTCCCAAGCTGGAACTGGTGACGATCGACGGCATCTTCGGTTCGTGGGCAAAGGCGCAGGCCACGCACTTCGCCGACGGCGGCGTGTTCGATCAGATCCAGGCGAAGTAAGGTGGCGGCAGTGCAACCGTGGGCGGGAAGGACGCGTGCAAGACGCGTCCTTCCCGGTTTCGGCCTCAGCCTGGGCTATACGCTGGCCTGGCTGGGACTGATCGTGTTGATTCCGCTGGTCGGCGTCTTCGTCAAGGCCAGTGGACTGGGGCTGGCCGGCATCTGGGCTATCTGGAGCGAGCCGCGCGTGCTGGCGGCGCTGCGGATCAGCTTCGGTACCGCGCTTGCCGCCGCCGCGTTCAATGCCGTGATGGGCACATTGGTGGCGTGGGTGTTCGTGCGTTACCGCTTCCCGGGCAAGCGCGTGTTCGACGCGATGATCGACCTGCCGTTCGCCTTGCCCACGGCCGTGGCCGGTATCGCGTTGACGGCGCTGTACGGACCGACTGGCTGGATCGGGCAATGGCTTGAAACGGCCGGCATCAAGGTTGCGTACACGCCGCTCGGCATCACCGTGGCGCTGGTGTTCATCGGCCTGCCGTTCGTGGTGCGCGTGGTCCAGCCCGTGCTGGCGGAGATCGAGAGCGAACTGGAAGAAGCGGCCGCGACGCTCGGCGCGAGCCGATGGCAGACCGTGCGCCATGTCGTGCTGCCGACGCTATGGCCGGCGGTGCTGGCCGGCTTCGCGCTGGCCTTTGCGCGCGGCGTGGGCGAGTACGGGTCGGTGATCTTCATCGCCGGCAACCTGCCGGGCGTGTCCGAGATCGCGCCGCTGCTGATCACGATCAAGCTGGAGGAATTCGATTACGAAGGCGCCACGGCGATCGCGGCGGCGATGCTGCTGCTGTCGTTCGCGCTGCTGCTGCTGATCAACACCCTGCAGGCGCGATTGCAGCGCACCGGCAAGCGGGCGGGGGGCTAACATGGGCGACGCTATCTCCGCCGTCATCGCCATTCCTCCGGAGTCGTCCGCCGTGGAAGCGCCCGTCCGTCCCGTCCGCCGGCATGCCGCCACCACCGAACCCGTCTGGGTACAGGTGCTGTTGGTGCTGGGTGCGCTGGGCTTCCTGCTGTCGTTCCTCCTGCTGCCGCTGGCGCTGGTGTTCGTCGAAGCGCTGCGTGGCGGCTGGACGGCGTTCGTGGCCGCGGTGAGCGAAACGGACGCGCTGGCGGCGGTGCAGCTGACGTTGCTGGTGACCGCGATCGTCGTGCCGCTCAACCTCGTCTTCGGCGTGGCGGCGGCGTGGGCGGTCAGCAAGCACACGTTCCGCGGCAAGCGCTGGCTGGTCACGCTGATCGACCTGCCGTTCGCAGTGTCGCCGGTGGTGGCGGGCCTGATCTACGTGCTGATCTTCGGCGCGCAGGGCTGGGCGTACTCGCTGATCGACGAAGGCTGGCATCTCACCTTGCCACTGCTGGGTGATCTGCACCTGCAGTTGCCTAAGATCATCTTCGCGCTGCCGGGCATCGTGCTGGCGACGATCTTCGTGACCTTCCCGTTCATCGCGCGCGAGTTGATGCCGCTGATGGAGCAGCAGGGGACGGACGAGGAGCTGGCAGCGCTCAGTCTGGGCGCCAGCGGCTGGCAGACGTTCTGGCGGGTGACGCTGCCGAACATCCGCTGGGCGCTGCTGTACGGTGTACTGCTGTGCAGTGCGCGCGCACTCGGCGAGTTCGGCGCAGTGTCGGTGGTGTCGGGCCACATCCGCGGCCGCACCAACACGCTGCCGTTGCACGTGGAGATCCTCTACAACGAGTACGCGTACAGCGCGGCCTTCGCGGCGGCTTCGCTGCTGGCGCTGACCGCGCTGGTCACGCTGGTGCTGAAGACCTGGCTGGAATGGCGCCACGGTGAAGCGCTGGCCGCCAACCATCGGCACTGAGGCGACAAGATTTTTCGACACGGATCAGAGCGAAAGAAGCGGATAAGGCGAAGATGCCAGGAAGCGTACCGGAGAGGGAGCCACATCGTTTTCATCCGGTCCTTTTGCCCTTATCCGTGGCGAAAAAAGAACAAGCAGGAGTGCAGGACATGACGATCAGGATTGAACATCTCGGCAAGCGGTTTGGCGACTTCGCGGCGCTGGATGACGTTTCGCTGGAGATCCGCCAGGGCGAACTGATGGCCCTGCTAGGGCCCTCGGGCTCGGGCAAGACCACGCTGCTGCGCGTGATCGCCGGCCTGGAACATGCCGACCGCGGACGCGTGCTGTTCGATGGCGAGGACGCGACCCGCCTCAGCGTGCAAGCGCGGCGCGCCGGTTTCGTGTTCCAGCACTATGCGTTGTTCCGCCATCTGACGGTGGAGGAGAACATCGCCTTCGGCCTGCGTGTACGCAGGGGCCGCGATCGCGTGCCCGATGCGACGATCCGTGCACGCGTGACGGAACTGCTTTCGCTGGTGCAGCTGGAGGGCTTCGGTGCGCGCTATCCGGCGCAACTGTCCGGCGGCCAGCGCCAGCGCGTGGCGCTGGCACGCGCCCTGGCCATCGAGCCGCGCGTGCTGCTGCTGGACGAACCCTTCGGCGCGCTCGACGCGCAGGTACGCCGCGACCTGCGCCGCTGGCTGCGCGAGTTGCACGACCGTACCGGCCTGACCACGGTCTTCGTCACCCACGACCAGGAAGAAGCGCTGGAACTCGCCGACCGCGTGGCCATCCTCAACCGCGGACGCATCGAGCAGCTGGCCAGTCCCGCCGATGCCTACGATGCGCCCGCATCACCGTTCGTCTATTCGTTCGTGGGCGCGGTGAACCGGGTGCCCGGCCGGTGGGAAGCCGGGGCGCTGCATGTCGCGGGCCTGCCCTTGCAGCCGCGTGGCGACGCGGGCGATGGCGAGGCGGAGGTCTACGTGCGGCCCGAGGATCTGCATCTGGTGGACGCGTCGGGTCTGCCCGCGTGGCCGGCCACGATCATCGATGCGCAGCGGACGGGGCCGCGCCTGCGGTTGCGCGCCCGGCTGGCGGACAGTGGGGCAGAGGTCGACGTGGACCTCCCCGCCGACCGCGAGGGGCCCGCGACGCTACCCGGACAGCCGGTACGCTTGGCACCAAAACGGTTCGGATGGTTTCCCCGCAACGGTGCGCCGGCACCAGCATGATGCGGCATAAGCCGCTGAATTGATTGAAAAAGAAACCAATTTCCGGAGGTTTCATCCAGCACTTGACGCCAGCGATTGGTGCGGCGCACTATCGGGCTGCAGTTAAAAAACCGTGAAGCTGTGATTACGGTCCGCTACCGGATCACGGCCGCCGCCCCGTCCGCCCATCGATCAGGAGACTCCGGATGAAGCCCGTCAAACTCGCCACCGCCCTCGCCACCGCCCTGCTGCTGGCCCTGCCCATGTCCGCCTTCGCGCAGGACGCCGAGGAAGAAGAGTCCCCCATCAGCTGGTCATTGACCGCCACGTCCGATTACGTGTTCCGCGGCGTGTCGCAGAGCGACGAGGATCCCACCGCACAGGCCGGCATCACCTACACCTCGCCCATTGGCTTGTACGCGGGCATCTGGGGATCGGGTGTCGACTTCGGTACCAACAAGCCGGATTTCGAAGTCGACTACTTCGTCGGCTACAACGTCGACCTGAGCGAGCAGGTCAACTTCGACGTGATGCTCAATCGCTACACCTATCCGGATGCGGCCGGCGGCAACTTCGTCGAACTGATCACCAAGACCTCGTTCTTCGACAACTACAGCGCCACGGTCGCCTACACGGACGATTTCTTCGGGCTGGACGAAGAGAGCTTCTATTACGCGTTGGGTGCGTCGTACGACCTGCCGAGGGATTTCTCCGTGGCGCTCAACGTGGGCCACACCACCATCAGCGAGAAGCTGGCGTACGACGACTACACCGACTACGGCGTCACGTTCAGCAAGTCGTTCGGCGCGGTGACGGCCTCCCTCGGTTATGTCGGTACCGACAGCCACGGTGAGACGAATTTCGGCAACTGGGCCGAGGACCGCGTGGTGTTCTCGCTCAGCGTCGGCAACTGATCGACCCGTTTCCGCAAGAAAAGCAAAAAGGGCGCCGCAAGGCGCCCTTTCTGTTTCACCCAACGGTCGGCGGCCTCAGTTCCAGCTCAACACCACCTTGCCGGCCTTGCCCTGTTCCATCAGGTCGAAGCCCTTCTGGAAGTCGTCGATCGGCAGCTGGTGGGTCAGTACCTTGCCCAGCGGGAAACCGCCCAGCACCAGTTGCGTCATCTTGTACCAGGTCTCGTACATCTTGCGGCCGTAGATGCCCTGCACGGTGAGACCCTTGAAGATGATCTTGTCCCAGTCGCAGCCGGCGCCCCTGGGCATGATGCCGAGCATCGCGATCTTGCCGCCGTGGTACATGCAGTCGAGCATGTCGTTGAACGCGCGCGGGTTGCCGCTCATTTCCAGGCCCACGTCGAAACCTTCCATGTGCAGGTCGGCCATCACGTCCTTCAGCGACGTGTTGGCCACGTTGACCACGCGGGTGGCGCCCATGTCGGCGGCCAGCTTCAGGCGGAAGTCGTTGACGTCGGTGACCACCACGTTCCGCGCACCGATGTGCTTGCAGATGCCGGCGGCGATGATGCCGATGGGGCCGGCGCCGGTGATCAGCACGTCCTCGCCGACCACATCGAACTCCAGGGCGCAGTGCGTCGCATTGCCGTACGGGTCGAAGAACGCGGCCAGTTCGGACGGGATCTGGTCCGGGATCGGCCACAGGTTGCTGGCCGGCATCACCATGTACTCGGCGAAGGCGCCGTTGCGGTTCACGCCGATGCCCACGGTATTGGGGCACAGGTGCTGGCGACCGCCACGGCAGTTGCGGCAATGGCCGCAAACGATATGGCCTTCGGCGGAAACGCGCTGGCCCACGTCGTAACCGGTCACCGCCGAGCCCAACTGGGCGATGCGGCCGACGAACTCGTGGCCGATGGTCAGACCGGGCGTGATGGTGCGCTGGCTCCACTCGTCCCACAGGTAGATGTGCAGGTCGGTGCCGCAGATGGCGGTTTTCTCCAGCTTGACCAGCACCTCGTTGGGGCCGGGCTGCGGGACGGGCAGTTCCTCCATCCAGATGCCTTTGCCGGCCTCGCGCTTCACCAGCGCCTTCATCGTCTGTGCCATCGGGCGTGAATCCAGGGAATGAGGGCGCGGATTATACGCCCCTGCCCCATGGCCCCCTGTGGCGAGCTCCCGCGACGGTCCGGGCGCGGTCGGGTAGGACATAAGTCATGGGTGGCCCGGATGACGGGTTCATTACAATCGGAACTTTCCTGCCAGTCCCGGGGTTTCCATGCGTCCGAACCTGCTCGCCGCCGCCATCGCGGTTCCGTTGTCCCTGCTCGCCGCCCAGATCGCTCATGCCGGCGAGGGCATGTGGGTGCCGCAACAGCTTCCCGAAATCGCCGGACCGCTGAAGAAGGCCGGCCTGAAACTGTCGCCGCAGCAGCTGTCGGACCTGACCGGCAACCCGATGGGCGCGGTGGTGGCGCTGGGCGGCTGCACGGCCAGCTTCGTCTCGCCGAACGGCCTGGTGGTCACCAACCATCACTGCGCCTACGGGGCGATCCAGCTGAATTCGACCGCCGAGAACAACCTCATCAAGAACGGCTTCAACGCGCCGGCCACGACCGATGAAGTCAGTGCCGGGCCGAATGCGCGCGTGTTCGTGCTGGACGAGATCACCGACGTCACCAAGGACGCGCAGGCGGCCATCGCCTCGGCCGGCAATGACCCACTCGCGCGCACGAAGGCACTGGAGGCCTTCGAGAAGAAGCTGATCGCCGACTGCGAGGCCGATGCGGGCTTCCGCTGCCGCCTCTACAGCTTCTCCGGCGGCAACACCTACCGCCTGTTCAAGAACCTGGAGATCAAGGACGTGCGCCTGGCGTACGCCCCGCCGGGCAGCGTGGGCAAGTACGGTGGCGACATCGACAACTGGATGTGGCCGCGCCACACCGGCGATTTCGCGTTCTACCGCGCGTACGTCGGCAAGGACGGCAAGCCGGCCGCCTTCTCGAAGGACAACGTGCCGTACCGGCCCAAGCACTGGCTGCAGTTCGCCGACAAGCCGCTGGGCGAGGGTGATTTCGTGATGGTCGCCGGCTACCCGGGCTCGACCAACCGCTATGCGCTGGCGGCCGAATTCGACAACACCGCCGCGTGGACGTATCCGACCATCGCACGCCACTACAAGCAGCAGATCGCGATGGTGCAGGAGGCCGGCAAGAAGAACGCCGACATCCAGGTGAAGTACGCCGCGACCATGGCGAGTTGGAACAACACCAGCAAGAACTACGACGGGCAGCTGGAGGGCTTCAAGCGCATCGACGCCGCAGGCCAGAAGCAGCGCGAGGAAGCTGCCGTGCTGGCATGGTTGAAGGGGCAGGGCGCCAAGGGCCAGCCGGCGCTGGACGCCCACGCCAAGCTGCTGGCGCTGCTCGAACAGAACAAGACCACGCGCGAGCGCGACCTGACCCTGGCGATGTTCAACAACACCGCGATGGTGGGCTCGGCCACGCAGCTGTACCGCCTGGCGATCGAGCGCGAGAAGCCGAATGCCGAACGCGAATCCGGTTACCAGGAGCGCGACCTGCCCGCCATCGAGGGCGCGCAGAAGCAGCTCGAGCGTCGCTACGTGGCGGCGATGGATCGTCAGCTGCAGGAGTACTGGTTGAACCAGTACATCACGCTGCCCGCCAACCAGCGTGTCGCCGCCGTCGACACGTGGCTGGGCGGCAACGATGCCGCCGCGGTGAAGCGTGCGCTGGATCGCCTTGCCGGTACCCAGCTCGGCAGCACCGACGAGCGTCTGAAGTGGTTCGCCGCCGACCGCAAGGCCTTCGAGGCAAGCAAGGACCCGGCCATCCAGTACGCCGTGGCGGTGATGCCGACGCTGCTGCAACTGGAGCAGGAGCGCAAGACGCGTGCCGGCGAGAACCTGGCCGCGCGCCCGGTCTACCTGCAGGCACTGGCGGACTACAAGAAGAGCCAGGGCGAGTTCGTCTATCCGGACGCCAACCTGTCGCTGCGCATCACCTTCGGCAACGTGATGGGCTACGCGCCGAAGGACGGCGTGGAGTACACGCCGTTCACCACGCTGGAAGGTGTGGTCGCCAAGGAGACCGGCGAGGATCCGTTCGACTCGCCGAAGGCGCTGCTCGACGCGGTGGCGGCCAAGCGCTATGGCGGACTGGAAGACAAGCGCCTGGGGTCGGTGCCGGTGAACTACCTGTCGGACCTGGACATCACCGGCGGCAATTCCGGCTCGCCGGTGCTGGATGCGCACGGCAAGCTGATCGGCTTGGCCTTCGACGGCAACTGGGAGTCGGTGAGCTCCAACTGGGTGTTCGATCCGAAGATGACTCGCATGATCGCCGTGGACGGGCGTTACCTGCGCTGGATCATGCAGGAGGTCTATCCGGCGCCGCAGCTGCTGACGGAAATGGGCGTCGGCAAGTAACAGCTGCAACGGTCGGCAGACACGGGACGGGAGCGGTTATCATCCGCTCCCGTCTTCGTTTCCGGCTTCAGGAAACGAACCGAATTTTCCGAATGGACACACCGACGCATGCGCATCCTGCTTGCCCGCCACGGCGAAACGCCGTGGAACGCCGAAGGCCGTTACCAGGGCCAGATCGATATCCCGCTCTCGCCGGTCGGTGAAGGCCAGGCGAAAGCGCTGGGCCAGCGGTTGAAGGACGTGCGCATCGATCGCGCGGTGGCGTCGCCGCTGTCGCGTGCGCAGCGCACGGCGCAACTGGCGTTGGGCGATGCGCGTGCGGACATGCTGCTCACCGATCCCGAACTGCAGGAAATCGCCCATGGCGAATGGGAAGGCCTGCTCGCCAGCGAAATCCAGGACAAGGACCCGGCGCGCCTGCTCGCCTGGCGCGAGGAGCCCGATACTGTGCTGATGCCCGGCGGCGAGTCGCTGCGCCAGGTGCTCGACCGCTCGTGGCGCGGGCTCGCGCGCGCCGCCGAGGGCCTGGGTGATGACGACACGCTGCTGATCGTGGCGCACGACGCGGTCAACCGCGTCCTGTTGTGCCGCATCCTCGGCCTGCCGATCGCCAAGCTATGGACCTTCCGCCAGGCCCCGACCACGCTCAACCTGCTGGAAGGCCCCTCCGTCGATCAGCTCGAAGTGGTGCGTCTCAACGATTGCGCGCACCACACGCCGTTCTTCGGCGAAGCGAAGCATCGGGCGCTGTAGATGGCGTCGCGTCGTCGTCATGCGGTCCTGGTGGCGCCGATGCTGTGCCTGCCGGCCATGCTCCCCGTGATGGGTCATGCCCTCGACCTGGGGGCGTTCCATGACGCGATGTACCGATGCGGTCCAGCGCCCGCTTACCCCGACGCGCAAGCAGTCAAGGGCGTGGTGGGCGAGGCGTGGGTGCTGGTGCGGGTGGATGCGCATGGGAATGCCCATCACGCGCGCATTGCTGCTTCGTCGGGTGACCGTGCGCTCGATCAGTCAGCGGTCCATGCAGTGCAGGGCTGGCGTTTTTGTCCTCGCATCGAAGGGTCGCGGAAGATCGAGGCAATGGCAGTCTTTCCCGTGCGATTCGGGCAGGGTGCCGGGATTCGGGCGCGCGACTGCGAGAGGGAGCGTCCATCGTGCTCATTCCAGGTGCCTGTAGCGAAAGCTCCCTGAGGTCCCATGAAGTCTTTGCATGACTGGCTGTCGTACATCGAACAGCAGCACCCGAAGTCCATCGAGATGGGCCTGGAACGCGTGCGCGAGGTCGCCGCACGCCTGTCGCTGGGCACGCCCGCCGTTCGCGTCATCACGGTCGGCGGCACCAACGGCAAGGGCTCGACCGTGGCCTTCGTCGAGGCCATCGCGCGTGCCGCCGGCTGGAAGGTGGGTGCGTACACCTCGCCCCACCTGCTGCACTACAACGAGCGCGTGCGCATCGATGGCGTGGACGTGGATGACGCCTCGCTGGTCGAAGCGTTCGAAGCCGTCGAAGCGGCGCGCGTGAGCCCCTCTCCCGCCGGCGACCAACGGAAGTCCCCGTGGGAGAGAGGGGTTGGGGTGAGGATCGAACGAAGCGCGCGTGTTTCCGATAACGACGCAACACCATCCCCACCCAACCCTCCCCTTGAAGGGGAGGGCTCCGGCATTCCACTGACCTATTTCGAGTTCGGCACGCTGGCCGCGCTGTGGCTGTTCGAGCGCGCGGGGCTTGATCTGGCCGTGTTGGAAATCGGGCTGGGCGGGCGACTGGATGCGGTGAACATCGTCGATCCCGATGTCGCCGTCATCACCACGGTCGACATCGACCACACCGACTGGCTTGGCCATGACCGCGAAGCCATCGGCGCCGAAAAGGCGGGCATCGCGCGCGCGTGGAAGCCGCTGGTGCTGGGCGAGGTGGATTCGCCGTCCAGCGTGCTGCGGCATGCCTATGCGATCGGGGCGAATGCATTGCGGCTGGGCAGCGACTTCTTCCACGAACCGATCGACAGCCAGCGCTGGCGCTGGCGCGAAGTCGGCGCCGAACTGGAACTGCCTTCGCCCGCCTTGTCCGCACCTTCGCAGCGTGCGAATGCGGCGACCGCCATCGCCGCACTGCGCGCCTTGCCGGGCGAGCCCGTGCCGGACGCAGCCTTCGCGGAAGGCGTGGCCAAGGCGGTGCTGCCGGGCCGCTTGCAGTCGTTCCAGCGCGATGGCGTGGAGGTGGTGCTGGATGTCGGCCACAACCCGCAGGCGGCGCGCGAACTGGCGGCGTGGCTACAGGCGCGTCCGATCGCGGGCGTCACCCGCGTGGTGTTCGCCGCGCTGGCCGACAAGGACGTGCACGGCGTGGTCGACGCGTTCGCGGGCATGCCCCTGCAGTGGTTCCTCGCAGGGCTGGTGTCGGGCCCGCGCTCGCAGACGGCCCAACAGCTCGCGGCCCGTCTGGGCGATGCCCGGCTGGATGCGCCACGTCTGCATGACGACGTCGACGACGCACTGCATGCCGCGCTCGCCGCCTCGATACCCGGAGACCGCGTGCTGGTGTTCGGCTCGTTCCACACCGTGGCCGATGCGATGCAGGTCCTGCATTCAGGTCGATGACGGGGAGCGCGCCGAGGCGCGCCGTATAATCGCCGCGGCATTCCCGCCGCAGCTGACGTGGACCTGGATGGATACTGCCCTGAAACAGCGCCTGATCGGTGCCGTCGTGCTGGTGGCGCTGGCCGTCATCTTCCTGCCGATGCTGGTGAAGGGCCCCGCGCCCGACAGCGGCGTGTCCGACGTGCCGCTGGACGTGCCGCCGGCCGCAGGTGGCGAATTCGAGACGCGTGAATTGCCGCTGGTGACGCCGGGCAATGCCCCCGCCACCGGTGCCGTCGGTCTGCAGGGCCAGGTCGCTGCGCCCGGCGCGGAGCCGGCACCGGCCGCAGGCGCGTTGCAGTCTGCGGCGACGGCGGGCGGCAACTTCGCCGTCAGCTTCGGTGCCTACGCCACGCAGGCCGATGCCGATGCCGTGCTGGCGCGCGTGACGCAGGCCAAGCTGCCCGGGTTCGTCGAGCCGGCGACCATCAACGGCAAGCCGGCCTTCCGCGTGCGCGTGGGGCCGTATCCGGATCGCCCGCAGGCCGAAGCCGCACGATTGGATGCCATCAAGATCCGTAGCGACGTCAATGCGCAGGTGGTGACGCTGGACGCACCGGCGGCCACGCCGACGGCACCGTCGCCCCCCCC
Organism: Pseudoxanthomonas sp. Root65; assembly: GCF_001427635.1. NCBI lineage: Bacteria > Pseudomonadati > Pseudomonadota > Gammaproteobacteria > Lysobacterales > Lysobacteraceae > Pseudoxanthomonas > Pseudoxanthomonas sp. Root65. The sequence goes on from NZ_LMHA01000002.1 coordinate 70,236, forward strand.
TGCTGCCCCGATGGCGACCGCCGCTCCCGCCTCGCCTGCCGTCACCACCCAGGCACTGCCGCCCGAACCGGCCAAGCCCACGCCGAAGCCGGCCGCGGCCGCAACGAAGCCGGTGGCCACCACGCCGCCGAACCCGAAACCCGCGCCGGCCACCCCGACGCCGGCCGCGCCCGCTCCCAAGCCTGCCGAACTGCCCACGCCGGCCGCCTCCGGCACCGGTTTCGCCGTGCAGTTGGGTGCGTTCTCGAATGCAGCCGATGCCAATGCGCTGCGCGACCGCGCGCGCGGCGCCGGGTTCAGCGCCTTCGTCGAACAGGTCCGCACCGACAAGGGCACGCTGAGCCGCGTGCGCGTCGGACCTGTCGCCAACCGTGCCGATGCGGATCGCCTGAAGACACAGGTGGCCGCGAAGATCGGCGTCGACGGCATGGTCCGCCCGCATCCTTGATGGCATCAGCGCGCCCGATGGGTGAACGCCACGGGCGAGCCACGTGAGCGCACTCGACCTGACTCTGCTGGCCATCGTCGGCGTGTCGACCCTGTTCGGGCTGATGCGCGGTTTCATCAGCGCGCTCGCTTCGATGGTCGCCTGGCTGCTGTCCGGCTGGGTGGCGTTCCATTACGGTGCCGACGTCGCCCATCTGCTCTCGAGCGATGGCCAGCCGTCGGCAAGCGAACTCCTTGGCGGCTACGTCCTCAGCTTCGTCGGGGTGATGATCTTCGTCGGGCTGACCGGATGGGCCATCCGCCACCTGGTCAAGTCGGTCGGCCTGTCCGGCCTGGATCGCGCGCTGGGACTTGCGCTCGGACTGGCGCGCGGTGCCTTCGTCGCCTGCATCGTGCTGCTGCTGACCGCCTTCACCGATCTGCCGAGCGAACCTGAATGGCATCGCTCGTCGGTGGTGCCGGTGCTGCTGCCCGGTGCGCAGTGGCTGTCGCAATGGTTGCCGGAATGGACTGTGCAGGAACTGGACTTTGGCAACGGGCGCCCGGCGGGCGATAATGCGCGCCTGCAAAACCTGTTGCCCCTGCCGCTGGAAGAGATCGGCGCACCGCAGGAGCGCGCCCCACCGACCGCCTCGCCCGCGTCGAAACCGGAGTAGATCCACCATGTGCGGCATCGTCGGAATCGTCGGCAACCAGAATGTCGCCGGCCAGCTTTATGACGGGCTGACCGTCCTCCAGCATCGCGGACAGGACGCCGCCGGCATCGCCACCGCCGACGGCACGCGCCTGCGCGTGCACAAGGACAACGGGCTGGTGCGGGACGTCTTCAGTCCCAAGGCCATGAGCGTGCTGGAAGGCCGCGTGGGCATCGCGCACTGCCGCTATCCGACCGCCGGCTCCGAGGGCATGGACGAGGCACAGCCGTTCTACGTCAATTCGCCATACGGCATCGCGCTGGCGCACAACGGCAACCTGATCAATACCGAGTCGCTGCGCCAGGACGTGTTCGCGCAGGACCGCCGCAACATCAACACCGATTCGGACAGCGAAGTGCTGCTGAACGTATTCGCGCACGAGCTTGACCTGCAGCGCACGCTGAGCCCGGAGGCCGCCATCCGCGCCGTCGCCGGCGTGCATCGCCGGGTCAAGGGCGGCTATGCCGTGGTCAGCGTGGTGCTGGGCCTGGGCCTGGTGGCGTTCCGCGATCCGCACGGCATCCGTCCGCTGGTGCTGGGCAAGCGCGAGCACGGCGAGGGCACGGAATACATCATCGCGTCGGAGTCCGCCGCGCTCGACATCCTGGGTTTCGTGCGCATGCGCGACGTGCAGCCGGGCGAAGCGATCGTCATCACCGCGCGCGGCGAGCTGTTCAGCGAGATCGTCGCCGATGCGCCGCAGCACGCGCCGTGCATCTTCGAGTACGTGTACTTCGCCCGCCCGGACTCGATGATCGACAACGTGTCGGTGCACAAGGCACGCATGCGCATGGGCGTGAAGCTGGGCGAGAAGATCCTGCGCCTGCGTCCCGACCACGACATCGACACCATCATCCCCATCCCGGACACCTCGCGCGACGCCGCACTGGAAATCTCCAACGTGCTGGGCGTGAAGTACCGCGAGGGATTCATCAAGAACCGCTACGTCGGCCGCACGTTCATCATGCCGGGGCAGGGCGAGCGGGTGAAATCGGTGCGCCGCAAGCTCAACCCGATCAACCTGGAGTTCCGCAACCGCGTGGTGCTGCTGGTCGACGACTCCATCGTGCGCGGCACCACCTCCAAGCAGATCGTGCAGATGGCCCGCGATGCCGGTGCGCGCAAGGTCTACCTGGCCAGCGCCGCGCCGCCGGTGCGCCATCCCAACATCTACGGCATCGATATGCCGGCCGCCGACGAACTGGTGGCGCATGACCGCAGTGTCGAGGATATCGAGCACGAGCTGGGCTGCGACTGGCTGATCTACCAGGATCTCGAGGATCTGGAAGCCGCCGTGCGCGAGGGCAACCCGAACCTGACCGCCTTCGATTCGTCGTGCTTCGACGGCAAGTACGTCACCGGCATCGAGCCGGGCTACTTCGAGCGCATCGAGCAGGCGCGCTCCGACGAAGCCAAGCGCAAGCGCCGCGTCGGCTGACGCGGCAGTTACGAGCATGACCACGCTGTTCGAGGCCGCCCGCGTCTGCCTGGATGCGGCGGACGTCGATGCGAAGGTCGCGCTGACGCAGCAGTACGCCCAGGCCTTCGCGCGCGGCGAACTCGCGATCCCCGAGGACGCACCCCCGCCGGAGCCCATCCGCATGCCGGGTCGTCCGCCGCAACCGAGGCTGGTGCATCCGCGCGATCTGCCACGGCGCGGACTGGGCAGCGTGCAGGGCAGGGCTGCCTTCATCCATGCCATCGCGCACATCGAACTCAACGCCATCGACCTGGCCTGGGACGCGGCCTACCGTTTCCGTGGGCTACCGCACGACTTCTACGCGGACTGGGTAGGCGTGGCCCACGACGAGTCGCGCCATTTCGTACTGCTGCGCGACCGCCTGCGCGAGCTTGGCCATGACTACGGCGACTTCGATGCGCACAACGGCCTGTGGGAAATGACCGAGAAGACGGCCGACGACGGTCTGGCGCGGATGGCGCTGGTGCCGCGCGTGCTGGAGGCGCGCGGCCTGGACGTCACGCCGGGGATGATCGTCAAGCTGCGCGAACTCGGCGACGCGACCACGGTGGCGATCCTCGACCTGATCCTGCGCGAAGAGGTCGCGCATGTCGCCGCCGGTTCGCGCTGGTACCGCTGGTACTGCACGCAGCGCGGCATCGAACCACGCGCGCGTTTCCGCGAACTGCTGAAGGAATACGCCGGCGGTTACCTGCATGGGCCGTTCAACATCGAGGCGCGCCTGCTGGCGGGTTTCGATGAGGATGAGCTGGCGGCGCTGGAAGCGCCATAACGTCGATGGTGGGGCTGGTACGGGAGCGACGTAAGTCGCGATGAACTGCCGCGGTGCCGTCATCGCGACTTACGTCGCTCCCCCCATGGGCAAGGCCTGTTCGGCGTCGCTTCTCAGAGCGAGTCCAGTGCCATCCCATCCGGCTCCACCCGCAGCACCGAACCTTGTTCGTACCAGTCGCCCAGCACGATGCGGCGGCAGGCGCGACCGTCGACGGTGAGGTCATGGATCGCCGGGCGGTGCGTGTGGCCATGGATCAGGGTGTCGATACCGAACTGCGCCAGCGCCGCGTCCACTGCCGCCGGCGTCACGTCGGTGAGGGTTTCGAACTGCACCTTGTCGTTCTGCTTCATGCCGCCCTGGTGGGCCGCACTGGCGGCACGCGCCTGCGCCGCGAACGCAAGTCGCGCGGCCAGCGGCTGCGACAGGAACTGCGCCTGCCAGGCCGGATTGCGGGTCTGCGCGCGGAAGGCCTGGTAGGCGGTGTCGCCGGTGCACAGCAGATCGCCATGCATCAGCAGCGCCGGCTTGCCGTATAGCGTGACGACGGCCGGGTCGGGCAGGATGCGCATGCCGGCGCGCAGGGCGAAGGCATCGCCCAGGAGGAAATCCCGGTTGCCGCGGATGAAGAACACCGGCACGCCGGCATCGGCCACCTCGCGGATGCGGGCGGCGACGTAGGCGCCGGTGTCCGCGGGATCGTCGTCGCCGACCCAGGCCTCGAACAGGTCGCCGAGGATGTACAGCGCGTCGGCCGTGCGGGCTTCCCGCTGCATGAACGCGCCGAACAGCTCGGTCACGGCCGGGCGTTCGGCGTCCAGGTGCAGGTCGGAGATGAAGAGCGTGGTCATGGGCGGATTCTAAGCCCTGCCCTTCAAGGGGAGGGCTGGGTGGGGATGGTGTCGGTGTGATCGTTCACGAGACGCAACGCCATCCCCACCCAGCCTTCCCCTTGAAGGGGAAGGGGGAAATGCGTCGCGCGCAGGGTAAAATTGCGGGATTCCGCATGTGAGCTTCTCCATGACCTGCCGTACTCGCTTCGCTCCCAGTCCCACCGGCTATCTGCACATCGGCGGCGCCCGCACGGCGCTGTACTGCTGGCTGGAAGCGCGCCATCGCGGCGGCGATTTCATCCTGCGCATCGAGGACACCGACCGCGAGCGCAGCACGCAGGCGGCCATCGACGCCATCCTCGATGCCATGGCCTGGCTGGGCCTGGACTACGACGAAGGCCCGATCTACCAGACCCATCGCGTCGACCGCTACCGCGAGGTCGCCGAGCAGCTCGTCGCCGCCGGCAAGGCCTACTACGCCTACGAGACGCGCGAGGAGCTCGATGCCATGCGCGAAGCCGCCATGGCGAAGCAGGAGAAGCCGCGCTACAACGGCGCCGCGCGCGAGCAGAACCTGCCGCACCGCGACGATCCGAACCGGGTCATCCGCTTCAAGAATCCGCTCGACGGCGTGGTGGCCTTCGACGACCTGATCAAGGGCCGCATCGAGATCGCCAACAGCGAACTCGACGACATGGTGATCTTCCGCCCCGATGGCTACCCGACCTACAACTTCGCCGTGGTCGTCGACGACTGGGACATGGGCATCACCGAGGTGATCCGCGGCGACGACCACATCAACAACACGCCGCGCCAGATCAACATCTACGAAGCGCTAGGCGCGCCGGTGCCGAAGTTCGCGCACATGCCGATGATCCTGGACGAGGAGGGCGCCAAGTTGTCCAAGCGCACCGGCGCGGCCGATGTGATGCAGTACAAGGACGCCGGCTACCTGCCGCATGCGCTGATCAACTACCTGGCGCGCCTCGGTTGGTCGCATGGCGACCAGGAACTGTTCTCGCGACAGGAACTGATCGACCTGTTCGACGTGAAGGACGTGAACTCCAAGGCAGCGCGCCTGGACATGGCCAAGCTGGGCTGGGTCAACCAGCATTACCTCAAGACCGATGCGCCGACGGACATCGCCCCGCACCTGGTCTACCAGTTGGAAAGGCTGGGCGTCGATCTCGCCGCAGGTCCTGCGCCGGCCGATGTGGTGGTCGCGCTGCGTGACCGCGTGCAGACGCTGAAGGACATGGCCGAGAAGGCGGTGGTCTGGTACCAGCCGCTGACGACCTACGACGATGCGGCCGTGGCCAAGCATCTGGTCGCGGCGGCCCAGGCCCCGCTGGCGAAAGCTCGCGAGTCTCTGGCGGCGCTGGCGGAATGGAGTGCCGAAAGCGTATCGACGGCGCTGCACGAGGCCGCCGCGGCGCTGGAACTGGGCATGGGCAAGGTGGCGCAGCCGCTGCGCGTGGCCATCACCGGCACGCAGGTCAGCCCCGATATTTCGCAGACCGTCTACCTGGCCGGTCGTGACGAAGCCTTGAAACGCATCGATGCCGCACTCATCAAGAGTAGTACGACCGCCTGATTCCGGATCGCCCCATGTCGAACGCCCACGCCTGCACCGACCCGCACCATCACGTCCACGACGCGCAGGCGTTCGTCGCGGCGGTGGAACATGCGTGCCAGGAGCGCGGTCTGCGGCTGACGCCGATCCGCGCGCGCGTGCTGCAGCTGATCGCCGAAGCCGGCAAGCCGGTGAAGGCCTACGAACTGCTGGAATGGGTACGCGCCACCAAGGGCGTCGGCGCCGATGCGCCGCCGACGGTGTACCGGGCGCTCGACTTCCTGATGGCCAACGGCTTCGTGCACAAACTCGAATCGGTCAACGCCTTCGTCGCCTGCCACCATCCCAATAGCGCCCAGCACTCGGTGCCGTTCCTCATCTGCGACCGCTGCCACAGCGCGGTGGAGCTGGAGGATCGCGACGTGGTCGCCGCACTCGATGCACGCGCCAAGGCGCTCGGCTTCCAGCCGCAGGCGCAGACGCTGGAAGTGCATGGACTGTGCGCGCGCTGCGCGGCGGCGTGAGGAGTGGCGAATTGAATGTGGGAGCGACGTAAGTCGCGATGACGGGCCGCGGTGGCCCATCGCGACTTACGTCGCTCCCACGAAGTCTCGCATTACGCTGCCGCAGGCAGCGCCTTTGGCGAAGACTCTCTGATCGGCAGGTTGGCCAGTGCGGCAATCAGCGCCAATGCCATGTCGGCGTACCACATCCATGTGTAGTCGCCGAAGCGCTCCAGTGCCAGTCCACCGAGCCAGGCGCCGAAGAAGCCGCCGATCTGGTGCGACAGCAGGGTCAGTCCGAACAGCGTGCCCAGGTAACGCGGGCCGAACAGCTTGCCGACCAGGCCGGCGGTTGGCGGCACCGTCGCCAGCCAGGTGAAGCCGAGCGCGGCGGCGAACACGTAGAACGTCAAGGGCGTCGGCGGCGCCATCAGGTACAGCGCGATCATCACCGCGCGGCTGGCGTACATCGCCGCCAGGATCCACTTCATCCGCATCCGCTGTCCCAGCGCGCCGGCGACCAGACTGCCCGCCACGTTGAACAGGCCGATCAGCGCGATCGATGCCGCGGACACGCTGGGCGACAGGCCGCACAGCGCGATCTCGCCCGGCAGGTGCGTCACCAGGAAGGCGATGTGCACGCCGCAGGTGAAGAAGCCCACATGCAGCATCCAGTAGCTGCGGTCGCGCAGAGCGACGGCGATCTGCTGCTTCAGGGTGATATCGCCGATGGCGGTCGCCGTGGTCGCGGTGGCGTCTGCCGCTTTCTTCCTGCGCAACGGGAAAGCCAGCGGAATGGCCAGCAGCGAGGCGACCGCCAGCGTGTACATCGCGCTGGCCCAGCCCGCGAACGCGATGACGGCCTGCACCAGCGGCGCGAACACGAACTGTCCCAGCGATCCGCCCGCGTTGATGAAGCCGGCCGCGAACGAGCGCTTTTCCGGTGCAAGCTGTTGTGCGGTGGCGCCGATCAGGATGGAGAAGCTGCCGGCGCCCGCACCGGCCGCCGTCAACAGCCCCAGCGTGAACATCAGGCCCCACGGCGAGGTCAGGTGCGGGGTCAGCGCCAGGCCCAGCGACAGCAGCAACGCGCCGAGCACGAGCACGCCGGTGGAACCACGCTTGTCGGCGATGGCGCCGAATACCGGCTGCACCGCACCCCAGGTGAACTGGCCGATCGCCAGCGCGAAACTGATCGCGGCGATGCCGATGCCGGTGTCACGGTGGATCGGCGCAACGAACAGGCCGGTGGTCTGGCGCGCGCCCATGGTGATCATCAACGTCGCTGCTGCTGCGATCAGCAGGCCCCAGTGCATGCGCGGCGCGGAACCCGAGGCGGTGGCGCTCATGCGGCTTCTCCCAGGTGTTGCCGCAGCAGATCGTCGAGATGATCCAGATCGCGGTGCAGGCGCTGGATGCCCGCTTGGCCCAGCATTGCATCGAGGGTCGCCTGCGCGCGCTGCCAGCACGGTTTCGCGGCGGCCAAGCGGTCGCGACCGGGCGGCGTGAGGCCGATCATGCGCCGACGCGCGTCGCGGCCACGGACGGTTTCCAGCAGGCCCGCGTCCACCAGCGGCGACAGATTGCGGGTGAGCGTAGTGCGGTCCATGCCCAGTTCGTCGGCCAGTTCGCCCAGCACGCGCAGTTCGCGCTCGCTGCGGCGCAGGATCGAGTACTGGTTGAGGCTCAGTCCCACGGCCGCGAGTTCGTGGTCGTATACCTGCGTCACCCGACGGCTGGCGCGCCTGAGGCGGAAGCAGGTGCACAGACTGGGCCTGGCGGTGGAAGAGGAAGGCGTCATCGCGCGCGCCGCAAAGGAAATACGGTTAATTATGTGTATATGCACATAATGGCTGTCAAGAAGGGCGGCTGCCATGCCGGCCAGCCGCCCGGGGGAGGAACGTCAGTGCCGGATCAGAAGTAGGCGCGGATGCCGAACGCCACGCCCCGTCCGGGCAGCGGCGCGTAGTCGCGCAGCAGCGAGGTGTGCGGGCGCGCTTCCTCGTCGGTCAGGTTGCTGCCGTCCAGGAACACCTCCCAGCTCGACGCCGGACGATCCCAGCGATAGGCCAGGTGCGCATCGACCAGCGTGTAGCCGTCGCTCGACTCCTCGTTCTGCGCCACGTCGTCCTGCTTGCTGTAGCGCACCGCGCCCAGCGAGGCGCGCCAGCCGCCCAGCGACCAGCCCAAGTCCGCGCCCACGCGCATCGGCGAGATGCGCGGCAGGTAGCCGCCCTGCGCGATCTCCACTTCGTAGCCGTGGGTGTGGTCGCCGTGCGGTACCTCGAACGCGACCGTCCGCATGCCGTCGCCATCGAGCTCCGCGCGCACGTAGTCGCCATACACGCGCAGGTCCCATGCGCCGGCGGCGGTGTCGGCAAGCTGGATCTTCGCTTCGGCCTCGGCGCCGGTGAAGGTGGCGTCGTCCTGCGTCCAAAGGCGCACCGGATAACCCTCTTCTTCCACGCCGGTATCGGTGAGGTAGATGAAGTCCTTGAACTTGGTCTGGTACACGGCAAGCTTCAGGTCCACGCGGTCGGTATGCCAGTGCGCGCCGATCTCCGCACGCACGCCCTTCTCGGTGTCGAGCGTGGTGTCGCCGATCTCGATGGATTGGGTCGCCACGTGCGTGCCGCCGGCGAACAGTTCCTCGTTGGTCGGCGCGCGCTCGGAGCGGTCCAGGCCGAAACGCAGGTCGAAGCCGTCGCTCAGGCGCCAGATGGCCGCCGCCGACAGGTTGATCGCATCGAAATCGGTGGACGCGCGATCCTCGGGCTTCAGCTTGACCTGGTCATAGCGCCCGCCCAGCTCCAGCTTCCACGGGCCGAAGTCCTTCTGCTGCAGCACGAACAGGCCCTGCGTGTCGGTGACGGTGGAGGGCACGAAGGCTTCTTCGCCGACGGCGGTGAAGTCGGTGCTGCCGAACTGCAGGCCGAACGCGCCGCGCCAGCCGTTCCAGGTCTTCTGCACCGCTTCCAGGCGTGCGTCGTAGCCCTCGTTGGTGAAGCGCGTGCCGACCTCGTCGCCTTCCAGTTCGAGGTGCTCGTAATCGTTCCAGGCGGCGCGCAGATTGATGCTTTCCAGGAAGGAGACCGGGTTGTACACGCCCGCCTTCATGTCCAGGCGGTTCTGCACCATGTCGATGCGCACGGGACCTTCCTCGTGCGCTTCGTGGTCGTGGTCTTCTTCGCCGTCGTGGTCGTGATCGTGGTCTTCCTCGCCATGCTCATGCGCGCCGGCGGGAATGCCGTAGTTGCTGCGGTAGGTGCTGGCGGCCAGGCCGAAGTAACCGCGGTCGCCGAGATACGTCGCGCCAACGGCGCCGGCACGCGTCTTCACCGAACTGTTGGGCAGGGTGCCCTCGGGCTGCGGTTCCTCCTCGTGTTCTTCGCCTTCCTCGTGGTCGTGCAGGATGGCGACGCCGGGGATGTCGTAGTCGTCGGTGTCGCGCACCAGGCCGTCGACATGCAGCACCCAGTTCCCGTTCACGCCATCGAGGCGGAACATGCCGGTGCGCTCGTCGTTGACCGTGTTGCCGCGCACTTCCGCGCGCCCGCTCAGCGGCTGGTCGGGAATGGACTCGGCCAGACGCCCGTCCACCACGTTGACCGCGCCGCCGATGGCGCCGCTGCCGAACAGCAGCGTCGCCGGGCCCTTCAGCACTTCGATCTGGTCGGCGAGGAAGGGTTCGATGCTGACCGCATGGTCGGCGCTGACGGTGGAGGCGTCCATCGAACCAAGGCCGCCGGAGAGCACCTGCACGCGCGGGCCTTCCTGGCCACGGATGATCGGGCGGCCCACGCCGGTCCCGAAGTAGGTGGTCTGCACGCCTGGCAGCTTGGCGACGGTCTCGCCCAGGGTGCCGGCCTTGGCCTTGTCCAGGTCTTCGCCGTACAGCACGTCCACCGGGGTCGCCACGGATTCGGCGTTGCCCTTCAAGGGCGAGGCGGTGACCACGACGGCGTCGAGGTCCTTGGCTTTCACTTCGCCGTCGGTCTGGGCGAAGGCGGCAGGCGAGGCGAGCGCCAGGGCGAGTGCGGTGGCGAGCAGGCGGGGGGCGGGGCGACGGGGGGATGGCATGGGGCTGCGGTCACTCATGGGGAGATAACGAATGATGTTATATTATACCAACAGTGACAATATAACCCTCCCGGAAGTCATACTTGGCCCCCATGAAGCGCTCCTTCCGCCATTTCCTCGATCGTCTCGGCGCCGTCGGCTCCCTGGTCTGCGCCGTGCACTGCGCGATCGTGCCGCTGTTGCTGGCGCTCGCGCCTTCGCTGGGTCTGTCGCTCTGGTTGGGCGAGAGCCTGGAGGAAGTCTTCGTGGTGTTCGTGACCATCCTCGGCGCCTTCAGTCTGGTCTGGGGATACCGCCGGCACCGCGTGTTCCGCGCGCTGGGCATGCTGCTGGTCGGGCTGGCGGCGTTGTGGGTGGGCGTGCTGTACCCGCCGTTGCACACATCGGTCGTACCCCACGCCATCGTGATGTCGGTCGGCGGCATGCTGGTGGGCCTGGCCCATCTGCTGAACCTGCGCCTGAACCACTGGCACGTCCACGACGCCAGCTGCGCCCACTGAACCGGCGCGGCAGGAGCCGGCAAGGCCCCGCTGTGATAGGCTTTGCGGCCTCGCGAGCAGCCCCCGGTACCCGGAGGTCACCGCGCAACCGCCCCGATCCGGGCGGATTATTCATTGAATCAGGAGAACAACGATGGGCAAGGGTGATCGCAAGACGGCCAAGGGCAAGCGCTATTCGTCCAGCTACGGCAATGCGCGCAAGAGCACGGTCGCCAAGGCTGCCGTGGCCGCTACCGCCACCGCCAAGAAGGCCGTGGTGAAGGCGCCGGTCAAGAAGGCCGTGGCCAAGAAGGCCGTCGCCAAGGCGTAAGACAGCCGCGCCGGCCGGTCCGGCAGCGAATACGAAGCCCCGGCTCTGGCCGGGGTTTTCGTTTTTCTAGGCCGTTGTGACCGCGCGCCCGCCCACGTGCACGGCCGACACCAAATCTCCGCCCAGCCAGTACGCCAGCTGGGCGGGCTGGGCGATCCGCCAACGCACGAAGTCCGCGCGCTGTCCCGCGACCAGGCGCCCGCGATCGGCAAAGCCGAGCGCCTGCGCCGCGTGCACGGTGGCGCCGCGCAGCGCTTCCTCCGGGGTCAGGCGGAAATGCGTGCAGGCCAGCGACATCGCCAGCCGCAGCGACTGCAACGGCGAGGTGCCGGGATTGCAGTCGGTGGCCACCGCCATCGGCACGCCGTGCGCGCGGAACGCGTTCAGCGGCGGCAGCGTCGTTTCGCGCAGCACATGGAATGCGCCCGGCAGCAGCACCGCCACGCTTCCGGCCTGCTTCATGGCGGCCACCCCGGTGTCCGAGGTGTACTCGACATGGTCGGCGGACAGGCCGCCGAAGCCGGCCACCAGCGCAGCGCCGCCGCCATCGCTCAGCTGGTCCGCGTGCAGCTTCACCGGCAACGCGAGCGAGCCGGCGGTCTCGAACACGCGCCGTGTCTGCGTAGCCGTGAAGCCGATGCGCTCGCAGAACGCGTCCACCGCGTCCACCAGGCCTTCCGCGTGCAGGATCGGCAGCCAGTCGCAGACGGCGGAAATGTAGTCGTCCGCGCGGCCGGCATACTCCGGCGGTAATGCGTGTGCACCGAGGAACGTCGTGCGCACCGTGATGCCGAGGACGTCCCCGATCCTGCGCGCCACGCGCAGCATCTTGCGTTCGTTGTCCAGGTTCAGGCCGTAGCCGGACTTGATTTCCAGCGTAGTTACGCCGTCATCGCGCAGCGCGCGCGCGCGCGGCAGCGATTGCGCGAGCAGGTCGTCCTCGCTGGCGGCACGGGTGGCGCGCACCGTCGACACGATGCCGCCGCCGGACCGTGCGATGTCTTCGTAACTGGCGCCCTGCAGGCGCTGTTCGAACTCACCGGCACGGTCGCCGCCGAACACTACATGCGTATGGCAGTCGATCAGGCCCGGCGTGACCCATTCGCCCTGGGCGTCGACGACCTCGCTCGCCAGTGTTTCGGGCGGCGCCGGCAACGCATCGCGCGGACCGGCGAAGACCAGTACGCCGTCGCGCCAGCCGAGTGCGCCATCCTCGATGGCGCCATAGCCTGCATCGCCCGTCAGGGTGGCCAGGCGTGCATTCACCAGCACGCCGTCCCAGCCGCGGTCCATCGGGTCAGTCGCCACCGCCGCCACCGCCGCCACCGCCTCCATCCCCGCAACCGCCGCTGTCCACACTGCAGCCCGCATCGCCGTGATGGCCGGCGCCTCCTTCGCCGCCGCCCGTTCCACCGTCCGCCGAGCGCGTCTTCTTCCCCTGCGCCCGCACGGCGATGGCCACGACCGCCAACGAAACGGCGACAGCGAGCAGCGCAATCGCGATCGCGATGAAGGGCGTGCTGGAGATTTCCATGGGCGTGTCTTGGCGAGGGCGACGCGGTAGCCTAACGCACCCCTGTCGCCGGCCGTAAGCATCGCCATGTCGAATCCCGATTCCACCGCAGGCCTGGCCACCGCTGTCGACGGCGGCTGGTCCGTACCGGGCGTCGCCAACCTGCATTCGCACGCCTTCCAGCGCGCCATGGCCGGCCTGGCGGAACGGCAGACGCATCCGGAAGACAGCTTCTGGACCTGGCGCGAAATCATGTACCGCTTCGCCGCGCGCATGGATCCGGACAGCACCTACGCCGTGGCGACGCAGCTTTACGCCGAGATGCTGGAGGCCGGTTACACCACGGTCTGCGAATTCCATTACGTCCACCATCAGCCGGACGGCACGCCATACGCCGATCCGGCCGCCATGTCGAAGGCGTTGATCGCGGCCGCGCGCGACACCGGCATCCGCATGACGCTGTTGCCGGTGCTGTACATGACCGGCGGATTTGACGGGCGCGAACTGTCGGCGCGCCAGCAGCGCTTCGGCCACGGCGTCGAGGATTTCCTCCGTCTGTTCGAGGGCCTGCGTGCGTTGCAGGACGAATCGCTGCGCGTCGGCTGCGCGTTCCACAGCCTGCGCGCCGTGCCGGAAGCGGCGATGCGCGAGGTACTGGCGGCGCTGCCGTCCGATGCGCCTGTCCATATCCATATCGCCGAGCAGGTGGGCGAAGTGCAGGACTGCCTGGCGGTGCGCGACGCGCGGCCGGTCGAGTGGTTGCTGCGGGAATTCGCCGTCGACGCGCGCTGGACACTGGTGCACGCCACCCACCTGACGCGGGAAGAGACGCATGGCATCGCGTCCCGCGGTGCGACCGTGGCGATCTGCCCGACCACCGAAGCCAACCTCGGCGACGGTCTTTTCCCGTTGCGCGACCACCTGCAGGCCGGCGGGCGCTGGGGCATCGGGTCGGATTCGCACGTTTCGGTGTCGCCGGTGGAGGAACTGCGCTGGCTGGAATACGGGCAGCGCCTGGTCACGCGCCACCGCAACATCGCGGTGGCGGCGTCCTCGCCCAGCGTGGGCGACACGCTGCTGCGCGGCGTGCAGGACAGCGCAGCGGACGCCACCGGTTTCCGGCATGCGGCGGACGACAGCGTGCTGCTGGATGCGGATGCGCCTGCCCTGGCCGGGGCGATGCCGGAGGACCTGGTGGACCGCTGGCTGTTCGCCGGCAACCGGCCACTGGTCAAGCAGGTGCGCGTGGCGGGTCGCGAGGTCGTCGTCGACGGACGGCATGTACAGCGCGAGGCCATCGCGCGCCGCTATGGCGACACGCTCCGGCGCCTGCTGCGCGACTGAGATCGGGCCGGGATGATGCCGCCGCCGCAGGACGGATCATCGGCCGGATCGGGGGTTCCATCGCGGCCCGGGCGGGCTCCATCCGATGCCCGCCCGGTGCCTGGCGAAGCGGGGCAGCCTGCTCGCCATCCCACCCGGAGCACCCTCATGCCCTACGCACACACGCTTGCCTTGGCGCTGGCGATCGCCAGCAGTTCCGCCCATGCGATGAGCGACGCCGCGCTCGCCGACATCGTCGGCCAGCGCCTGCACGGCGACCGCACAGGCGCCTGCATGGCCGTGGCCGTGGTCGAGAACGGCGCGGTCGCCCGCACCTTCCAGTGCGCGGACGCGAGCGACGCCGCACGCATCGGCCCCGACAGTGCGTTCGAGATCGGCTCGGTCAGCAAGACCATGACCGCCGCGTTGCTGGCAGACCTGATCGTGCAGGGCAAGGGCTCGCTCGACGATCCCCTGTCGGCCTGGTTGCCGCCGGGCACGACGCTGCCGGACTACCAGGGCAAGCCGATCCTGTTGCGCCACGTGGTCACGCACACCTCCGGCCTGCCTGCGTTGCCCTCGCGCATGGGCGCGGCGGACATGACCGATCCCTACGCGAAGCTCGACGAGGCCGCACTGCTCGCCTCACTCGGGGACGTCACGCTCACCGCCGCACCGGGCACGACGTTCGAGTACTCCAACTTCGCCTCGATGGTTCTGTCGTATGCGGTCGCGCGCCGCGCCGCCACCGGCATGGAGACGCTGCTGAAGCAGCGCCTGTTCGCACCGCTCGGCATGCGCCATGCCTATGTCGATGACGCACCGGCAGGCGTGCGCGCCGCGGTGGGACACACCCCGAACAGGCAGCCGGCATCCGCCTGGCATTTCCAGGCCAACCTTGCGGGCGTGGGCGGCGTGCGCGCTACGCTCGACGATATGGTGCGCTACGTACAGGGCCAGCTCGGCGCGGAGAAGACCACCATTTCACCGGCCTTGCAGGCGTCGCAGCAGAAGATCTCCGACGCACCGCCGATGGCGATGAACTGGATGCTGATGCCGGTGGGCGATCGCACGGTGCACGTCCACGAAGGCGGCACGGGTGGCTTCTCGTCGTTCGTGTCGTTCGACAAGGAGAAGCGGCGTGGTGTGGTGATCCTGTCCGATACCACGTGGAATTCGATCGGCAGTCTCGGTTCGCTGGGCCTGCATCTGGTCGATGCCAGTTTTCCGCTTGGCCAGCCACGCCGCGAGACCACGCCGCAGGCTGGATTGCTCGATGACCTGGTGGGCGAGTACCGGCTCGCCAGCGGAATGAAAATGACGCTGCGCCGCCACGGCGATGCGCTGGAGATCCAGGCGACCGGGCAGGGTGCGCATGCGATGGGCCACGACAGCGCCGGCGATTTCTATCCGCGCGACTTCGATGCCGTGCTGCGGCCGCAGCGCAATGCGGCCGGCACATCCTTCGTGTGGATGCAGATGGGCGCGGCGTTGCCGGCCACCCGCATCGATGCCGCCGCCAGCAAGCCTGTGCTGGAGGTCGATGCCGCGACCTTGCGCGACTATGAGGGCGAATATCCGTTGCTGCCGGGCTTCGGCCTGACGGTGAAGGTGCAGGGCGATGCGCTCACGCTGCAGGGTACGGGGCAGCCGGCGCTACCGGTGCAGGCGGTGGCGCCTGACGTGTTCGTCATGGACGCAGTGGGCGCGGAGATCCGTTTCGAGCGCGACACCGCCGGCAAGGTGACCGCGCTGACGCTGGTGCAGGGCGGACAGACGTTGCGGGGCGAGCGCAAGTGACGATGCCCCCGGACTACCGGCTGACGCAGCCCTTGCCCGCCGACGTGCTGGTGGGCGGCACCTCGGTGCTGAGCCGCTATCGCCGCTACCCGGTGTTCGGCCGGCGCTGGTTGATGGGGCGCAGCCTATTGTTCTGCACCATCATCGCCGTGGTCGCCGGCTTCATCGGTACGGGCACCGGCATCGCCGTGCACGACGCCGGCGTCGCAGTGAAAGTCGCGGCCACGCAGTTCGTCGCCTTCAGCCTGATGGCCACCCTGGGGCCGGCGCTGGCCACGGCCGTGCGCCATCGCGGCTGGCCCGTGTCGCGCGAACGCAAGGCGGTGGTGGTGGCCGTGCTGGCGGGCATGATTCTGAGCTTCTTCATCGACCGGATGGCATCGGCCTACATCCAGCAACTGGTGGCGCCGGGCCTGGCCACGATGGGGCTGAAGCCCACGATGCCCACGCCCGCTCCGTTGATTCAGGCGATCGGCCTGGCGCTGAATCTCGCGGGGCTGGTGGTCGTCTATGGCCTGTTCGGTGGCGGCCTGGCGCTGCGCGCCTATTTCAGCGAACGCCAGCGCTGGGACCATCACCAGCACGTGCTGGCGCTCGGCGCACTGGAAAGCCGTGTCCACGAAGCCGACCTCCGCCTGGGCGTGCTGCAGGCGCAGGTGGAGCCACACTTCCTGTTCAACACGCTGGCATCGGTGCGGGCGCTGGTGCGGCAGGACCCGGCGCAGGCGGAAGCCACGCTGGACGCGCTGGTCGATTTCCTGCGCGCCACCATTCCCAAACTCCGCGATGACCGCGGTCTGCATGCCACGCTGGGCCAGCAGATGGACATCTGCGCGAGCTACCTGGCGTTGATGCAGGTACGGATGGGCGGACGGCTGGCGTACACGGTGCAGGCCGACGATGCAGTGCGGGCATTGTCCTTCCCGCCGTCGCTGCTGATCACGCTGGTGGAGAACGCCATCAAGCACGGCATCGAGCCGCGGCCCGGCCCCGGGCGCATCGACGTGGTGGCCACGCAGGACGACGAGCGCTTGCGTGTGCGCGTCAGCGACGACGGCGCCGGCCTGCACCCGGGCCTGAGTACCGGTGTCGGCCTGGCGAACGTCCGCGAACAGCTGGCGGCGCGTTATGGAACACAGGCGACGTTCTCGCTGTCGGCACGCGCCGAGGGTCGTGGCGTTTGCGCCGAGATCCAGGTGCCGCTAGGGTCGCCGGCATGAATCCGGTCACCGCGCTGATCGCCGAAGACGAAGCCCCGCAGCGGCGCGCGCTGCAACAGCAGTTGCGCGCCGCCTGGCCGGCGCTGGACGTGGTGGCGGTCTGCGAGGACGGCGTGTCCGCGCTGGAGGCCGTCGCCCGGCATCGGCCGCGGGTGGCCTTCCTCGACATCCGCATGCCCGGCGTCAGCGGGCTGGACGTGGCACGCCAGGTGGTCGCGCATGGCGGCCTGGTCGTGTTCACCACCGCCTACGAGGACTACGCGATCCGCGCCTTCGAGGAAGGTGCGGCCGACTACCTGCTCAAGCCGGTGCAGGATGCGCGGCTGGAACAGGCGGTGGCGCGCGTGCAGGCGCGGCTCGCCGATGCGCGCACGCCGGACCTGCGTGCCCTGGTCGACGATCTGGAAGCGCGCCTTCGGCCGCAGGGCGACCGCCTGATCCGCTGGATCACCGCCAGTGTCGGCGACAGTGTGCGCATGCTCTCCATCGACGATGTGCTGTTCTTCCAGGCCCAGGACAAGTACGTGCGCGTGGTGACCGCCGATGACGAAGCGATCATCCGCATGCCGTTGAAGGAATTGCTGGCCGGGCTGGATCCGGACGTGTTCTGGCAGGTGCACCGCGGCGTGCTGGTACGGGTGCGGGCGATCGACCGCGTGCGCAAGGACGAGCTCGGCCGCCACCAGCTCAGCGTCAAGGGCCGCAGCGACGTGCTGCCGGTCAGCGCTGCGTTCCAGCAGCGCTTCCGCGGCATGTAGCCGCGTCAACCGAACAGGTCGCGGGATGGCGGCAGCGCGCCTTCCAGCTGAAGCAGGAACTGCTTGGTCGGCAATCCGCCGCCGAAGCCGGTCAGCGAGCCATCCGCGCCGATCACCCGGTGGCAGGGCAGCACGATCGGCAGCGGATTGCGCCCGTTCGCCGCGCCGACCGCGCGCATCGCGGTGGGCTTGCCGACGCGTTGCGCCAGTTGTGCGTAGCTGATCGTGTCGCCGTAGCCGATATCGGCCAGCGTCATCCACACGGAACGCTGGAAATCGGTGCCGCGCGGTGCCAGTGGCAGGTCGAACGTGCGGCGCTGCGCCGCGAAGTATTCGCGCAACTGGTGCGCGGCGAGATCGATCAGCGCGTGGTCGCCCTCCCGCCACGCATCGCGCTTGGCGGGATGGCGGTTGCGCGGGAATTCGATCGCATGCAGGCCGGCGTCGGTCGCGGCGATCGTGAGCGTGCCGACCGGGCTGTCGAGGTGGCGGTAGAGGATCATGGGGTAAGGATAGGAGAAGGTGACCGGTGATTCGTGCGCGATGTGTCTTGTGGCAGCGACGTGAGTCGCGATGAAGCCTTACCGGTCGCCCATCGCGACTTACGTCGCTCCCACAACAGCCGCAGGCGGTTTGGCTGCCGCCATGCTGCCCTTCCACACATGGATCACGGCGTACGCGCGCCACGGGCGCCACGCTTGCGCGCGCGCGGTCAGCGCCTTCGCGGTCATGCGCACGCCATCGGTCGGCACGGCTTTCTGCAGCACCAGGTCGTCGGCGGGGAAGGCATCCGGATGCCCGAGCGCACGCAGGGCCATGTAGTGCGCGGTCCATGGGCCTATGCCGGGCAACGCGACCCAGCGTGCGGTGAAATCCTCCAGCGTGCGTTCGGGGTTGAAGTCGACGCGACCTTCGAGCAGCGCACGCGACAGGCCGCGGATCGTGTCGGCGCGCGCGCGGGTCAGGCCGATCGTGGTGAGGTCGACATCGATCAGCCGGTCCGGTGTCGGGAACAGATGGGTCAGTCCATCGAACGGAATCGCCAGCGGCGTTCCGTACCGCTGCGCCAGCCGCGCGGTCAGCGTGCGCGCGGCGGCCACGCTCACCTGCTGGCCGATCACCGCGCGCACCGCGATCTCGAAACCATCCCAGCCGCTCGGCAGCCGCAGCCCAGGGCGCGCGTCCAGCAAGGGACGCAGGCGTGCGTCGTGGCCCAGTGCCTGCGCGATGACATGCGGATCCGCATCCAGGTCGAACATGCGCCGCAGCCGTTGCACGATGCCCAGCAACTGCACGGGCGCCGCGCCCTGCAGCTCCAGCCGCAACGCATGCGTGCCGTCGCCCCACGCGCTGACGCGCAGCCAGCCCGGCGCCTCGGCAGTGCCGATCACGCGCCGGTAGCTGCGCTCGTCCACCACTTCCACGCCGGGCAGCGCTCGCCCGCGCAGGAAATCCAGCATCGCGGCAAGGTCGTACGGCGGCCGGTAACCCAGCCGCAGCGTCACGCCGTCGTGCGCGGGCGGCACGTCGCGCTTGCGCAGTTCGCGCGGCGCCATGCGGTACTCGTCGCGGAAGGCGGTGTTGAAGCGGGTCAGGCTGCCGAAGCCGGCGGCCAGCGCCACCTGCGTGATCGGCAGCGTGGTTTCGGTCAGCAACTGCTTGGCGAACAGCAACCGGCGCGTACCGTGCACGTCGTTCGGCGTGGCGCCCAGGCGTTCGCTGAAGAGCCGGCGCAGCTGCCGTTCGCCCAGGCCCACCTTGTCGGCCAGCGCCGCGAGTGGCGCATCGACCAGCGCGCCCTGTTCGATCAGCTTCAAGGCGCGGGCCACCGTGTCGTCGCCGCGCCGCCACGCGCCGTCGCCGGGCGCCAGTTCCGGCCGGCAGCGCAGGCAGGGACGGAAGCCCGCCGCTTCGGCCGCCGCGGCATGGCGGTAATAGACGATGTTGGCCGGTTTCGGCGCAGGGGCCGGGCAGACCGGCCGGCAATAGATACGTGTGCTGGTGACGGCGGTGAAGAACAGGCCGTCGAAGCGCGCGTCGCGACTCAGCCGCGCCTGTTCGCAGATGCGCGGATCGGGCAGGGCGGTGGCATCGGCGAGGGACATGCGCGCAGGCTAGCACCGGGCCCGCATGCCGACTCGCCGTTTCCGGACATCAATGCGCGGTGTCTGTCCGTGGCGTCAGCGCGGGCCTGAACGTGTCCAGCGTGCCGTCGTTCGGCGCGGCTGGGATGCGCAGCAGGTGGGCCAGCAGCGGGTAGACATCGACGTTGTCGAAGGCGGGCAGTCGCGCGCCCGCCACGAAATCCGGTCCCGAGGCCACGAAGAACGCGCGCATCTGCGGATCCTCCGGCGCGAAGCCGTGTTCGCCCTTCAGGGCCTGCTTCGGCAACGGATGGCGACGCAGCTGCAGGCGCCAGCCGGTGTCGGACTGGCAGACGATGGGCGCCACGCGCGGGCTGCGGCCGTAGTGCCAGGCGGCAGGCAGGGCATCACGGTTCCAGCAGGCGTAATGGTCATGGCGGCCGATCAGGCGCCGCGCAACCTCAGCTTCGTGCCCGCTGCGTGGCGTGATGTGGGCCACGGGGCCGAGCGACGACCACGAGAACATCGCTTCGGGCAGCACGTCGTCCAGATAGACGGTGTCGGACGTGCGCACATCGGCCATGCCGTGGTCGGACAGCACCACCAGGTTGGTCGTCGCCCGCATACCGCGCGCGTCCAGGCCTCGCAGCAAGGTCGCCAGGGCGGCATCGATCCCCCGCATGGCCTCCTCGGCCTGCGGCGAGAAGGTACCTGCGGCATGCGCGGCCACGTCGTACTGCTCCAGGTACAGGGTGATGAAGCGGGGCCGTTCCGCCGGCGGCAGGTCCAGCCAGGCCAGCACGTCGGCCACGCGTTGCGCAGGCGTCATGGCGCCATCGAACGGGCGCCAGTGGTCGGGACGCCGGCCGGCGATTTCCGCCTCGGAGCCCGGCCAGAACATGGTGGCCGTCTTCAGGCCCGCGCGCTGCGCGCCCACCCAGATCGGCTCGCCGCCCCAGAAGCGGCCGTCGCGGCCGGACGCCTTCTTCGACTCGAACCGGCCGAGCAGCGGATCGTGCAGGTCGTTGTGGACGATCCCGTGCCGGTCCGGGCGCAGCCCGGTCACCAGCGTGTAGTGGTTGGGGAAGGTGAGCGTGGGGTATGACGGGTTGACCCAGGCCGCGCGCGTGCCCTGCGCGAACAGCGCATCGAGCGTGGGCATGCGGCCGCTGCCCGGAATGTCGGCACGCAGGCCGTCGATCGAGACCAGCAGCAGGGTGGGTGCGGCGGTGGGGGCGGTGGCCGCATCGGGGCGCCGCGCGGGGGAACTGCAGGCGGCCAGGCACAGCAGCATCGCCAGCCAGGCCCCCCTGACGAGTGGCAGGTGCATGGGGTACGGAATCGCTCTAGAACGGCGACAGCTTGGCAGACTCCGGGACAATCCGCATGACAGCCTCCTTCCGACGTTCGTCTCTACTGCTCCTGGCGCTGTTCGCCGGAAGCCTGCAGGCCGCACCTGCGCAGACACCGCATCAGGCCGAATGCGCGGTCTGGCAGCGCGAACTGAGCTTCGCCCGCTCGGTCGCCGACCATGACGCGGCGGCCTTCGCCGAGCACCTGCATCCGCAGGCGGTCTTCGGCGTCAGCGGCAAGCCCACCCGGGGCCGCGAGGCGATCACCCGCGAATGGGCCGGCCTGATCGACGGCTCCGCCCTGGTGCTGCGCTGGTACCCGACCGTCGTGACGCTCGGGGGTGACGGCCGCACGGCGTATTCCAGCGGTCCCGCGCTGTACGAGGATCCCAAGACAGGGGCGGCGCGGCTCGGCCGCTTCGGCTCGGTCTGGCAGCGCGGTGACGACGGCGTCTGGCGCGTGCTGTTCGACGACGGCATCACGCCGCAGCCGGCCGACGCCGCCGCGGTGCAGCGCTTCCACGACGGGCATCGCGCCAGCTGTCCCGCCGCCTGAGTTCGGACTAAATGCGGGGCTTGCCCGGGGTGCCGCCTCGCGTGGCGGAGGCGTATTGTGAGGTCACATTCGCCGCCGGGAGCCCGCCCATGAAACGTCTTTCCCTGATGCTGGCGCTGGCCGTCAGCTTGGCCGCGGCTACCGCGCAGGCCCAAAGCCCCGTGGAACAGGCACCGGCCACGCCGCCCGCTGCCGAGCCGCAGGCGACCCCCGCCGATGAAGCGCAGATGCCCACCGCGGAAGGCAAGAAAAAGCGCCTGTCGGACGCCAACTGCGTGCGCGAGACCGGCAGCCGCATCGCCAAGCGCGACGGCAAGTCGCGTTGCACCGGTCAGCCCGGCCGTTCGTACAGCAAGGAAGATCTCGACCGCACCGGCCACACCAATATCGGCGACGCCCTGCGCGCCCTGGATCCGGCGGTCTACTGATCCGCTGAACCATGCCCGGTCGCCGCACGCAGCGGCGCCGGGCCTTCAGCACCCATCGGCGCGGCCTGCCGCATACGCCAGGCCGCGGCGGAGATGCGCGATGACGTTCGCGTCGTCGTAAACCGTCGCGTCGTGACCCAGCCCGGTGTACCAGCTGCGGCCACCATCGAAGGCATGGCACCACGCGATCGGGTGGTCGTCGCCCATCTGTCCGCCCTCGTATTCCCGCTCGTCCACCGTCGCAACGACGCGCACCCACGGGCGCGGGTTGGCGCGGTAGTTGTACAGTTCGTCGGTGACCGGCCAGCGTTCGCCCGCCGGTTTGCCATCGCGTTCGGGCTGGACGTGCGTGGACTGCAGGCCCGGCGGATGATTCCTGAAGTAGGCGCCCACCAGGCGCCCGTACCACGGCCAGTCGTATTCGGTGTCGGCCGCGGCATGCACGCCGACGAAGCCGCCGCCCTCGCGCACGAACGTTTCCATGGCCGCCTGCTGGGTTGCGTCCAGCACGTCGCCGGTGGTGCTGGCGAATATCACCACGCGGTAGCGCGCCAGATTGTCGGCGGTGAACGCCTGCGCGTCCTCGGTGTGGTCGGCGACCATGCCGGCGTCGGCCGCCAGCGTCTTTAGCGTCGCCACGGCGGTGGGAATGGCGTCGTGCCGGAAGCCGGCGGTCTTGGTGAAGATCAGTACGCGGTCGGGCGATTCGGCACGCGCCGGCGACGCGAGCGGCAAGCTGGCCAGGACCAGGGCGACAACGGCAGTGCGGAAGGCATTCATGCCCGGATTCTGCCACGCACGCCATCGCGCACTGCAGCATCGCCCCGGCTCGCACCGGACTGCCGCCGCCGTCGATAATGGCGGCACATCTGCATCTGGAATCCGCCATGTCCGATCCCCGCCACGACCCGTCCCGCGTCATCCGCGCCCCGCGCGGTGCCACGCTCTCCTGCAAGTCCTGGCTCAGCGAGGCGCCGTACCGGATGCTGCAGAACAACCTGGACGCGGAAGTGGCGGAAGATCCCACCTCGCTGGTGGTCTACGGCGGCATTGGCCGCGCCGCGCGCGATTGGGCCTGCTACGACGCCATCCTCGAATCGCTGCGCGAGCTCGACGACAACGAGACGCTGCTGGTGCAGTCCGGCAAGCCGGTCGGCGTGTTCCCCACGCATCCCGATGCGCCACGCGTGCTGATCGCCAACTCCAACCTGGTGCCGCACTGGGCCACATGGGAACACTTCAACGAGCTCGACAAGAAAGGCCTGGCGATGTACGGCCAGATGACCGCCGGCTCGTGGATCTACATCGGCAGCCAGGGCATCGTGCAGGGTACGTACGAAACCTTCGTCGAGATGGGCCGCCAGCACTACGGCGGCAACCTGACTGGCAAGTGGATCCTCACCGCCGGCCTCGGCGGCATGGGTGGCGCGCAGCCCCTGGCGGCTGCGCTGGCCGGTGCCAGTTCGCTCAACATCGAATGCCGCCAGTCCAGCATCGACATGCGCCTGCGCACGCGCTACGTGGACGAACAGGCCACCGACCTCGACGACGCGCTCGCGCGCATCGCGAAGTACACCGCGGCGGGTGAAGCCAAATCCATCGCGCTGCTCGGCAACGCGGCCGAGATCCTGCCGGAACTGGTGAAGCGCGGCGTGCGTCCCGATGCCGTCACCGACCAGACCAGCGCGCACGACCCGGTGCACGGCTACCTGCCGATCGGCTGGACGGTGGAACAGTGGCTGGCCGAACAGAAAGTCGAACCCGAGCGCGTGCGCGACGCCGCCAAGCAGTCCATGCGCGTGCACGTGGAGGCGATGCTCGCGTTCCAGCAGAGCGGCGTGCCGACGTTCGACTACGGTAACAACATCCGCCAGATGGCGTTCGACCAGGGGTTGAAGAACGCGTTCGACTTCCCCGGCTTCGTGCCCGCCTACGTGCGTCCGCTGTTCTGCCGCGGCGTGGGCCCGTTCCGCTGGGTCGCGCTGAGCGGCGATCCCGAGGACATCTACAAGACCGATGCCAAGGTCAAGGAACTGATTCCCGACGACGCGCACCTGCACCGCTGGTTGGACATGGCGCGCGAGCGCATCAGCTTCCAGGGCCTGCCGGCACGCATCTGCTGGGTCGGCCTGGGCCTGCGCCACAAACTCGGCCTGGCATTCAACGAGATGGTCCGCAACGGCGAACTGAAGGCACCGGTGGTGATCGGTCGCGATCACCTCGATTCCGGCAGCGTGGCTTCGCCGAACCGCGAGACCGAAGCGATGAAGGACGGCAGCGACGCGGTCAGCGACTGGCCGCTGCTCAACGCGATGTTGAACGTCGCCGGCGGCGCCACCTGGGTGTCGTTGCACCACGGTGGCGGCGTGGGCATGGGCTATTCGCAGCACTCCGGCGTGGTCATCGTCTGCGACGGCACCGAGCAAGCCGACCAGCGCATCGCCCGTGTGCTGTGGAACGACCCCGGCACCGGCGTCATGCGCCATGCCGACGCCGGCTACGACATCGCCGTGCAGTGCGCCAAGGAGCAGGGGTTGAAGCTGCCGATGGTGTGAGGGATTCCAGTCGATTGTTCCCCTGTGACCTTCTGGTCTAAGCTCGGCCTAACGGCCATGATGCAACGTCATGGGGCCGATCCACCCAGGGGGCGACATGACAGCAGGGAAGGGGGCCGGCATGCGCCGGCATGGACGGCGGTGGGTGAAGCGCCTGCTTCAGTCAACGCTGCTTCTGGTGGGTGCCAGCATTGCCAGCGCGACGGTACCGGCCATCCCCATCATCACAACCTACGCCGGCACAGGTTATGACAGGCCGTCCGACCCCTATGGCAATGGCGGTCCCGCCACGTTGGCGAGACTGAGTCGCCCGGGCGATGTCGCCCTGGACGAGCAGGGCAATCTCTATGTGGTCGCAGCCAATAGTGTCCGCCGGGTGACGCCCGCCGGGATCATTTCGACCTACGCCGGCACCGGTGGTTCGGTCTACACCGGGGACGGCTCGCAGGCATCCCAGAGCGGCATGCTCATCGGCGGCATCGCGCTGGACAAGGCGGGCAATCTGTACATCTCGGATACGGGAGCGCACAGGATCTACAAGGTCGTGCCCAATGGCACCATCAGCGTCATTGCAGGCCTCGCCTACAATCCCGGTTTCAGCGGTGATGGCGGTGACGCCAAGCTTGCGCAACTTTACACGCCCACCGCGCTTGCGGTGGATAACGGCGGCAACCTGCTGGTCACTGACTACCAAAACAGGCGCCTGCGCAGGATCACGCCGCAGGGGATCATCTCGACCATTGCGGGCAACGGCACATTCGATTTCGTGGATGGTGCGGCCGCCCTCAGTACCGGGTTGGGCAACCCGGGTGCGGCGGTCGCGGATAATCACGGCAACGTCTACGTCATCTCGTTCGGGCAGGTCATGAAGATCCATCCGGACGGTCGAATCAGGTTGCACCTTGGAGGTGGAGATTTTTCCCATGATCCGGTCGCACCCCGCGTCCGTTTCACTCGCGCCTCCGGCCTCGCCTTAGACAAGGCGGGCAACCTCTACGTCGTCGAGTTGGAACACCTGGTTCGGATGTACAGTCCGGAGGGATACGTGCGGAAAGTGGCCGGACTTTACGGAAGCACCTCCGGGGATTGGGGGAGCGCCGGCGATGGCGGACCGGCCGACGAGGCGGGTCTGCAGCAACCTGTCGACATAGCGATCGATGCCGACGGGAACCAGTACATCAGCGACCAGTTGAACCATCGTGTTAGGAAGGTCTCGCCGCAGCCGCCGATCATCGCGCCGACCGCGGTCTCGATGCTGGAGGAGTCATACAGTCTCCCACTGCCGGGACCGTCCGCGGGCGTGCTCGTGGCCGACATCAACGGCGATGGACGACGCGACATCATTTCCACGACGTCTGCCAGCCCATGGTACGAACCGGATGCAGGAAACGAGTTCAAGCTCAGGATCCAGATGCAGAACCCTGATCGTTCGTTCGCCGCTTCCATCGAGTTCGATTACCCACGTGGACCTGCGGACAAGGGCGGCTGGTTGGCGTTGGCGGACCTCAACAGCGACGGCGTTGATGACGCGGTGTTGGGGCATGCCGAAGGCACCAGCTGGATCCGCGGGAATCGCGCATCGAGTTTCGCGCTGTTGCCGTTCGCATCCGGCGGCGCCCTGAAGGCCGACCAGGCGATGGTTACGGCCGATCTCAACCGCGATGGTAAGCACGATGTCCTGGCCGTACATGATGCCGGCGGGGGACGCGAGATGCTGACGATCGCTTATGGCGACGGTATCGGTGGAAGCGTGAGACGCCAGGAGATCGATCTGGCACCGCTCAGGACCAGCGAACGGCGGACGCTTGCGGTCGCCGATGTCACCGGAGATGGTTGGCCCGACATCCTGGATGCAGGCTTCTCACTGTACATGCTGGTCAACGATGGGCAGGGTGGAGTGCTCCCACCAAGCCTTTTACTGGATGACCGCTTGGCAGGCGTGGCGACGGGCGATCTAGATCAGGATGGGCGTGCTGACGCGGTTGTCAGCGTGCTTTATACGGTCGGCATGAAGCTGCTGCTGCAACGTTCCTCGACGTTGGCGCTACCGTCGAAGAATCATCTCGCCTACTCGAACGGCTTCGATTCGCTGATCATCGACATGAACAATGATGGTCGCAACGATGTCGTGACTAGTTACGGCAAGGCGGTGGGCTTGTCGGTAGGCTCGGGTTCCGGATTGGAGCCTGAAGTGAAGTTTCCTCTTCCGGCGACCAATCTTGGTCGCCCGGGGCCCTTGGCCGTCGCCGACATCAATGGCGATGGCTGCTTCGATGTTGTGACGCCCATCTGGAAGGTCGGGCTGGTGATCTACAAGGGCAAGAACTGCCGCGTCAGGGTGAACGGAAGCCAGCCACGCGTGCCCACCGTGGTAGGACCCGCCGCTATCCCGGCCATTGCGCAGGCAACAGGCAGCCCGGTTTCCGTACCGACGCCTAATGTAACGGCAGGTGTCACGCGCACGCTGAACCGCCTGCGTAGCTGGGCTGTGAACCTCAATGCTCTCGTGCGCGCTCAGTGGCTGTTCCAAGCGGTGCGTCGCGCCTGGCGTGCCGCCCCGGACGACCAGCCCGCGCGCGGCGTTGCCAGTGCTCGCGCAGCCGCCGACGTGCTGATCGATCCTGTGGAGTGGGGCCATGCGGGTGGTTCCATGGGGAACCAGCGTTCGCTTTCCCGGCACGAGCGCTACTGCGTGCGTTGAGGATGTGGCCCGCGCGGCCCCCGGCGGCGATACGTCAGGCGCTGGCGCATCCCCGCGGGAAGACCTCGCGCGGGGTGCCCTATCAGCCATGCTGCATCGTGCGTGCCACTCGAACCAAGAAACGCCGGCATCCGCGTTTCGCACCGCCGCGCGGCGTCCGTCTCGGCCTCAGACCTTCCGCGCGCGTTCCTCCGGATCGAACATCGAGACGCCGCCCATGACGCTGTCTGGAAGCGCTTCATCCTGCAGCACGTCCCAATGCTCGGCGAGCCTGCCGTGCTCGATGCGGAAGAGGTCGACCACCACCTGCGGTTTTTCCGCCCAGCCATGGATGCGTCCGTGGATGGCGACGAAGGCGCCCTCGGCGATGACCAGGCCGGGCTCGTAACGGACGTCCGGTGACAGCCCTTCGACGAGCACGCGCAATGCGTCGCGTCCCTGCGGGATGCCGGGGTTGTGCTGGATGTAGTTCTCCGCGTACAGGCGATCCACCGAAGACGCATCGTGCCGCTGGAACAGCGAGGTCATCGCATCCGTCACCAGCGCCTTGTTGCGATGCGGACGCTCGTCGGACGTACGGTCCGCCGGCCGGGTGACCACGCAGGTGCCGGTCATCCGCAGGAAGCGGCCATCGGGCAATGTGGCGCTGGAATGGACCAGGCCGCGATCGTAGTCCTGCACGTTGGTGACCGTGGCACCGCTCTGCTCCTGCCAGCTGACCGCGAACAGGCCGTTGCCCAGTGGAACCACGTGCGTGTCGACCTCCTCGGTCCGGGCGAACGGTCCTTCCCCGATCTCGAACCTCAGGCGCGTGGTGGACAGCAGCGTCAGGCTGACGCGGAACTCCGGATAGGAAACGTCCATCGCCAGGCCCACGGGAAACTCATCCAGCGTCATCGATCGGATCCTGTCTTGAAGGTGTGGCGCTGCCCGCGCCAGCGTTACCGCCGGTGCGGAAAGCGTTCTTGCGAGGAAGGGGAAGCCGCATCGCGGCGCGTTGCCATGCACCGCGACACCATGATGCGCCGCGTCGGTCAGCCTGCGCTGGCGGGCACCGGCGTGTTGAGCAGTTGCTGCTCCCACAGATAGGCGATGCCGCTGCCGGCGGCGTGCTGCTTCAGGATCTCCGTCAGCTGACCCGCATGCGCAGTGCGCGCCCAGTCGCGCTGCCACTCGGCGCCCAGCGCCATCCACGTCATCATGTTGGCGCCTGCCGCGATCATGCGCTGGATCGCGACCTGATGCGCTTCGACCGAGACTGCGCCGCAGGCGTCGGTGATCACGGTGGCGTCCCAGCCTTCGCCCAGCGCCTGGATCGTCGGCATCGCCACGCACACCTCCGTCCACAGGCCGGCGATGATCAGCTGCTT
Organism: Pseudoxanthomonas sp. Root65; assembly: GCF_001427635.1. NCBI lineage: Bacteria > Pseudomonadati > Pseudomonadota > Gammaproteobacteria > Lysobacterales > Lysobacteraceae > Pseudoxanthomonas > Pseudoxanthomonas sp. Root65. Next base: position 99,089 of record NZ_LMHA01000002.1, read on the forward strand.
GCGCCCGGTCGCCTTCACCACGTCCACCACCTTCGGGTCTTCCCAGGTGTTGATGAGGGTGCGGTCGATCACCTCCTGGTCCGGGAACACATCGGTGATCTGAGGGAAGATCAGCCCGCCGCGCTCGGCGATCACGCTGGTCAGGATGGTCGGTACCTCGAAGGCCTTGCCCAGCTTCGCCAGCGCCGTCGCATTGTTGACCACCGCTTGCGGGTCGTGGCTGTTGAGGTTGGTCAGCTGGTACGGCTGGTGGTCGATCAGGACGAGCACGGAGTCTTCGGGACGAAGCAGGGACGCGAGGCCGTTACGGAAGGTCATCGGTGTTTCCTTTGCGGTGGAGAAGGGTTCGGGCGCAGCGGCACCGGGCGGTGCCTCGCGGGAAAGGCCACCTTGTCATCCGTCCGCGGGCCGCGGTAGCGGCCGGACGTGCCACGCTGTGTCGCCGAACGGGGAACGCGTGCTTGAACCGCCCTGTGGCACGCTATGTCGCGCAACCGGGAACGCCATCGTGGATATCGAAGAGCTGCGGACATTCGTCGAGGTCGCCGTTGCCGGCGGGGTGTCGCCCGCCGCCCGCAGGCTGGGCGTCTCCAAGTCGATCGTCAGCCGACGCCTGGCCCGGCTGGAGGCGGAACTCGGCGTCCAGTTGCTCGCGCGCAACACCCGGGGCGCGATGCTGACCGAAGCCGGCGCCACGTTGCGCGACCATGCCGCCCGCGCCTGTGCCGAAATCGATCTGGCCAAGGAGGCGATCCTGCCGGCCGACGACCTGCGTGGCCGGCTGCGGGTCTCGGTGCCGCTGTCCTTCGGTCCGACGCATTTCGCACCGGTACTCGCGAAGATGGCCAAGCGTCACCCGCGACTGCATATCCACACCGTCTACAGCGACCGCTTCGTCGACCTGATCGCGGAAGGCTTCGACTGCGCAATCCGGCTTGGCTATCTGCAGGACTCCAGCCTGCTGGCGCGGCGGGTGGGACCGATCCATGGCGCCCTCGTCGCCAGCCCCGACTACATCGAGGCGCACGGCGCTCCGGAAACGCTGCAGCAACTGCTGGCGCACGAGGCCGTCATGCAGGGCACGGAATCCTGGCGGTTGATGGACGGCGAGCAGGTCGTCAGCGTGCACCCGCGTGGCCGCTTCAAGGCCGACAACGGCACCGCACTGGTGGCGGCCGCGCTGGCGGGTCTTGGCATCGCGATGCTGCCGGATGGCCTGATCCACGAGCACGTTGCGTCGGGCGCGCTCGTGCCGGTCTTGCTGCGTCATCCGCCTGCGCCGGCCGGCATCTACGTGGTCCGTCCACCCGGCCAGCACCCGTTCGGGAAGGTGCGCGTGCTGACCGAACTGCTGATCGAGTGTTTCGAACACGTGCCGCGCATTGTAGAGCCCGGCACCTGAGACGCGCCGGCCCACGGGCTGGGGGAGCTTGTGGCGGAGCGGCGGCCCGGGATGTGTCATGCTGCCCGCGGTCGCAACGACCATGGGAGTGCATGTGATGGCCAAGGGCCTGGACAAGAAGAAAGAGACGAAGAAGAAACCCGCGAAGACCATGAAGGAAAAGCGGGCGGAGAAGAGCGAGAAGAAGGCGACGCGCGGTTTCGCGCCGACCTGAGCAGGCGGGATTGTAGTGCCGGCAAATCCCGGGTGAGCCGAGCGAACCCGGGATGCTTTCGGCGCCGTAAGCGTCCTCGCCCGCCGGGCCGCAGGATCAGCGCGGGTTGCGCATCACCCCGCCGCGGAACGTGAAGGCGGCATAGAACATCTCGATGTCGACGAAGCCTGCTTCGCGCAGCAGCGCCTCGTCCTGCGCGATGCCTTCCATCGATGACGGTCCCGTGCGGGCAGGCTCTCGCGCGGGTATCGTTGATCCAGCCCGCCCGCCCGCTCCGCCGAGGAATCGCCATGACGCCACGCCGCTTCGCCTGGATGACCCTCTTGCTGCTGGGCGGATTTGCCGGTGCGAGCGCCGCGCAGGCGCCCGCACCGGCGACGCCACGACCGGCGCAGGCCCTCAGCGAGCAGGCGGCGAAACAGGCCGGCGATCACTACCAGCGCTATTGCGCGCTGTGCCATGGCCGCGATCGCGAGGGCCACGCCAACGACCATGCGCCGTCGCTGCGTTCGCGTTCGCTGCTGGAGTCCGGCATGCCGGTGATCATCGGTGAAGCCATCGCCTACGGCCGGCCCGGCACGCCGATGGGCGGCTATGTCGATGAAGTCGGCGGGCCGATGACGCGTGCGCAGATCGTCGACATGGTGCGCTGGCTGCGCCGGGAAGCGGGTGTGCAGCCACTGGCCAGTGAACGCGGCGCGGCCTTCGATCGCGTGGCCGGCGACGTCGCCAACGGTGCGGTGGTCTACCAGCGGAACTGCGCGAGCTGCCACGGCGCGAAAGGCGAAGGCGGCACCGGCACGGCGCTGGCCAACCCCACCATGCTGGCGCTGACGCCGGACCGCTTCCTGCGGCACGCCATCGTGCAGGGGCGGCAGGGCACGCCCATGCCGGCGTTCGGCAACGTACTCAGCGAGGCGCAGATCGATGACGTCACCGCGTTCCTGCGCAGCCGCAGCACCGGCTGGACGGCCGGCAAGCAGGCGCTGCGCACACCGCCCGCTGCCGGTGACTACGTCATCAACAAGAAGGGCAGCGCACCGGACTTCGGTGCGCTGAAGGATGACCGCTACGTCAGCGCAGCGGTGCTCGATCGCGAATTGAAGGCCGGGCGCCGCATGGTGCTGCTGGACACACGCGTGGCCTCGATGTGGCAGATGGCGCACATCGAAGGCGCGGTGCCGGTGCCGTACTACAGCCGGGAGGAGGCTTTCGCGGCGCTGCCGCGCGATGGCACGTGGATCGTCGCCTACTGCGAGTGCCCGCGCGCGGCGGCCGATTCGGTGGTGAAGCGGCTGCGCGAGGAAGGAGGCTTCGAAAACACCGCCGTGCTGTGGGAAGGCATCCAGGGCTGGGTCAGCCTGGGGTATCCCGTGGTCGCGGGCGACGCGTCGAAACCTGCGGCGCCCGCGAAACCCTGACCGCGCCCGCGCGCCCTCAGTGCGGCACGCGGCGGATCTTCGACACGTCGTAACCCAGCGCCTGGATCTGGCGCACGCGCGCCTGGTAGTCGGCTTCGGGGATCTGCGGCGTGCGCGCCATCAGCCACACGTAGTCGCGCTTGCTGCGGCCGACGATGGTTTGCTGGTAGTCGGCATCGATCCAGGCGATCACGTACTCGGCCTGGATCGGCCAGACGAACTGCATGTCCCACACCGCGCCGCCGCCATCGGGCTTGACCGTACCGACCGGGTGCATGGTCTTCTCCGGCCCGTCCAGCGCGCCCTTGCGGAAGCGGAACGTGGTCTGGATGCGGCCATCCGGCAGCCTGGCGTAGGACTCCACCGCCTTGTAGGCCTCGCGCTCCGGGAAGGACGGGATGTGCGCGATGACGTACCAGTCGCCCATGAAGCGGTCCACGTCCACCGGCGCCGCGGTAGGGATGGAGGGTTTGACGTTGCCGGAACGACAGGCGGCGGTGGTCGCGATGACCAGCGCTAGCGCAAGGAGAGGCAGGGTACGCATGTCAGTGCTCCCGGGCCGGACGCTGGAAGCGGTAATGCGCCACCAGCCATTCCTGGCCGTTGCGATAGCCGAACAGTTCGGCGCAGGCCATCCAGAACATGCGCCAGCGCTGGTTCCACAGCGCGGCGGCATCGCCGTAGGCCTCGCGCAGCACGGCCATCACCGCGTCGCGGTTGGCATCGTGCAGGGCCAGCCAGTGGTTGGCGGTGCGCTGGTAGTGCGTGCCATCCAGCAGCCAGCGCTCCTGCAGGTGCAGGTGGTCCTGGAAGAACAGCAGCAGGTCGGCCGACGGCATCATGCCGCCGGTGAAGAAATGCCGGCCCATCCAGTTGTCCTCACCCTGCGTCTCGAACGGATACATCAGGTGGCGATGCACGAAGATGTGCACGAACAGCGCGCCGCCCGGCCGCAGCGCGTCGTGGATGCGCCGCATCAGCGCGGCGTGGTTGCTGACATGCTCGAACATCTCCACCGACACGCAGCGGTCGAAGGCCTGCTGTTCCAGCTGCAGCTGGTTGACGTCGCAGGTGATGGCGCGCACGTTGCCCAGGCCGCGTTCGTTGCAGCGCGCCTCGATGAACTGGCGCTGCGAGTGCGAGTTGGACACGGCGGTGATGCGCGCGTTCGGATAACGCTCGGCCATCCACAGGGTCAGCGAGCCCCAGCCGCAGCCCAGTTCCAGGATGTCCTGGCCGTCGGCCAGCGCGGCGCGTTCGCCGTACAGCGCCAGCATCGCCTCTTCGGCCTGGTCCAGCGTCTCGTCGCCGGTCGGGTAGTAGCAACTGCTGTACTTCAGCCGATGGCCGAGGCAGTGGCGGAAGAAGTCCGCCGGCAGTTCGTAGTGCTGGCGGTTGGCCGCGTCCGTGTGCACCGCCAGCGCGCCCTGCTTTAGCGCACGCAGCCGATGCGCGAGCAGGGCCGACTGCGCTTCCTGGCCGCCCACGCTCTCGTCGCGCAGGCGCTGCGCGCACAACTGGCGGATGCCGGCGCGGATCGCCGCATCGGGCAACAGGCCGCGTTCGGCCAGGCCGAGCAGGCCGGGAGCGGCGCGATCGGCCGCCAGTTCGTCCACCATTGCGTTCATCGTGTCGCCTCCTTGGTGGCGGGTTTGGGAAACCAGGGGAACAGCATCGGCGTGGTGCGCTGGTACTCGCGGTACTCCTCGCCGCGCGTGCGCAGGGCCTGCGCCTCGGTATAGGGGATGCCGCTGATCCAGCGCAGGAACACGTACATCACCACCGGTCCGCACCACGACAGCCACGCCCAGGGCGAGCCGACCGCGAGCGCGATGTACGCGAACCAGTGCAGCCACTCGAAGAAGTAGTTGGGATGGCGCGAATAGCGCCACAACCCGTCACGGCAGGTCTTGCCGCGGTTGGCCGGGTTGGCGCGGAAGCGCGCCAGTTGGGCGTCGGCGATCGCTTCGCCGGCGACGCTGCCGATCCAGATCGCCACCGCCAATACGATCCACGGCCACGCCGTGTCCACCGGGCTGCGCGCGACCGCAGCGAAGGGCAGGGCGAATAGCACCACCAGCAGCGCCTGCGCCATGAAGAACAGGAAGAACTTGCCCTGGTGCCCCTGCCAATGCTCGCGCAGGTAGCGGTAGCGGCCATCTTCCGGCTCGCTGCGTACGCGATGCCAAAGGTGCAGGGCCAATCGTGCACCCCACACGCCGCCGAGCACCGCCAGCGTCGCCCGCGCCTGCCATGCGCCGTCGCCCAGCGCCGCCAGCAGCACCGCACTGCCACCGACGCAGGCCGACCACAGCACGTCGACGATGCCGGCATTGTCGTGGCGTCGCTGCCACCACCAGCCGAGCGTCATCACTGCGGCGGCGAGCACGGCGACCAGGCCGAGCGAATGCAGCGCGCTCATGCGGCCTCCGGGTGGCCGGGACGCGCCATCAGCAGGTGCGATACGCCGATGGATCGCTCGAGGAAGCCGCCTTCGCAGTAAGCCAGATAGAACTCCCACAGGCGGATGAAGCGCTCGTCGAACCCCTGTGCGCGCACCTCGGGCAGGCGGGTCATGAAGCGGCGCCGCCACGCGCGCAGCGTGTACGCGTACGACAGGCCGAAGTCTTCCTGGTGCACCACCTGCAGATCGCTGGCGCGGGTCTTGGCGGCGTACATGGCGTTGAGCGAGGGAATGAAGCTGCCCGGGAAGACGAAGCGCTTGATGTAGTCCACCGCATCGCGCGCCTGCACATAGCGGTGGTCCTCGATGGTGATGGCCTGCAGCAGCGCCTGTCCGCCCGGACGCAGCAGCGTGCCGAGCTTGCCGAAGAACGTCTCCAGGTACCGCGCGCCGATCGCCTCGATCATCTCGATCGAGACCAGCTTGTCGTACGTGCCCTGCAGATCGCGGTAGTCCTGCAGCAGCAAGGTCACCCGGTCCTCCAGGCCGGCGGCGGCCACGCGTGCGCTGGCCAGCGCATGCTGCTCGCGCGAGATCGTGGTGGTGGTGACGTGGGCGCCGTAATGGCGCGCCGCGTGCAGGGCGAACCCGCCCCAGCCGGTACCGATCTCGACCACCCGATCGCCCGGCGACAGCCCCAGCTTGCGGCAGACCGCGTCCAGCTTGCGGTACGAGGCGGTGTCCAGGTCGTCGTCCGGCGAGGCGAACATCGCCGACGAATACATCAGGTCCGGCGACAGGAACAGGGCGAAGAAGTCGTTGCCCAGATCGTAGTGCGCGGCGATGTTGCGCCGGCTGCCTTCACGCGTATTGCGGCGCAATGCATGCCAGCTGCGCAACGCCCAGCCACCCAGCCGCGCCAGGCCGGTCTCCATGCCGTCCAACAGGGCACGGTTGCGTACCAGCAGGCGTACCAGGCCGACCAGGTCGTCACAGCGCCAGTGACCGGCGATGTAGGCCTCGCCGGCGCCAACGCTGCCCTGCGCGGCCACGGCGCGGTAGAACGCCGGCTCGTCGATCCACAGGTGGACGGTCGGCAGCGCTCCGTCGCCGGACTTGCCGAACCGGTGCTCGCCCAGCGCATCACTGACCACCAGGACGCCATGGTCCAGCGCATCCAGGCGCGCCAGCAGCTGCGAGCGCAGCAGTCGGTCGAGCGCGCCGTAGGACGGTGCAGTGGAAATGTCGACGATCTGGTTCATGGGGTCTCGCGGGCAAGGGGGGAGTGGTCGTGTACGGGTGTCCGCTTCAGCCAGAGGCGCAGCGCCTGCCAGTGGATGCCGCCGATCACCTGCGCGGTCATCAACGGATAGCGCCACAGCACGCGTGCCAGCGACGCGCCATCCAAGGGTCGTCTGAGCAGCGTCAGCGTGGCGTCGAAGGCGCGCTGTCCCTCGCGATCCACCTGCATGTGCACACGCAGCGCCTCGTCGGGCGTGCCGAAACGCCAGCGGTAAGCGCAGTCCATCGGCAGGAACGGCGACACGTGGAAGGCCTTGTCGAACCCCCATTCCCAGCCGTCGCCCTGCGGCACGCCATCGCGTACCGGCAAGACGTAGCTGTGGCGTTCGCGCCAGGGCGTGTTGGTGATTTCGGCGAGCACCGCGTCCAGCGTGGTGCCGTCGGGCCGGAAGCAGTAGTAGAAACTCACCGGGTTGAAGACGTAGCCGCCGTAGCGCAGGTGCGTGAGCAGGCGCACGGGCCCCTGCGGGCGATGACCGAGCTGGCGCTCGACGCGGTCGCGCACGGCCTCGGCCAGCGGCCGGTCGTGCGGCGCCAGGTAATCGCTGCGGCGGAATTCGGCCAGGTTGCGGCGGTCCACCGACCACAGCCAGCGCCGGTCGAACACGCGGTCGAGTTCGTCCAGGTCCAGGTACAGCTGCGCCATGCGGTAGCGGAACGCATGCGGCCGCGGCGTGTGCCGGCGGTGGCGCACCCAGCCTTCGTACAAGGCGCTGGCGAGCGGTGCGCTCATGCCAGCACCAGCGCGTCTTCGCGCAAGGACATCGCCGCATGCCGTGCCTCTAACTCATTCACCAGTTCATGCGCACTGCGGATCCCGTCCTCATGGAAGCCCCAGCCCCAGTAGGCGCCGGCGAACCACGTGCGCCGCTGTCCCTGGATCTCCGCCTTGCGGTGTTGCGCGGCGACCATGGCGTGGTCGTAGACGGGATGGCGGTAGTGCATGCGGCGCAGGATGCGGGCCGGGTCGATTGCGTCGCTGCGGTTGAGCGTTACCACGAACGGCTCCGGCGACGCGATGCCCTGCAGCAGGTTCATGCAGTAGCTGACCGTACACGGCGCCGATGGGTCACGCGGCACATGCGCGTTCCATGCGGCCCACGCCTTGCGGCGGCGCGGCAGCAGGCGCGCATCGGTATGCAGCACGGTGTCGTTGGACTGGTAGCGGATCGCGCCGAGGATGTCGCGTTCGCGGCCGTCGGCATCGTGCAGCAGGCGCAGCGCGTCGTCGCTGTGGCAGGCCATCACCACCTGGTCGAAGCGCTCTGTGCCGGCGGCCGTCACCACCTCTACCTGCTCCGCCTGGCGCAGCACCGCACTGACCGGCGTGGCCACGCGCTCCTGCACGCGCCACCGGCGCCGCAAGGCCTCCACGTAGGTCGCCGAGCCCCCGGTCACCACGCGCCACGGCGAGCGCTCGCCCAGCGTCAGCATGTGGTGGTTGGCCATGAACTGCACCAGATAGCGCGCCGGAAACGCCAGGATGCCCTGCGGCGGCGACGACCACAGGGCGGACGCCATCGGCACCAGATGCTCGTCGCGGAATGCGGCACCGTAGCCGCCCTGCTGCAGGTAGTCGCCCAGCGTCGGACCGGTGTCGTCGCCCTCCAGCAGGGCGGGCGCCTCGCGGTAGAAGCGGGCCAGGTCGCGCAACATGCCCCAGAAGCGCGGCGACACCAGGTTGCGGCGCTGGCAGAACAACGTGTCCAGCGAGGTCGCGTTGTACTCCCTGCCGCTGCGCTCGCTGTGCACGGCGAAGCTCATCGTGGTCGACTGCGAGGCCACCCCGAGTTCGTCGAACAACCCGCACAGCAGCGGATAGTGGTGCGGATTGAAGACGATGAAACCGCTGTCGATCCGGTACTCGCGCCCCGCCTGTTCGACCGTGTGCGTATGCGTGTGCCCGCCGAGGTAGTCGTTCGCCTCGAACAGCACCACCTCGTGCCGCTGCGACAGCCACCACGCCGACGCGAGTCCGGCGATGCCCGATCCGATGACCGCGATGCGCATGCTCAGCGCCTCGCCTTGGCCAACACCCACGCGGGCACCGGCTTGAGGTCGCGCACCAGCCCCAGCAGCGCCATCGCGCGCAGGCCGTACCAGGTGAGGTCGATCTCCCACCAGCGGAAGCCCTGGCGTGCGGTGCCGGGGAAGAAGTGGTGGTTGTTGTGCCAGCCCTCGCCGAAGGTCAGCAGCGCCAGCCACAGGTTGTTGCGGCTGTCGTCGCGCGTGTCGAAGCGGCGGCGGCCGAAGCGGTGGGCCAGCGAATTGATGGTGACCGTCGCATGGAACAGCACGACGGTCGACACGAAGAAGCCCCACACCAGCAGTTGCGGACCGCTGGTGCCCAGGTGCGGGGCCACGCGTTCCAGCAGCGCGCCTACGCCGAACAAGGCGGAGGCCAGCAGCACCGGCACCACGGTGTCGTAGCGGTCCAGCCAGCGCAGCTCCGGGTAGCGTGCCAGGTCGGGGATGCGCGACCAGTCCGTGCGGAAGCCACCGCGGGTGAGGAACCAGCCCGCATGGCTCCACCAGAAGCCATGCACGCCGGGGGAGTGCGGGTCGGCCGCCGTGTCGGCGTGGCGATGGTGGTTGCGGTGGTGGGCGGCCCACCACAGCGGTCCGCGCTGCACGCTGGACGCGCCGATCAGCGCGAACACGAACTGCAGCACGCGCGAGGTGCGGAAGGTGCGGTGCGAGAAGTAGCGATGGTAGAAGCCGGTGATGGCGAACATGCGCACGGCGTACAGCGCCAGTGCGACGATCAGCGCGATGGGCGACACGCCCACCCACAGCACCGCCACGCAGGCCAGGTGCATGCCGATGAAGGGCAAGGCCCGCAACCAGTCGATGCGGGCCGCCTGCGCGTCATCGTCCTGTACGTCCTCCGTGTCGAACCAGCGGCGAATCGCGGCAAAGCCGCGCCGCGCCGGCGGAGGGGTGGGGGAGTCGCTTGCCGGCATCACGGGGGTCTCGATTGCGTCGACCCATACTACGGACCAAGTCGTGCATTGGATGCGTGACGGCCGGTCATCCCGCGCATGCGCGTACCAGCGGCGTCGCCAACGCGGCCTGCAGCGCCTGCGTCGTGGCGGGTGCCGCCGGCTGCGGAAACACGATGCGCACATCCTGGTGCCGGCCCTTGCTGTCGCGGATCGTGGCGATGCCGGCGAATTCCAGCAGGCGCTGGTCGGCGTTGGCGTAGGTCAGCTGCATGGTCGGGGCGACGAAGCCGTACCAACGGTCCAGCTTCATCGACATGCGCTGGGCGGGAGTACCGTTCCAGCGCACCACCGGCCCGGGGTCCAGCTTCACCGGGACGAACGCGAAGCGGCTGGGCAGCAGGAACGGCTGGGTCACGTCGCGCCCTGCACGCAACGCGTCCCAGTGCAGGCGCACGCTGGCGTCGAAGCCGGCATCGATCACCGCGCCTGCCGGCATCGGCACCACCTGTTCCCGGGTGCGGGCATCGGACGTTTCCCTGACGTACACCACGCGTCCCCGCTCGCTGCTGCGGACGCCTTCCCGGTAACCGTCGCGGGCATCCTCGAAGTCGAAATCCGGGGCTTGCGCGGCGCCACGTTCCACCACGGTCTTGCGCGCGAACGCGCGGCCATCCGGGCAGCGGTAGAGCACCAGGCGCCGGGCCGCGCCATCCTGCCGGTACCGCCAGTGCGACTCGCGGTACACCACGGCCTCGCTCTTGCGTGCGTAGGCCGTGGCCTCCTGACGCAGGATGTCCGCGTTCGCCAGCGCGAGGGGGCTGGCCAGGGTCAGGACGGCCGACAGGAGCAGGGTGGACGGCGTGCGGTCGGTCATGGCGTGGACGCATTCATTTAGACCGGCAGGCATACGCGGCCCGGCCGCGGACGGATGCGCCGGCACCCGGGCGGGACACTGCATCCGAAGCCCGGTCATCTTCGTAGAGGCCGCCATCACGAGCCGCAACCGGACCTGGCTTACCATGCCCACCGACCTCACAAGGAGACCGTCGCCCCTGCGGGCGGCCCGGCCCGTGTCCACGCCCATCCCCGTCACGCGCGACGTCCACGACTGGACCGGCGACATGCTTGCGGTCGCCCGGCAGCGCTGCCGTGGCAGCTTCATGCGTATCTACGACCACTTCATGCCGCGGCTGTGCCTGTATCTGCGCGGCTTGGGCAGCCCCGAAGCGGTGGCCGAGGAACTGGCGCAGGAAGCGCTGCTGCGGCTGTGGCAGCGGGCCGACATGTACGACCCGCAGCAGGGCGCGGTGTCCACCTGGCTGTTCCGCATCGGCCGCAACCTGCATATCGACCGCGTGCGGCGCGAGCCGGGCTGGGTGCAGATCCTGGAGGACGGCGGCCCGGCGAGCGACGAGGAACTGGCGCGGCCGTTCACCTCGGCCGAGGACCATGCCGAGCATGCCCACCTGCAGCGCCGCATCGAGGATCTTCCTGCCGTGCAGGCGCGGCTGATGCGCATGTCGTACTTCGAAGCCAAGAGCCACCAGGAAATCGCCGACGAGCTGCAGATGCCGCTGGGCACCGTGAAGTCGCACCTGCGCCGCGCCTTCCTGCGGCTGCAGGGCCAAGTAAGAGGTCAATCGTGAACCCGCACCATCATCTCGATCCTTCCACCGTGGTCAGCTACGCCGCCGGCGCGCTGGCGGTCGAAGTGGCGATCGTGGCCGCCACCCATCTGGAGACCTGCGCGCACTGCCGCGCGAGGGTAGACGAGGCCGAGCGCTTCGGCGGCCAACTGGTCGAACAGCAGCAGCCCGTCGTCGCCGATCCGGCGCGGCAGGCCAGCTTGCGCGCATCCATCCTCGACCGTCTGGACGAGGCGCCCGCACCGGCGTCGGCACCTCTCCCGCGCGGCGCACCGTACGAGGACGACGACCGCCTGCCCGCGCCGCTGCATCCCTACTTCGGCGCCTCCTACCGCGCGCTCAAGTGGCGCTGGATGGCACCCGGCGTGCATTGCATCCGCGCGCCCAACACCAAGGCCGGCACGCTGCTGCTGTTGAAGATCGGCCCGGGCCGCAGCATGCCCGTGCACAGCCATGGCGGCACCGAGCTCACCCAGATCCTGCGCGGCGCCTATCACGACGCGCTGGGCCACTTCGCACCGGGCGACGTCGCCGACCTCGACAGCGACGTCGAACACCAGCCGGTCACCGTGCCAGGTACCGCCTGCATCTGCGTGTCGGCCCTCGACGCGCCGCTGCGCTTCCCCGGGTGGTTCGCGCGCAAGCTGCAGCCGCTGTTCAAGCTGTAGGCGCACGAGCCGGCGTCTTGCCGGAATCGCCCTGATCGCCTAGCGTCTGCACAGCGAAGCAAGGAGTGCGGGCGATGAAGGCGCAGGGATGGCGGGGGTGGATGCGTAGCGTGGTTGTACTGATCGGGATAACCGCATCCGCGGCCGCAGTGGCCGCGCCGCCATGGTCGAGCATCGGTGACCGTATGCACTATGTGCTCGAGGGTGGCGGCGATGCGCTTTCGGAAGCAGGGGCATCGCTCACGGTGCAATCGACACCGGGCGACACCAGCGGCTTCGGTGGGGCGGCTGCCGTCATCGAGGCCGCGCCTTACCGGCAGAAGCGGGTCCGCCTGTCGGGCATGATCAGTACGAAAGACGTCGCCGGCAGCGCGGGCCTGTGGCTGCGTGCAGACGCTGCGTCGGGTTCGGTGTCGTTCGCCAACAGCCAGCGAACGCCGGTGTCCGGCAATGCGGACGCGCAGCTGCGCGAGATCGAGATCTACGTCCCCGCCCATGCCGACAAGTTGCTGGTTGGCCCGCTGTTGGTTGGCAAGGGACGCATGACGGTCCGTGCCCTGCGTCTGGTCGTGGCGCCTGCGTCCCCCGACGACGAGGTGCCGCCGACCCGTATCGTGGATGAAGCGGTCCGGTTGATCCGGGCCCACGCACTGAATGCCGAACGCATCGAATGGCACGAGGAGCAGGCCGACATCGCGCGGCAGATGGAGCAGGTACACACCGCCGAGGCCGCCTATGCGGTGATCGGGCAGGTGCTCGCCAAACTGGGTGACCGCCACAGCGGCCTGCTGCCGCCACGGGACTTCCAGCGGTTTTCCTCGGAGGGCAAGCCGTCTTTCACGCCAGTCGTAGAGGTGCGCGAGCGCGTGGGCATCGTGTCGGTTCCGGCGTTCTCCGGGACCGAAAAGACGGCGGCCGCGGCGTTCGCGAATGAGCTTGCCGGACTGATTGCCGCCCGCGCGGGGCAGGCGTCCTGCGGTTGGGTCGTCGATCTGCGCGGCAACCGGGGTGGCAGCATGTGGCCGATGCTGTCCGGCTTGTATCCCTTGCTGGGTCACGCGACGCCCGGCTACTTCCGCGATCGGGATGGCCGACAGAACGCGTGGAAACTCGCGTCTCCCGGCGTGTCGATACCCGACCTGTCCGCGGCCCCTGTCGTGGTGGTCACGGGCGGAAAGACGGCCAGTTCCGGCGAGGCCGTGGCGATTGCGTTCCGCGGGCGTCCGAAGGCGCGCAGCGTCGGATAACCCACGTTCGGTGTCAGTACCAGCAACGGCATGTACCCGTTGCCTGGCGGAGCACGCCTCAAGTTGACCGACGCGCGTTTCGTCGACAGGACGGGGCAGGCGTACGGTGACGCCGTCGTGCCCGACGAGGTGGTGCCGGAAGATGAGGCGGTCGCCCATGCCGTCGCATCCCTGGCGGGCTGCGCGCCCTGAGGACTTTCCGGCTTGTGCTCGGCAGCGGAGGGGTCGTGAAGGTCTCCGGAATGGCTGAATCCAAACCGCTGGCGTCGGCGTAGAAGCTCGACAGATCATCCAGACTCGGGTCCCCGATGGCTTTCTTCGGCCGCGATCAGGACAGCCCTGCCTTCCTGATGTCCGCAACGGCGCTGGTCCAGGCGAAGGCTTCACGCGTCCGTCTCATCGTCTGAGCGACTGCCCGATAAGATGACCCCATGCAACTGAAAGACAAGCTCGCCATCCTCGCCGATGCGGCCAAATACGACGCCTCGTGTGCGTCCAGTGGCGCGGGCAAGCGGCATTCGCTGGGCAAGGGCGGCATCGGCAGTACCGAGGGCATGGGTATCTGCCATTCGTACACGCCCGATGGGCGGTGCGTGTCGTTGCTGAAAATCCTGCTCACCAACTTCTGCATCTACGACTGCGCCTACTGCGTCAACCGCGTGTCCAGCAACGTGCCGCGGGCCCGCTTCGCCACCGCCGAAGTCGTGCGGCTGACGCTGGAGTTCTACAAGCGCAACTACATCGAAGGCCTGTTCCTCTCCAGCGGCATCATCCGCAACGGCGACTACACCATGGAGCAGATGGTCGAGGTCGCGCGCAGCCTGCGCGAGGACCATCGTTTCGCTGGCTACATCCACCTGAAGACCATTCCCGAGGCCTCGCCGGAACTGCTCGCCGCCGCCGGCCGCTACGCCGACCGCCTGAGCATCAATGTCGAACTTCCGACGGAAGCCGGCCTGAAGCAGCTGGCGCCGCAGAAGCAGGCGCAGGGCATCCGCGATGCGATGGGCGAACTGAGCTGGCGTATCCAGGCGGCCAAGCCGGAGAAGAAGGAAGCCCAGCAGCCCAAGCGCAAGCGCCCGCCGAAGTTCGCGCCGGCAGGGCAGAGCACGCAGATGATCGTCGGTGCCGATGCCGCCGACGACCGCGCCATCCTGACCAGCAGCGACGCGCTGTACCGCCAGTTCCGCATGCGGCGCGTGTACTACTCGGCCTTCAGTCCCATCCCCGACGCCTCGACGCAGCTGCCCTTGCGCGCGCCGCCGCTGCAGCGCGAGCACCGCCTGTACCAGGCCGACTGGCTGCTGCGCTTCTACGGCTTCGACGTGAAGGAAATCGTCGACGAGGGCGGGTCGCAGGACGGCATGCTGGACCTGGACATCGATCCGAAGCTGGCGTGGGCGCTGCGGCATCCCGACCGGTTCCCGGTCGACCTCAACACCGCGCCGCGCGAGATGCTGCTGCGCGTACCGGGCCTGGGTGCGCGCAACGTGCAGCGTATCGTCGATTCGCGGCGTCAGGGGCGGTTGCGTGTGGCCGATCTGGTGCGCCTGCGGGCGCCGCTGCAGAAACTGCTGCCGTTCGTCGTGCTGCTCGACCACCACCCTCGCCAGCGCCTGGACGATACGGAGCGGCTGCGGCGCGAGCTGGCGCCGGCGCCGCGTCAGGCGGACCTGTTCGGCTGAGGCACGGGATGTTCCGCGCGACGGTGACGCCGGGGTGGGATCTCGATGCCTGGCGCGCGCAGGCACGTCATGCCTGGGAAGCGGAACTGCCGCCGGAATCCGTCGAATGGCAGGCCGATGCGCAGGGCGAACTGCTCGCGGCTGCGGCCGTCACGGATCAACCCGGCCGTCGCCAGGGTTTGTCGGTGCCCGCGGAGTTCATGGCGTTCGCGGGATCCGTGCTATGCCATCGCGATGCTGGCCGGCATGCCTTGCTGTACCGGTTGCTGTGGCGGATCGGCAACGGCGAGCGCGCGTTGCTGGACCGCGCCACCGATGCCGACGTGCACCGCGCCACGCGCTGGGCGCAAGCGGTGCGCCGCGACACGCACAAGATGAAGGCGTTCGTGCGCTTCCGACAGGTGGACGGCGAAGACAATACCTACATCGCCTGGTTCGAGCCGGACCACTACATCGTCGATCGCGTCGCGCCGTTCTTCATGCGCCGCTTCGCCGGCATGCGCTGGGCGATCCTCACGCCCTATCGCAGCGTGCAATGGGACGGCACCGACCTGTGGGCGGGCGAGGGCGCGCAACGATCCGATGCGCCGGCCGACGATGCCGAGGACGCACTGTGGCGGACCTACTACGCCAACATCTTCAATCCCGCGCGCCTCAATACGCGGATGATGCGGCAAGAGATGCCGCAGAAGTACTGGAAACATCTGCCCGAAGCGCACCTGCTGCCCGACCTGATCCGCGAGGCCGGCCGCCGCGTGCGCGAGATGGACGAACGCGAGGCGCAGGCGCCGCGGCGGCGCATCCCGGCACGCAAGCCGCCTGCGCCATGAAGGCGGCGCCGTCGCGCTGCCTCAGTCCAGGCCCGGCAAGGGCGCGTCGCGATGCACCAGGTTTTCCCGGCGCAGGTCGTGCCAGAAATCGACAGGCACGTGTTCCTGCAGCGCGGCGCGGTCTTCGGCGATGCGTTCGGGCCGGCTCGCGCCGGGAATGACCGCGGCCACGGCCGGATTCGCCAGCGCGAACTGCAGGCCGGCAGCCTTCATGCTGGTGCCGTAACGGTCCGCAAGCGCCTTGATGCGCGCGACCTTGTCGAGGATCTGCGGCGTGGCCGGCGCGTACTCGAAGTTCGGCCCGCCGACCAGCGCACCGGAACTGTAGGGACCGCCCACCACGATGCCCAGGCCGCGCGCGGTCGCCGTCGGCATCAGGCGCTGCAGCGCACGCGCATGGTCCAGCAGCGTATAGCGGCCGGCGAGCAGGAAGCCATCCGGCCGCGGTTCTTCCAGCTCCATCAGCAGTTCGATCGGCTCGACGCGGTTCACGCCCAGGCCCCAGGCCTTGATCACGCCCTCGTCGCGCAGCCGGTCCAGCGCCCTGAACGCGCCGGTGCGCGCCTGCTCGAACATCGACAGCCAGGCATCGCCATAGAAATCCTGGGCCACGTCGTGCACCCAGGCGATCTCGATGCGGTCGGTCTTCAGGCGCTTCAGGCTGTCCTCGATCGAGCGCAGCGTGGCATCGTAGGTGTAGTCGTTGACGATCTTGTTGGGGCGGCCGTGCTTGAACACGTCGCCCTTCTCGCCGAGATCGCGCGCGTCGGCGTCTTCCACCTCGTCCAGCACCAGGCGGCCCACCTTGGTGCTGATGACGTAGGCATCGCGCGGCTTGTCGGCGAGCGCCTCGCCCATGCGGATTTCCGCCAGGCCGGCGCCATAGAAGGGGGCGTTGTCGAAGTAGCGGATGCCGTCGTTCCAAGCGGCGTCGACGGTGGCGCGGGCCTCCGCTTCGGGGATGTCGCGGAACATGTTGCCGAGCGGCGCGGTACCGAAGCCGAGTTTGCCGGGGAGCAGGTCGTGGAGGGACATGGGGACTCCTGTGCTGGCGGGTTCTGGGGAGCGTTTTACCCGAGCGCGCGATGCGTTGGCGTGACGAGTCGGCGTGCGGCCATCGTGGCGCCGTCCGGGTCCCGCCAGGCACGCTGCGCACCGGCCTGTTCCAGTCCCTGAAAAGCAGGGGACGCGGCGCGAGTCGCCGTGTCAGTGACGCAAGTGCTGTCGCTCTCGGAACGGGTGGCGGCGAGAGGCTACCGGGCCAGCCTGCCGACCCTGATCTGCGCGGAGCTCGCGCGATCCGCGGCTGAAGATGCCGCCGGCACCGATGGACCTGGACACGTGTCCGCTGGGAACGGCGCGGCACGTGCGCTAACGCCACCATTCCGGCTACGCGTAGAAGTGTGCGCGGGTCGCGGAGACGTCGGACGAGGTCGCGCAGGGCGCGACCCCGGGTTGATCGGGAAGCCGGCGTCCGGGCAGGACACCGGCCTCCATCGATCGGTCAGAACTTCCAGCCCACGCGGGCGTAATAGAAGCCGCCGTTGAAGCCGTACGGCGAATGCACCGGATAGGCGGCACCGGCCACCGAGGCACCCCAGGGATTGTCGTCCGGGGTTTCGTCGAACAGGTTCTGCGCACCGACATTGACGTACAGGCCCGAGGGGAAGGTCCAGCCGACCTCGGCATCCACGATCACCTGGCTGTCCTCATAGATAGGCAGGCCGCCGTCGTCGATGCTGATGGCGCCGCTGTCCAGGTGGTCCTCGTACCACGACCCGTAGTAACCCATCCGCAGGTTGGCGTGGAACACCTCGCGCTTGTGGTTGATACTGAAGTAACCCTTGGTCTTCGGCAGCGATTCCTCGATCTTGTAGACGCGGGCATCGTTGATGAAGTTGGGGTCGTAGCGGTCCACTTCTGTCTTGTTCCAGTTCGCCGCCAGCGAGTAGGTCGTGGTGCCGCCGAAGTGGTCGGTCTCCACGCTCGTCACCAGGTCCACGCCCGTGGTGGTGGTGTCGAACGCGTTGCCGAAGTAGGTCACCGAATTCAGCGATGCCGCTTCCGGATTGCCCGACGCCACCAGCGCATCGCGTTCGGCGGCCGTCAGCGCGAAGCTGGTGCTCAGCGCGATGCGGTCCTCCACCTCGATGCGGTAGCCGTCCAGCGTGACCAGCCAGTCGCCGCTGCTCCACACCATGCCCAGCGAGAGGTTCTTCGACTCTTCGGGCGTCAATGCCTGCGCGCCCTTCAGGATGGCGATGGGATTGGTCGGCGGCAGCGTGGCGATGTCTTCCAGCACGCTGCCGTTGAACGCCGTGCTGATCTGGCTGATGTTGGCTTGGCCGGGGGTGGGCGCACGGAAGCCGGTGTTGTACGCGCCGCGCAGGGCGAAGGTATCGGAGACGTCGAAGCGCGCGGTGAGCTTGCCGTTGGTGGTGCTGCCGAAATCGTCGAAGTCCTCGTGGCGCACGGCCGCGGCCAGCAGCAGCCGCTCGGTGAACTGCGCCTCCATGTCCAGGTAGACTGCCCAGTTCCTGCGGTCCCACTCGCCGGCGGTGCGCGGACTGAAGCCGTTGAAGCCATTGGAGCCCAACGCGAAGCCCTGCTGGGTCAGCGGGCCGATGCCGGTGGAGGCGGCGTCGCCGGCCTTGACCTCGAAGCTTTCCTCGCGCCACTCCGCACCGGCGGACAGGCGCAGCGGCTGTGCGGTGAAGGTCGTCTCGATATCGCGGCCGACGTCGAAGTTCACGCCCTTCTCGGTCTGCGTGTTGCCGCCGGGACTGAAGCGCAGGCCGGCCGGTTGCGCGGCACCGAGCGATGCGTTGACGGTGTTGTAGATGGTGAAGTCGATGTCGTTGCGGCCGTACGTCACGCTGGCGTCCCAGTGCCAGTCGTTGCCCCAGGTGCCCTTGACGCCACCGACCACCGACATGTCTTCCAGGCTGCCGCCGAAGCGCGGGGTGAAGCCGCCCGGCAGGCTCGACAGGAAGGTGAAGCAGTTCGAGGGCAGTGCCGCGACGGCCGAACTGACCGTGCTGTACGGGATCAGGTTGCCGTTGGCATCGCGCAGGGCGATGGTCGGGCAGGTGCCGACGCCGGTGGTGTTGCCGATCAGCAGCGTTTCGCCGCCGTCGTTGGAGTAGACGCCCGAACGTGCGGTGGGGTCGCGGAAGTAGAAGCCGCCGTCGACCTCGCGCTGCGCATAGTTGCCGAACAGGTAGACATCGACGCTGTCGCCGGTGATGCCCAGGTTGGCGACGAACTTGAGGTCGTCGTCCACCTTCGGCGAGCCCCAGATCTGCGCCGGTACCGGCACGCCGGGATAGCCGGCGGCGATGGCGGCGGCGGCATCGTCGCGCTGCACGCTGCGCGAGGTGTCGTCGGCCTGGCGCCATTCGGCGGTCAGGGTGGCGTAGCCGCGCTCGGTCAGCGGCAGGCCGATCTGCGCCGAATACTGCGTCGTGAAGCCGTCGCCCTCGTAATACTGGCCGGCGAACGCCTCGAACGCGCCGCCTTCGCTGATCTTCTTCAGGCCGAAGTTGATCACGCCGGCGATGGCATCCGATCCGTATTGCGCCGCCGCGCCATCGCGCAGCACTTCCACCTGTTCCAGCGCGAGCGAGGGGAAGACCGACAGGTCGGGGCCTTGCGAGCCGTCGGACAGGCCATGGCCGAGGAAGGTGATCACCGCGGAACGATGGAAGCGCTTGCCGTTGACCAGCACCAGCGTGTTGTCCGGCGGCAGTCCGCGCAGGTTGGCGGGACGGACCAGGCTGGCGGCGTCATCGATCGGAATGGTGCTGACGTTGAACGACGGCACCAGCACGCGCAGCTGGTCGAGCGCATCGGTCGCGCCCTGGTTGCGGAATTCCTCCGCCCCGATGATGTCGATCGGCACCGCGGACGACGATACCGTGCGCGGCTGCCCGCGACTGCCCAGCACGGACACCGTGTCCAGCGTGGTGGCCTGGTCAGCGGGTGGTGGCGTCGGTGCGGCGGCCGGCTCGGCGGTCTGTGCGAGCGCGGTGCTACTGCCGGCCAGCGCGGCGACGACCAGGGCGGCTCTTACTGCGGACGCCAGCGGCGTCCGGGAAACACGTGCGTACTTCTGCTCTCTCTTGCCCATGCGATTCGCCCCTGAATAGTGCGTTGGAAGTGGTGGGTCTTCTCGTGCGCGGGACGCAATGAAGGAAGCGCTGTCCCAAACACATCGGTAACCGGCGTAACGCCGTTGTGCAACAGCGTCGCGTTACCGCGTCCACCTTAGGCGGCGGCGAAGTGCGTGAAGTGAGGCGTCGATCACACGCCGACGTGCGGTGGCGAAAAAGTAATCGGCGTTATGTCCGGAACACCGCTGTTTCCATACGGTTTTCCCGTGGCGCACAGGCGTGGTGCGCGATGCGCCATGATTGTGCATGCGCCGCGTCCGACGCGCGTAAACGCATGTACACGCGCGTGCGTATCGCAACGCGCGTGGTCTAGGTCTTCGCGGAGCGTCGGGGACACGCGCAGCGTCCGTGGCGTGGGATCTTGAGCGTCGATGTCCGGAACGATGCAGACACGATGCAGACACGTCTTCCCATCGGCGCCGGAGACCACCGCGCATGGCCTCCGGCGCGCAGGGGTCAGGCGCGCAGCTCGACCACCGGGGTGAAACCGCCGAACACCATGCGCTGGCCGTCGAAGGGCATCGGCGGGTTGTCCTTGTTCGATGGATCCATGCGCGGGTCCTCCATCATCTTCTGCATGCCGGCGTCGCGCGTGGCCTTGTCGGGCCACTCCACCCAGGAGAAGGCGGGGGTTTCGTCGCCCTTCGCCTGCACCGCCTTGCGGAAGTCGGTGACCTTGCCATCGGGCACGTCGTCGCCCCACGCCTCGATGATGCGCGTGGCGCCATAGCCCATGAAAATGGTGTCGAAGGTGGTGGCGTAGTCGGTGAAGGCCGCCTTGCCTGTGGAGGGAGCGGCAATGATGAAGCCGTCAACGTAGGACATCGCCGTGGCGGCATCGCCGAGTTCCAGCGTCGGCACGAAGCCCCCGTAGATCAGCCGCTTGCCGTCGAACGGCATCGGATTGTTCTCCGGCGACATGCGCGGGTCGTCCATCATCTTCTGCATGCCGGCGTCGCGCGTGGCCTTGTCGGGCCATTCTATCCACGAGAATACCACCGACTCGTCGTCCTTGGCCTGCACGGCCTTGCGGAAGTCGGTGACCTTGCCGTCGGGCACGTCGTCGCCCCAGCATTCGACCACGCGCGTCGCGCCCTGTTCGATGAACACGGGATCGCCGTGGTTCGCATGGTCGATGAACTTCTGCTTGTTGGCGGTAGGCACGGCGGCGACGAAACCATCGATGTACGGCATGGAAATCCTCCGGGGGATGCGGCGCCGGAATGGCGCCTTCCTGAACGCGACGAGCGGGCGTCGCGGAATTCGACAAGCGGCTGGCCGGTGGCCGCCGACCGGGGCGTTCAACCTGCCACGATCTGGACGAAGGTGGCGTGATGGCGGTTTCTGCAACGGGTGCGGTGCCGCGCCGACCGGGCCTGTGGGGCCTTGGCAGCGGCGTGTGGATGTGGAGTCTGGTGGCGCTGGCGGCCGCAGGATTCTGGAAGACGTATTTCAGTCGGCTCGGCCTGGCCGATGCGGTCACCCACCTGCATGCCGGCCTGATGCTGGCGTGGATGGCGATGCTGCTGGTGCAGCCGTGGCTGGTGCGCACGCGACGCATGGCGCTGCATCGCCAGGTGGGGCAGCTCTCCTATGGCGTGATGCCCGGCATTTTGGTGACGGCGCTGTGGCTGTCTCAGGTGCGCATGGCGGCAGCGCCGCCGGAGATGTTCGGCTTGCAGGCGATGCTGCTGTACCTGGGCATGGCCGCCTCGCTGATGCTGGCGGTGTTCTGGGGCCTTGCGATCCGCCATCGCCGCGATCCGGCGTTGCATGCACGCTACATGGTGGCGACGGCACTGGTGATGATCGATCCGGCGATGGCGCGCCTGATGCTGGCACTGCTGCCCGAGGGCATCCCTTTCAATCCTTCATGGGCCGGCTACGCGGCGACGTTCGCGGTGCTCGCGGTGCTGATGTGGTGCGAGCGCGGCGCGGCGCGCGGACGCGGCGTGTTCCGTTTCGTCACGCTGGTGTTCGTGGTCAACTTCGTGCTCATGCACGTGGTGCCGGGCACGCAGCCGTGGCAGGCGTTCGCACGCGGGTGGGGCGGGCTGGGCGGTTGACGGTCGTTCAGCGCTGCAGGCAGTTGCGGTAGCGCTCGTCCACGCGCGTGGCGAACCAGGCGGTGGTGAGTTCACGGGTGATCTTCGGGCTTTCCAGCTTGATGCCCGGGATCGACGCGCGCGGCAACGGCGTGCCCGCACGCGCTTCGGCCAATGCATAGACGCGTGCGTAGAGATCGGTATCGCCGAAGTCCAGCCGGTTGCCGCGCTCCAGCGCCTCACGGATGGCGCGATCGTCCATGCGCAGCGCATCGGCCAAGCGTCGCACGGCGCGTTCGGTCTGGCCGGGCTTGTCCAGCGGCGCGCCCGGGGTCAGCAGGTCGCCGTCGAGCGCGAGCGTGGTGCCCGTGGCGATGCCGACCGCGCTCTGGAACGCCGCATTGCGGCTCGCGTACCAGCCGGCGTTGTAGTCGGCGAAGCGATGCACCTTGCGCGTGTACGGCGTTTCGTAACCCAACAGGTGGGCGATGCCGAAGTACAGGCCGCCGCGCCGGGTGAACACCTCGTCGCGGATGCTGCCTTCGATCGGATACGGATATCCCGCGGCCTTCGATTCGGCGAAGGGAATGCCGACCTGCATCGGCCCGCCGGTCTGCACCGGATTGAAGTCGGCGAACAGGCGCTTGCCCAGCGGCACGCTGCCGATCATGTCCTGGTAGAGGTCGCTGAGGTCGCGCTCGGTGCGCACCGTGCGCAGCCGCTCGGCATACGTGCGGCCATCGGACGAACGCAATGCCAGCGCGGCGTCGACGACGAACGTCGGCACGTGCAGGGCGGCGGCGCGGCGGTCGATCTCGCCACGTGCGATCTTCGGCAGGTTGGCGACGGCGGGGTTCGCCACGTAGCCGGATTCCTGTTCGGTGACGGCCAGCACCGCGCAGATGTTCTCGGTGTTCGGCTCGATCCGCTGCGCGGCGAACGCGGTTTCGATGTCGGCCGCCCAGCGCTCGCGGTCGGCGACCTTGGCCGGCATCCTGCGGACGATCTCGCCGCGGGTGTCGGCTGGCGGGCGGGTCGGTGCGGGCGGCGCGGTCACGCAGCCGGCGAGCAGCAGCAGGCCGAGCATCGCGAGGATGCGGCGTGGCAAACGGTGGACGAGAGATGGTGTCATGCGCGCAGCATACGGAGCGCGCCGTTCCGATGCACGACGGTGCTGTGCGAGCCGACGCCGGTGTGGATAATCGGAACTCCCTCCGGCTGCGACCACCATGCATACCGCGCTCGACAACCCGTTCTGGTCGGCACTGGATTCGATCCACCGCGACATCGCGCTGCGGGTGGGCGACGTGGCGCGCTATCCCGCCGACTTCGCGCCCTTCCTTGGCGTCGCGTTACCCGACGCGCTACCCGCCGAGGCGCTCGAACGCTTGGTCGCCCCGGCCGAGTCGGTGTACCTGCTGGGCGTAGCGCCCGCAGCGCCTCCGGGCTGGATGCTGCAGGCGTTCCGTCCGCTGGCGCAGATGGTATGCGACACGCCGCTGCCGACGGCGGGCGGTCCGGAGATCGTGCCGCTTGGCCCGGCGCAGCGCGACGAGGTACTGGCACTGACGGCACTCGTGTACCCGCATTACTTCCGTTCACGGACGGTGGAGCTGGGGCGCTATTACGGCATCTATGAGGACGGCCGGCTCGCCGCGATGATCGGCGAGCGCCTGGGCAGCGCCGACAGCCGCGAGATGAGTGCGATCTGCACCCATCCTGACTTCACCGGTCGCGGCTACGCACGACACCTGACGGCCTGGCTGACCAACCAGACGCTGGCCCATGGCGTGCAGCCGTTCCTGCACGTGAGTCGCGAGAACACGCGTGCGCTGCAGCTGTACGAGCACCTGGGCTATCGCGTGCGCCGCGATATCGGATTCTGGTCGTTGCGACGCGCGTGAGCGGCGCACGCGGTCTCGCCGTCACCCGGCAGGCGGGGCGCCCGCCTGCTGGAGCATGCGCCGCATGCCGCCGAAGCGCCGCCGGTACTGTGCGGGCGAAAGGCCGACCTTGCGCCGGAACAGACGGCTGAAGTACGCGGCATCCTCGTAGCCCACGGCCTGGGCGATGGCCTCGACCGAATCGTCGCCGGCTTCAAGATGCTGCTTGGCTTCTTCCAGCCGCAGCGTATGCACGTACTCGAGCGGCGACAGGCCCGTCGCCTGCTGGAACCGGCGAGCGAAGGTGCGCTCGGCCAGTCCGCTGGCCTGCAGCATGCCGGCGACGGGTGCGGGCGTGTCGTAGTGCTGTGCGATCCAGACCTGTGCATGGGTGATCGCGGTATCCGAGCTGGTGCGCGTGCGCGCCAGGCTGGCGTAGGGCTGCTGGCCGGTCTGGTGCCAGTCGATCAGGAACACGCGCGCGGTCTGCATGGCGCATTCGATACCGGCCACGCGCGCGATGAGGTACAGGGCAAGGTCCTGCCAACTGGAGCCGCCGCCGCCCATGACCAGCCGCTGGTCGGGCCCGGCGGTCACGACCACGCGCTGCGGATGGACCTTCACGCTGGGATGCCGCTCGGCCATCGCGTCGCAGTACGCCCAGTGGGTGGTGGCATCGCGACCGTCCAGCAGGCCAGTGTCGGCCAGCAGCAGCGCACCGGTGCAGGCGGCCGCGATCACCGATCCGCGGGCATGGCATTCCCGCAGCCACGTGGCTTCCTGGTGGTAGTCGTGCAGGGTGATGTCGCCGGGGTACACCGCCAGGTCCGGAATGCAGATGAAGTCCGGCGCGGGCAGGTCGCGCAGGGCGACTTCCGGAGTCACCACGATGCCGTTGACGACGGGCATGGGCATGGTCTCGCGCGCCGCCACGATCGGACGGAATACCGAATCGCCCGGCGGCTGCCCGACCATCGCGGGCCAGTCCCGTCCCGCGGAATTGAACAGGTCGTACATGCCGTACAGGACCGAGGCGGCGGCGCCGTGGGTTGCGAGCAGGGCAATGCTGGGGCGTGCGCGGCGCGGCATGACGGAAATGTCAGGTTGGCGGCGGAAATGGCTGCGGTGCAGGGCGCGGGCGGCCCGTATCGTGCCGCCTCCCCCGTAGTAGAACAGAGCCATCACCGCCATGCCATCGCCCCTGGAACTCCTGCTTCATCCGCTGTCGTTCGCCTTCTTCGGCATGTATGCCGTGCTGATGCTGTGGGAGGCGATCGCCCCCGCCCGCCCGTTGCCGCGCATCGCGCGCTGGCGCACGCGAGGCCTGCTGGCGGCGGTGTTCTACTTCCTGTTGTCGTCCTACCTGCCGATGCTGTGGACACAGTACCTGCTGCCCCTGCGCCTGTTCGACCTGAGCCACCTGGCGTGGCCGCTGGGCGGGCTGATCGGACTGCTGGTCTATCAGGCGCTCGCGTATGCGTGGCACCGGGCGCTGCATGCCAGCGACGTGCTGTGGCGCTTCGGCCACCAGATGCATCACAGCGCAGAGCGGCTGGATACGTTCAGCACCTTCTGGTTCAGTCCGGCCGACACGCTGGGCTGGACGGCGGTCGGCAGCCTTGCCCTGACGCTGGTCGTCGGCCTGAGCCCCGAGGCCACCACGTCCGCCCTGCTGGCGGCGACGCTGCTGGCGATGCTGACCCACACCAACGTGCGCACGCCACGCTGGCTGGGGTGGTTCATCGAGCGTCCCGAGATGCACTCCTGGCACCATGCGCGCGGCGCACACCGGTACAACTATTCCGAACTACCGGTATTCGATCTGCTGTTCGGCACGTTCCACAACCCGCCCGGTTTCGCGCCGCAGACAGGCTTCCACGAAGGCGGCTCCGCGCGCGTCATCGAGATGATGATGGGGCGAGACATCGCACGCGATCCCGTGTCGTGAAACGTGCGCGGGCGGATGAGGGTCGGGCGCCGCTTTCGATGGAGCGCCCGGCATGATCCGGGTCTTCGTCCGTCGGCCGCCTGTACAGCCGGCCCAAGGTCGCCCGCGTCAGGGAAACAGCGAGCCGCCGACCAGCGCCAGCGCCATGCCCAGACCCATAAAGGCCAGGCGGTGCAGGAAGGGGAACGGGGCGGTCGAGCGGTGCATGGTGCAATCCAACCCTGAGCGGCGCGAACGCGCCGTGAAGCCCCTGTTCTCATTGAACGCCGCGACCGGGAAGGACCGGCCAACCGGGATTACGCAGGCAGCGCGCAGCCGGTTGCGTCGCAGTCGGCGGCTCCAGTGCGCTGGCGCTGCGTCTCGTCCATGGCTGCGATGGCCTGCGCTTCATGCACCAGCGAGGCGATCTGCGCGCCCAGCAGCAGGTCGCTGACTTGGCCGAAGTGCTGGTGGCGGATCCGGCCGTGCGCGTCGATCAGGGTCAGCGTCGGCGTGCCGCGCATGGCATAGGCCTGCATGGTCTGCGGGATCGGGCCGTGCGTACCGGGCCGGTCCACGCCGACGGGAAAGCCGATGCGGTATTCATGCAGGAAAGCCTCCAGCGCGACCGGCGTCATCGCCGCATGGTGTTCGAACACGGTATGCAGGCCGATGACGGCGACCTGCTCGCGCGGGAATGTGGCATGCACGCGCGCGGCCTGGGGCAGGCCATGCGAGACGCAGCCCGGGCAAAGCATCTGGAAGGCCTCCAGCACCACGACCTTGCCGCGCAGGCCGTCCAGGGTGATGGCGTGGGGTGTGTTGAACCAGCGGTCCACCTGCCAGGGTGGCGCCGGGCGATCAATGGCGTTCATGGGGATGTTCTCGTGGGGCGCGACCGGCCCGAGAGCGGGCCGGTGCGAAGGAGCGGGACTACTTGTTGGGCTTGCCGGGCAGGCTGAGGTTGCCGGAGGCGACCTTGAACACGTCGACCACGCACAGCAGCGGCGCGTGGACGCTGGCGTTGACGCGCAGGCCGGCGGTGACGCCGTCGAAGCTGCCTGCGGTGACCACGCCGATGTCGTCGAACGGCACCTTCACTTCCACCGTCTCGGCGTTGAGCGTGGGGCTCCAGCCGGGGCTGTCGAGCAGGATCGGGAAACCCGGCCAGGTCTTCGGCAGACGCGGCTTGCTGCCTTCGGGGATGTCGACCACGGCCAGCGCGCCGGGGCCGCAGACATCGTTGGGCTTCAGCACGACCCAGTGGCTGTGCCAGAGGTTGCCGTCGTTGTCTAGCTTGCCGTCGCCGTTCTCGTCGTACAGCGGCGTGTCGTCGAAGTCGGGATGCGCGGTGACCGCCATCGCAAGGATGCCGGCGCCTTTCTCGAAGCCGACCTCGTACGGATCGATGGTGGTCGGCCACACGTAGGAAAAGACATCGCTGCCGGCCAGTTTGCCGGTCGCGGCGGGTGTGCTCTTGCCCGCCTTGCCGGACACGGCCATGTGGAAGGTCGCGATGTTCTTCTCGGTGGTGATCTTGGTGTGCACGATGTCGAAATCGGCGGTCACCGCCTTGTTGGCCGCGGACGGGATGCCGCCGGTGTGGGCCTTGCCGTCGTGGGCGTGCACGCCGCCGATGGCCAGCGCGAGTGCGGCGGCCAACGCGAAACGTCGGGTAGTGTTCTGGCGCATAATCGAATTCCTCTTGCTTGCTCTCGTAGGGTGGGTGGGAGGTACCGGGCGGCGTCCGATGGCAGTCGGGCGCCGCCCATCTTTTTCCGCCTAGGGCGGAGTCGGTTGACGGAAGCGCAGCACGCTTCCGTGGCGTTGTTCGTCGGCGGCCGGCCGCTGTTCCGCGCAGTCCACGCGCAGTTCCGCATCGCCGAACGCCTTGTCGAGGAACGCGCAGACGTGGGGTGCATCGCGCTCGCCCGAGGCGAAGGGACGGAAGTATTCGCAGCCCAGGCAGGTCCGCAGGCCGGTGGCCAGGCCCTGTTCCTGCGCTTCGTTGACCAGCAGCTGGGTCACGCGCAGCAGCGCGCCGAGATCCGTGTCGCCCAGTGATTCCACCAGCGGGCCCATGCCCTGGTCGGGGCGCTGCAGCTGCGTGGCCATGCGCGACCCGGCCGAGGTCAGCCTCACGCGTGCGGCGCGCGCATCGTCGGGATCGGGCGTGCGGCGGATCCACTGCTTGCCTTCCAGCGCCTTCAGCGAGTCGCTGAGGCTCGCGGCCGAGATCCCCAAGCGCTCGGCGATCTGGCGCGCCCGCATCCCGTCCTGCATACCCTGCAACATGCGCAGCACCGCGGCCTGGGTCGGCGGCAGCGAGGGTGTGCCGTCCTGGCGCCAGGACTGCGCGCGGACCAGCGAAGCGAGCTGTTCCAGACCGCGTGTGGCCTGCCTGCGTTGGAAGGGAGTATCGATCATGGCGAATAAGTTAGGACTCCTAACTATATAAGTCAATGACCGCCCGTCGGCCCGTGCGGCAGCGGGGGGCAGGGTCACCATCGCATCATCGGCAGCGGCGACAGCGGGTGCCGCCACAGGCGCCGCAGCGTCAGCGAGGCCAGCCGGCGATGGAAGCCGGCGTCGGGGAAGGCGGACATCACCTCGCGTACGAATTCCCAGGGCATACCGAAGCGCAGCGTGCCCAGGCTCACGTCGATCCAGTCCGCACGCCGGAACGCTTCAACGCTGGCCTGCATGCCCGCTGGCGTGGGCGTGATCTTGTGATGGTGGTCGATCATCGCGTCCACTTCCGGTTGCCATGCGGGCCGGCCGATGACCTGCAGGTGCTCCCGCGCCAACTGGCGCGATGGCGGCAGGTAGTCGAAGGTGCCGGCCGTCCAGATGCCCAGGTCATGGAAGGCCAGTGCAATGCCGAGCTTCTGCAGCATCTCCGTATCACCGGGCAAGAGTCGCCAGTAGAAGTTCGCCACCCGGTACGTATGGTTCCGGTAGCCGGTGGCGTCGGCGCCGAGGTGCGGCGCGTAGGTTTGCAGCAGGGCATCCAGCGTCGGCAGCGACACCAGCACGGCGCGGTGCCGCCGTCTCAGGTCGCGGGATGGGGCAGCGGCGGACGGCCGCGTCGCAATGCCCGCACCTGCAACACCATGCCGACCAGGAACAGGAGGAACGTCGCGCCCACCAGCGTCTGCAGCAGCGGATCCTGCGGCCCGGAGACCAGCGGTGCGCCGATCGGCACGCGGGTCAGCGTCTCGGTGAAACCCGGAATGAAGTGGAAGTACACGGTCAGCGTGAACGCGAGCGAGGCCGCCACATGCCGCCACGAGCCGAGCACGGCGTTGCGGCCCAGCAGCACGGCGACGGCGAGCACGATCAGGGTCAGCACGGTCAGCCCGTGCGCTTCGCTGAGCTTGCCGGTGCGCATCAGGAAGAAGCTGGTGATGCAGGTGGCGACGGTGAACCAGGTGTAGGCCTTGCCCAGGGGCGTCGCATAGCGGATGTCGTGGTAGCGCAGCAGCGCATAGAGGCCACCGAACAGCGAGACGAGACTGATGGCGGTGTGGAACCAGCCGAACGGCGTGATGTTGAGCATGCGATGTTCCTCAGGGGATAGGCGGCGGAGCGGGGAGATCGAACTGCATGAGATTCCAGTGCGTGACGTCTTCTTCCCACTCATCGCCGACCGCGGGGGTGAGGGGCAGGGCGAGGTTGGCGACGATCATGCGACGTCCCTGCACCACGGTCGCGGCGGGAAACAGCAGTCCGCGCGGCGCGCCGTCATCGCCCACGCCGAGGAAATCGCCGGCGCGATGGCGCACGCGGCCCCGTTCGTCCAGCGCGACGAGCGTGTCGATCTGGTTGGCCGACACCCACAGCAGTCCGTCATGGAACAGCAGGCCGTCGGCGCCGTACACGCCATCCGCAAGCACATCGATCGCGCCCGCCGGCATGCGCCAGCGCAGTACGCGGCCGTCACCGGCGTTGTTGATGTAAAGGATCGATTCGTCCGCGTTGAAGGCCATTCCGTTCGCACCGAAGGGCAATGCACCGGTGGTCGCGAGCAGCGGGTCGCGTGCGAACAGCTCGACGCGGCACGGTCGGCACGTCGTCGCGCTGGCGATGCGCAAGATTGCGCCCTGGAAGGAGTCCGACACGTACAGCGTCCCGGCCCGGTCGAAGACCAGTCCGTTGATCGCGGGAAAGCCGGCCGATCCGAACTGGATGCTGTCCTGGCTGCCGTCCGGATTGTCGATGCGGCGCGCCGGCGGTGCGGGTGGCGTCAACGCGGTGAAGGTGGCGAGGTCCTCGATCGGCGTGTCGGCCGTGAACCGCGCATCGAGGCGCTGCAGTTTCGATGCGCCGAAGTTCAGCACGTACAGCTTGCCGTCGCGGAACGCGATGCCAGTGAGGGGCGTCGCGCCGAAATCGCGTTGCGCCAGCAGCCGGCCTTCGGCATCGAAGCGCAGCACCTGGTTCTTTCGCACCGTGGCCGGCTCGCGCGCGTCGAAGGTGCCGGCATAGACCTCGCCGCTGGCCGGATCGGTGGCCAGGCTCTCCGGGTGGCGCACATCGACAGGCAGCATCGCGAAGGGCGTCGTCGGCAGCCGTGCCATGTCCGTTGCCGCCGCCGGTGCGGCCGCGCAGGCGAGCAGGCCTGCGATGCACAGGATGGGGACGAGGCGACCGGACATGCGGAACTCCAGCGGCAGGGCAGCCTGCACGCTGGCATAGCGACGACGGCGGAGCTTGTACCGGCGTGCGGGGCCACGCCGAGTCGGAACACGAAGACGCCGGCGCGAGGCCGGCGTCCGTGGTGCAGCAGGACGAACGCGATCAGCGGTTGTCGACGCTCCAGCCGCCGGCGCCGCGCGCGGCCAGCAGGATGAAGCCGCCGGCGATCGCGATGTTCTTCAGGAACATGATCTGCTGGATCTGATCGCCCAGGTTGCTGTGGAACAGCACCGCACTGGCGATCGAGAACGCGGCCAGCAGGCTGGCGACGATGCGGGTGCGGTAACCGGCAACGATGGCCAGGCCGCCGAGGACTTCCAGCGCAATGACCAGCGGCAGCAACGCGCCGGGGACGCCGACGGACGCCATGTAGCCGGCGGTGCCGGCGTAGGCGGCCAGCTTGCCGAGGCCGGAGATGACGAATAGCGAGGCGAGCAGCGTGCGGCCGGCCAGATCGGCGGCGCCACGCAGGGCGAGAAGGCGGGTGGTGGACGGGACGGCCGTGACAGTGGACATGGTGGACTCCTGGGAATGGGTGGGTGCAGCGGGTACGGGGCGCAGGTTAGGTCGTCGCCATGCATCCCGGAAGCCTATATATTTCGATGAAATCCATCGTTTGAGGCGATACATGCTCGACGCCGTCACCCTCGACCAGCTGCGCACCTTCATCGCGGCGGCCGAGCAGGGCAGCTTCTCCGCGGCCGGGCGCAAGCTGCGGCGCGCGCAATCGGTGGTCAGCCAGACCCTGGCCAACCTGGAGCTGCAACTGGGCGTACGCCTGTTCGACCGCAGCACCCGCTATCCGCAGCTCACCGACGCCGGCCGCGCCCTGCTGGTGGAAGCGCGCGCGGTGGCCGAGCACATGGACACCTTCAAGGCGCGCGCCCGCAGCGTGGCCGAAGGGCTTGAACCGGAGCTCTCGGTGGCGGTGGACGTGATGTTCCCGATGCAGGCGCTGACCCGCGCCGCCGCGCACAGCGGCACCGCGTTCCCGCACACGCCGCTGCGCCTGTACGTGGAAGTGCTGGGCGGCGTGATCCAGCCGGTGCTCGATGGCACCTGCCGGATCGGCGTGGTCGGCTCGCTGCCGGAGCTGCCGGACGAACTGGCGGTGGAGCCGCTGCCGCCGGTGCCGTTCGTCACAGTGGTCGCTCCCTCGCACGCCATGGCGCGCGTACGCGGTGCGGTGCCGACCAGGACGCTGGTCAAGCATGTGCAACTGGTACTCACCGACCGCACGCCGTTGACGACGGGGCGCGACTTCGCGGTGCAGTCGCCGCTGACGTGGCGGCTCGCGGACCTCGGCGCGAAGCACGCGTTCCTGCGCGCCGGCCTCGGCTGGGGCCACATGCCGATGCACATCGTCGAAGAAGACCTCGCGGCCGGTCGACTCGCCCGCGTGCACCTCGCCGACGCCGACCCACGCTACGCACAGATGCCGATGCGTGCGGTATGGCGCAAGGAGGCGCCGCCGGGGCCGGCGGGGCGTGCGTTCATTGCGCAACTGCATCAGGGCTAGCGCCGCGTATTCAGGCGGATGAAGCCGTGTCGACATCGCTGACGATGCGTGCGCGCGTGTCAACGCAGGCACGGGCCGTGCGTTGAAACCGATGTCGTCTCTCGGAGCCCGCGATGATCCGCCGCGAAACCCTCAGCGCCGCCCACCGCTTCGGCCTGGGCGCACGACCCGGCACGCTGGACCGCATCGGCGATCCGCAGCGCTGGCTGCATGCCCAGCTCGATGCGCCCGCGGTCGTGCCGCCTCCGGGCTTGCCGGGCAGTGCGGATTATCTTCGGCAGGAATACGACTACCTGCGCGCGCGGCGTGAAGCGCGCAGGAATGACGGCGATGCCGCGATGGGATTCCGCGAGCGCTTCGGCCGAGCGCAGTGGATCGAACTCGGCTGGCGCTATCGGCAGGCGGCCGCCACCGAGCAGGATTTCGTCGAACGGCTGGTACGGTTCTGGTCGAACCACTTCGCCGTCTCCGCCGACAAGCGGACGGCGGCGCTGTACGCCGCGCCGATGGAACGCGAGGCGATACGCCCGCACGTGGCGGGCCACTTCGCCGACCTGCTGATCGCGGTGGAACAGCATCCCGCGATGCTGCGCTACCTGGACAACGTGCGCTCGGTGGGCGAGCAGTCGCGCCTGGCGCAGCGCCAGCGTCGCAACAGCGAAAACGACGACACGTCGCGCCCGGGCCTCAACGAGAACCTGGCGCGCGAGATCCTGGAGCTGCACACGCTCGGTGTCGACGGCGGCTACAGGCAGGACGATGTGCGCGAACTCGCGCGCGCGATCACCGGCTGGAGCGTGCCGTTGCCGCGCGATCTGGACGCGGGCGCCACCACGGCGTTCCGGTTCCGCGCGAATGCGCACGACGCCGGCGCACGCCAGGTGCTCGGGCAGCGCTATGCGGCACCGGGGGAAGCCCAGGGCCGCGCCATCCTGCGCGACCTGGCACTGCACCCTGCCACCGCGCGCCACGTCTGCGGCAAGCTGGCGCGGCATTTCGTCAGCGATGCACCGCCGCGCGCGCTGGTGGATCGCATGGCCGATGCGTGGATGCGCAGCGGCGGCGCGTTGCG
Source organism: Pseudoxanthomonas sp. Root65 (assembly GCF_001427635.1). Lineage (NCBI taxonomy): Bacteria > Pseudomonadati > Pseudomonadota > Gammaproteobacteria > Lysobacterales > Lysobacteraceae > Pseudoxanthomonas > Pseudoxanthomonas sp. Root65. Next base: position 132,169 of record NZ_LMHA01000002.1, read on the forward strand.
TCCCGTATACGCGGCGATGATCGACAGCCCCGAAGCCTGGACCGCCGACGCGCGCAAGCTGAAAACGCCGGACGACTTCGTCGTGTCGGCGCTGCGCGGCACCGGCACGTTGCCGGGCGAACAGCCGCGTGCCCTGATCGCATTGCTGGGCAGGCTGGGGCAGCCGCCGTTCACGCCGCGCTCGCCGGCCGGCTTCGCCGACGATGCGGCGGAATGGAGTGGCGCCGACGCGGTGTGGAAGCGCATCCAGGCTGCGCAGGCGCTGGCCGAGACCGCGGCCGGTGCCGATCCCGATCCGCTGCGCATCGCCGACGGCCTGTTCGGCCCGCACCTGGATGCGGACACCGCGCAGGCGCTGCGCCGTGCCGAGTCGCCGCGCGAAGGACTGGCACTGCTGTTCGCCAGTCCCGCCTTCCAGTGGAGGAGTTGACAGTGAAACTGACCCGACGCCATTTCCTCGCGGCCGGTGGTGCCGCGACCACGCTCAGCCTGTGGCCGCGGCTGGCGCGCGCCGCCGATGCGCAGGACACACGCTTGCTTGTCGTGCTGCTGCGCGGCGGTCTGGACGGGATGCATGCCGTCATCCCGGTCGGCGATCCGCATCTGGCGGACGTGCGCGGCGCGCTGACGGTGAAAGATGCGCGCCGGTTGGATGCCGACTTCGCCCTGCATCCGGCGCTGGCGTTCAGCCATGGACTGCACGCGCGCCGCGAATGGCTGCCGGTCGTCGCCGTGGCGCCGCCCTATCGCCAGCGTTCGCACTTCGAGGCGCAGGACAATCTGGAGAACGGCACCGCGACCAGTGGTGCATCCAGCGGCTGGCTCAACCGCTGCGTGGCCGCGCTGCCGGCGTCGCGCGCCCTGTCGGTCAGTGCGGTGATGCCGCTGATCCTGCGCGGTCCCGCCGAGGCGACTACGTGGTCGCCGCCGCTGCCCGAGGACGTCAACCCGATCCTGCTGCAGCGCCTGCAGCCGCTGTATGCCGCCGACGCGCAGCTGGCGCATCCGTTCCAGCAGGCCGTGGCCGCGCAGGGCATGCAGGGCGGCGGCAATGTCGCGCGGTTGCCGCAGGCGATGGCGGCGGCGGCACGGTTCATGGCGCAGGCCGACGGCCCGCGCATCGGCTTCGTCGAGAACAGCGGCTGGGATACGCATGCCCAGCAGGGCCCCGTGCTGGCGCGCAAGCTGGCCGAACTGGACCAGGGCCTGCGCGAGTTCCACGAGGGCATCGGTGCGCAGTGGTCGCGCACAGTGGTGATGGTGGTGACCGAGTTCGGCCGCACGGCCGCCGTCAACGGCACCGGCGGCACCGATCACGGCACCGGGACGCTGGCGATGCTGGCCGGCGGCGCCGTTGCCGGCGGTCGCGTTGCCGGCGACTGGCCGGGCCTGTCACCGTCGCAGCTCAACGAAGGCCGCGACCTGCGCGCGACGACGGACCTGCGCAGCGTGTTCAAGGGCGTGCTGGGTGATCACCTGGGCATTGCCGGCTCGGTGCTGGATTCGCGGGTGTTCCCCGACAGCGGCAGTGCGATCGCGATGGCGGGCCTGCTGCGCGGCTGAGCGTCAGCTCGCCGCCTGGCGCAGTTCGCCGCGGGCCAGCGAGGTGGCTTCGTCGACTTCCATCGGCCGGCCGAAGAAATAGCCCTGCATCTCGTCGCAGCCCATCTGCTGCAGCGCGCGCATCTGTTCGGCCGTCTCCACGCCCTCGGCGATGGTGCGCAGGCCCATTTCGTGCGCCAGTACGAGGATGGTGCGCGCGATCGCACGGTCGGTGCTTTCCGCTGCGATGCCGTCCACGAAGCTGCGGTCGATCTTGATGATGTCCAGCGGCAGGCGCTGCAGGTAGGACATGCTGGAGTAACCGGTGCCGAAATCGTCCAGCGCCAGCCGCACGCCCAGCGCGTGCAGGGTCTGCAGCATCTGCTGCGCGGCGCCCATGTCTTCCACCAGCACGCTTTCGGTGAGTTCCAGCGTCAGCGCATCGGCGGGCAGGTCGTGACGCTGCAGGCAATCGGCGATCCACGGCGCGAGCGTGGGCTGGCCCAGCTGGCTGGGCGACAGGTTGACCGCCATCCCCAGCGTGCGCAGGCCCATGCCGCGCCAGTGCGCCAGTTGCTGGCAGGCCTGTTCAAGCACGAAGTGACCGATGTCCTCCATCAGTCCCGCACTTTCCGCCAGGGGAATGAAGACCGACGGCGGCACCTCGCCCCATGCCGGATGCCGCCAGCGCGCGAGGGCCTCGAAACCGTTGAGCAGCGAGGTATCGCCGGCCACCACCGGCTGGTAGACGAGCCGCAACTGGCCGCGCGCCACCGCCTCGCGCAGCGCGGTGACGCGGCTCAGGCGGTCGTTGGCTTCCTGCTGGGCGCTGGCCGATGGGAGCCGCACCTGGTTGCGGCCGGCACGCTTGGCCAGGTGGCGGGCGTCGTCGGCGCTGCGCAGCAGCGTCTGCAGGTCGGCGCCGTGTTCGGGCGCATGCGCCAGGCCGATGCTGGCGGTGACGGTGAACGACGGATGCGTGGAGTACAGCGCGATGGGCTGGCCCACGGCGCGGCGGATGTCTTCGGCCAGCCGCGTGAGCTGGTCGATGTCGACGTCGGGGAAGTGGGCGAGGAAGCCCTCGCCGCCGTAACGGTAGACGCTGCCCTGGCCGTCGCAGGCCGCCAGGATGCGCTGGCCCATGCGCCGCAGCACTTCGTCGCCGCCGTCGTGGCCGAACGAATCGTTGACCATGCCGAAACCGTCCAGGTCGACGATGGCCAGGCTGTGGCCGTACGCCGTTGGCAGGGCGATCCGCTCGTTGATCTGGTTGGCCTGCGCCGAGAAGCGGGGCAGGCCGGTGGCGCTGTCCAGGGCGGCGGCGTCGTTGAGACGGCGCTGCGCGTCCAGGCGGCGCTCGGTTTCCAGCAGCAGCGAGCGCGCGGTCTCGGCCGCTTCCGACGAGCGCCGGCGCGAGATGTCGAGCAGGAACAGCACGAACGCGATCAGCAGGCCGCTGCTGAGGCCGCCGACGATCAGCGCCCGCGGCAGCGTGAACGAGGTCAGCGCCGGCGGTGCCCACAGTTCGAGCTGCACCTCGTGGCCCGGCAGGACGACGCGCTCGATCGACAGCGGCGCGCCCTGCGGCTCGCCCTGTTCCAGCGTCGGCATGCCGACGGCGGTGGCCCGCACCGGTCGGTCGGACAGCACCGCCTTGCTCAGCGTCCTCACGAAATCGTCCAGCGCGATGAACGCCTGCGTCCGCCGCCCGGGCGTATCGACGGTCAGCCACCAGCCCCCGTCGACCGCCTGCAGGTGGCCGGCATCGGCGACCGGCACGGGCGGCGAGGGCGCCACCGGCGCCTCGAAACCCGGCAGCACCCAGCGGAACTCGCTGCCGTCGCCGACGCTGCGCACCACCCGGAACGCCGCGAATGCCTGCACCATGTCGGCGACGTAGTGGTCGAACAGCGTTTGCGCGGCAGCAGGCTCCGCAGCGGCCAGCGAGGCCGACAGCTGGCGCAGGGCGCCGCGGCGCAGTTCGATGCCGCGCACGAAGGTCGGTGTCGCAGTCGCGGCCTGCGTCTTCATGATGTTGCGCGCCATCGCATCGCGGTCGGCGGTGGCGGCGCTCCAGTACAGGCCGCCCAGCACCAGCGCCGCCGCCATCGGCAGCACGCCGAACAGGCGCTCGCGCAGCGAGTTCTCGCCGGCGACGGCCAGCGCCAGCCCCAGCGCCACCAGCTGTGCCGACGCTGTCAGTGAGACCTGGTAGATCGACAGGCCTTCGCGGTGGTACGGCAACTGGATCAGCAGGCCCAGCGCCGCCATCCCGGCGACGGACGCGATCGCGATGCCAAGGCCACGGGTGGCGCCCCAGCGCAGGTTCTCCCAGCGCTGCAGCGATTGCGGCAGTAAGGCCACCGCCACCCAGGCGGTCAGCACGCCATAGTCCGTGTAGCCGCCGATCAGCGGCGTGGTCGCGCGCGGCAGCCAGCCCAGCCGATGCAGCAGCGCATTGGCCGGCGTGGTGATGTCGCCCAGGGTCTGCAGCAACGTGAGCAGCATGGGCACGGTGACCACGGACAGGACGATCCAGGCCGCACGTTCTTCGCCGCGATGGCGCAGCAGCAGGGCCAGCGCCACCAGCGCCACGCACAGCGTCGAGATCGGACGCATCGGCGGGAAGTCCACGCCCATCTTGCCGACCAGGCTGCCCGGGACATGCCAGCCGACCAGGGCGATCACCGCGAACGCCAGCACGAAGGCCACCAGTTCCGTACTGGTCTCCAGCGAGCGGCCGGCACGCAGCGAGGGTGTGTACACCAGCAGGAACATCGCCAGCGCCGACAGCGACAGCGACCAGCTGATCTCGGCCGCCGCACCGCCGGCCTGCAGGGCACCCAGCACCGGCTGTATCGCCAGCAGCAGTAGCGCGGCGGCGAAGACGCGCATCACGAACTCGGGCCAGAAACCGCGGCAGACCCGCATCCAGGCGATGATCGTGGCGGCGGCCAGGACCAGGCAGGTGCCCAACGCGTGGAACTGCCACAGGTGGATCAGCAGCAGCGCGCTCAGCAGCCCGGCCACCGCCAGCCGCACCGGCCGCTGCGTGCTGCGCCAGGTCGCGATGGCCACCAGCACGCCCACGACCGGCACGCTGTCGTCGAGGACATGGCCGTCGCCGGCGTCCACCAGGATGAACGCGGCGGCCAGCAGCCACGCGAACGCAGCCGCGAAGCGCTGCGCCCACTGGACGGGACGCCGAAGGTCCTGGTGTATTGCCAATGCATTCCCCTGCGGAGCCGACACCCCGTGGCACTGTGATACCCAAATCACCGGCAAGCCGCAAGCACGGTCGTGTTGTTCTTCGAACGCAGTGGGTATGTCGCGCGCAAGGATGGCATCGCGTCAGCGGCCGCCGATGGCGCGTGGACGAAATGCGTGTAGTGCGCGCGCCGCACAAGCGTTCCCGTCCACCGATAGCGCATGGCCACGCGAGGTCGGTGCACCGGTGTTGGCGTGCGCCGGCGCGGCAGCGCCACTGCGCAGGGCTGTGACCGGTGTCGCTCTTCCCGCACATCGGCGGGTCGCTACGCATGCATGTGCCTGAACACGCACGCCGCGGTCCTGATGCGTCGCGCGCGGCATGGGCGATCAACGACGCTGGACCTGTCGGCCAGCACCGCGCCGATACCCGGCGCGATCGCCTGGTGCCGTCCCGGGGAGGGGCGGGGCCGCCGATGCGTGGACGTCCGCGCTAGAGTGAGGCACCACCACCCGGGAGTGCCGTCATGCCGATCGAACTGAAGATGCTCGCGTGGTCCGTCGCGCTGGGCCTGGTCCACGTGCTGCTCGGCGCGGCCCTGACGACGCGGCAGCGCGGCCTCGGCTGGAATGTCGGCGCACGCGATGCCGCGTTGCCCCCGCTGACCGGCGTGGCCGCGCGGGTCGACCGCGCGCTGCGCAACTTCCTGGAGACGTTCCCGTTCTTCGCCGCCGCCGCGCTCGCGGTCGTGGTGCTGGAGCGCGGCGATGCCACCACGGCGCTGGGGGCGCAGTGCTACTTCTGGGCGAGGCTGGCCTATGTGCCGGTGTATGCCGCCGGCATTCCCTACCTGCGCACGGTGATCTGGGGCGTGTCGCTGTGGGGCCTGCTGCAGCTGCTGTGGGCGCTGTTGTAAGCGGCGCGCGCGGCGGATTCATCGCACGGTGGGGCCGTGCGCCGGGTTTGACCCTAGACTAGGCCGCTCCCCTTCATGCCCGGCCTTCGCGGCCGGGCGTCGTGACGTGATCGACCGGATGTTGTCCCGCACTCCTTTTCTCGCTTGTGCCGTGTTGCTGACCGCCGTACTGCTGGCCGCCTGTCGTCCGTCGGAACAGGATGTCGCATCCGATGCCATGGCCGAAGCCCCGGCGGCCGCGTCGCCGGCGCAGGACACGCCGGCGCAGCAGGCGGAGCGGGGCGATGGCGCGGTGTCGTCCGGTCCGCCGGCCTCGCCGGCCAGGGCGCCGGCGGAAGGGCTGCCGACCGACTGGCCGACCGCAACCGTGCAGTCCGGCGAGGCCCGGGTCAGCTGCCAAGCCGAGTACAACACCGACGAAGGCGACGGCGCCCCGCTGGAGTCGCTCGCCTTCTTCAGCGTGGTCGATGCGCTGTCGCCCTGCCAGAAGGGCGGCGTGCTGCGCTTGCGCTACCAGGGCAAGATCGCGGCCGATTTCACCGACCTGGTCGCTCGGGTGGCCGACATCGCCGGCCGCATGGGCATCCACAAGCGCATCCTAGACCTCGATTCGGCCGGCGGACAGGTCGAGGATGCGATCAAGGCCGGCGACGTCATCGGGGCGGATGGCTGGACCATCTGGGTACGCGAGGGTTCGATCTGCCACAGCGCCTGCGTGTTCGTGCTGGGGGCGGGCGACAACCGTCTGATCTCCGGCAAGGTGGGCGTGCACCGCATCATCCGCATGAGTTCCACCGCCACCACGCGCGCCGAGCTCAACGACGAACTGCGCGGTGTCTACGGACGCGTCAAGGACTATCTGGAGCGCAACGGCGTGGCGGTCGCCATCGCCGACCTGATGATGACCGTGCCCAACCGCCGCCTGCGCCTGCTGAGCAAGGACGAACTGCAGGAATACGGGCTGGACGGCACCAACGCCGCGCAGGACGACCTGGACCGGCTGCGGCTGATGCGTCGCTGCGGCGAGGATTTCGTGCTGCGTCGCGATGCCTTCATGCGCAGCTTCGATGGCGAGTGCAAGACCGCCGGCGCGGGGCTGGACGAGATGCAGGCCTGCGGACTGGCGCTGCGCACGCGGTTCGGATTCCCGGATGCCGAATGCCCGGCCGACAGCCCGCTGTCCGAGTTCGACCGCATGGCCGACAGTGACGAGGCACCGGTGGTGTTGCCCGAGACGGCCGGCACGTCGCCGTAAGCGGCGACGGACGTGCGTGCTGCCGTGAGCCGGCAACGCAGGCGGATCGCCGGCCGGGCCTGGCCCGACGCGCGCGTGAGGTGCCGAGAGAGGCGCCAAGCCTCTTTGGAGAGGCTCAGCGTGTGTCGAGAGACGCTGCCAGCCTCTCCTGAGAGGCTTTCTCCCGCTCCAGGGAGGCTTGGGGGCACACGAGAGACGCTCTACTCCGCTCCAGAGAGGTGTTGAGCCTCTTCAAAGAGGCTTGGGTCCCGCTCTGGAGAGACTTTTTCCCGCTCGGGAGAGACTTTGTCCTGCTCTGGAAAGGCTTTGTGCCGCTTCGGAGAGGCCCGGTGTCTGATGAGAGAGGCGTCCTGCCTCTCTGAAGACGCTTTTTTGCGCTCTGGCCCGTATGGTGGTGAGTCGCGCGCCGTGCGGTGGACGCCGGCGGACGAGCTCAGCCGTGCGCGTCGATGATCCGGATCTCGGCGTCGTCGATGCGCACCACCTGGCCGGCGCGGATCTTCGCGGTCTTGCGCAGTTCCACCGCGCCATCCACCGTCACCGCGCCGCTGGCCACGATGGCCTTGCCCTGGCCGCCGCTGTCGGCGATGCCGACCAGCTTGAGCAGTTGGTTGAGTTCCACGTACTCGTGGCCGGCGTCCAGGTCGAAGTCGATGCGTTGCATGCGCGCAGTGTACTGCCCGCTCACTCGGCCTCGAAGCGCGCGACCTCGTCGATCCGCGCCTGCGCACGCCGCAGGCTGCCGCCGGTGACGCTGTCGTCCATCGCCTTGGCCAGGCGCGGGCGGGCAGGGTTGCGCGACCAGCGGTGGAACCAGGCCGTCGCCGCCAGGCCGACCGCGCCCACGCCCAAGCCGATCCAGGCGATGCCGGGTGCCCTGGCCAGCAGGTCGCCGCCGCCCAGGCCCGTCAGCACCACAAGTACCGGCACCCACATGAACCACCACGGCAGCCCGGTCAGCGTGCCGTTGAGGATGTAGGTGCGGCGCACGGTGGCCAGCCGCTTCTGGATCTCGACGATCGGCTGCGCGTAGTCGAGCTCGCGGATGCGGCGCAGGGTTTCCCCCGCCATCGCGACCGTCGCGATGCCGTAGAGCTGCACCACCACGCCGGACACCAGCACCGTCCAGGGCAGGCCGTCGGCCGACTGCCCGCCGCGGATCCACAGCAGGCCGGCGAGCAGGATGAAGGGGATGCCGAACAGCAACTGCGCCACCTGCCCCCACACCAGCGGGCGCAGGCTGGACAGGGCGCGCTGCTTGCGCTGTTCCAGCAGGACATGCGCCTGCAGCGCGTCGTGCCGTTCCAGGCGGCGCGACAGCGTCTGCCAGGCGAGTTTCAGGTCATCGGGTTCCATGGTCGTCGTTCCGTATGAGGGCGTCGGGGGTCAGAGTTCGTTGCGCAGCCGCTGCTTCAGCCGGCTGATCTTGGTGGCGACATTGGTCTCGCTCAGGCCCAGCACATCGGCCATCTCGCGGTGACTGCGGTCGTCCAGATAGAGCAGCAGCAGGGCGCGGTCGAGCGGCGGCTGCGCATGGATGAAGCGGTACAGCAGGTCGACCTGCTGGCGCCCTTCGTGATCGTGCGCATGCGGGTCGGCGAGGTCGTGGTGGTCTTCGTTCCAGGTCTCCGACGACGGCCCGCGCGTGCGGCTGCGGACGTCCGAGATGGCCACGTTCAGCGCGATCCGGTACATCCACGTGGCGAAGGGGCGGGCGGGATCGTAGCCAGGCCAGGCCTTCCACAGCTGCGTGGCGATGTCCTGCATCAGGTCGTCGCGGTCGTCGGGGTGCCAGGCGTAGGTGCCGGCGACCTTGGCGACGATGCCGCGATGGTGCTGCAGCAGCGTCTGGAAGCCGTCACGGCGGGCCGTGTCCGTCTGGGATGTCATGGCAAGGCTCGATTCCATTCCTGCACCGGGTCGATTGTGCGGTCTGCAAGGTGATTCGCCGGCGCGGGGAAACCATCACACCGCCCTTGCATGTGAACGCCCGGGCGTGCTGCGACGCGACAGGAGGCCCCCGAAGGGGCACAATACGCGGCTCGGCGTGCGGCTCCGCGACGCCCCCGGAGTCTCCGCATGTCCACCGAATCCCCCTCGTCCGCCCCCCTCCTGTTCGCCGATCTCGGCCTGCCGGAGACGGTCATGGCCGCCGTCACCGCGGTGGGCTACGAGACGCCGTCGCCGATCCAGGCGGCCACCATCCCCGCCATGCTGGCCGGCCGCGACGTGCTGGGCACGGCGCAGACCGGCACCGGCAAGACCGCCGCGTTCGCGCTGCCGGTGCTGGCCAACCTCAAGCCGGGTGCCGGCGGCCCGCAGGCGCTGGTGCTGGCGCCCACGCGCGAGCTGGCCATCCAGGTGGCCGAGGCGTTCCAGAAGTACGCCGGCAAGATCCCCGGCTTCCACGTGCTGCCGATCTACGGTGGCCAGAGCTACTACCCGCAGCTGCAGGCGCTGAAGCGCGGCGTGCATGTGGTGGTGGGTACCCCCGGCCGCGTCATCGACCATCTCGAGCGCGGTTCGCTGGACCTGTCCGGCCTGACCACGCTGGTGCTGGACGAAGCCGACGAAATGCTGCGCATGGGCTTCATCGACGACGTCGAAACCGTGTTGAAGAAGACCCCGGAGACGCGCCAGGTGGCGCTGTTTTCCGCGACCATGCCGCCGGCCATCCGCCGCATCGCGCAGACCTATCTGAAGGAACCGGTGGAGGTGAACATCGCCTCCAAGACCACCACCTCGGCCAACATCCGCCAGCGCTACTGGTGGGTCAGCGGCATGCACAAGCTGGACGCGCTGACCCGCATCCTGGAAGTGGAACCGTTCGACGGCATGATCGTCTTCGCCCGCACCAAGGCGGCGACCGAGGAACTGGCCGACAAGCTGCAGGCTCGCGGGCTGGCCGCGGCGGCGATCAATGGCGACATGCAGCAGGCGGCGCGCGAGAAGACCATCCAGCAGCTCAAGGACGGCAAGCTCGACATCCTCGTCGCCACCGACGTGGCCGCGCGCGGCCTCGACGTGGAGCGCATCAGCCACGTGCTGAACTACGACATCCCGTACGACACCGAAAGTTACGTGCACCGCATCGGCCGCACCGGCCGTGCCGGCCGCACCGGCGACGCGATCCTGTTCGTCACCCCGCGCGAGAAGGGCATGCTGCGGTCGATCGAGCGCGCCACCCGCCAGCCGATCGAAGAGATGCAGCTGCCCAGCGTGGAAGCGGTCAACGACCGCCGCGTGGAGAAGTTCCTGGCGCGCATCACCGACATGCTGGCCTCGGGCAAGGCGGGCGAGTTCCGCGCGCTGATCGAGCGCTACGAGCGCGAGCAGAACGTGCCGGCGGTCGATATCGCCGCCGCGCTGGCGCAGCTGCTGCAGGGCGATCAGCCGCTGCTGCTGTCGCAGGAGCGCACGCCGCGCGAGCAGCGTCCGGTACGCAGCGAAACCTACGGCAACGCACCGCGCCGCGAGCGCGACGAGCGGCCCCGCCGCGAGGACGGCCCCGGCGAGCGCCCGGCGCGCAGCGTCGACAAGCCCGAGCGTTCGCGCATCGAGCGCCCCGACACCGACCGTCCGCGCGCCGACAAGCCGCCGCGCACCGACAAGCCGGAGGTGGGCATGGAGACCTACCGCATCGAGGTGGGCCATGCCCATGGCGTGAAGCCCGCCAACATCGTCGGCGCGATCGCCAACGAGGCCGGGCTGGAAAGCCGGTACATCGGCCGCATCGACATCCAGCACGACCACACCACGCTGGACCTGCCCGAAGGCATGCCGCGCGAGGTGCTGATGCACCTGAAGAAGGTGTGGGTGTCGGGCCAGCAGCTGCGCATCCACAAGCCGGGCGAGGGCGGTGGCGACGCACCGCCGCGCCGCTTCGGCGGGCCGGGTGCGGGCAAGGGCAAGCCGCGCGGCGACAAACCGTTCGGCGCGGGCAAGCCCGCCGGCAAGCCGCACCGCAAGGGACCGCCGCGCGAGTGAGGGCTCCGGCGTGCGGGCGACGGACGTAATGCGGGTTCCGGCGGCAGCGCGCCGGCCGTGGCACGGAAGTTGCATTTCGTAGACGCAAGCCAGCACACCGGAGGTCGGGAAGCGGCGACGTACCGGAGTGTCTGTGAAGGGGAATGGGGGACGAATCGGCGGGATCGCGGGGTGGCTGCTGCTGCTCGTGGCCCTGTCGTGCCCGGCGCTGGCGACCCCCCAGCCGGGCCGTGACTACCTGGTCACCGGCGCCCCCACGTCGGAACAGGCCCCGCAGCGTCACTGCACGCCCGCGATGCAGGCCGGACTGACCCAACGGGTCGAGATTCCCGCGCCGCCCGGCGGCTGGTCGGGCGCGCCGCAGGCCATCAACGTGTTCAACATCTTCGCCGGCGAGGTGCGCGTGCACCACGGCGACCGCGAGATCTGCGGCCGCATGCACGACGCACGCACGCGCGATTCGCGCTTCCGCGCGGGCGTGGGCATGGTGGTGGTGCCGCCGGCCGGCAACCGCGAACCCATCCAGGTCGGCTGGGAGACGCCGCTGAAGCCGGGCTGGATCCCGACCGTGCGGATCGGCGCGCCGAGTCCCGTGCAGCAGTTCGACACCGCGCGCCTGCTGGTGCGCACGGCCTGCGTGGCCATCGCCATCGCGCTGGCCTTCATGGCGCTGATGGGATTCCTGAGCACGCGCGACCGCGCCTTCTTCGGCTACACCCTGCTGTGCGCGTTGAGCGTGCTGGGGCAGTCGGTGCTCAGCGGACTGAGCGGCTATCCGGAGCCCTGGCTGCCGGTCGACGGCCAGGAATCGCGCTGGCTGGTGGCGTTTTCCTGCCTGGGCCTGCCGGTGCTGCTGTACGTGATGTGGCTGCTGGTGGGCGGCGCGCGCTTCTGGCCCGCCACCCGGCGCTGGCTGCCGTGGCTCACCGCCGGCCTGTGCGCGCTGGGCCTGGCGACGGTCTGGCTGCCGCCTGCGGGCCTGTCCCGGCTGGCCATCGCGATGGATACCGGCTTCGTGGTCGGCTGCGTCCTGGTGTTCGCGCTGGGCCTGGCGCTGCTGCGCCGCCACCGCGCCGACGCGACGGCCGCGCTCGCCGCGGTGCTGCCGTTCCTGGCCATGGCGGCGATGGACCTGGCCGACAGCTGCCTGCTGATCGAATACCGCGTGGAAGCGATCCAGCTGTCCATCACCTGGTTCCTCACCGTCAGCGCCTACGTGCTGAACCTGCGGCTGGGGCAGCTGCGCCGCCAGCGCGACGAGATGCGCGCGCTGGCCGACACCGACGAACTGACCGGCCTGCCGAACCGTCGCGCCGGCCTGAAGCGGCTGGAGCAGCATATGCGCGATGCGCGTGCCGGCGAGGACACGCTGGCGGTGGGCTTCCTGGACATCGACCTGTTCAAACGCATCAACGACGTGCACGGGCACGAAGCCGGCGACCGCGTGCTGGTGGCGGTGGCGGCGACGCTGACCGCCGCCGTGCGCGACCCGGCGGACGTGATCCGCATGGGCGGCGAGGAATTCCTGGTGCTGCTGCCGGGCATCGGCGGCGCGTCCGCGCGCACGCGGCTGGAGGCCATGCGCAAGCAGGTGAGCGCGGCCGGCAGTGGACTGGGCATCGACGGCCTGGTGGTGACCGCCAGCATCGGGCTGGCCACGCTGGCGGAGGAAGACGCCGACGCGCCATCGCTGCTGCGCCGTGCCGACGAGGCCATGTACCGCGCCAAGCGCGCCGGCCGCGACCGTGTGGTCGACGCCGAAGCTGCGCCGGGCGGCGATAACTGACGCAGCGCGGCCAGCAGACGGCGGATCGCGTCCACACCGGACCAGCGGCCTCAAGCCGACGTCCGGCGGGCCGATGAAGCAGGGGGAAGTCCGGTGTCGGGCCGTTCCTTCCGGGATCGACAGGAGTGAGCGTGCACAACGGGGAAGCCAGCGTCCGGAACGGTTCCGGCCGCGACCAAGACGACCGTAGCCTGCGGCGGCTGCCGGCCCGGGTGCTGGCGCTGATCGTCCTGTTCGCGCTGGGCGCCACGCTGACCGCCGCCGTCCTGGAGACGCAGGCGGGCGCCACCGCCTACATCATCGGCGAGAGCCACTGGTCGAAGGCGCACCAGCGCGCCGTGCTGGGCCTCTACCGGTATGCCGGCCATGGGCGCCAGGCCGACCTGGATATCGCGCGCGACGCCTTGCGCGTGCCGCTCGGCGACCGCGCCGGCCGCCTGGCGCTGGAGCAGCGCCCCGTGGATCTCGCCACCGCCCGGGCGGGCTTCCTGCAGGGGGGCAACGCGCCGGCCGACATCGACCGGATGATCTGGATGTACCGCGCGCTGGCCCGGGCGCCGTACTTCCGCGATTCCGTGCGCCTGTGGCGCGAAGCCGAGATCGAGATCGACCAACTGGTCGCGCTGGCCGACACGCTGGAGGCGGAGATCGCCCGAGGCCCGCTCGATACCGCCAGCGTGCTGGCCTACCGGCGCCAGTTGCTGGAGATCGATGCACGCCTGCGGCCGAAGGAGCTGGCCTTCTCGCGTTCGCTGGCCGATGGCGCGCACTTCATGCGGCGCACGCTGCTCGCGCTCAGCGCACTGGTCTTCCTGGTGCTGTGCGCCTACGCGCTGCACGTGATGCGCAGCACCCTGCATCGCGTGCGCGAGACCGAGAGCGAGTTCCGCATGGCGTTCCACCAGTCGGTGGTCGGCATGCTCAAGCTGGACCGCGACGGCCGCTTCACCCAGGCCAACGAAGCGCTGGCGCAGATCCTGTCGTTGCCGCTGCACGGCCTGCGCGCCTGCCGCCTTCACGAGGTGATGCATGCCGATGACCTGCACCGCACGGAGGCCGGCGGCATCGACTGGCTGCGCATGCTGGAACCGGGCGAACGTCGGCTGGTGCGTCCGGATGGCGACGTGCGGTGGGTACGCTGGACGGCCTCGATGGTGGCCGGCCGCACGCCGGCGGAAGACCAGGTCTTCGTGCTGGCCGAGGATGTCTCCGAAGCGCACGAACTGGCCTGCGAGATCGCCCACCAGGCCAGCCACGACGAACTGACCGGGTTGATCAACCGGCGCGAGATCGCGCGCCGCCTGGACTGCGTGCTCGGGCAGGCGAAGGGGCGGCACACGCTGTGCTACATCGACCTGGACCAGTTCAAGCTGGTCAACGACACCTGCGGCCACGAGGCCGGCGACCGCTTCCTGCGCCATTTCGCCACCACCGTGTCCACGCAGTTGCGCCGCGGCGACTGGCTGGGGCGACTGGGCGGCGACGAATTCGCCATCCTGCTCCACGACACCGTGCTGGAGGAAGCCGAGGTGGCGATGGGACGCATCCACGCCTCGCTCGCGCATGCCGGCTTCGTGTGGGGTGGCCGCACGTTCGGCCTGAACTGCAGCATCGGCGTGGCCGGGATCAACGACGACGCGGTCGACGTGGACTGGCTGCTGCGCGCGGCGGACGCGGCGTGCTACGTCGCCAAGGAAGAAGGGCGCAACCGCATCCGCTGCTATCGCGAGTCCGATCCCAGCCTGTCGCGGCGGCGGCGCGAACTGGAGTGGGTCGCGCACACGCAACTGGCCATCGCCGAAGGCCGCCTGCTGCTGTACGCGCAACGGATCGTCGCGCTGGATGGCACCGATCACCTGCAATACGAGGTGCTGGTGCGCCTGCGCGATCGCGATGGCGAGCTGCATGCGCCCGGCGTGTTCCTGCCGGCGATGGAGCGCTACGGGCAGGGCATGGCGGTGGACGGCTATGTGGCGGACGCGCTGTTCCGCCACTTCGCCGAACATCCGGCCCACCTGGCCACGCTGAAGCTCTGCCACATGAACGTGTCGGCGCAGTCGATCGCCGAGCCTGCGTTCCTGGACCACATCACCGCGCTGCTGGACCAGTACCCGGCCGTGGCCCGCAGCCTGTGCTTCGAGATCACGGAAACGGCGGTGATCGCCAATATGGACGATGCCTGCCGCTTCATCGGCGCCGTCCGCGCACGAGGGTGCCGCATCGCGCTGGACGACTTCGGCAGCGGCCTCTCCTCGTTCGGCTATCTCAAGCGGCTGGCGGTGGACATCCTGAAGATCGACGGTGCCTTCATCCGCGACCTGTCGCAGGGCGATGCCGACCTGGCACTGGTGCGGTCGATGAGCCAGATGGGCCAGGCACTGGGCAAGGTGACCATCGCCGAATGGGTGGAGTGCGCATCGGTGATGGCGCCGCTGCGCGAACTCGGCATCGGCTATGTGCAGGGCTATGCCGTGCACGTCCCGTGCCCGCTGTCGGAACTGACCGCCACCTGGGGCCATGCCGGCACGGCCCTGGCCGAATCGGCCTGAGGACGGCGACGCCGCCGCGCCGATCCCGGATAATGGCGGCATGACCACCCGCCTCAACAAGCACATCGCCGAGACCGGCTTCTGTTCCCGCCGCGAGGCCGACCGCCTGATCGCCGAGCGCCGCGTGACCGTCAACGGCATCGCCGCCGGCGTCGGCGCGGTGGTGGGCGAGGGCGACGAGGTGCGCGTCGACGGCCAGGCGATCAAGGCACGCGCGGTCAAGGCCGGCAAGCGCAGGCACGTATACATCGTGCTCAACAAGCCGGTCGGCGTGACCTGCACCACCGAGTCGTCGGTGAAGGACAACATCGTCGACTTCATCGGCCACGAGCAGCGCATCTTCCCGATCGGCCGCCTCGACAAGGATTCGGAAGGACTGATCCTGCTGACCAGCAACGGCGACATCGTCAACCAGATCCTGCGTGCGGAAAACCGGCACGAGAAGGAGTACCTGGTCGCGGTGAACAAGCCGGTGACCGACGAATTCCTGCGCGGCATGGCGCGCGGCGTGCGCGTGCACGGGCAGATGACGCTGCCATGCAGGACCAGCCGGATCGCCAAGTTCGGCTTCCGCGTGACGCTCACGCAGGGGCTGAACCGGCAGATCCGCCTGATGGCGGCGGCGTTCGAGTACCGCGTCACTCAACTGCGCCGCGTGCGCATCGACAACATCAAGCTGGGCGACCTGAAGGTCGGGCGCTGGCGCAATCTCACCGATCAGGAACTGCGCGGCCTGCTGCCGCAGCAGGAGAGCTGGTGAGGCGATAGCGTGACGGCGTTCGCGGTCGCGTGGCTTACCTGCGGGAAGAACGCGGGCATACTGCCGCCGTCCCGACTCCTGAACCATGGCATGAGCCGACCGTCCAAGCCGGACAACGAAGAAGCCCGTCTCGCCGCGCTGCGCAGCTTCGACATCCTCGACAGCGAACCCGAACGGGCATTCGACGACCTGGTGCGCATCGCCGCCGGCATCTGCGGCGTGCCGATGGCGGCGGTCACCCTGATCGACCGCGACCGCCAATGGTTCAAGGCGCAGGTGGGCATGGAAAGCCCGGATCCCTCGCTGGACACCTCGTTCTGCGCGCACACGGTGCTCGATCCGACGACGGCGACCGTCGTGCCCGATGCGACCCGCGACCACCGCTTCGCCGACAACCCGCTGGTGGCCACGGCCAACGGCATCCGCTTCTATGCGGGTGCGCCGCTGGTGACGCAGGATGGCTTCGCGCTGGGGGCGTTGTGCGTGGTGGACGACAAGCCGCATGAGCTTGCGCCGTTCCAGCTGCAGGCCCTGGACGCCTTGTCGCGGCAGATCGTGCAGTTGCTGGAGCTGCGCCGCGTGAGCAAGCAGCTGCGCCACCAGTTGCACGAACGCGCGTGGTACGAGCAGCAGATGCAGCACTACCAGGACCAGTTGGAGCAGCAGAACGCCGATCTGTCGGAACAGACGAAGACTGATCCGTTGACCGGCCTGCCGAACCGCCGTGCCTTCACCGCCGCGCTCGACGCCGCCCTGCGGAAGGCGTCGCAAAGCGGTGATCCGCTCGCCGTCGCGGTGCTCGACGTCGACCACTTCAAGACCGTCAACGATATCCATGGGCACGACGAAGGCGATCGCGTGCTGGTCGCGCTCGCGGACATGCTCAAATCGCAGGCCGCCGGCCGCGGGCTGGCGGCGCGCCATGGCGGTGAGGAGTTCGTCATCCTGATGCCGGGCGCCTCGCTGGAGGAGGCCCGCCTGCAGTGCGAATTCATGCGCCAGAGCGTGGGACTGCTGCCGATCGGCCTGCCGGTGTCGGTCAGCATCGGGCTGGCGGCGCGCGGACGCGACGATACGGCGGAGACCCTGTTCCGACGCGCGGACCAGGCGCTGTACGAGGCCAAGCGCGGCGGCCGGGACCGCGTGGTCGCCGCCGCCTGACTTGATCCCGATCAATGCGCACCGCCACCGGCGGGCGCATGCTCGGCGTGTCGGCGGCGCATCGTGTGTCCGCCCAGCACGCGGAGCACGACGATGAAGATCCTGTTGGCCGTGGATGGAAGCGAGATCGGGCTGGCCGCCGTGCGGCACCTGGTCGAGTTCGGCAAGTCGCTGGCGGAGACGCCCACCTTCACCCTGCTGTATGTCGATCCGCCCCTGCTGCGTTCGGTCGCACTGGAACTGGGCAGCGACGGCGTGGAGCGTTACCACGCCGAGAACGGCGTCTATGCCATGAAGAAGGCGCGCACCGCCCTCAAGCGCGCGCAGCTGCCGTTCGCGGAGAAGATCGTGGTGGGCGAGCCTGCCGAAAGCATCGTCAAGCAGGCCAAGGCGGCGAAGGCCGATCTGATCGTCGTCGGCACGCATGGCCGTGGCGCGCTGAAGCAGTTGTTCGTCGGCTCGGTCGCGCTGAAGGTCATCGCGTTGAGCCCCGTGCCGGTGCTGGTCGCGCGCTGAACCGGGTGCGGCTCAGTCGCCGCGGCTGCGCCACAGCGCCGGCCATTCGCCGGGTGCGCCGCCGCGGCAGCGGTCGAGCAGGTGAAAGCGCTGCAGCCGGAAATCGCGGCCGTCGTAGGTCCATGACGCGCTCTCGCCACAGTCGGCGATGCCGCGCCCCTTCGCCATGTGCGACAGGTGGCCGGCACTGAAATCGACGTTGGTGAAGGCGTCCACCACCCGGCGCTCGCCCTCGACCTGCACCGGCAACGGCAGGCGCAGGCGCACGGCCTTGCCGCTGCCGTCGCGGCGCGTGCGGAACAGCAGGCTGGACGACTGGTAGGCACCGCGCCAGCACTCCAGCATCACCAGCGCCTCGTCCCCATCGAGGGCGCCGGCGGCATCGAACGCCTCCGCCGCGTCGACGAAGCAGTCCTCGCGCGCTACCTCGGGCGCTGCCTGCAGGCGGACGCGCGCGATCAGAGCCTGTGCCTCGTCCTCGCCCAGCGAGGGTGCGGGCACCGGCGGTACGGGCGCCGGCAACACGGGAGCCGCAGGCACGCGTGCGGCCGGCAGCGGACCGCGCCGGCGCAGGGCCGTGACCGTATCCAGCCGGCCCTGGGTTTCGTCGATCAGCAGCAGCGCCGCCGAGAGGCCGGACAGCGAGGCCGTGGGTGCGTCCTCGCCCGCGCCGGCCTGCAAGTGCGCCCCGTTGCGGATGGCATCGAGGAAGGCGCGAACCTGCGCACCATCGCGGCCGATCGACTGCACGCCCTCACCGGGCCGCACCAGCGCGGCGGCCGCGAACCGCCCACCGTCCAGGCGCAGGCCGCGCGGATCCACCGGCGCGTCGGATTCCAGCGTCAGGACGGGTTCGGCGGTCGGCCCGCCTTCCAGCACCAATCGGAGCACGAGTTGCGGATAGGCGTCCTGCATGCCGATCGCCTCGCACCGCGCACCGTTGTCGCAGGCCACCACCCAGTCGCCGAACGTGCGGTACACCGGCGTGGCCGCGGCGCACGCCAACGGCAGTGCGAGCGTTAAGAGGGCGACGGACGGGAACAGGGCGAGGCGTGGTTTCATTCGACGACGTTCTTGGCCTCGGAGGTGCCCAGGATCTCCGGGTGCTCGATGCGCTTCGGCCGTTGCACCAGCGGATGCAGGAACACCGCGGCGAGGATGATGCCGACGCCCAGGTAGAACAGCGGCGTGAGTTCGCGCTGCTCGCCCAGCAGCACGATGGCCAGCACGATGGCGTAGACCGGTTCCAGGTTGGTCACCAGTTGCACGCCGTAGGCGCTGAGGTGCTTCAGCGCGACCAGCGACAGCGCGAACGGCAGCAGCGTGCAGGCCAGCGACAGCACCACCAGCAGCGCGCCGTCCTTCAGCCCCGGCAGCACGAACAGGTCGCCGGCGAAGGCCGGGAACAGCATCGGCATCACCGGCGCGAGGAGGGTCAGCAGGAGCGTGCCCGCGCCGAGTTCCAGGCCGGTGATCGTCAGCGGTTCGCCATGGTCGATCAGGCGCTTGTTGAGCGGGCCGAACACCGCCACCAGCAGCGCCGACAGCGCGCCCACCAGCACGCCCAGCCGCATGCCATCGGGAATGCCACCGACCACCAGCGCCACGCCCGGCAGCACGGCGACCCCGAACAGCAGTTCGCGCCAGGAGAACGGCCGCCGCGTCAGCCACGGTTCGATCACCGAGGTGAAGGCGGGCGCCAGCGCGATGCAGGTCACCGCGACCGAAGCATTGGACAGTTTGATGGCGCCGTAGAAGGTCAGCCAGTGCAGCGCCACGATCACGCCGATGCCGCAGTAGGCCAGCACCAGCTTCGGCGACATCGCGCGCAGGCCGCGCCAGACCCGCGGCAGGAAGGCCAGCGCCACCACCACGATCAGCATGCGCCACCACACCAGCGGCAACGCCGACAGGCTGATCAGCTTGCCCAGGATCGGAGTGAAACCCCACAGCAGCACGCACAGGTGGATCTGCAGCTGGGCCTTGGCGGTCGGGGTCATCGGCATGGGGCGCATTGTCGCCGAAGCGTCGCACCGCCGCGATGGGACCACTCCCGACCACGCGGCCATCGTGGCAAGCTGGCGCCACTGCCGCATGCCCGGGGATGCCACGATGCCGTCCACACCTCTGTCCAGCGGACCCCGAGCCGTCGCCGCGCTGGTCGCTGCGTTGGCGCTGTCGGCCCTGGTGCTGCAATACGTGCTGATTCTTCAGCTGACCCGCGACAACGTCGGCATGGCGCTGGGCACGGTGCGGTTCTTCAGCTACTTCACCATCCTCAGCAACATCGCCGTGGCGCTGGTCGCCTTCACCGCCGCCGCCGGCAGGACGGGTTTCCTTGCGCAGGCCCGCGTGCGTGGTGCGGTCGCGTTGTACATCGGCGTCACCGGCAGCATCTACTTCTTCATCCTGCGCCACCTGTGGCAGCCGCAGGGCGCGCAATGGTGGGCCGATACCGGCCTGCACTACGCGGTGCCGCTGGCGTACTGGGCGTGGTGGCTGGCGTTCGCGCCGCATGGCGGCTTGCGTTGGCGCCACGTCGCCGGCTGGTTGCTGTTCCCGCTCGCCTACGTGGCCTGGGTGTTCGTGCGTGGGGCGTGGCTGGGCGAGTACCCGTATCCCTTCATCGATGTCGGCCAGTTGGGCTGGTCGCAGGTCGGGCTCAATGCGCTGGGCGTCATGGCGGTGTTCGTGGTGATGGGGTTTGTCATCGTGGGTGTGGACCGCATCTTCGGCCGCCGCCGCGCCTCGTCTGTGGGAGCGACGTGAGTCGCGATCGCACGCCCTGCCGTTCCGGTAGCGCCGCCTCAGGCGCAGTCGTTGCGAAGCCAGGCGCGTCTCGCCATGGCGGACCCACGTTCGCGACTCACGTCGCTCCCACGACGATGCCTGTCGCGACAGCTGGACGGCCACAGAGTGGCATGCGATGTCTGCGCGCCGCGCAGGTGCCTGCCCGGAGGATCACCGCATGACCGCCGGAGGCACATCCCCTTCGATCCACCGTCCCTTCGACCGTCGCGATGCGAGAACGCTGGGGCTGTCCGCGCTCGGTGGCGCGCTGGAGTTCTACGACTTCGTCGTGTTCGTGTTCTTCGTCAAGGCGCTCGGTGCGCTGTTCTTTCCGCCCGGGACCGAGCCGTGGCTGGCGCAGCTGCAGGTGTACGGCATCTTCGCCGCCGGTTACGTGGCACGGCCGCTGGGCGGCATCGTGATGGCGCATTTCGGTGACCGGCTGGGGCGCAAGCGGATGTTCACGCTCAGCGTTTTCATGATGTCGGTGCCCACCCTGCTGATCGGCCTGCTGCCCACCCATGCGCAGGTCGGTGCGCTGGCGCCGCTGCTGTTGCTGGCCATGCGGCTGGTGCAGGGCATCGCGGTGGGCGGCGAGGTGCCGGGTGCGTGGGTGTTCGTGGCCGAACACGTGCCGCGGCATCGCGTCGGTATCGCCTGCGCCACGCTGACGGCGGGGCTCACCGCCGGCATCCTGATCGGCTCGCTGCTGGCAGCGTGGATCAACGCGCATTACACGACGGAGGAAGTACAGGCGGGGATCTGGCGCGCGCCGTTCCTGCTCGGCGGCGTGTTCGGTTTCGTCGCGGTGTGGCTGCGTCGTTGGCTGGAGGAAACGCCGGTGTTCGTCGAGATGCGCGAGCGCAAACAGCTGGCGCGACAGTTGCCGGTGAAGCAGGTCCTGGCCGCGCACCGCCCCGCGGTGGTGCTGTCGATGCTGGCCTCATGGCAGCTGACCGCGGCCATCGTGGTGATCGTGCTGCTGACGCCAACGCTGGTGCAGACGGGGTTCGGCATCGACGCCGCCACGGCCTTCCGTGGCAACAGCCTGGCAACGCTGGCGTTGGTGTTCGGCTGCCTGGCGGCGGGCTGGGCGGTGGATCGGATCGGCGTGGGTCTAGCGCTGCTGCTGGGCTCGCTGGGCCTGGGGATGGCGGCATACGCCCTGTATGGCGCGCTGGCGTCGGGGCATCACGATCATTTCGTCGCCTGGTACGCGCTGGCCGGCTTCTGCTGTGGCGTGACCGGCGTGACGCCGGCGCTGATGGTCGCGGCATTCCCGCCCGAGGTGCGCTTCTCCGGCCTGTCGTTCTCGTACAACGTCGCGTACGCGGTATTCGGCGGCATGACGCCGCCGCTGATCGCCTGGCTGTCGGCATCGTGGGGCCGGATGGCGCCGGCACACTATGTCGCCTTCACCTGCCTGATCGGCGTGAGTGCAGCGGCCTACGTTCTGCTCAAGCGGCCGCTGCGGTACTGACGGCGGAGATCATCCGCCCAACCGGCGGATCAGCTCCATTGCCGCGGCAGGATTGCGTTCCTTGGCGCTGCTGATGAAGTAGACGAAGACGTCCCGCCGCGGCAGCGCCGGCGCGGGTTCGCCCACGTGCGGCAGCGCGGCGATGTCCTCGCCCCGCGACCACGCACGTGCACGCTCGGCCCACAGCGCCAGGTCCTTCGGCGGGTAGCCGGTGTCGATGGGCTGCGAACGCATCAGCCGCGCGTAGACGAAGTCGGCGGTGAGGTCGGCGAAGGAGGGATACTCCGTGGAATCGGTGAACACGGTGGCGACCTGGTGGCGGCGCGCGAGATCGACCAGACCGGCATCCACCGCCGCCGGATCGCGTACCTCCAGCGCGTGCCGCAACGGCCGTCCGTCGATCTCGCGCGGCAGCAGCGACAGGAAGGCGTCCAGTTCCTCCGCATCGACGCGGCGCCCCGCCTCGAACTGCCAGACCAGCGGCCCCAGCCGCGCGCCGAGCTCGGCGATGCCGCCGACGAAGTCCTCCACCTGCGCCTGCGTCGAGGCCAGCGAGCGCGACTGCATGATGCGCTTGGGTGCCTTGGCCGAAAATACGAAGCCGTCCGGCGTCTGGTCGCGCCAGCTTGCGTAGGTGGCCGGCTTCTGCGCGCCGTAATAGGTGCCGTTGATCTCGATGGCGGTCAGCTGGCGGCTGGCGAATTCCAGCTCGCGCCGTTGCACCAGGCCGGCAGGATAGAAGTTGGTGCGCCAGGGCGCGTAGGTCCAGCCGCCGATGCCGACGCGGATGCCGGCGGTTGCGGTGGGCGGTGCGGCAGCGAAGAGATCGTCCATGCCCGCAAGCATAGCCCGGTGCCTGTCGCGCCCGCGTTACCATGCGGTCAACCCGCGCCCTCGGAGATGCCGCATGTCCTGGACCACGCCCGACCTGTGCGACCAGTTTCCCGACGTGCAGGTGGCCGAGCCGGTGTTCCGCAGCTTCGGCGGCCAGTCGCGCTTCGCCGGCCGGGCAGTGACGGTGAAATGCCTCAACGACAACTCGCGCGTGCGCGAACTGGCCGCCACGCCGGGCGAAGGGCAGGTCATCGTGGTCGACGGTGGCGGTTCGCTGCGGCGCGCGTTGCTGGGCGACCAGATCGCGGCGAACGCGGTGACGCACGGCTGGGCCGGTTTCCTGATCTTCGGCTGCGTGCGCGATGTGGAGGCGCTGGCCGTCCTGCCGCTTGGCGTGCAGGCCCTGGCCTCGCATCCGATGAAGACCGAGAAGCGCGGCCTGGGCGAGGTCGATGTGCCGGTGGCGTTCGCGGGCGTCTCGGTCACCCCGGGCGACTGGATCTATGCCGATGCCAACGGCGTGATCGTGGCGAACACGCCGCTTCTGTAGGAGCGCCCTCGGGCGCGATGCTTTTCGATCAATGAGGCAAAAGCATCGCGGGCATGGCCCGCTCCTACAAACGCCGCGTGCGGCAGTGGTTATCGGATCGGTTCGTCCAGCATCAGCTGACGGACGAAGCGGACCGGCGGCGCGCCGTAGGACAGCACCTGGTCGTGGTAGGCCTTCAGGTTGAACTGCGCGCCCTGCTTGGCTTCGGCGGCCTTGCGCAGGTCGAAGTGCTCCTGCACGCCGACGAAGTAGGTGGGCAACTGCGCCGAGGTCAGTTGCGCGCGCGTCCACTTGCCGGCGGCTTCGCGCTCCTGCTGGAAGGTCTGGCGCACCATCAGGTCCATCGCCTGTTCGCGCGTCCAGCCGTCGACCTGCACGCCCTGGTCGAGGATCGCGTTGGCGATCGTGCGCAGGTAGAACTTCATCTGCACCAGGTGGAACAGCGGATCGTTGTCCAGGTAACCGGCGTCGGACATCATCTTCTCGGTGTAGACCGCCCAGCCTTCGGCGAACATGCCCGAGCGCAGCACGGCGCGCAGCGTGGACGGGAACTTGGCCGAGTGCCAGCCTTCCAGGTAATGGCCCGGCGTGCCTTCGTGGATGCTCAGCAGGTGGATCATCCGGCTGTTGTACTCGCGCAGGAAGGAGTCGACCTGCGTCTGGTCCCACTCTTCCGGGATCGGCGAGACGGCGTAGAACGTCTTCAGGTGCTTGTCGAGCGGGCCGGGCGAATCGCAGTAGGCGACGGCGACGCCACGCTGGAACTCCGGCATCTCGATGATCTCGACCGGCGCATCAGGCAGGGTCACCAGGTCGTGCTTGCGGACGAACTCGGTGGCCTGCGCCAATGCGGCTTCGGCATCCGGCACCACCTTGTCGCGCGCAGGTCGCTCGGCATAGGCCAGTTCCAGCGCGGCTTCGATCGCCTTCTGCTGCTCGTCGGCGGTCGGTGCTTCCGGCAGCGCCGGCGCGCCGGGCTTGTCCTTCAGCACGGTGCGGGCGATGCCGTACATCTCTTCGCGCACGCGCTTGAGCTCGCCTTCGGCGCGCTGCTTGATGTCGGCGCGCGACAGCGACGACAGCAGCGCGAACTGCAGCTTCTGGTCGTACAGCGCCTGGCCGATGCGGAAGTCGCCCTTGGCGTTGGGCACCAGGGTCTTGTCGAGCCAGGCCTGGTGCTCGGCGACGGCGTTCTTCAAGCCTTCGATGGCGGCCTGCGCCTGCGCGCGGTCGGCCTCGGGCAGGTCCTTGAGGTTCGGCGTGATGAAGGTCTCGACGATGCTGAGGAGGCCGGCGTTCTGCTTTGCGACCGTCTCGGCATGCACCTTCGGCACGCGTGCGGGATCGAGGTTTTCGCGCGCCTGCGCCAGCAGCGTGGGGATCTTCTGCATGCGCGCGGTCGCGGATTTCAGGCGCTCGGGCAGCGGCGCGAACTCGCGCGCCATCAGGCCATAGAGGGCGCCACCGGCCACGTTGTTGTAGACCTGCGGATCCCACGCCCAGCTCTGCAGCGTCTCGGCGGTCCAGATGTCGTACTGCAGCTGGTTGCGCAGGATGGCGGCGTCGACCTGGTTCTCGCGCGACAGCGCAGCGATGTCCATCGCGTCCAGTTCGCCCAGGGTCTTCTTGCTGAAGGCCAAGCTCTTCTGGCGACCATCGGCGCTCAGGTCGTCGAGTTCGCCGTCGTACGCGTGTTCGCCGATCTGCGTGGCGCTGACCGGCGACAGCTGCAGCCAGCCTTCCAGGGCCCGCTTGGACAGCTCGGCGAACGCGGCATCGGCCTTGGCGGTATCCGCGGCGGTGGCGGCGGCATCCGTACCGGGGGCGACGGTGGGGGCCTCGCTCTTCTGGCAGGCGGTCATCGAAGCCAGCAGGGCGGCGGCGAGCAGGGTCTTGCGCATGGGGATCCTGTTGCGTTGCAAGGGGGTCGGAGCGCACAGGATAGGCCGGAGGTCATGCCCATGCCCCTGCCATTCGATATACGCTGGCGCACCGGACGACGGAGGACCGTGACATGAAGCACGAGGGAAGCTGCCATTGCGGCCGCATCGCATTCGAGGTCGAGGGCGACATCGCCGAGGTCATCGACTGCAACTGTTCGCTGTGCCGGCGTCGCGGTGGCCTGCTGTGGTTCGCGCCGCGCGAAGCGCTGGTGCTGAAGACGCCGGAGGCCGACCTGTCCACCTACACGTTCAACAAGCACCACATCCAGCATCGCTTCTGCGCGACCTGCGGCATCGCCCCGTTCGGCGAGGCCGCGCATCCGGCGACCGGCGCGCAGATGGCGGCCATCAACGTGCGCTGCCTGCCTGGCGTGGACCTGTCGTCGCTGAAGGTCGCCACCTACGATGGCGCCGCGTCATGAGTTTCACAGGCATGCTGAGAGTGGCCATGGTGGTGCTGGCTGCGGGCAGCGCATTGGCCGGCTGTGCCAAGCAGGAAAGTGGCCATCGGCCGCGCACCGCGGTGGTCATCCAATCCTCCGCAGGCGAGTTCCTGGCCTACGAACACGATGTCACGTTGCGGCTGGACGCCGAGCGGATTCCGGCGCGCGTGCAGGCGCTGCAGGAGGCTTGCCTGCGCAAGCAGCATGGCGACTGCACGGTGCTGGAGGTCAGCCAGCGCGGAGGCGACGAACCGCGCGGCATGTTGACGGTCCGGATCGTGCCGGCAGGCGTCGAACCGCTGATCGCGGCCGCCAGCGAGGGCGCCGACCTGGGCGACCGCACTACGCGCGCGGAGGATCTGGCAGAAGCGGTGCGCGACAATGCGCTGACACGCTCCCGGCTGCAGAAGGAGTTGACCGGTCTGCAGGCCTTCCAGCAGCGCCGCGATCTGTCGGTGGCGGACATGATCGCGTTGTCGCAACAGGTATCGAAGCTGGAGGCGCAGTTGGAGGCGTCGGACCAGGAAGCCGCGCAGCAGCAGCGCAGGATCCAGACGCAGAAGCTGACGCTGCATTTCGAAACGCCGGGCGGAGAGAGCGGTCGTGGCGAAATCCGCCAGGCGGTGCGCGATTTCTTCTCGACGCTCGCCAGCGGCACCGCCTGGACGATCCGTGCCGTGGCGTTCCTGATTCCCGTCCTGGTCGTGCTCGCGATGCTGGTGGCCGCATGGCGCAGGTTGCGGCG
Source organism: Pseudoxanthomonas sp. Root65 (assembly GCF_001427635.1). Lineage (NCBI taxonomy): Bacteria > Pseudomonadati > Pseudomonadota > Gammaproteobacteria > Lysobacterales > Lysobacteraceae > Pseudoxanthomonas > Pseudoxanthomonas sp. Root65. Next base: position 158,634 of record NZ_LMHA01000002.1, read on the forward strand.
ACGCCGCGCCTGAGCGATCAGCGCCTTTCGCGGCGTTGTGGCGTCGTGGGCGTGGCCAATGCGGCGCGCCCGAGGAAATCGTCGGGCATGGGCGGCAACGGCGTCCGCTCGTCGCGCGCTTCTTCCTTCAGCCAGTCGATGAAGGTCTGCGCGGCGGCGCTTGGGGGCCGGTGCGCGGGATGCACCGCGTAGTAAGAAAAACGCGCCTTCAGCGCCGGCCCCGGCAACCGCACCAGTTCGTACCGTTGCAGGTAAGGCTGGGCGACATGCCGGCGCGCCAGTGCCGCGCCCACGCCGTAGACGGCGGCGCGCATCGCATCGGTGCTGTCGTTGAAACTGTGCATCGGCGGCAGTCGCAGGCCGCGCACACCGGCCGCGCGGAACCAGTCGCGCCAGCCCTGCAGGGCGAGGTCCGTCACCAGCGGCAGCTGCGCGATCTGGCGCGGTTCCTGGATGGCGTCGATGCCGGGCAGCGCAGGCGAGGCGACCGGGAACAGTTCGTCGTCCATCAGGTGGTGCGATGTCAGCCCGGCCCAGTGGCCGGGCCCATGGCGGATGCCGAGTTCCGGTCCTTCGTCGTCGAAGCGCGTCAGCGCGATGCCGGTGTCCACGTGCAGGCGGACATGCGGATGACGCGCGCAGAAGCGTGGCAGGCGCGGCAGCAGCCAGCAGTACGCCAGCGAGTGCAGCGTGGTGATGCGCAGCGTGGCGGTCCTGCCGGCCAGGCGCAGATGCGAGGCGACCGCATCGATGTCGCCGAGCGCCGCATTGGCGGCGTCGGCCAGTTGCCTGCCTTCGGTGGTGAGCTGTACGCCGCGCGCATGGCGATGGAACAGCACCACGCCCAGCAGGCCTTCCAGTTTCCGTACGTGGTGGCTGACCGCGCTGGCGGTGAGGTGCAGCTCCTCGGCCGCGTGGGCGAAGTTCTGGTGGCGCGCGGCGGCGGCGAACACGCCCAGGGCGGGCAGCAGGGCAGGGCGCAGGCTCACGGCGTCTCCAGGCACAAGCCAGATTTGTGGCTCGCACGCATCGTACGCGCTTGCGGCAGCGGGGGCTTGTTCCAGAATGGCGGCAGGCACGAACGAGGAGTCCGCGATGGCGCAGGGAGACAGCATGGCCGTGACGCCGCCGGTGGTGGTGCGCGACTGGCGCACGCCGCTGGAGCTGCTGGTACTGGGCGCGATCTGGGGCAGCTCGTTCCTGTTCATGCGCATCGCCGCCAACCCGTTCGGCCCGTTCGCGCTGGTCGAGGTGCGGCTGGCGCTGGGCGCGCTGGTTCTGCTGCCGTTCCTATGGCGCGAGCGCGCGCAGTTCAGCGCCGGCATGTGGCCGCGGCTGGCTTTGATCGGTGCGATCAATTCGGCCATACCGTTCCTGCTGTTCGCGTGGGCGGCGCAGCGCTCGCCGGCCGCCATCGGGGCGATCTGCAATGCGATGACCGTGCTGTTCGCGGCGATGGTGGGCTTCCTGTTCTTCGGCCAGAAGATCGGCCTGCGCCGCTCGCTGGCGCTGCTGGTCGGCTTCGTCGGCGTGGTGGTGCTGGCGACCAGCAAGGCCGGCGGACTGAGCGTGGGCGGTGCGGTCGTCGCCGGCGCGACCGCGGCGCTGCTGTACGGCGTGGGCGTGAACCTGGTGCGCAAGCACCTGGCCGGCATTCCGCCCGCGGCCGCCGCGGCTGCCACGCTCAGCTGCGCGGCGTTGCTGGTGCTGCCGTTCGCGGCGACGCACTGGCCCGGCCATGCCATCGGCGCCGGGCCGTGGAGCGCCGCCATCGCCATCGGCGTGGTCTGCACCGGCTACGCCTTCCTGCTGTACTACCGGCTGATCCAGCGCATCGGTCCCGCCCGCGCCGCGACGGTGACCTACCTGGTGCCGCTGTTCGGCGCCGGCTTCGCCTGGCTGTTCCTCAACGAACCGGTCACGCCGGCGATGCTCGCCGCCGGCGCGTTGATCCTGGGCAGCGTGGCAGTGAGCCAGCGGGCGGCGTGAGCGCGATGGCTGTTGTGGGAGCGACGTCAGTCGCGATCACAGGATCAGGACAGCGCCATCGCGACTGACGTCGCTCCCACAGCGGGGTCATCGACTCAAGGCTTCGCCTCACGCACCGGCAGCGGCACGTTGCACAGGTCGATATGGCCGGCGGTGCGTACGTACCAGTCGTCGCGGCGGTTGCGGCGGGCTTCGGTGGCGGCGGCGAAGGTCTTCGAGTCGGTGCGCAGCACCAGCAGCGGCATGCGCTCGTTCTCCGGCACGTCGCTGGCCAGGCGGACGGCGGTGATGGGGGTGCGCTGCTCGGGCTTCTCGTAGAAGCCCATCGGCTCGGGACCACGCGGGATCGCGCTGAGCAGTTCCATGCCCTTCACCACGCGGCCGACCAGGGTGATGTTGCGGTCTAGCTGGCGCGGCGACTGCCCGGTAACCACGTAAAGCTCGCTGCCGTTGCTGCTGTCGGGCGGGCCGCCGCGGCCGGCGCCCAGCGCGCCGTAGCAGTGCGTCAGCCAGGTTTCGCCGGCCTTCGGGTCGCGCGCGGCAGGAAAACCATCGACGAATCCCACCTGCGGCGCCCAGCCATCGACGTCCGGCAGACGGGTGAACGTCACCCCGGCGCTCTTGCGTGCGAACTCAGCCGGCAGCTTGGTCTTCGCCGTGCCGAGCGACTTGGCCTTGGCAGTGTCCTCGGCATCGGCATCGCCGAACTGCACCACGAAGTTGTCGTGCGAGCGGTAGATGCCCAAACCGTTCCAGAAGCCTTCGCGCGCCAGCGTGCGGATGTTGGCCACGTGCTCGGGCGCGAACGCCGGCGCCAGTTCGATCACCACCCGACCACCGGGCACGTCCATGTACAGCGTGTTGGCCGGATCCAGCGTGCGCCAATCCGCGTCGGGCGACGCGTCGAGGATCTCTTTTGACGTCAGCGGCTTCGGCGGTTCGGCCGCGTGGGCGACGGGCAGGGCGAGCAGGCAGGCGACCAGCAACGGGAGACGGCGCATCGGCATTCCAGGAGACGGGATGCCCGGATTGTAGTGCGCCACGCGTGCAGGCGGTGGTCGCCGGCGCGGAGGCTCAGCTCTTGTAGTTCTTGGCGCGGTTGATGCCCAGCGCGACCAGCGTGCCCAGCGCGCCGGACAGCAGGTAGGCGCCCAGCCACGACAGTCCGAAGTTGGCGCACAGGCCCAGCGCCACCAGCGGGGCGAAGCCGGCGCCGATCAGCCACGCCAGGTCGGAGGTCAGCGCCGCACCGGTATAGCGGTAACGGCGGCCGAAGTTGGCGGTCACCGCGCCCGCCGCCTGGCCGTACGACAGGCCGAGCAGGGCGAAGCCGATCAGGATGAAGGCGCCCTGGCCGACCGGGCCGCCTTCCATCAACGTGGGCGCGAAGCCGCTGAACATCGCGATGCCGACCGCCAGGCCGCCCAGCGTGCGCGCACGGCCCACGCGGTCGGCGATCAGGCCCGACGCCACGATCGCGCCGGCGGCGATGAAGGCGCCCAGGATCTGCACCAGCAGGAAGCTGACGATGGACTGCTGCGAGTACAGCAGGATCCACGACAGCGGGAAGATCGTGACGATATGGAACAGCGCATAGCTGGCCAGCGCGGCGAATGCGCCGATCACCACATGCCGGCCCTTGGCCTGGAACAGCTCGCGGATCGGCGTGGGTTCCAGTTCCAGTTCGCCCATCTTGTCCTGGTATTCGTCGGCCACCACGATGCGCAGGCGCGCGAACAGTGCCACCACGTTGATGGCGAAGGCGACGAAGAACGGATAGCGCCAGCCCCACGTCAGCAGGTCGGCCTCTTCCAGATTGGCGTACAGGAACGCGAACACGCCGGCAGCGACGATGAAACCCACCGGCGCGCCCAGCTGGCCCAGCATGGCGTACCAGCCGCGGCGCTCCTTCGGCGCATTGAGCGCGAGCAGCGACGGCAGGCCGTCCCACGAACCGCCCAGCGCCAGGCCCTGCAGCACGCGCAGCAGGGCGAGCAGGACGATCGACGCCGCACCCAGCGAGGCGTAGCCGGGCAGGAAGGCGATGCCGGCCGTGGCCGTGCCCAGCAGGAACAGCGCCACGGTCAGCTTGAGGCCGCGGCCCCAGCGCGCCTGGATCTTCATCGACAGCATGGTGCCGAACGGCCGCGCGACGAACGCCAGCGCGAACAGCGCGAACGACCACAGCGTGCCTTCCAGGCGGTCCACGAACGGGAAGAACACCGCCGGGAAGATCAACGCCGAGGCGATGCCAAAGACGAAGAAGTCGAAGTATTCGGACGCGCGCCCGATCACCACGCCCACGGCGATTTCGCCCGGGGCGACATCGGCGTGCGCCTTGGTGCCGTGGTCGTGGGTGGAAGTCGTGGGGCTGGTGGACGCCATGGGGACGGGGCTGCCGGATCGGACCAGGGGAAGGGTACGCCCATAGGGTCGCAGACTGGCCGCGCGGTCGCGATAGGACAAAACGTCCAATACTCCGCCCCGTGCGGGCGCACTACATTGATCCCGATCAATCCGTAAGCGCCCATGTCCATGTCCCTCATGCGCAGAGCCCTGCAAGCCGTCGTGGCGATATCCGCCGCTGCCGTGCTGTCGGGTTGCAACCTGCAGGTCCTCAATCCCGCCGGCGACATCGCCGCCCGCCAGGGCAACCTGATCCTGGTGGCGACGGCGCTGATGCTGATCGTGATCGTCCCGGTGATCGCGCTGACGTTCTGGTTCGCCTGGCGCTACCGCGCGTCGAACACGCAGGCCACCTACAAGCCCGACTGGGACCATTCCACGCAGCTGGAACTTGTCATCTGGGGCGTGCCGCTGCTGATCATCATCGCGCTGGGCGCGGTGACATGGATCGGCACGCACCTGCTGGACCCGTACCGTCCGCTGGGACGCATCGCCGAAGGGCGCCCGGTGCCCGCCGAGGTCAAGCCGCTGGAAGTGCAGGTGGTGGCGCTGGACTGGAAGTGGCTGTTCGTCTATCCGGAATACGGCGTGGCCTCGGTCAACCAGATGGCGGCGCCGGTCGATCGCCCGATCACCTTCCGCCTGACCTCGTCGTCGACGATGAACGCGTTCTACGTGCCGGCGCTGGCGGGCATGATCTACACGATGCCGGCGATGGAGACCAAGCTCCACGCGGTGATGAACAAGGAAGGCGACTACGAGGGCTTTTCGTCGCATTACAGCGGCGAAGGTTTCTCGCACATGCGCTTCCGTTTCCATGCGCTGTCCGATCAGGGCTTCGACCGCTGGATCGCGGAAGCCCGCGCCGGTGGCAAGGCGCTGAGCCGCGCCGAGTACCTGCAACTGGAAGTGCCCAGTGCCCGTGAGCCGTCGCGCCTGTACGCGTCCGTCGATCCGGGCCTGTTCGATGCCGTGGTCAATCGCTGCGTCGATACCGACCGCCTGTGCATGGACCAGATGATGGCCTACGACGCGATGGGCGGGCGCGGGCTGGACAGCGCCGATCCGCTGCAGCGCCCGCGTCGCGGCAACCTCGCCGCCGGCCCCTTCGTCCGTTCCGATCTCTGCACCGTCGAGACCGCGCAGGCCGCGACCCTGACGTCGCCTGTTCCCACCGCTGGCGGCCTGAAGGCGCCCTGACGCGCCCCGCCGCCGCACAACTGGATTCACCGGATTCGCCCGATGGCTTTCGACACCAGCACCGTCACGCACTCTCCGATCACCGGTCGCCTGGCCTGGGATGCCATTCCCATGCTGCACGACCCGATCATCGCCGCGACCTTCATCGGCACCTGCATCGGCGGCCTCGCGCTGCTCGCAGTGATCACGAAGTACAAGCGGTGGGGCTGGTTGTGGCGCGAGTGGTTCACCAGCATCGACCACAAGAAGATCGGCATCATGTACATGGTGCTGGGCCTGGTGATGCTGCTGCGCGGCTTCGCCGACGCCATCATGATGCGCCTGCACCAGGCGATGGCCTTCGGCGACAACATGGGGTACCTGCCGCCGCACCACTACGACCAGATCTTCACCGCCCATGGCGTGATCATGATCTTCTTCGTGGCCATGCCGCTGGTCACCGGCCTGATGAACTACCTGGTGCCGCTGCAGATCGGCGCGCGCGACGTGGCGTTCCCGTTCCTCAACAACTTCAGCTTCTGGATGACCACTGCCGGTGCGGTGCTGGTCATGCTGTCGCTGTTCCTGGGCGAATTCTCGACCTCGGGCTGGCTGGCGCTGTCCAACCTGGGCAACCAGGATCCCGGGGTGGGACTGGACTACTACATCTGGGCATTGCAGATAGCCGGCGTCGGCACGTTGTTATCGGGCGTCAACCTGCTGGTGACCATCCTGAAAATGCGCGCGCCCGGCATGGGCATGATGAAGATGCCGGTGTTCACCTGGACGGCGCTGTGCACCAACGTGCTGATCGTGGTGTCGTTTCCGGTGCTGACCGCGGTGCTCGCGCTGATGACGCTGGACCGCTATGTCGGTACCAACTTCTTCACCACCGACCTTGGCGGCAACGCCATGCTGTACGTCAACCTGATCTGGATCTGGGGTCACCCGGAGGTCTACATCCTGATCCTGCCGCTGTTCGGTGTGTTCTCCGAGATCGTGTCCACGTATTCGGGCAAGCGTCTGTTCGGCTATTCGTCGATGGTGTACGCCACGGTCTGCATCACCGTGCTGTCGTACCTGGTGTGGCTGCACCATTTCTTCACCATGGGCTCGGGTGCCAGCGTCAATTCGTTCTTCGGCATCACCACGATGATCATCTCGATCCCGACGGGCGCGAAGATCTTCAACTGGCTCTTCACCATGTACCGGGGCCGCATCCGCTTCGAAGTGCCGATGCTGTGGACGATGGGCTTCATGGTCACCTTCGTGGTGGGCGGCATGACCGGCGTGCTGCTGGCGGTGCCGCCGGCGGACTTCGTGCTGCACAACTCGCTGTTCCTGGTCGCGCACTTCCACAACGTCATCATCGGCGGCGTGGTGTTCGGCCTGTTCGCCGCGATGACGCACTGGTTCCCGAAGGCCTTCGGCTTCCGGCTGGACGACTTCTGGGGCAAGGTCTCGTTCTGGTTCTGGCTGTCCGGCTACTGGTTCGCGTTCACCCCCCTGTACGTGCTGGGTCTGATGGGCGTGACGCGGCGCATGAGCCACTTCGAGGATCCGTCACTGCAGATCTGGTTCCAGATCGCCGCCTTCGGCGCGGTGCTGGTGGCCATCGGCATCGCCGCGTTCCTGTACTGCATCTACATCAGCTTCCGTCGCCGCGAGCAGCTGCGCGACCACACCGGCGATCCGTGGGGTGGCCGTACGCTGGAATGGTCCACGTCGTCGCCGCCGCCGGACTACAATTTCGCCTTCACCCCGGTCGTGCACGACACCGATGCCTGGACGGACATGAAGCAGCGCGGTTTCCAGCGCCCGCGCGAGGGATTCAAGGCCATCCACATGCCGCGCAATACCGGCGCCGGCGTGATCCTGTCGGTGCTGAGCACGCTGTGCGGTTTCGCGATGATCTGGCATGTCTGGTGGCTGGCGGGCGTTTCACTGCTGGCGACGGTCGTCTACGCGATCTGGCACAGCTTCGACCGCGATCGCGACTACTACATCCCGGCCGACGAGGTCGCCCGCACCGAGCAGGCGCGCACCGAACAGCTGGAAAGCGCACTCTTGAACCAAGGTCTTGCGAAGCACGCCCATGTCTGAGTCCATCGCCCTGAACCGACCCGACGGCTCGCCGGTGTTCCTGGACACCGAGGGCAGGCACCATCCCGAGAACGGCACGCTGCTGGGCTTCTGGATCTACCTGCTCAGCGACCTGATGATCTTCGGCAGCCTGTTCGCCACCTTCGGCGTGTTCTCGGGCAGCTACGCCGCCGGTCCGTCCGGGCGCGACCTGTTCTTCCCCAACCTGCACCTGATCGCGATCAACACCGCGATCCTGCTGGTCTCGTCGATCACCTACGGCTTCGCCATGCTGGCGATGCTCAAGCGCAACGCCCGCGGCACGATCGGCTGGCTGCTGGTCACCGGCGCGCTGGGTCTGGCGTTCCTGTCGATCGAGGTCTACGAGTTCCACCATCTGATCCACATCGGCGCGGGCCCGCAGCGCAGCGCGTTCCTGTCGGCGTTCTTTACCTTGGTCGGCACGCACGGCCTGCACGTGCTGTTCGGCGTCATCTGGCTGGTCGTGCTGTGCGTACAGGTGCGCAAGTGGGGCTTGAACCGGACCACCACGCGCCGCATCGCCTGCCTGTCGATGTTCTGGCATTTCCTTGACGTCGTCTGGATCGGCGTCTTCACCTTCGTCTACCTGATGGGCGTGCAGTGATGGGCCATCCTTCTTCCCCCTCCGACCACGACGACTTCCTCGAGGACGGCATTCCGCACGTCAGCATGAAGGAGTACGTGACCGGCTTCGTGCTGTCGGTCATCCTGACGGCGATCCCGTTCTGGCTGGTGATGGCGAAGGTGCTGCCCACGCCCGCCATCACCACGCTGGTGATCCTGGCCTTCGCCATGGTCCAGGTGGTCGTGCACATGGTCTATTTCCTGCACATGAATCCGAAGTCGGAAGGCGGCTGGAACCTGTTCGCGCTGATCTTCACCGCCGTGCTGCTGGTGATCGTGCTGATCGGGACGCTGTGGGTCATGCACAACATGAACACCAACATGATGCCGGGCACGCACGACATGCATGAGATGCAGGACGCGGTCCAGAGCCTGCCGTGACCGGGGCGGCGACCGCGGCATCGGTTCCGCCATCTGCGCCGCGAAGGCGGTGGCGGGTCGCGTTCGCCGGTTTGCTGGTGGTCGCCTTCTGCGGGTTCATCGCCCTCGGGGTTTGGCAGGTGCAGCGGATGGCGTGGAAGCACGACCTGATCGCGCGCGTCGATGCGCGCATCCATGCGGCGGCCATGCCGGTGCCGTCGCGCACCCAATGGCCCGCCATCAATGAGGCGGACGACAGCTACCGTCGCGTGTCGGTGACCGGCCGTTTCCTGCCGGACGGCGCTACGCGCACGCAGGCGGTCACCGAACTCGGTGGCGGCTTCTGGCTGCTGCAACCGCTGCTAACCGAGGCCGGCGACTACGTGCTGGTGAACCGCGGCTTCGTGCCGGCCGGCGGTGCCGCGGTGCCTGCGCCGGAAGGCCGGGTGGTGGTGGAAGGCCTGCTGCGCATGAGCGAACCCGAAGGCGGTTTCCTGCGCCGCAATGCGCCGCAACAGGATCGCTGGTATTCGCGCGATGTGCCCGCGATCGCAGGGAGGCAGGGCCTGCCTGCGGAACGCGTCGCGCCGTTCTTCGTCGATGCCGACCGCGATCCGGCCGTGCGCGAGTGGCCGCGCGGCGGCATGACGGTGGTGACGTTCCGCGACCCGCACCTGTCCTATGCGCTGACCTGGTTCGGCATGGCGTTGCTGACGCTGGTGGGTGGCGGGCTGCTGGTCGCGTCGGAGCGTCGATTGCGCCATGATCGGCGCCCCGGCCGCCCCTCGGACCAGAATGTACTTCCGCCAGGCTGATCCTGCCGACGACACCGACCGCGCCGCCTCGCGCCTGGATGGCTCGCACGACCGTGCCGGCGTGCGCAACCTGCAGCAGCTGATCCAGCTGCGCTGGATCGCGGTGGTCGGGCAGGTGGCGACGATCCTGGTGGTGCAGTACGGAATCGGCATCGCCCTGCCGCTGACGCCGATGTTCGCCGTGCTCGCCGCACTGGTGCTGTTCAACCTGGCCAGCCTGGCCTGGTGCCGGCGCCATGCGCAGGTCTCGCCTGCGGCCTTGCTGGTCGGCCTGCTGGTGGACGTGGCGTCGCTGACGATCCAGCTGTACCTGTCCGGCGGCATCGGCAATCCCTTCGTGTTCCTGTTCCTGCTGCAGGTGGTGATCGGCACCGTGCTGCTGCGCTCGCCGGGCAGCTGGGTGATCGCGGCGGCGGCGGCGCTGTGCGTAGTCGGACTGGCCGCGGTGCCGGCGCCGTTGAAGCTGGCGGTGGAGCCGGCACGCGGTCTGGCCGATCACTACGTGCAGGGACTGCTGGTGTGCTTCCTGCTGATCGCCGGCCTGCTGGTGGTGTTCATCACCCGCATCGACGGCATCCTGCGCGAACGCGACGCGCGCCTGGCCGAGCTGCGCCAGCGGGCGGTCGAGGAGGAGCACATCGTGCGCATGGGCCTGCTGGCGTCGGGCGCCGCGCATGAACTGGGCACGCCGCTGTCCACGCTGTCGGTGATCCTGGGCGACTGGCAGCACTTGCCCACCATGGCCTCCGATGGCGAACTGCACAACGACGTGCTGGAAATGCAGGCGCAGGTGGCGCGCTGCAAGTCCATCGTCACCAACATCCTGATGTCGGCGGGCGAAACGCGCGCCGAGGCGCCCACCGAGACCACGCTGCACGCCCTGTTCGACGAACTGGCGCATGAATGGGAACACGCGCGCAACCCAACGCGCTTCGATTACCGCAACCAGAGCGGCTTCGATCCCCGTATCGTCAGCGATGCCGGTCTGCGGCAGATGGTGTTCAACGTGCTGGACAACGCGCTGGAAGCTTCGCCGGACTGGGTGGCCATGGACGTGCGCTGCGTTGATGACACGGTGGTGGTGGAGGTGTCCGACGCCGGTCCCGGCTTCGAGCCCGGCATCCTGCAGCGGCTCGGCACGCCGTACAACAGCAGCAAGGGGCGGCCGGGCGGTGGCCTGGGCCTGTTCCTGTCGGTCAACGTGGCGCGCACGCTGGGCGGGCGGTTGCAGGCGAGGAACCGGCCCCAGGGCGGCGCGATGGTGACGCTGACGCTGCCGCTGGCGGCGATCGCGATCGAGGAGGACGGTGATGACGACCAAGAGTGAGCGCCGTTTGCTGATCGTCGAGGACGATGCGGCCTTCGCGCGCACGCTGGTGCGCTCGTTCGAGCGTCGCGGCTACCAGGTGCGCCATCTCGCCGGCGAGGACGGCATGCCGGCCTTGCTGGAGGCGTTCGCGCCGACTCATGCGGTGGTCGACCTGAAACTCGCAGGCGGTGCCTCCGGCCTATCCAGCGTGAAGCACCTGCACGACGCCGATCCGGAGATGGTCATCATCGTGCTCACCGGTTACGCCAGCATCGCCACCGCCGTGGAGGCCATCAAGCTGGGGGCGCGCCATTATTTGGCCAAGCCGTCGAACACCGATGACATCGAAGCCGCCTTCCAGCGCGCCGCCGGCGATGCCGACGTGGAACTGACCGCGCGCACCACGTCGATCAAGACGCTGGAGTGGGAGCACATCCACGAAGCGCTGGCGGCCAGCGACTTCAACATCTCCGAGGCCGCCCGACGGCTCGGACTGCACCGGCGCACACTGGCGCGCAAGCTCGAGAAGAGGCGGGTCAAGTAGCCGCGCCGCATTCCGGCGTCGCCAGGTCTTCGCCGCTCCATCTCGCTCACGTCGCGTGCACACGGCTGTATGCGCACGCGGCCGTCCATCGGCCGGCGGCGCGGCAACTGCGTGGTGCTGCATCCAGGGTCGATCGCCCGGCGTAGGCCCTGTCGTCCCGTGCCGCACGCGCCGCGGGACTAATGCGTTACAGGTCCCGCGCGTCCCGTGTTGAAGGTTCTTCCCCTGGGCACTTACCTCACAGGAACAGACACCATGAAAACGCTTCGACTTTCCGGCTTCATCCTCGCCGTCGGCCTGCTGCCGTTGGCCGCGTCCGCCGCACCCACGGTCAACACCCTCGGCGGCGATACCCGTGTGCAGCTGTCCCCCGACCTCACCGGAGCCCTGACATCGCTGGGCGTGTCGGTGAAGGCGTCTTATCCGGCCCGCCTGCGCGGTGCCAGCGCGACGTTTCCCATTCCGGGCGGCGAACTGGACCTGGGCAGCCTGAAGGGCGAGGTCGATCATGCCGGTGGCCTGACGCTGCGCGCGGGTGCGACCGAGGTCAACCTGAGCAGTTACACCATCGACACCACCGGCACCGCACCGGTGCTCACCGGATTGGTGAAGCTCAACGACAGCGTCCTCGGGCGGTTGCCGCTGTTCGACATCACCCTGGTCGGTGCGCCGGTGGTGCGCGGCCGGCATGCACGCGTCGGGTCGCTGCAGTTGGACAACGCGCAGCTCACCCTCAACGGCGAGGCCGCCGAGGCGTTGAACGCGGTGTTCAACGTGTCGGCGTTCCAGGCCGGCCTGCCGGTCGGGACCGCGCGCGTGCATACGTACTTCTACGAGCCCGCGCCTTGAGTTGCAACGCCGATCCTGCGCACCGGAGGACCTCGTCCTCCGGTGCGTCGTCCTCGCAGGCGGTGCCGCCCGTCAGTGGTTGGCGAACGCTGGTCAACGTGCTCGGCAACCAGGCGGTCTGGTTCGTGGCCGTCATCGCGGCCGGGCAGGGGCGCGCTTTGCCCGGCGTGCTGGCGGCGGCGGTGTTCGTCCTGTCGCAACTGTGGCTGGCGTCGCGACGAACGGATGAAATCCGCCTGGTCGGACTGGCCATCCTGTGCGGCCTGGTGGTGGACGGCGTGGCTTCGGCGCAGGGTTGGGTGGTCTATCGCGCCGCTTCTTTCGGCGATCTGGTGGCGCCGCCTTGGATCCTGGCGCTATGGGCTTCGCTGGCGGTCACGCTCAACAGCGCCATGCGCGCGTTGCAGTCGCGCCTGTGGATGGGAGCGCTGCTGGGCGGCATCGGCGGGCCGCTGGCGTACCTCGCGGCCGCACGTGGCTGGGAGGCGGCGCAGTTCGCCGCGCCGGCGTGGCATGGAATGGCCTGGCTCGCGGTGGCGTGGGCCATCGCGCTGCCCGCGCTGCTGTGGGTGGCGCGCACCTGGGGAAGGCGCTCGCCATCGGCCGCGCCCGGCGACGGCCGCCTTACCGCGTCCTGAGGGCGCGTTGCCGCTCGACCTGCCGGCACGCTGCCGCAGCAGGACAGGGATGACTACTGGCACATTCGCTATATCAAAGTTCGCAATAGCATCGTCTCCAACCTAGCGGGGGTCCCGCGGAGGGGGAACGATGAACGAACCTGACATCCATCTGAAGAAGTTCCAGAAAGAGCTCAGCGCCGGCACCGTGTCGCTGGCCTTGCTGGCGGTCCTGGCCCGCGCCGGTGAGCCTCTGTACGGCTACCTGATCGCCAAGCAGCTCGAACGCGTCGGCGACGGCGTGCTCAGCGGCAAGCAGAGCGCGCTTTACCCGGTACTGCGCAATCTCGAAGGCGGCGGCTTGCTGGACAGCTTCGTCGAGCCCTCGGTTGCCGGCCCGCCGCGCCGCTACTACCGCATCACCGAGCCAGGGCGCCAGACCCTGCAGTCCTGGGCCGCCGCCTGGCGCGCCACCCGCGATTCCGTCGATTCCGTGCTTGAGGGGATTCCTGCATGAACACCACCACCGCTGCGGGCAGCCGCCTGCCCACCACCATTCCCGAATACCTCGACCAGTTGCGCGCCGCCCTGGCCGGTGCCGACAAGGCCATGGTGCAGGACGCCGTCTACGACGCCGAGGAATACCTGCGCTCGGAGCTGGCCGAGAACCCCGGCCGCTCGGAAGCCGAGGTGATCGCCTCGGTCGCCGGCAGCTACGGCGCGCCGGAAGAAGTCGCCGACATCTACCGCGAAACCGAGGTCACCGTCGCAAAGGCGTTGCGTCCGCCCGTGCCGCCGAAGCGCAAGTCCGTGTTGGGCCGGTTCTTCGGCGTGGCCGCCGATCCGCGCACCTACGGCGCGCTGTTCTACATGCTGCTGTCGCTGGCCACCGGCACGTTCTACTTCACCTGGGTCGTCACCGGCGCCAGCCTGTCGCTCGGCCTGCTGATCCTGATCATCGGCATTCCGCTGCTGCTGCTGTTCCTGATGTCGGTGCGCCTGCTGTCGCTGGTCGAAGGTCGCGTGGTCGAAGTGTTGCTCGGCGAACGCATGCCGCGCCGTCCGCTGTACACCCAGCGCGACAAGCCGTGGCTGACGCGCTTGAAGGAACTGTTCACCGATGGGCGCACCTGGACAGCGACGCTGTACCTGCTGCTGATGCACCCGCTGGGCATCCTGTACTTCTCGGTCGCCATCACGCTGCTGGCGCTGTCGCTGGGGCTGATCGCCGCACCGGTGGCGTACTTCCTGCCGTTCGACTACGTGCTCAGCTTCGGCGACTGGAGCGTCGTCGACGACGCTCCCTGGCTGCTGCCGCTGATGTCCGTGATCGGCGTGCTCCTGCTGTTCGCCACCCTGCACCTGGCCCGCTTCATCGGCCTGTTCCATGGCTGGCTGGCCAAACACCTGCTGGTGCGCACCCCGGTGGTCTGAAGACCCGATGCGGGAGCGACGTCAGTCGCGAACGAAAAGGCCGCCCTTCCGGGCGGCCTTTTTTCTGCAAGGAGGCGGCAATCCTGAAAAAGCTTCGCGACTGACGTCGCTCCTACAGGATGCGATGCGTCAGCCGGCGTACTTGGCGATGAAGTCGCGGACCTGCGGATAGACCTTCTCGCGCCAGCGGCGGCCGCTGAAGATGCCGTAGTGGCCGGCGCCTTCGACGGTGAGGTGCTGGTGGTGCGCCTTGGCGATGCCGGTGCACAGCTCGTGCGCGGCGGCGGTCTGGCCCTGACCGGAGATGTCGTCCAGTTCGCCCTCGATACTCATCAGCGCGGTCTTCTTGATGGCCGCCGGCTTGACCAGTTCGCCATTGACCTTCCATTGGCCACGCGGCAGCAGGAATTCCTGGAACACCGTGCGGATGGTGTCCAGGTAGTACTCGGCCGGCATGTCGAGCACCGCGTTGTACTCGTCGTAGAACTTGCGGTGCGATTCGGCGTCCTGCAGGTCGCCCTTCACCAGGTCGGCGTAGAAATCCCAGTGCGACATGAAGTGGCGGCTGGGATTCATGGCGATGAAGCCGGCATGCTGCAGGAAGCCCGGATACACGCGGCGGCCTTCGCCCGGATAGGGCGAGGGCACGGTATGGATCACGTTGTTCTCGAACCACGACAGCGGATTGCGCGTGGCCAGGCTGTTCACTTCGGTGGGGCTGCTGCGCGCGTCGATCGGCCCGCCCATCATGACCAGCGATCGCGGCGTGGCTTCGCCCCGCGCGGCCATCAGCGACACCGCCGCCAGTACCGGCACGGTCGGTTGGCAGACGCTGATCACGTGCAGCTTCTCGGCGCCGATGTGGCGGATGAAGTCCTCCACGTACGCGACATAGTCGTCCAGGCTGAAGGCGCCTTCCGAGGCGGGCACCATGCGTGCGTCCACCCAGTCGGTCACGTAGACCTTGTGGTCGCGCAGCAGCGTGCGCACGGTGTCGCGCAGCAGGGTGGCATGGTGGCCGGACAGCGGCGCCACCACCAGCACCACCGGATCGTCCTTCAGCGTGGTGATCGTCTCGGCGTCGTCGGTGTAGCGCTTGAAGCGCAGCAGCCGGCAGAACGGCTTCTTGATGATCTCCTGCTCCACGACCGGAACGGTGCGGCCTTCGACCTCGACCTCGTGGATCTCCCACGCCGGCTTCTCGTAATCCTTGCCGATGCGGTGGATCAGTTCGTTGCCGGCGGCGATGCGCTCGGCGCCCGGCACGTTGGACAACCAACTGCTCGGTGCGGAAAACATGCGTGCGTTCGCTTCGGCCATGTAGGCCAGCGGCGCCATCCATGCGCGTCCGAGTTCATGCAGTTGGTACAGGGTCATGGCGGTCCGGAATCCCGATTTTGGTGCACGGTGCTGCGCCGCAGCATACCGTAAAGCCGGTACCGCCGCGCGCGGCCTGTTCAGGTTATCGGCCGATAATCCGCCGCCTCCAGTACCGCGACATCGCCGGCCAGGCGCGGCCCCAGCCAGCAATGATTGCCGATGGACTGGAAGCCCTCGCGGTTGAAGGCCTGGCGGTACCAGGCCGCTCTGCGCGGCTGGAAACCGTCGTGGTCGCCCTCGAAGTCGTCCTCCTTGGCGAAGGTCTCCAGGAAGGCCACGCCGCCGCACAGTTCGGCCAGTCCGGGCAGGCCGCGTTTCAGCTCCCGCGTCGGCACGTAATGCAGCACGTCCGAACACACCAGCAGATCCACCGGCTCGCAGGGGCGCAGGTACTGGAAATCCTCGAAGCGCCCGTAGTGCAGGTTGCGCGTGCGCCCGAAGCGCCGGATGGCGTACTCGCTGCTGTCGAAGCCCAGGTACTGCAGCTTCGGCCGCAGCTTGAGTAGCGGCGCGCGCCAGGCGCCTTCACCGCAGCCGATGTCCAGCACCGTGCGGATCGGCCGCTCCAGGTGGTACTCGGCCACCGCGACGGCCAACGCCACCTTGCGCGCGAGGCGTGGTGCGCCGCCGATATCGCCGTCGCGATACCAGCGCTGGAAGTAGTCGGCGTCGTAGTGTTTGGTCATGAGGCACACGAGAATCGGGGATAGGGGAGAGTGAGGCAGAAGGCTTTCGCTCGTCATCCCAGCGCCCGCTGGGATCCATTGTGCTGTTGCTCTTTCTGGCCCGCATAGCGACAGCAGGATCAAGATGGGTTCCAGCTTACGCTGGAACGACGGTCCTTCTGCCCCCCGCTGTGTTGGACAGCCCTGACGGCGGTAGCGGAGAATCCCGCCTCATCCTTCCGAGCGACGGAGCCGGCCAGCGTGGACAAAGCCAGCCTCTACCTGTGGGTCAAGACCTTCCATCTCGTCTTCGTCATCGCCTGGATGGCGACGGTGTTCTACCTGCCGCGCATCCTGGTCAACCTGGCCGAGACGACCGGGCAGGCCGACGTGCAGGCGCGCCTGCAGTTGATGGGGCGCCGGCTGTACGGCTTCGGCCACACGATGTTCGGTATCGCGGTGATCCTGGGCGGCGTGCTGTGGTTCCACTTCGGCATCAGCGGTGGCTGGCTGCACGCCAAGCTGACGCTGGTCGCGCTGATGCTGGCGCACTACATCGTCGCCGGCCGCTGGCTGAAGGGGGTGGCGAAAGGGAAATCACTGCCTTCACCAACCGCGCTGCGCTGGTTCAACGAGCTGCCGCTGTTCGCATTGATCGCGGTGGTATGGCTGGTGTTGGCTAAGCCGTTCTGAGGCCATCCCGTTTGCGCGGGATGGGGTGCGGTGCTGACGAGTCGTTCCGAATCAGCCTGTCCGACGACCGTAGGAGCGCCTCAGGGGCGCGATGCTTTGGGTTGGGATCGTCGGAAAAGCATCGCGGGCATGGCCCGCTCCTGCGAGGGCATTACCCCCGCGCGATCACTTCTTCTCGAAATCCACCGGCCTCGGCAACTCCACCGGGACGCCGTTCGCGTCGCACGTGCCTGCGGCGCACAAGCGTGCGCGCAGCTTGGGGGTGGCCTGCACGATGACGTGGTAGATGGCGTTCTGCTCCAGCGTGCCGCGGAAGGCGTCGCTGCCGGGGCCGATGGCCCAGATGCCGACGTCTTCGCCGCCGTGCGATTCTGATTTCAGCGGCACCAGGGCTTCCTGCAGATAATCCGGATGTTCGGTGTCCACCTGGCTCAGGTCGGGGCGGCCTTCCGACGGTTCGACGCTGCTGGGCGCATGCAGGAAATGTTTCGGGCCGGCGGGCTGGCGGTTGCTGGCGCCGGTGTAACCGGGGCCGTTGGCATAGGTCAGGGTGGTGAAGGTCTGTCCGTTCTGGTCGCGCGCGAGGTCGCCCGGCGTGTCGTCTTCGCCGCCCTGGCCGCGGACCTTGCCGAGGATCGGATTGCCGCGCACCGGGTAGCCGACGAAGTTGAGCGTGTGCGAGTGGTCCGCCGTGACCAGGATCAGCGTGTCGTCGCGCGAGGTCGCCTCGACGGCGGCCTGCACGGCGTCCGACATCGCCACGGTCTCGTCCAGCGCGCGATAGGCGTTGCCGTAGTGGTTGGCGTGGTCGATACGCGCACCCTCCACCAGCAGCACGAAGCCCTCCGGCTTGCGCGACAGCGTACGGATGGCGGTGCGCGTCAGGTCGGCCAGCGACGGTTCGCCTTGCGCGTCCTTGCGGCGGTCGTGTTCGAACTGCATGTGGTCGTATTCGAACAGGCCCAGCAGCTGCGGCGCGTCGGCGGCAGCCTGCAACTGCTGCGTGTTCGTGACGTAGGCGCCCTGCGGATGCGCCTGCTGCCACTCGGCGACGAGGTTGCGGCCGTCCAGGCGCTGGCCGACCTTGTCGTCTTCTTCCGGATCGCGCATATCGACCGGCAGGAACTCGCCGCGTCCGCCCCCGAGCGCCACGGTGGGCCCGTGGCCGAAACGCGCGGCGGCCAGCAACTGCTGCGCGATGTCCTTGCAGCCGGCCTCGGTGGCCTCCGGTGGCAGGTCGGTGTCGTTTTCCCAGTCGCGATGCGAAACGTGCGCGTACGTCGCCGCCGGCGTGGCATGGGTGATGCGCGCCGTGGTGACGATGCCGGTGGCCAGGCCGGCGCTGTCGGCCAGCATCAGCCAACTGAGCAGGTCCTTGCTGCCGTCGGGCGTGCATTCGCCCTTGTGGCCGGCGGCCACGCCGATGGCGCCCATGTGCGACTTCACGCCGCTGGCGATGGCGGTCATGGTGCCGGCGGAGTCGGGCGTCTGCGAATCGGTGTTGTAGGTCTTGCTGAAGGCAGTGTGCGGGAAGTGTTCCCAGCTCAACAGGTTCTCTTCGCCCGGCATGCCTTTGCGCTGGCCTTCGAAGATGCGCGCAGCGGCCACCGTGGTCAGGCTCATGCCATCACCGAGGAAGACGATGACGTTCTTCGCCTTGCCCTGCATCGCGCCATGGGCGGCGGCTTTCGCCGCACCGTTCCGATACCACCAGTGCGGGGTTTCGCCCTGGGGATGGGCGACCGAGGGAACGTCGACGTGGAATGCGGTGGCACGCGAGGCCGAAGGGGCGGTCGAAGTGCTGGCGCAACCGGCCAGCGATGCGGTCAGCAGGGTAATCAGGAACGGGTGCAGCCGGCGCATCGGGTGTCCTCGTGTGGCATGGCGGTCTTCGTTGATGACGCGACAATGGGCCTCGACCTCATCCCGCCTGGCACCGCCAAGCGCAAGCCAACGTCATCAGGATCGGGGAGCGGACCAAGCACGCAATTATGCCCTCGCCCCAGTGTCCTGTTCATGACACCCGGCATTCCGTGTGGAGGGTCGCTGCATGCAAGGGCTTGGGCTAAGGTGGCGCGTCCACTCCTGTGAGTCGTCCGGATGAAGCTGGTCTCGGCCTGGTTGAAGATCCCGTTCTGGCAGCGCGTCGTCGCCGGCTTCGTGCTGGGTGCGCTGGCGGGCTGGCTGATGGGGCCGGCCGCGGGCGTCTGGCTCAAGCCGCTGGGCGACCTGTACGTCACGCTGATCAAGATGATCGCGGTACCGCTGGTGTTCTTCGCGGTGATCAACGCCGTGTCCAGCCTGCACGGGCAGAAGTCGGTCGCCGCGCTCGGCGGGCGCACGTTCCTGTGGTTCGCGATCACCGCCGCGCTGGCAGTGTGCGTCGGACTGTCGGTGGGCTGGATCGTGCAGCCCGGCAAGGGACTGACGGGCCTGATGATGGCGCCGGACTACCAGGTGCGCGAGGTGCCCACGCCCGTGCAGGTGCTGCTGGACATCGTGCCGGCCAACCCGTTCAAGGCGCTGACCGAGGGCAAGATCCTCCAGGTCATCTTCTTCGCCGGCCTGGTGGGGTTCGCGCTGGTCAAGCTGGGCGAGCGCAGTGCCGGCCTGCGCAAGCTGGCCGGCGAGGCCAGCGACACCATGGTGCAGGTCACGCGCTTCGTGCTGGAAATGACCCCGATCGGCACGTTCGGCCTGATCGGCAGCCTGGTCGGCACGTACGGCTTCGAGAAGCTGCTGCCGCTGGGCAGCTACATCGGCGCGCTGTACGTGGCGTGCGCGCTGCATATCGTGGTGGTGTACGGCAGCCTGCTGCTGGCGCACGGCCTGAACCCGTGGAAGTTCTTCCGCGGCGCCGCGCCGGGCATGCAGGTGGCGTTCGCCAGTTCCTCCAGTTTCGCATCCATGCCGGTGGCGCTGCGCAGCGTCACCCACAACCTGGGCGTGGACAAGGACTACGCCGCGTTCGCCGTGCCGCTCGGCGCCAGCATCAAGATGGACGGCTGCGGCGCGATCTATCCGGCGCTCACGTCGATCTTCGTGGCGCAGTACTTCGGGCTGGACCTGTCGGTGAACCAGTACTTCGTCATCCTGCTGGCGTCGGTGCTGGGCAGCTTCGGCACGGCAGGCGTGCCGGGAACGGCGACGGTGATGGTGACGCTGGTGCTGAGCGCGGCGGGCCTGCCGCTGGAAGGCATCGGCCTGCTGGTCGCGATCGACCGCATCCTCGACATGATGCGCACGATGACCAATGTCACCGGCCAGATGCTGGTGCCGGTGCTGGTGGCGAAGGAGACCGGCCTGCTGGATCGGGAGATCTACGAGCGCGCGTCCAGCGATGTCGGGCTCGCGGACGAGGCGACCCCCGCGCGATGAGCGGCGTCGAGGCGGTCGAAATGGTCGAATCGTTCCCCGATGTGCCGACCTATCGCCGGCTCCGCGTGCAGACAGGCTTGTCGCCGAAGTCGCAGGACGCCGCGACGCGTGGTCTTGCGAACACGCTGTACGGCGTCAGTCTGGTGCGCGACGCCGAGGTGATCGGCATGGGCCGGGTGATCGGCGACAATGGCACGGTGTTCGCCATCGTGGACATCGCCGTCCGGCGCGATCATCAGGGTCGAGGACTGGGCAAGCGCATCATGGCGGCGCTGGATGCGTGGCTGCGCGCCCATGCGCCCGAATCGGCCTACGTCATGCTGATTGCGGACGGCGATGCCCGCCATCTCTACGCGCAGTTCGGCTTCACCGATACCGCGCCCGCGTCCATCAGCATGGCCTACGTGGCGCGCGGGCCCGACACCAGGGCCTAGGCGGTGGCGTCGCGCGCGCCGCGCGACACCCACCAGGCGAACACCGCCGCGGTGATGAACATCAGCAGGCTGTAGACCGCCGCCGGCACCGAGATGGTGGGGTTCTGCAGCACGTTGAGCGCGATGAAGATCGCCAGCGTGCCGTTGTGGATGCCGATCTCCATGGCGATGGCGATGGCCTGCTTCTTCGGCAGCCGCAAGGCCAGCGGCGCCGCATAGCCGGCGCCCATGCTGGCGAGGTTGAACAGCAGGCAGGCCAGGCCGACGATGGCGAAGTAGGTGGTCAGCGTCTTCCATTCCTGCGCGACCGCCGCGACCACCAGCAGCGCCAGCACCAGCACGGAGAGCAGACGGATGGGCTTTTCCGCACGCGCGGCGAAGCCGGGCGCCTTCGCCCGCAACAGCATGCCGATGGCCACCGGCAGCAGGATGATGGCGGCCACCTCGACCACCTTCTTGGTCGGCGGCGGGACGTACTGGCCGGCGCCGAGGAAGTACTCCAGTGACAGGTTGAGGATCACCGGCAGCGTCAGCAGGCACAGCAGGCTGTTGATCGCGGTGAGCGTGATGTTCAGCGCCACGTCGCCGCGGGCGAGATGGCTGTAGATGTTGGCGGTGGCGCCGCCAGGCGAGGCCGCCAGCAGCATCAGGCCCACCGCCAGTTCCGCAGGCAGGCCGAAGACCAGCGCCAGGCCGAACGCGACCCAGGGCAGCACCAGCGTCTGCAGCGCCAGGCCGATCAACACCGCGCGTGGATAGCGCGCGACGCGACGGAAATCGTCGAGCGTCAGTCCCAGCCCCAGCCCCAGCATGATGATGCCCAGGGCCAACGGCAGCAGCAGATTGGTCAACAGTGAAGCCTGCATCGCGTACGACTCCCCTTCGGCGCAACGGACAGGTGGTGCGCGTTCAACAGCGCATGCGCCGGAGGATGGCGGCTAGGCGGTATCCAGTGCAAGTTGCGGCGCACCGCGATGGCGGGACAGCATAAAGGCCGCACGAGGCGGCCTTCTGCTTGTGTTCGACACGGGTGGCGTGCGTTACATCGCGACGCGGCGGCCGCTCAGGTAGCGGTTGGCCCAGTAGCCGGTGAGCAGGCTGTCCACGCGCACGTCCTTGCCGCGGCTGGGCGAATGCAGGAAGCGGCCTTCGCCCACGTAGATGCCCACGTGGTTCACCCGGCCCTTCAATCCGAAGAACACCAGATCGCCCTGGCGGAGTTCCTCGCGGGCGGCGACCAGTTCGGCATCGGCCTTGCTGGCCATGTCGCGGGAGACGCGCGGCAGTTCGATGCCCAGCGCGGTGCGGAAGACGTAACCGACCAGTCCGCTGCAGTCGAAGCCGCTGTCGGGCGAGGTGCCGCCCCAGCGGTACGGCGTGCCCATCAGCGCGAGCGCACGCTGCAGCACCATGTTGACCTTGCCACCCTGCTGTTCCTGGGCGACCACGCCTTCCTTACTCAGGTCGTAGGCGGCCAGCAGCTTGCTGATGTCGCCGGCGACCATGGCGGAGCGATCGACCAGGGGCAGCGTGTCGCTGGCAGCCAGTCGCGGCAGCAGGGCGGAGAGGGTGGCGGTGGCGGCTTCGGCCGCCTTTTCCTTGACGCTGGTGATGACGGGTTTGGCGGCCGCCGTGGCCGGGCTGGCCACCACATCCGGCGATGCCGATGTTGACGCCGCGTCGACGTCGGCGGGGGCACTCTGTGCCTGCGCCACGGACGCCAGGGCGCACAGGCCGAGGCTCAGGAAAACGTGGGAAACCCGCCGCGGCAGGCGGAGGGTGGCGGCAGGCTGGCCTGTTGGCAGGTCGTCGTCGGTCGTCACGCGCGGGAAGGGTTTAACAAGTCAGGGGCGATAATGCCGGCTGATCGGCCTGATTTGGTTCATAAATCGTTATTTATTCGTTAAGTGTGAACGTTCCGCGTCACAGACTTGACCGATTCCTAACGAAGGACGCGTTTCGCGCCGCTGTAGTGGTCCCGCCAGTAGGGGCCATCCAGATGGTCGAGCCGTACCGTCCCGCCCGTGCTGGGGGCGTGCACGAACCGCCCCTCGCCCACGTAGATGCCCACATGGGTGACGTTGCCCTTCTTGCCGAAGAACACCAGGTCGGCGGGCGCCAGACGGCGGGGCTCGATCTTAGGTCCCTGCACCTGCGCCAGTTCCCGCGAGGTGCGCGGCAGGCGCAGGTCCAGCATGTCCCGGTACACGTAGGTCACCAGGCCGCTGCAGTCGAAGCCGGATTCCGGCGTATTGCCGCCATAGCGGTAGGGCGTGCCGACCAGGCCGATGGCGCGCATCAGCACCGACGTGGCGGCGGCCGGATCATCGGCCTGCACCACCGGCCATGTGTGCTGCGCGGGTGGTGGTGGCGACGGCTTGCGGGCCTGGGGCTTGGAACCGCCACAGCCGGCCAGCACCAGCAGTCCCGCGCAGAGCAGGGCGTTGGCCAGCGGCCGAAGTGGCGCGGGCGTGGGCAAGCCGGGATAATGTCGGGCCTTCATCGCGGCGCATCTTCGCCGCATTCCCTTGCGGCCGACAAGCCGCTCCCGTCCTGCCCGTCGGCAGGCCCCGCCCAGAGTCCCGCATGAAAATCGCAAAAGACAGCGTCGTCCGTTTCCACTACACCGTGTCCGAAGCCGGCCAGGAGCCGATCGAAAGCTCGAAGGACCGTGAGCCGCTGGCGATCCTGATCGGCCACGGCAACATCATCCCGGGGCTGGAAAACGCCATGCAGGACCGCGAGGCCGGCGAGAGCTTCGGTGTGGACGTGGCGGCGGCCGATGCCTACGGCGAGCGTCGCGACGGCCTGAGCCAGCGCGTGCCCAAGAAGCACTTCGGCAACCAGCGCTTGGTGTCGGGCCAGCAGGTGGTGCTGCAGACCAACTTCGGCCCGCGCGCCGTGACCATCCAGAAGGTCGGCATGAGCGTGGTGGACGTGGACCTCAACCATCCGATGGCCGGCAAGGACCTGCACTTCGACGTCGAGATTGTGGAAGTGCGTGAAGCCAGCGCGGAAGAAATCGAGCACGGTCACGTGCACGGCGACGGTGGCCACCACCACTGAGTCGCGCGTCATCGCGTGATCCGGACGGCCCGCGCAAGCGGGCCGTTTCTTTTGGCAGGCAGCATGGGGTGCCGCGCATGCTCTAATCGCGGGGACCACATCAGGGGAAGGGAATGACGGCGACGAACACGGGGAGCCTGGCACCGATCGCGGCGGCCGAGCGCGTCGAGGCCATGGACGTGCTGCGCGGCTTCGCGCTGCTGGGCATCCTGCTGATGAACCTGGAAGGGTTCGTGGGGCCGGTGATGGCGTCGGGTACCGGGCTGGATCCCCGGCTCACGGGCATCGACCGCACCGTCGACCTGCTGGTCTACGTGCTGGTGCAGGGCAAGTTCTACACGCTGTTCTCGCTGCTGTTCGGCATGGGCTTCGCGGTGATGTCGCAACGCGCCGAGCAGGCCAACCGGCCGTTCGCCGGCGTGTACTGGCGGCGCGGGCTGGTACTGCTGGCCTTCGGCGTGATCCATGCGCTCTTCATCTGGGCCGGCGACGTGCTGATGATGTATGCGCTGTGCTCGTTCCTGCTGCTCGCATTCCGACCGTTGCCGACCCGCTGGTTCGTCTGGCTGGGGCTGGCCGCGTACGTGATGCCGATCGGCTTCATGCTGCTGATGGGAGCCATGGGCTCGCTGCTGGCCGGCACCGAAGGCTGGGACAAGGCCATGGCGCAGATCGGCGTGCAGATGCAGACGCTGATCGACAGCGAGCGGACCGCCTACGGCAGCGGCACCTATGCCGAAGCCACCTGGCAGCGGCTGAAGAGCACCGGCATGGCGCTCAGCAACATCACCATGTTCGGTTTCATCGTGTTCGGCATGTTCCTGATCGGCGCCTGGTTCGTGCGCAGCGGGGCGATTGCGCGGCCGCGCGATTTCCCGCGGCTGTACGCCGCCCTGCGCTGGGTCGCACTGCCGCTCGGCCTGCTGGCCATGCTGGGCTCGGTGGCGCTGGCGCCGACGATGGATTTCGCCACCTTCAACCTGCGCGTGTCGTCGGCGTTCACCCTGCAGATGATGGCCAACCTGCTGATGTGCCTGGGCTACGCGGCCTGGGTGATGCGTGCGCTGGGTTCTCCGGCCTGGCAGCGGCCGCTGGGCTGGCTGGCGCCGGCCGGACGCATGGCGTTGACCAACTACCTGATGCAGTCGCTGGTCTGCACGTGGATCTTCTACGGCTACGGGCTGGGCTATTTCGAACAGCTGCCGCGTGCCTGGCAGCCGCTGTTCGCGGTGGTGCTGTTCGGCATTCAGGTGCTGCTGAGCCACCTGTGGCTGTCGCGATTCCGCTTCGGTCCGATGGAGTGGCTGTGGCGCTCGCTGACCTACCTGAAGCCGCAGCCGCTGCGGCTCCGGGCGGGATGACGCCGACTGGCTAGAATGTCGCGGTGAAATCCCCCCACGACGACGTCCTCATCCTCGGCGGCGGCGCCATCGGACTGGCGACCGCGCTGGCGTTGCTGGACGCCGGCCGCGGCGTGCGGGTGATGGACGCCGGGTCGGTCGGTGGCGGTGCCTCGCACGGCAACTGCGGCACCATCACGCCGAGCCACGCACCACCGCTGGCAGCGCCGGGTGTGGTGGCGCAGGCGCTGCGCTGGATGTTCACGCCGGATGCGCCGCTGTACCTCAAGCCTCGCGTCGATCCCGCCCTGTGGCACTGGCTGCTGCGGTTCGCCGCGCGCTGCAATGCGCGCGACTGGCGAACAAGCACGCAGGCGCGGTCGGCGCTGCTCAACGATGCACGCCCGCGGCTTGCGGACTGGGTGGGGCGATATGGCCTGGCCTGCGAGTTCGAGGAAGAAGGGCTCGACTACGTGTTCCGCGATCCGCGCAAGTTCCAGCAGTACGTGGACGAGGCGGCGATGCTGGCGGAGTTCGGTATCGCCACGGAGGTGTTCGACGGCGCCGCGTACGAGCGCGACGAGCCCGCCATGCTGCCCGGCGTGACCGGCGCGATCCGCTTCCCCGGCGATGCGCGCCTGCGTCCGGATCGTTACGTGGCCGAACTGGCGCGCGTGGTGCGCGAACGTGGTGGCCAGATCGAGGAGCAGTGCCGCGTGGACCGGCTGGATACCACGACGACCGGCGTGCGGTTGACGACATCGCAGGGCGCGCGCGAAGGGCGCGAGGCGGTGATCGCCCTGGGCGCGTGGACACCGGCGTTCGCTCGCACGCTGGGACTGAAGGCGCCGATCCAGCCGGGCAAGGGTTACTCGATCACCTATTCGCGTCCTGCCCTCGTGCCGCGCCGTCCGATGGTGCTGAAGGACCGTTCCGTGTGCGTGACGGTCTGGGACAGCGGCTTCCGCTTGGGCAGCACGATGGAGTTCTCCGGCCATGACGACACGCTCAATGAAACGCGGTTGTCGGCGCTTGAGCGAGGCGCGCGCCAATTCCTGCGCGAACCCATGGGAGCCGAGGTCCACGAGCGCTGGTGCGGCTGGCGGCCGATGACCTGGGACGACCTGCCGCTGCTCGGACGCGCACCACGCCATGAGCATGTCTGGCTGGCGGCCGGCCACGGCATGCTCGGCATCAGCATGAGCAGCGCCACCGGCCAGTTGATGGCCGACCTGATGACCGGCCGCACGCCGGCCTTCGATCCCACCCCTTACCGACCGGAGCGATTCGCATGAAACCGCAAGCCTTCGACCTGATCGTGATCGGCGGCGGATCGGGCGGCCTGGCCGGCGCCTTCCGCGCGGCTTCGTACGGCGCCAGGGTCGCGCTGCTGGAACCGAAGGAACTGGGTGGTACCTGCGTCAATGTCGGCTGCGTGCCGAAGAAGGCGATGTGGCTGGCCGCCGATCTGTCGCAACGGATCGCCATGGCGTCGACGCTCGGCTTCGACACCTCACCGCCGACGTTGGACTGGAAGGAATTCATCGTGCATCGCCAGCGCTACATCGCCGGGATCCACGCCAGCTACATGAGGCGGCTGGACGAGAGCGGCGTGGTGCTGATGCCCTGCCATGGCCGTCTTCTGGATGCGAACACCGTGGTCAATGCCGATGGCGTGCAACTCGGTGCGAAGCACGTGCTGATCGCCACTGGCGGCCATCCGGTGCGTCCCGACATCCCGGGTGCCGATCTGGGCAAGGTGTCGGACGATTTCTTCAGCCTGTGCGCCGCGCCGGCGCGCGTGGCGATCGTCGGCGGCGGTTACGTAGCCGTGGAACTGGCCGGCGTGCTGCAGGCGTTGGGCAGCCAGGTGGACGTGTTCGTCCGCGGGCAGCGCCTGCTGGACGGCTTCGACACGCAGATCACCGACGAACTGGCTGCGGACATGCGCCAGCATGGCGTGCGCCTGCATTTCGGGCACGCCGTGGCGGCCCTCGAACGCGCGTCCGACGAGGGGGTGGTGGTGCTGGCCGAAGACGGCACGCACACCGCGCGCTTCGACACGGTGATCTTCGCTACCGGACGTCGTGCGTCGACACGCGACATGGGCCTGGAAGCGACGGGGGTTGCCCTCGATGCGCGCGGCTTCGTGCAGGTGGATGGGCGGCAGGACACCAACATCGCCGGGATCCATGCGGTAGGCGACGTCACTGGCCAGGCGGCGCTGACGCCGGTCGCCATCGCGGCGGCGCGGCGGCTCATGGACCGGCTGTTCGGCGGCCAGCCCGATGCGCGGATGGACTATGCGCAGATCCCGACCGTGGTGTTCTCGCACCCGCCGGTGGGGCAGGTGGGCCTGACCGAGGCCGAGGCGCGCGCGCTGCATGGCGACGCGGTGACGGTGCTGACCACGCGCTTCCGGCCGATGCTGCACGCGCTGGCCGATTCGCCGCAACGCAGCCTGTTCAAGCTGGTCTGCGTGGGCGAGGACAAGCGCGTCGTCGGCCTGCACCTGCTGGGCGAGGGCGCGGACGAGATGCTGCAGGGTTTCGCGGTGGCGTTGAAGAAGGGCATCACCCTGGCCGACCTGCACGACACCGTCGCCCTCCATCCCACCAGTGCCGAGGAAGTCGTGCTGATGCGCTGAGCCGGGCCCGCGGGAGGCGGCGATACAATGGCGGCATGGACACCTACACCCTGCATCGCGGTACCGCGCCGCTGTTCATCAGCCTGCCGCACAACGGCACGGCGCTTCCCGACGACATCGCCGCACGCCTGACGCCGGAGGCACGCCGGGTGCCGGATACCGACTGGCATGTGGCCGACCTCTATGCGTTCGCGCGCACGCTGGGTGCATCGATCATCGTGCCGTCGTATTCGCGCTACGTCGTCGACCTTAACCGGCCGGACGATGACGTGTCCCTCTATCCCGGCCAGAACACCACCGGCCTGTGCCCCACCGTGCGCTTCACTGGCGATCCGGTGTACCTGCCGGACCAGCAGCCCACGCCGGACGAGATCGCCGCGCGGGTCGATACCTACTGGCGCCCCTACCACCAGGCGCTGCAGCAGGAACTGGCACGCATCCACGCCGCGCATGGCCGTGCCGTACTGTGGGAAGGCCACTCGATCCGCAGCGTGGTGCCGTTCCTGTTCGACGGCCGCCTGCCGGACTTCAATCTGGGCACGGCCGGCGGCGCGAGCTGCGTGCCCGCGCTGCAACAGGCGCTGGAAGCCGCGCTGGCCTCGCAGTCGGACTACAGCTACGTGGTCAACGGACGTTTCCGTGGCGGTTACATCACCCGTCACTACGCCGACGTCGCCCGCGGCATCCAGACCGTGCAGCTCGAACTGGCGCAGCTCACCTACATGGACGAAGACAGCTTCGCCTACCTGCCCGAGCGTGCGGCGCGTACGCAGGCGCTGATCCGTCGCCTGCTGGCATGCACGCTGGCGTGAGCCGGTCGCCATGACCCGGCCGAGGGCGGAGGACGAACTGGCGCAGCCGCTGGACGTGGCGCCGGCCGAAGCGATGGACGCACCGCCTGCGCGTCCCGGCCTGCAGGCGGTCAGCCGCTCCGGCTTGCTGCTCGCGGCCTTGGGCGCCATCGCGTTCTCGGGCAAGGCGATCATCGTCAAACTGGGGTATCGCTACGGCGCCGATGCGGTCACGCTGCTGGCCTTGCGCATGCTGGTGGCGTTCCCGTTCTTCCTGGTGATGGGCGTGTGGGCAGCGCGCCGGAGTGCGCCGCTGTCGCGCGCCGACCGCCTGAAGATCGGGCTGCTGGGCTTCCTCGGCTACTACCTGGCCAGCTTCCTCGACTTCGCCGGGCTGGCCTACATCACCGCCACGCTGGAGCGGCTGATCCTCTATCTCACCCCGACGCTGGTGGCGCTGATCGGCTGGCTCGCGCTGGGCAAGCGCATCTCGCGGCGGCAGGTGTTGGCGCTGCTGGTCAGCTATGCGGGCGTGGCGCTGGCCTTCGGGCACGATCTGCAGGCCGGCGGTTCCAGCATCCTGCTGGGTGGCCTGCTGGTGTTCGGCAGCGCGCTCGCCTACGCGCTGTACCTCGTCGGCAGTGGCGAACTGGTGGCGCGCGTCGGCGCGGTGCGGCTGACGGCCTACGCCAGCAGCGTGGCCAGCGTGCTGTGCCTGCTGCAGTTCGTCGTGCTGCGGCCGATGCAGGCGATGGTGCTGCCGTGGGAGGTCTACGCGCTGTCGCTGGTCAACGGCACGCTGTGCACGGTGCTGCCGGTGCTTGCGGTGATGATGGCGGTGGCGCGTATCGGCTCCGCGCTGGCGGCACAGGTCGGCATGATCGGGCCGGTGTCGACCATCGTGCTGAGCCTGCTGCTGCTCGGGGAACCGATGGGGCCGTGGCAGGTGGCCGGCACCGTGCTGGTGATGGCCGGCGTGTTCGTGGTGTCGCAGCAGAAGACGGTCGCGCGCTGAGCCTGCGTCAGTCCGGTACGCTCGCCGCCGCCAGCCATCGCACGACATGCACCAGCGCTTCGCCGTGCGTGTCGCCGGCGAGCCTGCGTTGCTGGTAATGCCGCTGCTGCCCGTGCGCACTGGTGCCGCCGTCCAGGATGCGCCACGCATGGTCGATCTGGCGGGCGCAGTCCAGCGCCGCCACGTCGGCCGCAATGATCTCCAGCGTGCTTTCCAGCATCTCGCGCACGGAGACAAGATCGCCACTGCCGATGTCGATCAGGCCGGCGTCGAAGCCGTGCCGCTGCGCCCGCCACAGGTTCTCCTCGATCACCGCCTGCGCCCCCGCATCCAGCGCGGCATGCAGGCGCGGCGTGCGCTCGAGGTACCGCACCACGCAGCGGAACAGCTGCGCGATCGCAAGCGCGTCGCGTGGATCCGTGCAGGCGTCGGTCACGCGCAGTTCCAGCGTCGGGAAGGCGAGGGAAGGGCGCAATGCCCACCACAGGAAGCTGGCATCGCGGATGGCGCGCGCATCGATCATGCGCCGCACGTAGTCGTCGTATTCGTCCTGGCCGCGGAACAGCGGCGGAAGCCCGGTGCGGGGAATTTCCTGGTACGCCGTCTGCCGATAGCCCATCAGGCCGGTCGCCTGTCCCATCCAGAACGGCGACGAGGTGCTAAGGGCCAGCAGCAGCGGCAGGAACGGCTGCATCCGCGCCATCAAGTGCACGCGCTGCGCCGGATCGGCCGGCTGCACATGCACATGCAGGCCGCACAGCAGATTGCGGTGGCCGAGCATCTGCAGCTCGTCCATCACCTGGTCGTAATGCGGTTTGTCGGTGCTGCGCTGGCCCCGCCACGGCGCAGAGGGATGCGTTCCTGCCGACAGGATGTCCAGGCCATGCGCGCGGGCGATGCCGCCTATCGTGCGCCGCAGGGTGAGCAGGTCATGCTCGGCAGCGCGCGGGTCGTCGTGCACCGCGGTCTGTACTTCCACCTGGGTCTGCAGCATCTCGCTGCCGAAGCGTTCGCCCAGCGCGGCGCGGCAGGCATCGAAGAAACGACGCGGCATGTGCCGCAGGCGCCGGCCGTTGCGCCGCACGAGGAAATATTCCTCTTCCAGACCGAAGGTATAGGGATGCGAGTCGGGTTCCGCTGCCATCCCCGGGTTATCGCACCGGGGCGGTGAACATGATGTTCAAGGGTCGGGCGGGCTGGGCGGCGGCAAGCGAAGCAGCGAGCGGAAGTCGTTTGATGCTGGCAGTTGCCGGGAACCGGTCTGCGGTGGGGCGGTGATCCTGCGCGCGTCGGTGCGACGCGGCGCAGGGTCGCGATCAGACCTCGAGCGACGCCAGATCGCCCTTCGTCTCCAGCCGCGCCGCGCAGAACATCCGACGGACATGGCAACGAGGCCGTCGCAACGGCCCCATCCAACGAATCGCCGCGGTCAGACTTCCAGGGAAGCCAGGTCGCCCTTGGTCTCCAGCCAAGCCTTGCGATCGCTCGCTCGCTTCTTCGCCAGCAGCATGTCCATCAGGCCGTGCGTTTCCGGTGCGTCATCCACGGTCAGCTGCACCAGCCGGCGCGTGTCGGGATGGATGGTGGATTCGCGCAGCTGGGACGGATTCATCTCGCCCAGACCCTTGAAACGGGTGACGTTGACCTGGCCCCGGATCTTCTCGCGCTCGATCTTTTCCAGCAGCAGGCGCTTCTCTTCCTCGTCCAGCGCGTAGAACACCTGCTTGCCCACGTCCACGCGGAACAGCGGCGGCATCGCCACGAACACGTGGCCGGCGTTCACCAGCGCGGGGAAGTGGCGCAGGAACAGCGCGGTCAGCAGCGTGGCGATGTGCAGGCCGTCCGAGTCGGCGTCGGCCAAGATCACCACCTTGCCGTAGCGCAGCCCGCTGATGTCGTCCTTGCCGGGATCGCAACCGATGGCGATGGCCAGGTTGTGCACTTCGTCGGAGGCGAGCACCGAGGTACTGGCGACTTCCCACGTATTGAGGATCTTGCCGCGCAGCGGCAGGATCGCCTGGAAATCCTTGTCGCGCGCCTGCTTGGCGCTGCCGCCGGCCGAGTCGCCTTCCACCAGGAACAGCTCGGTGCGCGAGAGGTCCTGGCTGATGCAGTCGGCCAGCTTGCCGGGCAGGGCGGGACCCTGCGTGACCTTCTTGCGGATGACCTGCTTCTCGGTCTTCAGGCGCGCGCTGGCGCGTTCGATCGCGATCTGCGCGATCTTCTCGCCCAGCTCCACGTGCTGGTTCAGCCACAGGCTGAAGGCGTCGTGCGCGGCGCCTTCGATGAAGCCGGCGGCCTGGCGCGAGGACAGGCGTTCCTTGGTCTGACCGCTGAACTGCGGGTCGGTCATCTTCAGCGACAGTACGAAGGTGACGCGGTCCCACACGTCTTCCGGCGCCAGCTTCACGCCGCGCGGCAGCAGGTTGCGGAAGTCGCAGAACTCGCGCAGCGCATCGGTCAGGCCGCTGCGCAGGCCGTTCACGTGCGTGCCGTGCTGGGCGGTGGGGATCAGGTTGACGTAGCTTTCCTGGACGATCTCGCCCTCCGGCACCCACGCGACCGCCCAGTCGACGACCTCGCTGTCCTTCTTCAGCTGGCCGACGAACAGCTCCGGCGGCAGCAGCTCACGGCCGGCCATCTCGCCGCGCAGGTAATCGCGCAGGCCGTCCTCGTAATGCCAGCTGTCGCGCTCGCCGCTGGCTTCGTCGAACAGGGTGACGTTCAGCCCGGGGCAGAGCACGGCCTTGGCGCGCAGCAGGTGCTTGAGCGCACGCACGTTGAACTTCGGCGTGTCGAAATACTTCGGGTCGGCCCAGAAACGCACGCGCGTGCCGGTGTTCTTCTTGCCCACGCTGCCTACCACTTCCAGCGGGGTGGCGCGGTCGCCGTTGCGGAAGGTGATGCGGTGTTCGCTGCCCTCGCGCTTGATGTGCACTTCCACCAGCGTGGACAGTGCATTGACAACACTGACGCCCACGCCATGCAGGCCGCCGGAGAAGGTGTAGTTCTTGTTGCTGAACTTGCCGCCGGCATGCAGGCGGGTGAGGATCAGTTCCACGCCGGGGATCTTCTCCTCGGGATGGATGTCGACCGGCATGCCGCGTCCGTCGTCGCTGACTTCGCAGCTGCCATCCTTGTACAGGGTGACCTCGATGCTGCCGGCATGGCCGGCCAGGGCCTCGTCCACCGCGTTGTCGATGACTTCCTGCGCCAGGTGATTCGGGCGCGAGGTGTCGGTGTACATGCCGGGGCGGCGCTTGACCGGGTCAAGGCCGGAGAGGACTTCGATGTCGGCGGCGTTGTAGCGGCTGCTCATGGATGCTCGGTTTCTCGGTGCGACGGGCGACGCCAGGGCGCCGCAGTGAACAGGAACGGGTGGACAGTCCACCGCAGGGGCGTCGCAGGGCGCGCGACGCGCTGCGTTCCGCGCCGGGACGGGCCCGGATCGGGCGGCAGTGTGCGGCCAGCCGGGCTTTTTTGCCATGTTCAGTCGAGGGCGGGGCGGCGGGCGCTAGGCTTGCCGCGTGGACAGGGATGCCCTTGGAACGCCGCCCGGCGCCCCCAGATTCCCGTTACCCATGAGGAGTACCGCCATGAAGTCCCGCAACCTGTTGCTGCTCTCCGCCGCCGTCGCCGGTGCGCTGTTCGCGGTCCAGGCGTTCGCTCAGTCGCGCACCGCCAACGATGCCGACAAGCCCAAGCAGGACCAGTCGCAGACCAGCGACCCTTCCGACCCCGAGGCCAAGGCCCGTCGCCGTGCCGCCAACGAGGCCGCCGCCAAGCAGCGCAAGGCCGCCGACGGCCAGCAGAAGAAGGCCGGCGAAGAGGAAGAAGAGCGCAAGCCCTGATCCGTGTCGATCCGCCGGGAGCCTTGCCGCGCAAGGGTTTCCGGTGATCGGACTGTGGCCAGACGCCCCGCTTCGGCGGGGCGTCGCGCTTCCGGGAGACACGTGTTGCCTGTAGACTATGGCTTTCCGGAGCCCCGCCCATGACTCCCCTGATTTTCGTTACCGGCGGCGTTGTGTCCTCGCTAGGCAAGGGCATCGCCGCCGCTTCGCTTGCGTCCATTCTTGAAGCACGTGGCCTGAAGGTCACGATGATGAAGCTGGACCCGTACATCAACGTCGACCCGGGCACCATGAGCCCGTTCCAGCACGGTGAGGTCTACGTCACCGACGACGGCGCCGAGACCGACCTGGACCTGGGCCACTACGAGCGCTTCGTGCGCACGCGCCTGAGCCGCAAGAATTCCGTCACCACCGGCCGGATCTACGAGAACGTGATCCGCAAGGAGCGCCGCGGCGACTACCTGGGCGCCACCGTGCAGGTGATCCCGCACATCACCGACGAGATCCGCCGCTGCATCGACGAGGCCACTGAGGGCTTCGACGTCGCGCTGGTGGAGATCGGTGGCACGGTCGGCGACATCGAATCGCTGCCGTTCCTGGAAGCGATCCGCCAGATCCGCACCGAGCGCGGCCCCGAGAAGGCCCTCTTCATGCACCTGACGCTGGTGCCGTACGTCGCGGCCGCGGGCGAGCTGAAGACCAAGCCCACCCAGCACTCGGTGAAGGAACTGCGCTCGATCGGCATCCAGCCGGACGTGCTGCTGTGCCGCTCCGAGCAGCCGATCCCGGACTCCGAGCGCCGCAAGATCTCGCTGTTCACCAACGTCCCCGAGCGCGCCGTCATCAGCGTGCCGGACGTGGACGTGCTGTACCGCATCCCGATGGGCCTGCACGGCCAGGGGTTGGACGAGATCGTTCTGCGCCAGTTCCGCATCGAGAACGCGAAGGCGGCGGACCTGTCCGAATGGGAAGCGGCGGTTGACGCCACGCTCAACCCGCTGGACGAGGTGACCATCGCCGTCGTCGGCAAGTATGTCGATCACCAGGACGCCTACAAGTCCGTCGGCGAAGCACTCAAGCACGGCGGCCTGCGCCAGCGCACGCGCGTCAACCTCAAGTGGATCGAAGCGCAGGAGCTGGAAGGCACCGACATGGCCCTGCTGCAGGGCGTGGACGGCGTGCTGGTGCCGGGCGGCTTCGGTGATCGCGGCTTCGAGGGCAAGGTGCTGACCTCGCGCTTCGCCCGCGAACAGAAGCTGCCCTACTTCGGCATCTGCTACGGCATGCAGGCGGCGGTCGTCGATTACGCCCGCCATGTCGCCGGGCTGGACAACGCCAACAGCACCGAGAACGACAAGCAGTCGCCGCACCCGGTGATCGGCCTGATCACCGAATGGCGCACCGCGACCGGCGATGTCGAGAAGCGCGACGAGCGCTCCGATCTGGGCGGCACCATGCGCCTGGGCCTGCAGGAACAGCGCCTCAAGCCGGGCACGCTGGCGCGTGATCTGTACGGCAAGGACGTGGTGGCCGAGCGCCATCGTCATCGCTACGAGTTCAACAACCGCTACCGCACGCAACTGGAAGACGCCGGCCTGGTGATCGCCGCCAAGTCGATGGACGATCTGCTGGTGGAGATGGTGGAACTGCCGCGCACCGTGCACCCGTGGTTCCTGGCCTGCCAGGCGCATCCGGAATTCCTGTCCACGCCGCGCGACGGCCATCCGCTGTTCGTCGGCTTCATCCGCGCCGCGCGCGAGAAGAAGGCCGGCGGCAAGCTGTTGAAGGAAGCGCGGGCGTAAATGTTGTTTCCTTCTCCCGCCGGGAGAAGGTGCCCCGAAGGGGCGGATGAGGGTCCGGCGGAATCCAGTATGTTCCCGCCTTCCCGATTCCGCCGTACCCTCACCCCACCCCCTCTCCCGGGGGAGAGGGGCTCAAACGAGAGGTGTTTGAATGAAGCTTTGTGGATTCGACGTCGGCCTTGACCAGCCCCTGTTCCTGATCGCCGGCCCGTGCGTGATCGAATCGATGCAGTTGCAGATCGATGTCGCCGGCCGCCTGAAGGAGATCACAGGCAAGCTGGGGATGAACTTCATCTTCAAGTCCAGCTTCGACAAGGCCAACCGCACCTCCGGCACCAGCTTCCGCGGCCCCGGCATGGAAGAAGGCCTGAAGGTGCTGGACGCGGTGAAGAAGCAGGTCGGCGTGCCGGTCCTGACCGACGTGCACGAATACACGCCCATGGACGAAGTCGCGGCCGTGGTCGACGTGCTGCAGACGCCCGCGTTCCTCGTGCGCCAGACCGACTTCATCAGGAAGGTCTGCGCCGCCGGCAAGCCGGTCAACATCAAGAAGGGTCAGTTCCTGTCGCCGTGGGACATGAAGCCGGTCGTCGAGAAGGCCAAGTCCACCGGCAATCACGACATCATGGTCTGCGAGCGCGGTGCCTCGTTCGGCTACAACAACCTGGTCAGCGACATGCGCTCGCTGAGCGTGATGCGCGATACCGGTTGCCCGGTCGTGTTCGATGCCACGCACTCGGTGCAGTTGCCGGGCGGGCAGGGCACCAGCTCCGGCGGCCAGCGCGAGTTCGTGCCGGTGCTGGCGCGTGCGGCGGTCGCGGTGGGAGTGTCAGGCCTGTTCGCCGAAACGCACCCGGATCCGTCCAAGGCCCTGTCCGATGGCCCGAACGCGTGGCCGCTGGACAAGATGGAAACGCTGCTGGAAACGCTGCTTGCGCTGGACGGCATCACCAAGAAGAATGGTTTTTTGGAGAGCACGGTCTGATGGGATCGGCAGGCGGTCCATCCAGGATGATGCGAGCGGCATCCATAGGTCTGTTGCTGACCTTCGCAGGAGCTCCGCTTTGCGCGGACGCATGCACGACGAACCCACCAATGCGCGCGCCGCCGATCGCCGAACTGGTGCAGACGTCGGACATGGTTGCCATCGTCCATGTCGATCGCATCCATCCACTGACGGCCGAGGAAGCTGCCTTCACCGAGCGCATCTTCAGTGATCCGCCGTTGAACGTACCGATCCGCCTGCCGACCCAGTCCGCCGATGTCACCGTGATGCGCATCCTGAAGGGAACGATCCCGAAAGGAGCTCCCATCGGGAGCGGCACCACCAGCTGCGATGTCGTGCTGATGGAAGGACGCGATTACCTTATCTTTGCCCAGGCGGCGGTCGAGTCAGGCGACAAGATCGAGCCTCGCTACGGCACGTTTATGATCGACCGGAGTCCGCGAAGCCTTGCGGCACTGGCCGAAGTGGAACACTCCCTTTCCTCCAATCCGACCCCGCCATGACCAACATCGCCAAGATCCACGCCCGCGAAATCCTCGATTCCCGCGGCAATCCCACCCTCGAAGCCGAGGTCACGCTGGACGACGGTTCCTTCGGTCGCGCCATGGTGCCGTCCGGCGCCTCGACCGGCACCAAGGAAGCCGTGGAGCTGCGCGACGGCGACAAGACGCGCTACCTGGGCAAGGGCGTGCGCAAGGCGGTGGAGAACGTCAACACCACCATCGCGACCGCGCTGAAGGGCTTCGACGCCGCCGACCAGGAAGGCCTGGACCGTCGCCTGATCGACCTGGACGGTACCGAGAACAAGGGCCGCCTGGGCGCCAATGCGCTGCTCGGCGTGTCGATGGCCAACGCGCATGCGGTGGCCGCGTCCAAGAAGGTCCCGCTGTGGCAGCACCTGGCCAACGGCAACGACGTGACGCTGCCGGTGCCGATGATGAACATCATCAACGGCGGCGCTCATGCCGACAACAACGTGGACTTCCAGGAGTTCATGGTGCTGCCGGTGGGTTTCGACTCGTTCGCTGAATCGCTGCGTGCCGGCACCGAGATCTTCCACTCGCTGAAGTCGGTGCTGAAGGGCCATGGCCTGAGCACGGCGGTCGGCGACGAAGGTGGCTTCGCCCCGGATTTCCGCAGCAACGTGGAAGCGCTGGACACCATCCTGGAAGCCATCGGCAAGGCCGGCTACACCGCCGGCGAGGACGTGCAGCTGGGCTTGGACGTGGCCTCCAGCGAGTTCTTCGACAACGGCAAGTACCATCTGGTCGGCGAGAACAAGCGCCTGACCAGCGAGCAGTTCGTCGATTTCCTCGCCGACTGGGCTGCGCAGTATCCGATCATCACCATCGAAGATGGCTTGGCCGAGGACGACTGGGCGGGTTGGAAGCTGCTGACCGATCGTATCGGCAAGAAGGTGCAGCTGGTCGGCGACGACCTGTTCGTCACCAACCCGAAGATCTTCAAGGAAGGCATCGAGTCCGGCACCGCCAACGCCATCCTGATCAAGGTCAACCAGATCGGCACGCTGACCGAAACGCTGGAAGCCATCGCCATGGCCCACCACGCGAACTACGCCGCCGTCGTGTCGCACCGTTCGGGCGAGACCGAGGACACCACCATCGCCGATATCGCGGTGGCCACGACGGCCACGCAGATCAAGACCGGCTCGTTGTGCCGCAGCGACCGCGTGGCCAAGTACAACCAGCTGCTGCGCATCGAAGAGGCGCTGGGCAGCAAGGCGCGCTACGCCGGCCGCAACGCCTTCGTCTCGTTGAAGAAGTAATCCATGCGCAAGGCGCCCTGGCTGCTGCTGGTGCTGGTACTGCTGCTGGGATGGCTGCAGTACAAGTTCTGGTTCGGCGTCGGCAGCTCGGGCCAGGTCGTCGCGCTGGAGCAGCAGGTCGCCTCGCAGAAGCGCGAGAACGCCGGCCTGCAGGAGCGCAACGATGCGCTGGCCGCCGAAGTCGAGGACCTCAAGTCCGGCGAATCGGCGGTCGAGGAGCGCGCACGCAGCGAGCTGGGCATGATCAAGCCCGGCGAGAAGTTCTACCGCGTGGTCGAAACCGTTGCGCCCGTGCCGCCGCCGGGCGGTGACGCGGGTGGAAGCGACGATGACGTCGCGGACCGCGTTCCCTGATGGCCCGCCTCTGGGCCGTCGTGCCGGCGGCGGGACGCGGCACGCGCTTCGGCGGTGAGCTTCCCAAGCAGTATCTCGTCGTCGACGGTGCGCCGCTGATCGCGCACACGCTGGCGGCGCTGTTCGCGCACGATGCGGTGGAGGGCGCGGTGGTGCCGGTGTCGGAACACGATCCGGACTGGCCGCGCTGGACCGCGTTCGCCGGCAAGCCCGTGCGCGCCTGCGTCGGCGGCGCGAGCCGTGCCGCCTCGGTGCTGGCGGGCCTGCACGCATTGCCCGACGAGGTGCGCGCGGATGACTTCGTGCTGGTGCATGACGCCGCGCGCCCCAACCTGTCGCTGTCCGACCTGTCGCAACTGCTGGAGCGCGGACGCAATGATCCGGTCGGTGCGATCCTGGCCGCGCCGGTGCGCGACACCTTGAAGCGGGCCGGCGACGATGGTGGCATCGACGCCACCGAACCGCGGGAACGGCTGTGGCGCGCGTTCACTCCGCAGCTGTTCCGCCGCCTGCAACTGACCCGCGCGCTGGAAGCGGCCACCGCCGACGGCGTCGAGGTGACCGACGAGGCAATGGCGATGGAGCGTCTCGGCTTGCGACCGCTGCTGGTCGAGGGCGCGGAGAGCAACTTCAAGATCACCACGCCGGCGGACCTGGCGCGGTTCGCCTACGAACTGGCGCAGCGCAGCCGCTGACGCTTTAACGGGAACACCATGTCCGACTCCTTGAACATCCGCATCGGCCAGGGCTTCGACGTGCACGCCTTCGGCGACGGCGACCACGTCATGTTGGGAGGTGTGCGCGTGCCGCATGAGCGCGGCGTGCTGGCGCACAGCGATGGCGATGTGGTGCTGCATGCGCTGTGCGACGCGATGCTCGGCGCGTTGGCGCTGGGCGACATCGGTAAGCACTTTCCGCCGTCGGACGATCGCTGGAAAGGCGCGGACAGCCGTGCGTTCGTCCGCCATTGCAATGCCTTGATCGCCGAACGCGGCTGGCGGGTCGGCAATGCCGACGTCACCGTGATCTGCGAGCGACCGAAGGTGGGGCCGCATGCCGACGCGATGCGCGCCTGCGTGGCTGAAGACCTGGGCATCGGTGTCGATGCCGTCAGCATCAAGGCCACCACGACCGAGAAGCTGGGCTTCACCGGGCGTGGTGAAGGCATCGCCGCCCAGGCCACGGTGCTGCTGGTGAAGGCGTGAGCGACGGCGGCTTGCCGCGCGCGTTCGGGGCGCCGGTGCTGTCGGCGCGCATCCGTAGTACGCCGGAGGATTTCTTCGTCGAGGAACTGGACGGCTTCGAGCCCTCCGGCGAAGGCGAGCATCTGCTTCTCACCGTCGAGAAGCGTGGCATGAACACCGTGTTTGCGGCCAAGCAGATCGCCGCGTGGGCAGGTATCGCCGAGATGGGCGTGGGCTACGCAGGACTGAAGGATCGCCATGCGGTGACCCGGCAGCGCTTCAGCGTACATCTGCCGCGCAAGGTGGCGCCCGATCTGGCGAAGCTGGCCGTCGACGGGTTGACGGTCGTCGCGTCGACCTGGCACTCGCGCAAACTGCCGCGCGGTGCGCTGGCCGGCAACCGGTTCGAGCTGGTGCTGCGCGACGTGGCCGGCGATGCCGAGGCCATCGAGGCGCGGCTGCGCGAGATCGCGGCGCACGGCCTGCCGAACTGGTTCGGCGAGCAGCGCTTCGGCCGCGATGGCGGCAACGTGGCGGCGGCCCTGGCGATGTTCGCCGGACGTCGCGTCAGGCGCGAGCAGCGCTCGCTGCTGATCTCGGCGGCGCGCTCGGAGCTGTTCAACCGCGTGCTCGCGGCCCGACTGGCGGACGGCAGCTGGAATCGTGGCCTGGAAGGCGAGGTCTGGATGCTGGCGGGCAGTCGCAGCGTGTTCGGACCCGAGCCGTGGAGCGATCCGTTGGCGCAGCGGCTTGCCCACTTCGATATCCATCCCACGGGTCCCTTGTGGGGCGCCGGCGAGCCGCGCACGCAAGCGGACGCGCGCGAATGCGAGACAACGGCGTTGCAGGGCGAGGACGCGTTGGCCTTGCGTGCCGGGCTGGAACAGGAGGGATTGCGCCAGGAGCGTCGCGCACTGCGGCTGGTTCCGCAGGGATTGGCATGGTCCTGGTTGCCGGACGACGCCTTGCGCCTGACGTTCGCGCTACCGCCCGGCAGCTATGCCACCGCCGTGCTGCACGAGCTGGGCACGGTCACGGATGCGTCGCAGGGCGACGACCGTCCGTCGGCACGCGACTGACGGCACTGGAAGCGATGCACCGCAGGCGTATAAGCGCAATCAGGCACGCCACGCCGCCATGACGTCGGGAGCGAGTGGCGTCGCCAGACCCCATTGACCTGTGTCGGAGGGAATGCCATGAACGCCATGATCCGTCTCGCCGTTGCCGTCTCCGCGTGTGGTTTGCTGGCAGCTTGCGCCAGTAGCGGTGGCACCGCATCGTCGCCTCCGCCCGAACAGCGGCCACTCACCGCCGAACAGCAGTACATCGCTTATGTGGAACGGATCGCCAAACGGCGAGGCATCACGTTGACCTGGGTCAATCCACCGCGGATCGAGGAAAAGAAGGCCGCCCCGCAATAAGGGCGTGGCGCCTGCCGATGGCGCGCTCAGCGGTGGGCAAGCAGTACCAGGACCGCCCCGGTGCCGCCCTGCGTGGGCGGTGCCGAGTGGAAGGCCATGACGTCGGCGCGCTGGCGCAGGATCCGGTCGACCAGATTCTTCAGCACGGGTGCGTCGCTGTCCGATCGCTGGCCCTTGCCATGGATCACGCGCACGCAGCCGTGGTCGTGCGCATGCGCCTCGGCGAGGAACCGGCGTAGCAGGCTTTCCGCCTGCAGCGCAGTGGCGCCGTGCAGGTCCAGTTCGTCCTGCACCGAGAACTGTCCCCGCTTGAGACGCTGGAAGGCGCGGGGCGACAGCGCCTCGCGGCGGTAGCTCAAGACATCGCCCGCCGCATGCAGGTCCAGCGTGTCCAGGCCACGTTGGAACTCGCTGCGCGCATCGTGTTCGTCGCGCTCGGCCATGCGTGCCGCCGGTCTCGGAGGCGCCTTGCGGGGTGGCAGCGGCGCCTCCTGCAGCTTGCGCACCTCGCCGATCGCATCGCGGAACAGCGCAGCGTCATCGTCATCGTCATCGGGCGGGGCGGAACGGGCCATGCCATCAGCGTAGCGGCATCGCGACGTGACGCAAGCGCGGGAAGCACCGGCGCGGTTCCGGTATCATGGGGCCGTCCCTGAGGAAACCCATGCGCGTACTGGTCAGCAACGACGACGGCGTCGACGCCCCCGGCATCCGAATCCTGGCAGAGGGCCTGCGCCATGCGGGCCACGAAGTGTATGTGGTCGCGCCCGACCGCGACCGCTCCGGTGCCAGCAACTCGCTGACGCTCGACCTGCCGATCCGGCTGAAGCGCATCGACCACTACACCTGCAGCATCGCCGGCACGCCGACCGACTGCGTGCACCTGGCATTGACCGGCATGCTGGAGTTCGAGCCGGACATCGTGGTGTCGGGCATCAACAACACCGCCAACCTGGGCGACGACGTCATTTACTCCGGCACCGTGTCGGCGGCGATGGAGGGGCGGTTCCTCGGCCTGCCGGCGGTGGCGATGTCGCTGGTCAGCAAGAACCACGACGCCAACCACTACGACACCGCCGCGCGCGCCGCCGTGGAAATCGTGGCCCGGCTGAAGTCGGACCCGCTGCCGGCCGACACCATCCTCAACGTCAACGTGCCGGATCTGGCCTGGGCGGACGTGCGCGGCTTCGAGGTCACCCGCCTCGGCAACCGCCACCGTTCCGAGGCCTGCGTGCCGCAACCGGATCCGCGCGGCCACACCGTGTACTGGATCGGGCCCGCCGGGCGCGAGCAGGATGCGGGCCCGGGCACCGATTTCCATGCGGTGCGCACCGGCCATATCTCGATCACGCCGATCCACGTCGACCTGACCCGCTACCAGGCGCTGGAAAAAGTCGCCGGCTGGGTCGATGGCCTGACGGCCGCGCTCGAGGATCCGGCATGACGCCACGGTTGCGGCTGCAGCCCGAAGCGGTGGGCGTGGGCATGACCTCGCAGCGGGTACGCGACCGTCTGGTCGAGCGCCTGCGCGAGGCCGGCATCGCCGACGAGCGCGTGCTCAACGCCATCCGCACATTGCCGCGCCACCTGTTCGTCGACGAGGCGCTGGCGACGCGCGCGTACGAGGACACCGCGCTGCCGATCGGCCACAGCCAGACCATCTCGCAGCCGTGGGTGGTGGCGCGGATGACCGAGGTGCTGCTGGAAACGGCGCCGAAGAAGGTACTTGAGATCGGTACCGGCTCCGGTTACCAGGCGGCCGTGCTGGCCGTGCTGGGGCTGGAGGTCTATACCGTCGAGCGCATCGGCGACCTGCTGCGGCAGGCGCGCAAGCGGTTGCGCCAGATGGGGTTCAACGTGCGCAGCAAGCACGATGACGGACGCATCGGCTGGGCCGAGCATGGTCCTTACGACGCCATCATCGTGACCGCCGCCGCGCCTGCGCTGGTGCCGGTGCTGGTGGAACAACTCGCTGTCGGCGGACAACTCGTGGCGCCGGTCGGGGGCAGCGGTTCGCAGTCGCTGGTGCGGCTGGTGAAGCGCGACGATGGCAGCGTGGAGGAAACCACGCTGGCGCCGGTGGTGTTCGTGCCGCTGCTGTCCGGCACGCTGGATTGA
Organism: Pseudoxanthomonas sp. Root65; assembly: GCF_001427635.1. Taxonomy (NCBI): domain Bacteria; kingdom Pseudomonadati; phylum Pseudomonadota; class Gammaproteobacteria; order Lysobacterales; family Lysobacteraceae; genus Pseudoxanthomonas; species Pseudoxanthomonas sp. Root65. Next base: position 201,815 of record NZ_LMHA01000002.1, read on the forward strand.
AGGCGTGACGACACCCGATCCCCGCCATGGACTTCCCGGCGACACTTCATCGCTGGGCGAACAGCTGGCCGGCATCATCGAGCGGCTGCCCCCGGATTCGCTGAGTCTTGGCGAACTGCTGGATGTCTTCAGCGATGAGGGCCTGCTGCTGCTGACCATCCTGCTGACACTGGTATTCCTGATCCCGGTCTCGATCCCGGGCGTGAGCACTGTCTTTGGTGCCGCGATCCTGCTCGTCGGCATCAGCCGTCTGGTCAACCGGCCCCTGTGGTTGCCGCAGCGGATCAAGCACAAAGCCTTGCCGGCCGATCGCCTGAGGCCGGGCCTGACGTCGGGCCTGGTGTGGGTGCGTCGCATGGAAAAGATCAGCCGTCCGCGCCGGTTGCGGCTGTTCGTCGACGGGCCGGGACAGGGCGTCATCAACAATCTGGCCTTCATCCTGGCGGCGCTGCTGCTGATGGCCCCTTTCGGATTCGTACCATTCAGCAACACCCTGCCAGCCTTGGCCCTGCTGCTGTATGCCATCGGCTTCATTCAGCGCGACGGCGGCGCCATCCTGCTCGGCCATCTGGCCAATATCGGCACGATCGTCTATTTCAGCGTGCTGATCGGTGGCGGCGGCGTGGCGGCCCGCGAACTGTTCCAGCGATTGACCGGCTGAGCCGTGCGGCTCCCGCCTTGTGAGGAAACGACCGAACGCATGACCACGACGCTCCGCTCCGGCCACCGCATCACGCGCGCCCTCTTGATCGGCATCGCCGTGGCGATGCTGGGTGCCTGTTCCACGACGGTGGTGCGCGAGCCTTCGACCTCGTCGTCCACGCGCAAGCCGTCGCAGGCCAAGCCGGGCGCCACGGTGCGCGTGCAGCGTGGCGACACGCTGTACGGCATCGCCTTCCGCAACGGGGTGGACGTCAACGATCTGGCCCGCTGGAACGGCCTGGCTGCGCCTTACACGATCTATCCCGGCCAGTCGCTGAAACTCTTTCCAGGCAGTGGCAGCAGCCGGCCTTCGGGCACAACCGGCGCACCCGCGCCGACCCGGCCCGCGACCGGCACGGCCACCCGGCCGCCTCCGGCACCCGTCACCCGTCACCCGCCCGGCGGCAACGCCGGCGCCGGCCGCAAGTGGATTCACCTGGCGCTGGCCTGCCGACGGGCACCTGATCGGCCGCTTCGTCGCGGGCGATGCCACCAAGCAGGGCGTCGATATCGCCGGCAGCAGCGGGCAGGCGGTGCGTGCCGCCGCGGATGGCGTGGTGGTCTATTCCGGCGCGGGGCTGGTGGGTTACGGCGAACTAATCATCATCAAGCACAGCGAAGCCTGGCTGTCCGCGTACGGACACAACCGCAAGCGCCTGGTGAACGAAGGCCAGAGCATCAAGGCCGGCCAGCAGATCGCGGAGATGGGCCGCAGCGGCGCCTCGCGCGACATGCTGCACTTCGAGATCCGCCACAACGGCAAGCCGGTGGATCCGTTGCAGTATCTGCCGCCGCGTTGAGCGCCGTGCCGATGTCCCTGTCCTCGTGGCGGAAGCCGGCCATCGCCACCGTGGCGCTGCTCGCGGTGCTGGCGCTGGCGGCCTGCCAGCACCGGCGGACGGTGCCGGCACCGTCGACCTTCGACGTCGTCACCCTCAACCTCTGGCACGACAAGCAGGACTGGCCGCGCCGGCAGGACATGATCGTCGCCGAGCTGACGTCTCTGTCGCCGGAGGTGATCGTGTTGCAGGAAGTGCTGCAGGACGCCGCCTTGCCCAACCAGGCCCAGGTGCTGGCCTCGCGGCTGGGCTACCAGTACCGCTTCTTTTCCGCCGATGCGCCGGACCAGGTTCGCCGCTACGGCAATGCCATCCTGGTGAAAGGTGAGATCGAGCAGTCGCGCGGGGTCACGCTGGCGCCGCTGGACGACTACCGCAATGCAGGCTGGGTGCGCACCACGGTCGATGGCCGCCCGTTGAACGTCTACGCGACCCATCTGCACTACAAGCCGGAAGGCGGCGCGATCCGTGCCGAGCAGATCGCCGGCGTGCTGGCGCTGATCGACGAAACGGCGGGCGATGCGCCCTCGATCATCGGCGGCGATTTCAATACACGTTCGGATACGCCGGAACTGGCCCCGCTGCGTGCGCGATTCATCGAGGCCTACGAACAGGCGCACATGGGCGTGGATGCCAATACACCGGCGCACACCACGCTCAACCCGCACCTGGGCCACGCGCCGATCCGCATCGATCACGTGTTCGCGCAGCGCGATGTGTTCCGTGTTGCCGACGCCGACATCATCCTCGACCAGACCGACGCCACGGGCGCCTGGCCCTCCGACCACTACGGCGTGCGGGTGCGGCTGGTGCGCGTCGCCGACTGACCGGCCGTGCCCACGCACAGCGAGGTGCCGCGACGATGGTCGGTTCCCCACGTGCGATGCCCCTCGGTATCGATGTGGATCCGTGTCGGCGTATAGAAGCCCAATCCCATCGCCAGCGACGGTCCCCGGGTGCGCCAGAACGCGCACAGGGCGGCCACATGGGTGTCGTCGGCGAGGTCGAAGTCCAGTGCGTTGTTGAGCAGGTGACGGCTGCGGCTGCTTCCGCCCGAGCAGCGGTTCACGTCGGCGGACCGGTAACCCGAACGGACATTGCCGCCTTCGACGATCCCCATCGCCTGCAACTGCGCCACCAGGCGCAGGGTCGGCACGATGGCCGCCGCGCGATCTGGGGGCGGGAGCAGGAATTCCGGCGCCTCGCAGGCCTGCCAGCGGCGGCTGGACCGCAGGAGTGCGTGCATGGGGACGACATCGCCGACGCCGGCATCGGCCAGGGTGCGCTCGTATCCGCTCAGCCCCTGCGCGCCAGCGCTTTGCTGCCATGAGCTGTAGCGCTGGACGGCATCGGGGGTGGGAGGGGTGCAGGCCGTGATCGACCCGACGACGAGCAGCAGCAGGCCGGCGCGACCCATCGCCGCGCCGGGGTCAGCGGGGAGCCAGCAGGAAACCGGCGACGACCTTGCGCGATTCGCCGGCCAGCACGTTGAAGGTGCGGGCGGCGGCGGCATTGGTCATGACTTCCAGGCCCACGCCCTGGCGCAGGCAGGCCGCCATCACGGCCGCGGGCGGGAACACCTGCCGGTCGCCCGTCCCCAGCAGGATCACTTCCGGCTGCAGCGCCAGCAGGGGCGCCAGATCGTCCGGTACCAGCGCGGCACTGTCGTGCGCCGGCCAGTCTTCCACGAGTTGCTGCGGGGAAAGGATGAAGCTGGCCGACAGCGTGCGGTCGTTCACGCGCGCGAGGCTGCCGTCGGCGGACCGCAGGGCGAAGGCGTAGTCGGGCAGTTCGTGGCTCAGTTGCATGGCAGGCGCCTGCGTGCCGGGATCAGCCGCGCGGCAGCACGATGTGTCGGCGTTCCTTGCTGGGGCGGTAGAGGACGGCGGTATGGCCGATCCGCTGCACGAGGGCGGCGTCGACCTTGTCGGCCAATTCGCCGATCATGGCGTCACGGGCCTCGCGGTCTTCGCCGATGACCTTGACCTTGACCAGTTCGTGCTGCTCCAGCACAGCGTCCAGCTCGGCGATGAAGGCCGGGGTTACGCCCTTGTTGCCGATCTGCAGCAGGGCCTTCAGGTCGTGGGCCTGGCCGCGCAGGAAACGGGTCTGGGCAGCGGTCAGGGCGACGGGCATGCGGCACGGTACGGGTGGAAAAGGGTGATCAGGGTATCATGGCAACCCCCCAGAACGGCTCCGGCGGCTCCCGTCGCAGCGTGCCCAGAGACCTCGCCCATGGCTACCCGCAGCAAGAGCAGCCAGCGCTGGCTCAAGGAACATTTCTCCGATCCGTACGTGAAGAAGGCCCAGGCCGAGGGTCTGCGCTCGCGTGCCGCCTACAAGCTGGAAGAGCTGCTGGAACGCGACCGCCTGCTCAAGCCGGGCATGGTCGTGGTCGACCTGGGCGCGGCCCCCGGTGGCTGGTCGCAGTTCGTCCGCCAGGCGCTGGGTGCCAGCGGCCGGGTGGTGGCCATGGACATCCTGGACATGCCGCCGCTGGCCGGGGTGGAGTTCCTTCATGGGGATTTCAGGGAGGACAGCGTCCTATCGCAACTGGAAGCCATGCTGGACGGTGCACCGGTGGACCTTGTGCTGTCCGATATGGCCCCCAATAAGAGTGGTGTGGATGCGGTGGACCAGCCGCGGATGATGCATCTGGCGGAGTTGGCGATGGAATTCGCCCACGTCCACCTGAAACCGGGCGGGGCGTTCCTGATCAAGCTGTTCCAGGGCACCGGCTCGGACGACTACATCCGCGAGCTTCGCCGCCGCTATGACAAGGTGGCGATCCGGAAGCCGGACGCCTCCCGCAAGCGCTCTCCCGAGGTGTACGCCCTGGGACAGGGCAAGCGGATCCAAATCAAGTAAGGTCACGTAACGTGCGCAAGCGCAAAGAGGAATACCGGAGCCGATGAGGATGAACGACCTGACCAAGAATCTGCTGCTGTGGGTAGTCGTCGCCGTCGTGCTGATGGTCGTCTTCCAGAGCTTTTCGCCCAAGGGCGCCAGCACCGCCGCGATGTCGGGCGGCACCACGTATTCCGACTTCCTCGACCAGGTGGACAGCGGCAACGTGCAGCGCGTCGAGTTCGGTGGCGACGCCCGCGGTGGCGTCAGCGAGATCACCTACGTGCTGCGCAACGGCGACAGCAAGACCATCAATGCGCCGTTCGACCGCGACCTGATCAACGACCTGCGCACCAAGAAGGTCGAGATCACCCAGAAGGATCCGCCGAGCGGCATCAGCCTGACGGCCATCCTGCTGAACTTCCTGCCGGTCCTGCTGATCATCGGCTTCTGGATCTTCATCATGCGGCAGATGCAGGGCGGTGGCGGCGGTGCCAAGGGCGCGATGTCCTTCGGCAAGTCGCGTGCCAAGCTGCAGGGCGAGGACCAGGTGAAGGTGACCTTCGCCGACGTCGCCGGTTGCGACGAGGCCAAGGAAGAAGTCGGCGAACTGGTCGAGTTCCTGCGCGACCCGGGCAAGTTCCAGAAGCTGGGCGGCAAGATCCCGCGCGGCGTGCTGATGGTCGGCCAGCCCGGCACCGGCAAGACGCTGCTGGCCAAGGCCATCGCCGGCGAGGCCAAGGTGCCGTTCTTCAGCATTTCCGGTTCGGACTTCGTCGAGATGTTCGTCGGCGTCGGCGCCAGCCGCGTGCGCGACATGTTCGAGCAGGCCAAGAAGCATGCGCCCTGCATCATCTTCATCGACGAAATCGACGCCGTCGGCCGCCATCGCGGTGCCGGCCTGGGCGGCGGTCATGACGAGCGCGAGCAGACCCTCAACCAGCTGCTGGTCGAGATGGACGGTTTCGAGGGCGGCGAAGGCGTCATCGTGATCGCCGCGACCAACCGTCCCGACGTGCTGGACCCGGCGCTGCTGCGCCCGGGCCGCTTCGACCGCCAGGTGACCGTGGGCCTGCCCGACGTGAAGGGCCGCGAGCAGATCCTGCGCGTGCACATGCGCAAGCTGCCGCTGGCCGACGATGTGGTGCCGATGGTCATCGCGCGCGGTACCCCCGGCTTCAGCGGCGCCGACCTTGCCAACCTCTGCAACGAGGCGGCCCTGTTCGCCGCGCGCGAGAACGCCAAGGAGGTCCGCATGGACCACCTGGACCGCGCCCGCGACAAGATCATCATGGGTACCGAGCGTCGCTCCATGGCGATGAGCGAGGAAGAAAAGCGCAACACGGCCTACCACGAGTCCGGGCACGCCATCGTCGGCCGCCTGGTGCCCGAGCACGACCCGGTCTACAAGGTCACCATCATTCCGCGTGACCGCGCGCTGGGCGTGACGGTCTACCTGCCGGAGGGCGACAAGTACAGCATCAACCGCACCGGCATCGAGAGCCGCCTGTGCACGCTGTATGGCGGGCGCGTGGCCGAGGAACTGATCTTCGGTGCGGACAAGGTCACCACCGGTGCGTCCAACGACATCGAGCGCGCCACCAAGATGGCCCGCAACATGGTCACCAAGTGGGGCCTGTCCGAGGAGCTGGGTCCGATCACCTATGCCGAGGAAGAGGAAGAAGTCTTCCTCGGACGTTCGGTGTCGCAGCACAAGAACGTGTCCGATGACACCGCGCGCAAGATCGACGAAGTGGTCCGCAACATCCTCGACAAGGCGTACGCGCGCACGACCAAGATCCTTACCGACAACATCGACAAGCTGCACGTCATGGCGGATACGCTGATGCAGTACGAAACCATCGATGCGCCGCAGATCGACGCCATCATGGAAGGTCGCGAAGTGCCGCCGCCGCTGGGCTGGGGCAGGTCGGACAAGGACGACAAGCCGGAATCGCGTCCGCTGCCGCCGATCGGTGGACCGGCCGAGCAGACCTGAGGCGCACGGGTCTTCACAACGTCTGACGCGAAGGCCTGGCCCATGCCAGGCCTTCGTCGTTTCGGCAGGGCGGCAGCGACGTCGGTCGTGATGTTCTTGTGCGGCGGCGGTGGGGTGCCGGGTCGCGACCGACGTCACTCCCACAACGGCACGCGATCTACAATGCCGGTCAACGTTTCCGGAGCCGGCCATGTTCGACACCATTCCGCAGCTGGACTGCGCCGGTCGCATCCTCCGGCTCGACCGCCCGCAAGTCATGGGCATCGTCAACGTCACCCCGGATTCGTTTTCCGATGGGGGCGCGCACGACACCACCGATGCCGCCGTCGCGCATGCGCTGAAGCTGGTGGAAGAGGGTGCGGACCTGCTCGATATCGGCGGCGAATCCACCCGCCCGGGCGCCGATGAGGTGCCGCTGGAAGAGGAATTGCGCCGCGTGGTGCCGGTGATCGAACGGCTCGTGGCGCAGGTGTCGATACCGATCAGCATCGACACGTCCAAGCCGGCGGTGATGCGCGCCGCCGTGCAGGCGGGGGCGGGAATGATCAACGACGTGTACGCGCTGCGTCGCGACGGCGCACTCGATGCCGCCGCGGCGCTGGACGTGCCGGTGGTGCTGATGCACATGCAGGGCGAGCCGCGTTCGATGCAGGCCGCACCCGACTACGACGATGTCGTCGGTGACGTGCACCGCTTCCTGGCCGAGCGCATCTTCGCCGCCGAGATGGCGGGTATTGCGAAGAAGCGCCTCGTCGTCGATCCGGGCTTCGGTTTCGGCAAGGACACCGCGCACAACCTGCAGTTGCTCGCGCAACTGGAGCGCTTCGTCGAACTCGGTGTACCGGTACTGGCCGGCCTGTCGCGCAAGCGCAGCATCGGCCAGATCACCGGCCGCGATGTACCGGCCGATCGCGTGGCCGGGTCCGTGGCCGCGCACCTGATCGCCGCGCAGCGCGGCGCCGCCATCGTGCGCGTGCACGATGTGGCCGCGACCGTGGATGCGTTGAAGGTCTGGAACGCCGTGGCCGCGATTCCCGCGCCGCGCAAGGCGGCGGCCGCACCGACGATCCGCTGGCCGGACGACGACTGACTGGCCGGCGTGCGGCATCCGGCGCGTTGACACGATGGTCGACCCCGGGGCACACGTCATGCGCATCGCTTCCGTCCTGCTGCTCCTGCTACTGGTGGCCTGCAGTCCCGCGCCGCCGCCCGCGACAACGTCCGCCGCCGCCGTCGAGCCCGCACCGCCGCCCGGCGACCCGGTCGAAGGCCTGCGCGTGGCAACGCGCGTCGGCTGCAACGGCTGCCACGGGCCGAGCGGCGCGGGCGAGGTGTTCCTGGAGAATCCCGAACTCGGCCGCATCGTCGCGCCCAACCTGACCCAGCGCCGTGCGCTCTACGACGACGCAGGTCTGGTCGCCCTGCTGCGCGAAGGCCGCACGCACGACGGCCACGTGCCGTGGGGCATGCCGGTCAGGATGTTCCAGCACCTGAGCGACCGCGAGGTGCGCGACATCATCGCGTGGCTGCGCGGGCTGCCGGCGACGGAGAATCCCACGCTGCCGGAAGGGCGGTGGTCGGACAGTTTGGTGGCGTCGACGCGCGACGGCACGCATCCGTGGTTGCCGGACATGAAGCCCGATCCGGGCAACCGTCCGCCCGTGCAGCCGCCGACCTCACACCAGGCGCTGGGGCGTCACTTGGCGATGACCACATGCACCGAGTGCCACGGCTGGGATCTCAACGGCTGGGAGGGTGACCCCGCGCCATCGCTGGTGGTGGCCAAGGCGTACACGTTGGATCAGTTCACGCGCCTGATGCGTACCGGTGAAGTGGCCGCCGGCGGCAAGTCGAAGACCGGCATGATGAGCGGCGTCGCGGCGTACCGCTACAAGGGACTGACCGACGAGGAAATCAGCGCGCTCAAGGTCTTCCTCGATGCGCGCTGAAGGTCCGTCATGTGCGTCGCCGGCCATGGCGACGCAGGATCGGGCACCCCGCCTGCGGTGATCAACGCACCTGCTGGCCGGGCCGGCTGGCTGGCGGCAGTTCGCGAGCCAGTCGCACGTCTTCCAGCCATGCCGCCGTGAGCGTCGCACCGTCGTCGCGGGTCGACACGGCGGCCGCGCCTGCGGTCGGCGGTGCCGCCGATGCCGATCGGTTCGGCACCAGCGACTGCGAGCCGTTGACGCGGATCGGGCTCTGCGAGTTCTGCTGCTTCCACTGGCGCAGCAGGGCGCGCAACGCTTCCGGCTTGTTGGTGGCTTCGACGCGGCCGACCTGGTTGGAACTGTTCTCGCCGTGGCAGCCGGCACAGGTACGGATTTCGCCCGCCTGCATGGTCACCCACACGCGCTCGCGCACCACCGGCTCGCCGCTGGCATCGGTGGTCTGCCAGGCCAGTGCGCGGTTGGCCGGCACGAACACGGCGGTGGAGCCGTCGGCGGCGATCTTCGTGCTGCCCGCCGGTCCGTTGGGATTGGCGACGTTGTGGCTGCTGTTGGCCATCGGCTGGGCCAGCACGCGACGTCCGGGCTCCACGCCGGGGTAGCCCCGCACCTGGTTGCCCTGCAGGATCTGGTAGTGGCTGATCGGATAGACCTTGCCGCTGGCCTTGGCGGTCTTCACGCCGCCGGGCACTTCCAGGTTGAAGGGTTGCTGCAGGTCGCCGCGGTCGCGGCTGGTCTGGTTGCGGGTGACGATCAGCGACAGGTTGTTCGTCTTCAGCCAGTTGCGCAGCGCGGCTTCGTCGACCTGTTCCTCGGCGAGCACGGCGCGCTCGGGCGCTTCCAGCGTCCAGCTGCCGGCGCTCGGGCGCGGACGCGCGACCACTTCCACCGGCTCCACTTCCCACAGCAGGCCGTCGAAGCTCCTCAGGACGTCAGGACTCCACCAGGAGATCGACTTGCGGACGCCTGCGGTCAGTGCACTGTTGGCCACCAGCATGTTCGATGCATCCGTCCGCAACTGGTACAGCCGGAACTGCGTGTCGGTCTGCACCATCGGGCTGGTCGTGTAACTGGCCAGCAACTGGCCGGTACTGATCGGCAGCGGATTGCGGAAGCGGCCCGCGGTCAGGCTGTTGCTGACGGCGGCAGGCGAGGCGTCCTCGAAGACCATCTGCTCGGCATTGAGCGTCGGTGCGCCAGTGAAGCGCACGATCTGGTCGCTGGTCAGCGAGCCGAACTCGCGCGCATAGATGCCGTAGTACGTGCCGGGCGTGCGGGGATCCTCACGGATCTGGAAGATGCCACCGTCGTTGCGGATGTACTTCTTGTTGGCGATGATCGAGGTGTTGGTGTTGTCCGACATCGCGGTGTCGGTGGCGAACGAACGCTCGATGTAGCCGAACATCAGCTCGTGCCGGCCGATGTGGTTGAGCGTCAGTTCCTCGGTGCCGTCCTGGTTCATCTGCCAGGGCGTGAACAGGTTGAAGGTGAAGGCGTTCACCCTGCCGTAGGCCGTGGACGTCTGGCCGAGGCGCGATTCCGGGAAGTTCTCGGCCTGGCGGCCGATGTTGGCGGCGCCGGCGGCTTCGCTCGCATAGTTGGTGGCGCCGAAGGTGCCGGCGTCCGCCTGCTGGTCGCGTTGCAGGTGGTCCCAGCGGGTGAAGATCACGCGTCCGTAGCTGTCGATGGTCGGCGAGAAGGCGCCGCTCGGGGTGTGGTTGAGCAGCCGCAACTCGCCGCTGGCGGGTGTCAGGCTGTACAGGCCCACGAGCGTGGGCGTGCTCTCGTATTCGTCCAGCTGCGGGTAAAGGTGCGCTTCGCCGGTGCGCGGCCGGTCCGAGGCGAACAGGATGCGGTCGTCGCTGGCGTACAGCGGCGAGACGTTGTTGTACGCCGTCGGCTGGCCGGCGACCTTGGTGATCACCGCCACCTGGCCTTGGGCCAGGTTGGTGACTTCATAGAGCTGCCAGCGCACGTTGATGCCTTCGTACTGCCGGGTCGGTGCGCCCACCAGCATGCTGAAGACGGCCTTCTTGCCGTCCCAGTGCACCGTGGGTTCGCGCACAGCGATGGCATTGGCGCCTTGCCGGCCTTCCATGCCGAAGCCGGCTTCCTTGGTGAGGTTGCGCAGCGAACCATCGGGATAGCGGATCATGAGGTCGCCGCCGCGCGGTACCGAGGTCATGTCCGTCATGTGGTTGGCGAACGCCGCCAGCCGCCCCGCGAAGATGTCGCCCGCGGTAGGCACCTGGGTGACGAACATCACCGGCGTGCTGATTGCCGTGGTGGCGACGGCGGCCGAGGCGGCCACGCGGGCGCCGGAGGCCTGCGCGATGGCGGCAGGCGGCGCGGCCGCCGCACTGGCGGCGTCGGAGTCGAGCGGCAGGTCGCTGCCCTCGCAGGCAGACAGCAGGGCGCACGTCGCCAAGACCAGGGACGGGATGCGGAGCCTTCCAAGCGTATTTCGGATCATGCGGGTCTGCGTCTTCGGGGAGGAATGACGTGCACGTTGCCTGCTGTCGCAGCCATGCCGGGCGGCATGCCGGAGACGCAAATACCATGCGGTAGGTTTCGCAGCAGATCGTCACGCACCCCGCAAGGTGCCCCCGTCGATCACGGTGGAGAGAGCAATCCAGCCAACCCTCCACGCGCGATGGAAGGATATCTACGTTTACTCAAATAGCCAGACACAGTTGTCGATATCGGGCAATGCGGCACACTTAATCCGCATCGCCGTCGTTTACTGCGACGCGGGTTTTAGTGGGAATCTGCGCGTGCTCACGCTGCGTCACGGGCGCGGTTCGTGTCGATCCTTGGGGCGGATGGAAAGGCGGGGCAGTCCGCAGTCCATCGGCACCGCGTGGTCCCGGCCTCCAACGGAACCGCCCCCGGCCAGGTGCGGATGCGAGAATGGCGCATGCCGCTCGACCCACGTCCCCTCGCCATCGCCATCATGGGCCCGACCGCATCGGGCAAGACGGCGTTTGCGCTGGAGGTGGCCGAGCGCTTCGGCGGCGAGATCGTCAGCGTCGATTCGGCGCTGGTCTACCGGGGTCTCGACATCGGTGCGGCCAAACCCACGCCGGACGAACAGGCCCGCGTGCCGCACCACCTGCTCGATGTGCGTGACCCCTGGCAGGCGTATTCGGCCGCCGAGTTCGCGTACGACGCGCGCCGTGCGATGGACGACATGGCCGCGCGCGGTCGCCTGCCGGTGCTGGCGGGCGGCACCGGGCTGTACTTCCAGGCGCTGCTCGAAAGCCTGGCCGCGATGCCCGCCGCCGATGCCGCACTGCGTGCCGACATCGCCGCGCAGGCACAGGACCGCGGCTGGCCCGCCCTGCATGCCGAACTGGCCCAGGTCGATCCCGTCGCCGCCGCGCGCATCCACGCCACCGACCCGCAGCGCATCCAGCGCGCGCTTGAAGTGTTCCGGCTGACCGGCAAGCCGATCAGCCAGTGGCAGCAGCAGGCGCGTGGTGCGCGGCTGCCGTTCCGGGTGCTGAAGCTGGTGCTGGCGCCCACCGACCGCAGCGTGCTGCACGCACGCATCGCGCGGCGCTTCGACCTGATGCTCGCGCAGGGCTTCCTCGACGAAGTCCATCGCCTGCGCGCGCTGCCCGGGCTGCAGGCGGTGGCCGCGCCGCTCGACCTGCCGGCGGTGCGCGCGGTGGGCTATCGCCAGGCCTGGGAATACCTGGACGGGCAGGGCGATGCCGCCGACTTCCGCGAGCGCGCCATCGCCGCCACCCGCCAACTGGCCAAGCGCCAGCTCACCTGGCTGCGTGGCGAACTTGATGCCCGCTGGTTCGATCCGGCCACCGAGCGTGCCCGCCTGGATCAGGCCTTGGCGCTGTTCCTGCCCGCATCGTGACCCGTTCGGCCCGCATTCGCCGGAATTGGGACCGGTTGCCTGACTCGGCAACGCCCTGCGGGGCCGATGTTGTGTAACATCGGGGCTCCGGGACGACAGGGGAGCAGTTCGTCGGTCCGGCTCGGCACTACATACCTATAAGAACGCAAGGCGGGAGTACGTCATGTCCAAGGGGCAATCCCTGCAGGATCCTTTCCTGAATGCACTGCGGCGCGAGCGCGTCCCGGTGTCGGTCTACCTGGTCAACGGCATCAAGCTGCAGGGCACCATCGAATCGTTCGACCAGTTCGTGGTCCTGCTGCGCAACACGGTCAGCCAGATGGTCTACAAGCACGCGATCTCCACCGTGGTGCCGGCGCGCAACGTGCGCGTGGGCCCGGGCGGCGGCTACGTGCAGCAGGGTGACGAGGACGCCGACGGCGGCGACGACGAAACCGCGTGATAATGCGTGCCTCGATTGAAGAGGCACGACCCCATTGTTTGAAAGATCCCGCAAGGGCGAACATGCGCTGCTGATCCAGCCGCATGCGGGCGGCCGTCCCGACGACGGCCTCACCGAAGAGTTCAGCGACCTGGCCCGCTCGGCCGGCGCCACCGTCGCCGCGCTGCTGACCGCGCGCATCGACCGTCCCAATCCCTCCACGCTGATCGGCAGCGGCAAGCTGGAGGAAGTGAAGGCGGCCGCCGACGCCACCGGCGCCGATCTGATCCTGGTCAATTTCCCGCTCTCGCCGGGCCAGGAGCGCAACCTCGAGAAATTCCTCGAACGCCGCGTGCTGGACCGCACCGGGCTGATCCTGGACATCTTCGCCCAGCGCGCGCGCAGCCACGAAGGCAAGCTGCAGGTGGAACTGGCGCAGCTGCGCCACATGGCCACGCGCCTGGTGCGTGGCTGGACCCACCTGGAGCGCCAGCGCGGCGGTTCCATCGGCCTGCGCGGTCCCGGCGAAACCCAGCTGGAAACCGACCGCCGTCTGCTGCAGAAGCGCGTCGAACAGCTGCAGAAGCGGCTGGAGAAGGTCGAGGTGCAGCGCACCCAGATGCGCCGTGCCCGCGTGCGCAGCGAACTGCCGCGCGTGGCGCTGGTCGGCTACACCAATGCCGGCAAGTCCACCCTGTTCAACGTGCTGACCGGCGCCGAGGCCTACGCGGCCGACCAGCTGTTCGCCACGCTCGACCCGACCGTGCGCCGCATCGACCTGCCCGGTGGCGCGGTGGTGCTGGCCGATACCGTCGGCTTCGTCCGCGACCTGCCGCACGAACTGGTCGCCGCGTTCCGCTCCACCCTGAGCGAAGCGCGCGAGGCCGACCTGCTGCTGCACGTCATCGACGCCGCCGACCCGCACCGCGAGGAGCGCATCGCCCAGGTCGACGAGGTGCTGCAGGAGATCGGCGCCGGCGACCTGCCGCAGATGCTGGTGTTCAACAAGATCGACCGCATCGACGGCGCCGCCCCGCGCCACGACCAGCCCGATCCCGGCGTCGACGCCGGCGACGCACCCAGCGCCGGCATGGGCCGCGAGCGCGTCTGGCTGTCGGCGCGCGACGGGCAGGGCATCGACCTGCTCAAGGGCGCGCTGGCGCAGCGGCTGGGCTTCCAGCGCGTACGCGGCGAACTGCACCTGCCGGCGAATTCCGCCCGCCTGCGCTCGCGCCTGCATGCGCTGGGCGCGGTGCTGGCCGAGGACTTCGAAGAGAACGGCTGGCGCGTCACCCTCGACCTCGCCCTGGCCGACGCCCAGCGCCTGGCCTCGCAGGCCGGCGGGCATCCGCTGGAAGCGCTGCTGCCGCAGACCGAGCGGGAAGACTGGCAGTAAGGGTGTCTGCATTGGTTGTTGTGGGAGCGACGTAAGTCGCGAATGGCGTGTGCATGGACTTGGGCTGGGTCGGTAAAGCCATCGCGACTTACGTCGCTCCCACAACAGGGCTCAGGGGCGGCCCATGACCTCCCGGCCTTGCCTCCCGGTCGGGCCGCCCCTATCTAGTAGAATCGAAACCTGCGCCGGCCCCGGCCGCGCGAATCTTCCAATACGGAGTGGGCATGGCCTGGAACACCCCCGGCAGCGGCAGCGGCGGATCTGGCAACAACGGCAACCGGAACAATAGCTGGAAGCCGCGCAACCCGCAGGGAGGCGGCGGCATCGGTGACGTGGTCGAACGCCTGCGCGGCCTGTTCGGCGGCATCGGCGGCGGCAATCCGCTGCGCTGGGTGCTGCTCGGCATCGGCCTGCTGGTGCTGTTCTCCAGTTTCCAGCTGATCGGCGAACAGGACCGCGGCGTGGTGCTGCGCTTCGGCCAGTACGCGCGCACCATGCAGCCGGGCCCGAACTTCAAGTTCCCCTGGCCCATCGAAAGCGTCACCAAGGTCAACGCCACCGGCGTGCGCACCTTCAGCAACAGCCTTCCGGTGCTGACCCGCGACGAGAACATCATCACCGTCTCGTTCAACGTGCAGTACCGCGTCGGCGATCCCAAGCTGTTCCTGTTCGGCACCACCGACGCCACCCGCGTGCTGGAACAGACCGCCCAGAGCGCCGTGCGCGAAGTGATCGGCCGCTCCGACCTGGATGCCGCCCTGAACAACCGCGGCCCGCTGTCGGCCACCGCCGGCACCGCGCTGCAGGCCTCGCTGGAGGCCTACCGCACCGGCCTGGTCGTCACCGAGCTGAGCCTGCAGGACGCGCGTCCGCCGGAAGCGGTCAAGCCGGCCTTCGACGAGGTCAACAGCGCCCAGCAGGAAAACGAGCGCGTGGTCAGCCAGGCCCGCGCCTACGCCGCCAAGATCGTGCCCGAGGCGCGCGGCGACGCGCAGCAGATCCGTACCCAGGCCGAGGGCTACAAGACCGCCGCCATCGCCCGCGCCACCGGTGATGCGACCCGCTTCTCGCTGCTGCTCGACGAATACCGCAACGCACCGGAAGTCACCCGCAAGCGCCTGTGGCTGGATACCGTGCAGCAGGTGCTGGCCGGCAACCGCAAGGTGGTCGGCGGCGACAGCCGCCAGCTGATCTACGTGCCGATGGGCAACAGCGCCCAGGCCGCGGCGCAGCCGCCGGCCGGCGTCATTCCCACCGAGGTGCTGCCGCAGGTCGAAAGCACCCCGTCCAGTTCCCGCAATTCGGCGCGCACACCCCGCCCGGCCGGCCGTGAGGAGGCGCAGCCATGAGGAATTCCCTGATCGTCGGCATCGCCGTGGCCCTCCTGCTGGGCCTGATGGGCTCGGTCTACATCGTCCGCGAAGGGCAGGTGGGCCTGGTGCTCAACCTCGGCCGCGTGGTGCGCAGCGAGATCGGCCCCGGTCTGCATTTCAAGCTGCCGCTGGTCGAGACCGCCCGCGTGTTCGACCGCCGCTTCACCGCCAACGAGTTCCCGCCCGAGCGCTCGCTGACCTCCGAGCGCAAGGATGTCAGCGTCGACTTCATCGCCATCGGCTTCATCGTCAATGCGGCCGACTTCTACCGCGCCACCGGCGGCCAGTCCGAACTGGCCACCGAGCGCCTGGCCCCGATCATCAAGGAATCGCTGCGAAACGAGATCAACTCGCGCACGCTCACCCAGCTGGTGTCGGGCAACCGCAACGAGCTGATCGAGAAGCAGCTGCCCGCCATCAACGCCGGCGCCAAGAACCTGGGCATGCAGGTGGTCGACATCCGCTTCAAGCAGATCGATCTGCCCACCGACAGCGAAGTCATCGACCAGGTCTACAACCGCATGCGCGCCGAGCGCTCGCAGGTGGCCAGCGCCTTGCGCGCACAGGGCGCCGAGCAGGCCCGCATCGTCGAGGCGCAGGCCAACCGCGATGTCGCGGTGCTGCTGGCCGAGGCCGAACGCGATGCACAGAAGCTGCGCGGTGAAGGCGACGCCGAAGCCGCCCGCATCTATGGCACCGCCGCCAACCGCGACCCCGCGTTCTACGCCTTCCAGCGCAGCCTGGAGGCCTACCGGACCTCGTTCAAGGACGGGCAGGGCGTGATCGTGCTGGACAAGGACGACCCGTTCCTCCAGTACATGCGCAGCGACCGCTGAGCCGTCACCACCGGCCGCCCGAGGGCGGCCGGTGTCGTTCCAGCCCTCCGTCTTTCATCGCCCCGCGCCGCGTCGCGGGTCCGGGAGTCCCTCCATGTCCGACCTCTGGTCCGCCCTCTGCCTGGTCGCCATCCTCGAAGGCCTGGTGCTGTTCGCCATTCCCGCCGGCTGGAAGCGCGGCGTGATGCAGTTGCTGCAGATGTCCGACGGCCAGGTGCGCGCCGTGGGCGGATTCATCCTGATCTTCGGGCTGACGTTGCTGTGGGTGGTGAAGCGCTGAGGGTGTCTGCGTTTGCCTGATCCGGGTGGGAGGCATTGCGTGCGGCTAGACATTCGCTTGAACGGATGGGAAAGCGCCCCTCATCCGCCTTCGGCGCCTTCTCCCCGCTGCGCAGGGAGAAGGGGGAGGAGCCGGGCGCGCCTGGCGCTTCCTTTTCCCCTCGTGCGGGGAGATGGGAGACCCTGAGCAGGCGCGAGGAAGAAGGTGTCGCCGTGAGCTTCTCCTTCTCCCCGCTAGCGGGGAGAA
This sequence comes from Pseudoxanthomonas sp. Root65, assembly GCF_001427635.1. Lineage (NCBI taxonomy): Bacteria > Pseudomonadati > Pseudomonadota > Gammaproteobacteria > Lysobacterales > Lysobacteraceae > Pseudoxanthomonas > Pseudoxanthomonas sp. Root65. The sequence goes on from NZ_LMHA01000002.1 coordinate 218,577, forward strand.
GGTGCCCGAAGGGCGGATGAGGGGCAGCTCTTTGCGCAGCCCCTGCAGTTGCGCGCCCTTCTCCCCCGCCTGCGGGGAGAAGGTGCCCGGAGTGCCTGCCCCGTACTTAATAAAGGGGCGGATGAGGGGCGAGCGCGGCGGTGATCGCAGTCAGCACAACATTCGTCTCGCGCAGTACGTCATCGTTCCAGAACCTCAGCACCCGGTATCCCTGCGTTTCCAGAAAGCGTGTACGCGCGCCATCGTGACGCTGCTGCGTCAAATGCTGGCTCCCATCCAGCTCAATCACCAATGCGGCTTCCAGGCAGGCAAAGTCGGCGAAGTACGGCCCAATCCGATGTTGCCTTCTGAACTTCCGTCCCAACAGGCGGCGGTCGCGCAGGTGCTGCCATAGCACGCATTCGGCTTCGGTCTGGTCACGGCGTAGGCTACGCTCGCGTTGGTGGTTTCGGGTGCTGCGCATGGGGCTGCCTCCTGTGGGTGGGAGCAGCCTGCTGGGGAGGCGTGGCGGAGCACATCGGGGATTGGCCCGGGGGCGGATAGGAAAGCGCCCCTCATCCGCCTTCGGCACCTTCTCCCCGCTTCGCAGGGAGAAGGAGATGACCCGGCGCGCCTGGCGGTTCGTTCTCCCCGTCTGGGAGGGGAAGGGAGAGCTTGAGCAGGCGCGAGGTGAAGAGGGCCCGCCGTGAGCTTTTCCTTCTCCCCGCTGGCGGGGAGAAGGTGCCCGAAGGGCGGATGAGGGGCCGCTCTTCGCGCGATTCCCAACGCCCCCACCATCCCCACCAGGGTAGCCCCCGTCCCCCTAAACCCGGATAATGCACAAAAGCCGGATGGGCTCCCTGCGTGGGAAGTCCGCCGGCTTTTTCCGTGTCTGGGCCTGGCGTGGCGGGCGGCTCCCCGATGGAGTCTGCCGGCGGCAACGGCGCCGTGGACCAGCACGACCCTTCCGGTGGCCCCGATGGCCGCCAACAATCGAGGAGTTACCCGTCATGGGTCAGTCAGTCGTCGTTCTCGGCGCCCAGTGGGGCGATGAAGGCAAGGGCAAGATCGTCGATCTGCTCACCGAGGAAATCGGAGCCGTCGTCCGTTTCCAGGGCGGCCACAATGCCGGCCACACGCTGGTGATCGGCGGCAAGAAGACCGTCCTGCACCTGATTCCCTCCGGCATCCTGCGCCCCGACGCGCTGTGCCTGATCGGCAACGGCGTGGTGCTGTCGCCGGCCGCGCTGATCAAGGAAATCGACGAACTGGAATCGGCCGGCGTGGAAGTGCGTTCGCGCCTGAAGATCTCCCCGGCCACGCCGCTGATCATGCCGTACCACATCGCCCTGGATCAGGCGCGCGAGAAGGCCGCCGGCGGCAAGGCCATCGGCACCACCGGGCGCGGCATCGGCCCGGCGTACGAGGACAAGGTGGCGCGCCGCGGCATCCGCGTGGCCGACCTGCATTACCCCAAGCAGCTGGAAGAACTGCTGCGCACGGCGCTGGACTACCACAACTTCGTGCTCACCAAGTACCTGGGCGTGGAAGCGGTCGATTTCCAGAAGACCTACGACGAAGCGCTCGCCTTCGGGGAATACGTGCAGCCGATGAAGTCCGACGTCGCCGGCATCCTGCACGACCTGCGCAAGCAGGGTAAGCGCGTGCTGTTCGAGGGCGCACAGGGTGCGCTGCTCGACATCGACCACGGCACCTATCCCTACGTCACCAGCTCCAACACCACCGTCGGCGGTGCGTTCGCCGGCACCGGCGTGGGTGCGGATGCGATCGATTACGTGCTGGGCATCTGCAAGGCCTACGCCACGCGCGTGGGCGGCGGTCCGTTCCCGACCGAACTGGATGACGACGTGGGCCAGGGCATCCGCGACCGCGGCCAGGAATACGGCGCCTCCACCGGCCGTCCGCGCCGCTGCGGCTGGATGGACATCGTCGCGCTGAAGCGTGCCGTGGCCATCAACGGCATCTCCGGCCTGTGCATCACCAAGCTCGACGTGCTGGACGGCATGAAGACGCTGAAGATCTGCATCGCCTACGAATACCGCGGCAAGCGCACCGAATACGCGCCGCTGGATGCCGGCGGCTGGGAGGAGTGCACGCCGGTCTACCTGGAATTCCCGGGCTGGGACGAGAACACCCACGGTGTCACCGAGTGGGACAAGCTGCCGCCGGCCGCGCGTGCCTACCTGCGCGCGCTGGAAGAACTGTCCGGCTGCCCGCTGGCCATCGTCAGCACCGGCCCCGACCGCGACCACACCATGGTGCTGCAGGATCCGTTCGCGTAACCCGCTCTACGTTCAGGTGGGTACTGTCCTGTGACACGACAGTAACGCGACTAATCAGGGGTGCACGGAATGCACGCCGCAGCGAAAGGAAGCCCCGCGAACGCGGGGCTTTTTCTTGCGGCACGCACGGGCCAGGGTTCTCCCGGTTCCGCGCCCGCACCATCCATCCCATCGATTGCGCCTGTGTCGGCACGCCCGTGCCGTCCGACCGTGCGCGCCTGTTTTGTGGAGCTTTGCCGCATGTCCGAGTTGAATCATCCGACGGACGACGTCCTGCTGCTGGACGCCTCCGTTGCCCCGCCCTACATCATCGACCGCCGCGAACCGCTGCCCCGCCACGACGCCGACAAGCTGCGCGCCGGCCTGACGCGTGCGCAGCTAGCCACGCTGACCTCGCTGGAGAGCTTCCGCTGGCGCCTGGCCTTCGTGCGCCGCCCGGTGTTCCAGGCCCCCATCCCGGTGCTGTTCGACCGCAACAACGAGCGCTACATCGTCATCCGCGAAGACGGCACCCTGGACGAACAGCCCACGCTGAAGCTGCGCGACTGAGCGGGCGCGTGCGCTGCGGCGCGTTGCAGGCCGGCGCGCGCCGTTCCGGCACAGCTCTTGCAACGCGCTGGCGACCCTAAAAGACGGCCGCGCGCGGCCGTTACCGCTGACAGGTGTCGCCGTTATCGCTGGAGTTTCCTATGTATCGCAATGCCGCCCGAGCCGCCGTCATCACCGGACCCTGGCCCGTCTCCCCCCCGGCCAGCCGGCCGACCGCCCCCGAGCGCCGCAAGGCCGCGGCCGCGCAGCAGGCCGACGCTCTGCGCGCCGGTCTCACGCCCGCGCAGCTGATGACGCTGGAAGCGCTGGAGATCTTCCAGTGGCGCCTGGCCTTCGTGCGCCGTCCCCTCTTCCAGACCCCCATCCCGGTGCTGTTCGACCGCGAGGAAACCCGCTACGTGGTCATCGAAGAAGACGGCACCCTCAACGAACAACCCACCCTCCAGCTCCGCGCCTGACTGCGCCGTTCCTTCTCCCCGCAATGCGGGGAGAAGGTGCCGATGAGCCTGCCCCGTACTTGATACGGGGCGGATGAGGGGCAGCTCCTAGCCCCTTCACTGAACAAATCCCCCACGCCAGCCCCACATCCTCACGTTCCGTTCCGCACCGCCGATACACGGTGTACCCACGCGCGTGCCCCTGGCGCGCGCCTCTGTCCACGCCATCAGGAGCCCCTCACCCGATGTCGGATCCCCATCGCCCCCGCGATACCCAAGCGCCGGACACCGCCGGCAACCCTCCCCGCAGTCCGGAGCGTCGGAAGGGCGCCCCGAAGATGGACCACGCCACGCTGCTCGCCGGCCTCACGCCCGCGCAGCAGGCCACCATCCACACCATGGAAACCTTCCACTGGCGCCTGACGTTCGTCCGCCGCCCCCTCTTCAAGACCCCCGTCCCCGTTCTGTTCAACCGCGAAGGCGACCGCCATGTGGTGGTCAACGAGGACGGCACCATCGATGAGCAGCCGGCGTTGACGTTGCGGGATTGAGGCCGCCGGTCCTGACACGGTGCAATCACGCGCCTGGTGTGAGCCGGCGCGCGCGGCCCCATGCCCGTCACGCCACGCCGCGTCGCCGGCTTTCGGAAAAGCGGGTAAGCACCCGCTGTATCTTGCCCACGCCATCCACCTACCCGAATTGGGGAGGCGCGGCGTCCTCGCAGGCCGCATGGATACACGCTGGCCGGGATCGGGGACGACGGCGTGTCGACGGGTTCACCCTGCACGTGGAGGAGGCGCTTCTGGCTCGGGCCGATCCTGGGCCTGCTGTGGCTGCCTGCGCTGTTCGCCGCGGCGGCACCGCAGGAGGGGATGGACTACCACCGCAGCACATGGACCCAGCGCGACGGCGCGCCGCCGGACATCTGGGCGCTGACGCAGGATCGCAGTGGACCGCTCTGGCTGGGCACCGGCGTCGGCCTTTACCAGTTCGACGGCCTCCGCTTCGAGCGCTACAACCCGCCGCAGGGCCAGGGATTCGCCTCCAGCAACATCACCGCCCTGCTCAGCGACCGCCGGGGCCGGCTGTGGATCGGCTTCTATCCGGGCGGCATCAGTACGCTGGACCAGGGCACGCTGCGTCACTACCCGCCGTCGCCGCACCTGCCGTCCGGCCTGGTGATGCGCATCGTCGAAGACCGCGCCGGCCACATCTGGGTGGCCTCGTTCACCGGCCTGTACCGCTTCGACGGCCAGGACTGGCGACGGATCGGCGCGGACACCGGCTTCCCGTACGCCTACGCCGATGACGTGATGCTGGACTCGCAGGGCACCCTGTGGGTGACCGCCGGCAACACCTTGATGAACCTGCCGCCGGGCGGTGCACGCTTCGTGCCCACCGGCATCGCGACCGGGCTCTACACCTCGCTGCTGGAAACCCCCGGCGGCGCGCTGTGGGTCTCGGACGGCGCGCATGGCACGCGCTCGCTGTCGCTGGCGGCGCCGGACGCGCCGCAGATGCCCGGGTTCGGCCATTTCGCGTCGATGCGGCTGGACCGCCAGGGCGCCTTGTGGGGCACGGACCGGCGGCGCGGCGGGGTGGTGCGGGTGGCGCGGCTGGATGCCTTCGCGCGCGGCCACGCGCTGCGCGAGCAGGACGCCAGCGCGATCATCCGCGAGCGCAACGGCCTGGCCTCGGACCGGGCCATTCCGCTGCTGGCCGATCGCGAGGGCAACATCTGGGTGGGCACCAACATGGGCCTGCATCGCTTCCGTCCCAGCAGCGTGCAGGGGCTGCAGGACGAGCGGCTGAGCCAGGACGGCGTGTACGGCATGGCGTTCTCCGCCACGCACGGCCTGCTGGTGTCCAGCGAGCGCCAGTTGTACCGCGTCGATGGCAAGACCCTGACGTGGCTGGCCGAATCCCCCGGCAAGCGGATCTACGCCGTGCAGGCCGTGGGCCCGCACGTCTATCTCGCGACCTGGCAGACCGTGTACCGGTACACGCCGGCGGGTCTGCGCGACCTGGACGTGCCGGGCACGGGACCCCTGGGCGCCGTGACCGGCGACGGCGCCGCGGGCCTGCTGGTGATGCGCGAAGGCGATGGCCTGTACCACTACGACGGCACCGCGTGGCGCCGCGTGGGGGCCGGCCTCATTCCCGCGCGCGGGGCCACCTCGCTGCTGCGCGACACCGACGGGTCGGTCTGGATCGGCTACACCGGCAGCCGCCTCGTGCACTGGCGCAACGGCGCCCTGCGCGCGTTCGATGGCGGCGACGGTCTGGACATCGGCACGGTCTCGTCGCTCGCGCGCGTGGCCGTCGGCCTGCTGGCCGGCGGGGAGAACGGCGTGGCGCTGCTGCGCGATGGCCAGGTGCATGCGCTGCAGGCCAACGACCGGACGCGCCTGAACGGCATCACCGGCATCCACGCCGGCCGTGGTGGCGGGGTCTGGTTGAGCGGCGTCAACGGCGTGCTCCAGGTGCCCGCCGACGTGCTGGCGCGCGCGCCGCGCAGCGGCCATCTCGACGGCCGGCTGTACGACACCGCCGACGGCATGCCCGGCATCGCGCAGCAGTCCGCGCTGGCCTCCACCATCGTGGCCGACGGCACCGGCCGTCTCTGGTTCACCACCAACCAGGGGCTGGCGATGATCGATCCGGCCCGGCGCCACTACAACCCGGTGGTGCCGACGGCCAGCATCCGTGGCCTGGCGGCGGGATCGGTGGACTACGCGCCGCAGGACGGGCGCGCGTTCGCGCCCGGCACGCGCGACATCCAGATCCGCTACGGCACCAGCAGCCTGGCCTATCCCGAGCACGTGCGCTTCCGCTACCGGCTCGAGGGGTTCGACGAGGCCTGGCAGCAGGCGGGCAACCGTCGCGTGGCCTACTACACCAGCCTGGCGCCGGGCGATTACCGCTTCCAGGTGCAGGCGGCCAACGAGAGCGGGGTGTGGAGTCCGCAGAGCGCCACGCTCGCCTTCTCGGTGGCGCCGCATTTCGTTCAGACGTGGTGGTTCGTGGCGGTGTGCGGGCTGAGCCTGGCCGCAGCCGTCTACGCGGCCTGGCAGTGGCGGTTGCGCCGGGTGTCGCAGCGCATGCGCATGCGGTTCGAGGAGCGCCACCGCGAGCGCGAGCGCATCGCGCGCGAGCTGCACGACACGCTGCTGCAGAGTTTCCAGGGGCTGCTGTTGCGTTTCCAGGCCGCCGCCAGCGGGCTGTCCGGCGACGATCCGGTGCGGGTGGCGCTGGAACAGGCGATGGACCGCGGCGAGGAGGCCATCGTCGAGGGGCGCGAACGCGTGCATTCGTTGCGCATCGCCGAGGCGTCGGTGCAGGAGGCGCTGCCGGCGGCGTTCATGCGGCTGGGGCGCGAGCTGGCGCAGGTGCATCCGGCGGTGTTCGAGGTGACGGCGGACAGCCGGTTGCCGCCGCTGGATCCGGTGGTGCGCGACGAGGTGTACTGGATCGGTCGGGAGGCGCTGTGCAATGCGTTCCGGCATGCGCAGGCGCGGCGGATCGAGGTGGAGATCCGCGCGGTCGGCGGCAAGGTGGTCTTCCGCTTCCGCGACGATGGGCGCGGCATCGCCGAGGAGGTGCGGCGCCGGGGCGCGCGTGCGGGCCACTGGGGGCTGTGCGGCATGCGCGAGCGCGCGGCCGACATCGGCGCGGAGCTGCGCATCACCAGCACGCCGGGGCAGGGCACGCAGGTGGAACTGGCGATCGCGCGGGGCGCGCGGGTACGGGCGCGGCGCCGCGGGCAGGCGAGGGACCGCGACGTCCCGGCATGAAGCGCCGCGCCGGCGCCTGCGGCCCCCCATCCGGGTGACGCCGCGCTCCCACGCATGCGGCATGACGGCCAGGCGCACGGCGCGCACCGTGGTGTCCGGGCCGGCCGGCGCCGTGCGACGGGGCAGGGCAGGCGCCGCGCCTGCCGGCATGCGATCGCTGGCGTGCGCCCTTCCGCCACCGCACCGACACGAGGGTTTCCATGCGCAGCATCCTCCTTGCCGTTCTCCTTGCGACCGCCGCCGTGGCGCTCTCGCCCGCGCAGGCCTCCGATGCGCTGCGCGCGCCCACGCAGACGGTGGCGGTGGGCGCCGACACGGTGGCCTACCGCACGTTCGGCCAGGGCACGCCGCTGCTGCTGGTCAACCGGTTCCGCGGCACGATCGACACGTGGGACCCGGCGTTCCTCGATGCGCTGGCGCGGCACCACACGCTGTATGTGTTCGATCTGCCGGGCATCGGCCATTCCACCGGCACGCAGCCGGATTCGATGGAGAGCGGGGTGAAGCTGCTCGACGGGCTGGCCGATGCGCTGGGGCTGGAACGGTTCGACCTGTTGGGCTGGTCGTGGGGTGGGCTGTTGGCGCAGGCGTATGTGATCGACCGGCCGGGCCGGGTGGAGCGGTTGGTGTTGTTGGCCACCAATCCGCCGGGCAAGAACGACATTCCGTTGCAGCCGGCGTTCCTGGAGCGCGCGCTGAAGCCGGTCAACGATCTGGCCGACGAGGAGGTGCTGTTCTTCGAGCCGGCCTCGGCGCTCAGCCGTGAACGGGCGAAGGCCTCGCACGTGCGTATCCGCCAGCGGGCGGGGGTGGAGGCGCATATCCCGGCCACGCAGGCGCAGTTCGATCGGTACTTCAAGGCGGCCGGCGGGTTCCATGCGGATGCGGCGGACCGGCGCGGCCAGCTGACGCGGCTGGCGTTGCCCATCCTGCTGGTCGCCGGCGACCACGACACCAGCACGGCGGGGCAGAACTGGTTCCCCCTGATCGGCGCCCTGCGCGATACCCGCTTCGTGTTCTATTCGCAGACGGGGCATGCGCCGCATCACCAGTACCCGGAGGAAGTGGGGGAGTTGGTGACGGATTTTCTCAGGTGGTAGGCGGGGCAGCGCTTCGTCCGGTCTTCTGACATTAGCCGGCGCGTCCCGAGGGCATCCCTGGGTACGCCATGCTGCTCAAGGGAGTGAATACCGTGTGTCGCGGTGCAGGGCAACGGTTAGGCACGCACGCTATGATGATCCAGCGATGTTGCCCGCCACCGGTGCTCGCTGGAATGTGGCTGTCCGCTGGCCATCGTTTCCAGTGGCCCAGGTGCTACCACCCCTCACAGGCCTCGCGTTGCGGGGCCTTTTTTGCTTTTTAGAAACACGGAAAACTGCGAACAGAAGATGGCAATCAAGAAATCCGAACTCTATTCCTCACTCTGGGCCAGTTGCGACGAGTTGCGCGGCGGCATGGATGCCAGCCAGTACAAGGACTATGTCCTGGTCCTGTTGTTCATCAAGTACATCAGCGACAAGTACGCCGGCCAGCGCTTTGCGCCCATCACCGTTCCCAAAGGGGCCAGCTTCAAGGACATGGTGGCCCTGAAGGGCAGGCCCGACATCGGCGACCAGATCAACAAGAAGATCATCGCGCCGCTCGCCAACACCAACAAACTCGACTTGAGCGAGTACGACTTCAACGATGCCGGCAAGCTCGGTAGCGGTAAGGAGATGGTCGAGCGTCTGACCAACCTCATTGCCATCTTTGAAACCCCGGCGCTGGACTTCTCGAAGAACCGCGCCGACGGCGACGACATCCTCGGCGATGCCTACGAATACCTGATGCGTCACTTCGCTACCGAGAGTGGCAAGAGCAAGGGCCAGTTCTACACGCCGGCCGAAGTCAGCCGGATCATGGCGCAGGTGCTCGGCATTCGCAGTGCGAAGACCAGCGCCGCCACGACCGTATATGACCCCACCTGTGGCTCGGGATCGCTGCTGCTGAAGATCGCCGATGAAGCCGGCACTCCGGTCACGCTCTATGGCCAGGAGAAGGATGTAGCGACCAGCGGCCTGGCGCGCATGAACATGATCCTGCACAACAACCCAGGCGCCGCAATCGTGCAGGGCAACACCCTTGCCGATCCCAAGTTCAAGGACGGCGGCGCGCTCAAGACCTTCGACTACGTCGTCGCCAATCCGCCTTTCAGCGACAAGCGCTGGAGCACGGGCATTGATCCGCTGCATGACCCTTACGGCCGCTTCGACACCTTTGGCGTGCCGCCGGCCAAGCAAGGCGACTATGCCTACCTGCTGCATATCGTCCGTTCGCTCAAGAGCACCGGCAAGGGCGCCTGCATCCTGCCGCACGGCGTGCTGTTCCGCGGCAATGCCGAAGCTGAAATCCGCAAGGCGCTGATCCGCAAGGGCTATATCAAGGGCATCATCGGCTTGCCGGCCAACCTGTTCTACGGCACCGGCATCCCCGCCTGCATTGTCGTCATCGACAAGCAGGGCGCGGCGGCACGCAAAGGTATCTTCATGGTCGATGCCAGCGCCGGCTTCATGAAGGACGGGCCGAAGAACCGTCTACGCGAGCAGGACATTCATCGCATCGTCGATGCCTTCAGCAAGCAGGACGGAAGCGACCCGCGTTACGCGCGCATGGTCGGCTTTGACGAAATCGAGAAGAACGACTGGAACCTCAACCTGCCGCGCTACATCGACAGCCAGCAGACGGAGGACCGTCAGGACATCGAGGGTCACCTCAAGGGCGGCATCCCGGTTGCCGACATCGATGCGCTGCAGCCGTACTGGGAAGTGTGTCCCAAGTTACGCGCTGCGTTGTTCAAGCCCAACCGCAAGGGTTACGTGGACCTGGCGATTGATAAGGCCGCCATCAAGTCCACCATCTATGACCATCCACAGTTCACCGCCTTCATCAACGGGATGAACGCACACTTCCAGGCTTGGCGCGATGCCGAGGCCAAGCGGCTCAAGGCGCTCAAGCCAGGCTTTCATCCCAAGGAGCTGATCGTCGATGTTGCCGAGCGTTTGCTGGCCCATTACAAGGGACGCCCGCTGATAGATGCTTACGCGGTCTACCAGCATGTGATGGATTACTGGGCGACGATCATGCAGGACGACGCCTATCTGATCGCCAGTGATGGCTGGAAGGCCATGCCGTACCGTGTGATCGAGACGAAGAAGGGAAAGAACGGCAAGCCCGACAAGCAGATCGACAAGGGCTGGGCTTGTGATCTAGTGCCCAAGCCGCTGATGGTGGCGCGTTACTTTGCCGCCGATCAGGCGGCCATCGATGCACTTGCCGCAAAGTTGGAGCAGGTGACGGCGCAATTGGCCGAATTGGAAGAGGAGCACGGCGGTGATGAAGGCGCCTATGCCGAGTTGGACAAGGTCAACAAGGCGAACGTGGCCGCGCGGTTGAAGGAGATCAAGGGTGACAAGGAGGCGAAGGCGGAGGCCGCTGCGCTGGCGGCGTGGCTGAAGCTCAGCACTCAGGAGGTCGAGTTGAAGAAGCAGGTGAAGGATGCCGAGGCCGCGCTTGATGCGGCGGTGCTGGCGCGCTACCCGAAGCTCAGCGAGACCGCGACCAAGGTGCTGGTGGTGGACGACAAGTGGCTAGCCACGCTGGACGCCGATATCCATGGCGAGATGGATCGCATCAGCCAGCGGCTTACCGCGCGGGTGAAGGAGTTAGCCGAGCGTTACGAGACGCCGTTGCCGCAGGCCGCGAATCTGGTCGCCAAGCTGGAGATGAAAGTGAATCGGCATCTAGAGAGAATGGGGTTCGCATGGGTGTGATGCTTGGATACAAGCAGACCGAAGTCGGAGTGATTCCGGAGGATTGGAATGTCGAGAAGCTTGGAAGCCATGCCACGTTCCGAACAGGGCCGTTTGGGAGTGCGCTACACAAGTCGGACTATGTATATGGTGGTGTTCCGATCATTAACCCCATGCAGATTGTTGATGGGAAGCTTGTTCCTACGCTGCGCATGACAATCTCAGCGTCCGCTGCGCAACGACTTTCTGAGTTTCGTCTATGTGCAGGTGAGGTAGTCATTGGGCGACGAGGAGACATGGGCCGCTGTGCCGTCGTCGAACCGTCGGCCGACGGCTGGCTTTGCGGAACCGGCTCGATGATTGTTCGTCCTAAAGCAACCCTTGATGGACGGTTCGTCCAGCGGGTGCTGTCAGACACCCGAACTGTTGCAGCGATCGAAGCTGCGTCAGTCGGCACCACAATGATTAATCTTAATCAGGGGACGCTTAGCAATCTCCTCATTCCATTGCCATCGCGACGCGCAGAGCAAGCGAGCATCTCCGAAGCGCTGTCCGATGCGGATGCCCTGATCGAATCATTGGAACAACTGCTCGCCAAGAAGCGCCAGATCAAGCAGGGCGCCATGCAGGAACTGCTCACCGGCAAGAGGCGTCTTCCGGGCTTCCGTGATGCTTGGAAGCTGAAGCCTCTGGGGAGTTTTCTTGCGATCCGTCACGGAAAGAGTCAGCACGAAGTTGAAGCTATCGATGGTCAATATCCGATTCTTGCGACAGGCGGAGCAATCGGTAGGGCCTCGGCCTACCTATGGGCACAGCCATCCGTACTGATCGGTCGAAAAGGAACGATAGATCGACCTCAGTACATGGACGCCCCGTTCTGGTCGGTCGACACGCTGTTCTACTCGGACGTCCATGCGCCAAACAGCGCAAAGTTCCTCTTCTATCGATTCTGCTTGATTCAATGGAAGCAATACAACGAGGCATCGGGGGTTCCGAGCTTGAACGCCAAGACAATCGAGCAGATCGAGATCGAAGCGCCGCAGCCAGACGAACAAGCTGCCATTGCCAGCGTCTTGACCGACATAGATCGCGAGATACAAGCGCTGGAAGGAAAGCTCACCAAAGCCCGCCAAATCAAGCAGGGCATGATGCAAGAACTGCTGACTGGAAGGATCCGCCTCGTATGAAACACTACTACCGCGTGATGTTGGGTCGGAAGAGCATCCACGCCAAGGAATGCTTTGCCGGTGGCTTCATCGGCTCCGGCTTCGGTGACATCCAGCGCGATATCGCCCGCGATCTGACCGATGACTTCCGTGCCTTCAACCGGCACTTCATCCCCGAGTTGCAGCAGGAATGGCCCGATCGCTCCAAGATCGCGCTGGGCCTGTGGTGCGGATTCACCTGGACTATCTGCAAGGGCGTCCGTACCGGCGACATCGTCCTCAGTCCCGACGGCACGGGCAGCTACCGCGTGGGCGAAGTCACGGGCGACTACCTGTATGTGCCCGGAGGCGTGCTGCCGCATCGCCGTCCTGTGCGCTGGTTGCCGGCCAGCATCGCCCGTGCCGACATGAGTGATGCGCTGCGTAATTCGGCCAGCTCCATCGGCACCGTCTCGGACGTGTCCCGCTACGGTGCGGAACTCGAGCAATTGATCGGCGGTGTAGCTGCTCCCCTGCTGGTCGCCACCGATCCGGCAGTAGAGGATGCGACCTCCTTTGCCCTGGAGCGGCACCTGCAGGACTTCCTGGTCGACAACTGGGCCCAGACTGACCTGGGCCGCCAGTACGACATCTATGCCGAGGATGGCGAACCGGTGGGCTCGCAGTACCCGACCGATACCGGGCCGCTGGATATCCTCGCCGTGAGCAAAGACAAACGCACTTTGTTGGTGGTGGAGTTGAAGAAGGGCCGGGCCAGCGATGCGGTGGTCGGGCAGACCCTGCGCTACATGGGCTATGTGCAGGACGAGTTGGCGGAGGCCGACCAGACGGTGCGCGGGGTGATCATCGCGCTGGAAGATGACCAGAAGATCCGTCGCGCGCTGATGATGACGCCTGCAATCGACTTTTACCGCTACCAGATCAGCTTCAAACTGGTGAAGGGCTGACGGAGCAACGCCGGATGAGCAATCGCTACCAAGTCGATGGTCCGCAGGGCGCGATGCAACCGGGCTCCGATGACCAGGTGCTGGCCAACAAGCTGGGCATCACCAGTGCCGACGAGATCGCCGAGGCGGAGCTGCTGCTGCTGGGGCAGCTGTACGAAGCGGTATTGATCGACAGTCTGCCCGACCGCACGCTGTTGGTCGCCGACCTGACGACCTGGCATCGGCGCTGGCTGGGCAATCTCTACGACTTCGCGGGTGCCCTGCGCACCGTCAATGTCAGCAAGGGCGGCTTCCTGTTCGCCAATGCGGCGCTTGTGCCGAAGTTGTTGCAGGATTTCGAGCGCGATTGCCTGCAGCGCTACACGCCCTGTGAGGGGCTGGATGAAGCCGGGCTGGCGCAGGCCATTGCCCTGTGCCATGTCGAACTGATCCTGATTCATCCTTTCCGCGAGGGAAACGGCCGCGTGGCGCGTCTGCTGGCGGATGTGATGGCGGTACAGGCCGGACACGAGCCCCTCGACTACAGCACGTGGGACGCCGACAAGGAGCGCTACTTTGCCGCCATCCGTCACGGGCAGGGTGGCGACTATGCGCCGATGCAGAGGCTGGTGACGCTGGCGCTGGGAACGGAGGGGTGATGCCGAGGGAGCTACTTGGCCAGGACCAGAGAGCGCAGCCGGGTCGTCTTGTCGCCGGAGGGGCCGTCGCGCAGCAGCTTTTCAAGCATGCGTACGGGCTTGCCCGTCTCAATGGCCGTGGAGCTGGCCACGGCACGGAAGATGGCCTGCTTGCTGGGCGTCTTGGCGGGGAGCGGCTTGCGGGCCATGGGATTCACCGGCGACAGGGACAGCATAATTATACCCGTATCCGCAGGGGCAAGGCCGGCGGCGGGGTTTGCGGGCATCCGTGCCACGTTGCAGGGGTTCATCCAGGGGTGACCATGACACATCGTTGTCCTGAAGGGATTTCTTGCTGTATCGGGGGCGCGGCGTTGGGCCCCGGCATGGCCCGGCGGGATACGTCTGGCGTCAGGTTGTTGATGCCAGACGCACCGCTGGGAGCCATGACATGAACTTCGTAGGTGCCCCCGAGCGCGCCACCCAGAACCGCATCGTCGCGCTGTTCCGCGATCAGCTGGATTACACGTATCTCGGCGACTGGTCTGACCGCGACAACAGCAACATCGAGGAAGCTTGGCTGGGCGCGTGGCTACGCGGCCGCGGCCACAGCGATGCGCAAATCAATATCGTCCTGCACCGGTTGCGCACCGAGGCAAACCACCACGGCCGCAGCCTGTACGACAACAACCAGGCGGTCTACAGCCTGCTTCGGTACGGCGTCCAGGTGAAGACAGAGGCCGGAGAAGTCACCGGGAACGTCGATCTTGTCGATTGGCAGCAACCGGATGCCAACGATTTCGCCATCGCCGAGGAAGTTACGCTCAAGGGTGGCTTCGAACGGCGCCCGGATCTGGTGCTCTACGTCAATGGCATTGCCATCGGCGTGATCGAGTTGAAAAACAGCCGGGTGAGCATCGGCGAAGGCATTCGCCAGAGTCTGTCCAACCAGGAGCCCGAGTTCAATGCCTGGTTCTTCAGTACGGTGCAGTTCGTGTTTGCCGGCAACGATTCCGAGGGGTTGCAGTACGGCACGATCAAAACACCCGAGAAGATGTTCCTACGATGGAAGGAGGACGAGCACGACAACGCAGGCTTCAAGCTCGACAAGTATCTGCTGAAGATGTGCCGCAAGGACCGCTTGATCGAGTTGATGTACGACTTCGTGCTCTTTGATGGGGGCATCAAGAAGCTGCCCCGCGTCCATCAGTACTTCGGCATCAAGGCTGCGCAGGAACACATACGCCAGAAGAAGGGCGGGGTCATCTGGCATACCCAGGGCAGTGGCAAGAGCATCGTGATGGTGCTGCTGGCCAAGTGGATCCTGGAGAACAATCCGCATGCCAGGGTTGCCATCGTCACGGATCGCGACGAGCTCGACAAGCAGATCAAGGGCGTATTCGAAGCGGCAGGCGAGGCGATCTATCGCACCAGAAGCGGCCGTGACCTGATGAGGCAGCTTGCCCAAGCGTCGCCTCGCCTGTTGTGTTCGTTGGTGCACAAGTTCGGATTGGAGTCCCGTGGGCGGGACGAAAAAGCCTTTGAAGCCTTCATCAAGGAGCTGGAAGCGCAGCCTGGCCCTGCTGTGGGGGAGGTCTACGTGTTTGTCGATGAATGTCACCGTACCCAGAGCGGTCGCCTGCACAAGGTGATGAAGGCGTTGCTGCCCCATGCGGTATTCATCGGCTTCACTGGGACGCCATTGCTGAAGAAGGACGCGCAGACCAGTCTGGAGGTGTTCGGCAGTTACATCCATACCTACAAATTCAGTGAGGCGGTGGAAGATGAGGTCGTGCTGGATCTCATCTATGAGGCGCGCGATATCGATCAGCACCTGGGGTCGCAGGACAGGATCGACGCCTGGTTCGAGGCGAAGACGAAGGGCCTGAATGACTGGCAGAGGGCCGAACTTCGGGCGAAGTGGGGCACGATGCAGAGCGTGCTCAGTTCCAAGGCCCGCATGGGCCGTGTGGTGGCCGACATCGTGTTCGATTTCGGCGTCAAGCCACGTCTGTCGAGTGAGCGCGGCAATGCGATCCTGGTGGCCTCCAGCATCTTTGAAGCGTGCCGCTACTACCTGCTGTTGCAGGCCACGCCACTCAAGGGCAAGTGTGCGCTGGTGACCTCATACGATCCGGAGGTCAGGAACGTGACGCTGGAGGAGACAGGCGCCAATACGGAAACCGACAAGCAGATCATCTACAGTACTTATGTCGAACTGTTGCAGGATGTGACCGCCAAGCGGCCGATGAGCAAGACCGAGACCTACGAGGAGTGGGCCAAGGATCGTTTCATCAAAGAGCCGGCCAACATGAAGCTGCTGGTGGTGGTGGACAAATTGCTGACCGGCTTCGATGCGCCGCCCTGTACGTACCTCTATATCGACAAGTCGATGCAGGACCACGGCCTGTTCCAGGCGATCTGCCGAACCAACAGGTTGGATGGCGAGGACAAGGAGTTCGGCTACATCGTCGATTACAAGGATCTTTTCAAGAAAGTGGAGAACGCCATTGCGGTGTACAGCGCTGAGTTGGACCACAGCGCCGGCGGCGCCGAATCGGAGGTGATGCTGCAGGATCGCCTGAAGAAGGGGCGCGAACGATTGGATCAGGCGCTCGAGCAGTTGCACCTGCTGTGCGAGCCGGTGGAACAGCCTGCAGGCGAGCTGGAGCATATTCATTACTTCTGCGGCAATACCGAGATTGCCAGCGACTTGAAGGAGCGCGAGCCGCACCGGGCGGCCCTGTACAAGGCCACGGTCGGGCTGGTCCGTGCGTATGCCAACATCGCAGACGATCTGGCGGCGGCGGGCTATCAGGCCCATGACATCCAGCGCATCCAGCTGCGCCTGAAGCACTACGTCAATGTGCGCGAGATAGTTCGCAAGGCGAGCGGGGAGTCCCTTGATGTCAAGCCTTTTGAGGCCGACATGCGGCATCTCCTTGACACGTACGTGCATGCCGACGAGCCGAGGAAGATATCGCCGTTCGATGATATTGGCCTGCTGGAGCTCATCGTGAAGACCGGTATTGCCGCTGCGATTGCGCGCGAGCTTGGCGGGCTGAAGGGAAACAAGGCAGCTGTCGCCGAGACCATCGAGAACAATGTCCGGGGCCACATCCTGAAAGAGCAGGCGAGCGATCCTGCATTCTATGAGCGGATGTCGGCATTACTCGATGAAGTAATTCGTCTTCGCAAAGAGAAGGCCATCCAGTACGAAGAGTACTTGAGACATATTGCCGACATCGCAAAGCGAGTGCAGGCCGGGCATGCCGAGATTATTCCGCCGGCGCTCGACTCCCCGGGCAAGCGCGCGCTTTACAACAATATCCCGATGCCGTCATTGGATTCGGCTGGAGGGCATGTGGCGGATGAGCATGCTCAGTACGCGGATCCCAAGTTGCGCATGGTGGTTGCGTTGGATGAGGCCATCAAGCGTGTGCGTTATGACGACTGGCGTGGCGTGCAGTCGCGTGAGCAGATCATCAAGGCTGCCCTATTTGAGGTGCTTGGCGATGAGGCAGAGGTTGAGAGAATTTTCCTTGTCGTCAAACAGCAAGCTGAGTACTGATGGCGACAAAGCTCAATCTTGGTGAGTTTGTGCTCGAAGTGGTGCGCAAGCCGATCAAGCACTTGCACCTGAGTGTGTATCCGCCCGATGGGCGGATACGTATTGCCGCGCCTGAGCGAATGGCGCTGGAGGCCATTCGGCTGTTCGCGATAACCAGGCTTCCCTGGATAAGGCGTCAGCGACAGAAGATGCAAGTGCAGCCGCGCGAGACCCCGCGGCAGTATCTTCAGAGAGAGAGTCACTACGTCTGGGGGCGGCGCTACTTGCTCAATATTGTCGAACATGACGCACCGCCTGTTGTGGAATTGAAGCATCGTGAATTGCAACTTGGCGTACGGCCAGGAACCGATGCGGATCGGCGTGGCGAAATCCTTCAGGAGTGGTATCGGGGCTTGGTGAGGGCGGCAGTCGAGCAATTGCTGGCGAAGTGGGAGCCGCTGCTGAAAGTCAGGGTCAGCAAAGTGTTTGTTCAGCGCATGCGAACAAAATGGGGTAGCTGCAATCCCGCGGCCCGGAACATCCGGCTCAATACCGAGTTGGCAAGAAAGCCGCTCGACTGCCTCGAATACATCCTCGTCCACGAGATGGCCCATATCCGGTATCCAACGCACGGTCCCCGCTTCATCGCTTTGATGGATCAAGTGCTTCCGCAATGGCGGGATGTGAGAGATTCCCTGAATCAGTTGCCATTACGTAGTGAAAATTGGGGCTGAGCTTGTAGGTAGCCGCGTCGCAAGTTGACGCCGGCTGATCGCAAGCTTGTTGGCAGTACTGACGAGAGGCTACGTGCCGTCTGCCGCGTTGCCGTCATCGGTCCTCGGAGCGCACCCCTGGTCCGCCACCCTGGGCGATCTGGCCGGCGAACTGGACGCTTTGCTGGGCGATCTGAGGTGGCAGGCGAAGGGCTAGGGGGCTGGCCGGGATGACGATAGACGGAATTCCCTCTACTCACACAAGGCCTGACGCTTCACGCGATTTGGCTGGCTCAACACACAGTAAGCCTCACGCGTCAGACATTTCGGCTGGCTCAACACACAGTAAGCCTGACACGTCAGGCATTTCGGCTGGCTCAACACACACCAAGCTTGGCGAGTCAGGCAAGGTGGCTGTTTCAACACATACTAAGCCTGAGCCGTCAGGCTTTTTGGCTGGGTCAACACATACAACGCCTGACGCACCAGCCTATTCGCCCCGATCGAGATCGTTCGCATGAGAAATCCAACATTAGTGCGCGCAACGTCGCATTGATGCTTGTGCGCGCTACGCTGCACCTGCCGGTCGGACCCGGCCGGCATGACCAAGAACATAACTAAGGACAGACCCATGACGCAGAACCGCATCAGCCTGACACTCGGTGCCGAGACCGTAGAGCGCATCCTTGCTTCCATCACCGCACTGGAAGCCGACCTCCAGAGCCTGATAGCCCTCACCAACGACGAGCGCCGCGACCTCTTCAAGATGGGCGCCAAATCGCAAGCCTTCTGCACCACGGCGCTTGCGGTCGCTGAGCAGCACCCAGGCATCATGCCGCGCGATTTCGACATCGCGGCGTTCCGTCAGGACCAGATGGCGCTCGACGCCCTGCGTCCGTGTTCCCTTCGTCTGGCACAGCTGCACCAGCGCGTCACCGATACCGAACTCGCTCTCGGCAGCGACCTGATGGCTGCTTCGCTGGAGGTTTACGCCGTCATCAAGGCTGCCGGCAAGGACAAGGGCGTGGATGACGCCCGCGACGCCCTGGCTGCGCGCTTCGTTCGTCGCCGTGCGGTATCGCCCGGCACACCCAACCCGCCCGAGATCTGATCGCGCGCGCACGCAGGCACACCCAAGGCCCCGCATCGCGGGGCCTTTCGTTTGTCCGCTTTCTGAACAGCAGCCTCCGCAGGCGCTGCATCCCTGCCAAGTTTCACGGGTCCCCCACGCCGGGTGACGATAAGGTGAGGTGACGCCATCGGAACCCCACGCGCCATGGACAACTCCTTGATGGCAGGCGGCCTGCACGCACCGGCGGAGCAGCGCCTCCGCCTGTACGAAACCCTGCTGCAGACCACGCCCGACCTGGTCTACATGTGGGACCTGCAACACCGCTTCACCTACGCCAACGCCGCGCTGCTGGCCATGTGGGGCAAGACCTGGGACGAGGCCATCGGCAAGACCTGCCTGGAACTCGGCTACGAACCCTGGCATGCCGCCATGCACGACCGCGAGATCGACCAGGTCATCGCCACCCGCGCCCCCGTGCGCGGCGACGTGCCGTTCAACGGCACCAACGGCCGCCGCATCTACGACTACCTGCTGGTGCCGGTGATCGGCCCCGGCGGTGAGGTCGAAGCCGTCGCCGGCACCACCCGCGACGTCACCGAACGCAAACGGCACGAAGAAGCCCTGCGCAAGAGCGAAGAACGCCTGGCCGCGATGGTCGATGCCAGCTCCGACATGGTCTACCGCACCAACCACGACTGGAGCGAAGTGGACGTGGTGGGCGGCAGCGAACTGCTGGGCCCGCACGGCTCGCTGACCCCCGACTGGCTGGACGTGCTGATCCACCCCGCCGACCGCACCCTGGTGGCCGACGCCGTCGCCCACGCGCGCGCCACCCGCACCCCCTTCAGCGCCGAGCACCGCGTGCGCAACCACGAAGGCGGGTGGTCGTGGGTGTCCTCGCGCGCCGTGCCGATCCGCCCGATCGGCGGCGAGATCACCGAATGGTTCGGCGCCGCCACCGACATCACCGCGCGCCGCCAGCACGACGAACACCAGCGCCTGCTGCTCAACGAACTCAACCACCGGGTCAAGAACACCCTGGCCATCGTGCAGTCCATCGCCCTGCAGACGCTGCGCAACACCGACAACGTGGCGCTGGCCTACGACCGCTTCGAATCGCGCCTGCACACGCTGACCCAGGCCCACGACATGCTGACCCGCAAGCACTGGGTGCGCGCGCCGATCGAAGAGATCGTGCGCACCGCCATCGCCCCGTGCGTGCAGCAGGACACCTCGCGCTTCGACCTGGTCGGCCCGCCGATCGACCTGGACCCGCAGCGCGGCCTGGCCCTGACCATGGCCCTGCACGAGCTGTGCACCAACGCCATGAAGTACGGCGCGCTGTCGGCCGAGGGCGGACGTGTCGACATCCACTGGACGCGCGAACGGCGCGAGGGCCGCGACTGCCTGGTGCTGGTGTGGGAAGAAGTCGGCGGACCGCCGGTGGTCGCACCGGCGCGGCGCGGGTTCGGCTCGCGCCTGATCGAACGTGGCCTGCGCCACGACCTGGGCGGCCAGACCTCGCTCGATTTCCTGCCCACCGGGGTGGTCTGCCAGATCACCGCACCGCTTGCCAAAGAAGGAGTTGCCGCATGACCACGGAAGCCGCCCCCACGCGTGTCTTCATCATCGAAGACGAGTTCATGCTGGTCATGCTGCTGGAAGAACTGCTGCCCACGCTCGGCTACGAAGTGGCCGGCACCGCCGCATCGCTGGACCAGGCGCTGGGTCAGTTGCCGGCGCTGGACACCGACATGGCGGTGGTGGACGTGAACCTGGCCGGCACCGAGTCCTTCCCGGTCGCCGATGCCCTGCGCGAGCGCGGCATCCCGTTCCTGTTCACCACTGGCTACGGACAGGAAGGATTGCCGGAGCGCTTCGCCGACACCCCGGTGCTGGCCAAGCCGTTCCGCCGGCACGATATCGAAGCGGCGCTGGCGCGGTTGCAGGCCACGCGCTGAGCGCGGCCGCCGTCGCGGCGCGGACATAGATAACGCGAGAGGGGAAGCGGAGCGGCTACGCGGGCGACTGCGTGGACTCGCCGTGCACGTAACTCACGCCCAGGTGACGCGACAGCGCATGCAGGCGACGCAACACCGCAGAGCGCAGGTGCATCGGTGCGCCATCGTAGACCTGCGTCCACAGGCTGCGCAGAAACCGGTGCGGGTCGCCGATATCGGCGCCGGAGCGGACCAGGATTTCCGCGTCGGACAGACGCGCATCGATACGTTCTTGGCAAAGCATGAGACCGATGCTGCGTCGGTCGTCGTGAAAATACCGTGCGCGCGGCGTCAACATGTTCAGCGCGCAGTCGTGTTGGCGCCCTAGCGTGACTGCCTGCTGAAAATCCAGGCCCCTTCCTCACGGATCGCCAACGTCGCCATGGCCACGCTGGACCCTCGCAAGCGAGGAATCCGCCATGGATCGCAAGAGCCAGGACGCCACACCCGTGGTGCCCAATCATTTTGAACAGCAGCGTCGTCCCGACGGTGCCGCCGTGCCCGGCGAATCGCCCGGCAAGCGCACCAATGACGAACGCAACGATCCCGAGCGCGAACCCGGCACGACCGACGGACAGCCTCGCCACCATCCTCCGCAGATCTGAAGACAAGGAGCACGCATGACACCCCTCGACAAACCGCTGCGACGCGAACTGACCATCGGCGAGCAGGCCTACACGCTCACGATCGATCCCACCGGCCTGAAGCTGGTGCAAAAAGGGCGCCGCAACGGCGTGGAAATGCGCTGGGCCGACCTGGTCACCGGCGATGCCACACCGGTCGCCACGCCGCAGGCGCCTTCCCTGTAGTCGCGCCGCTGCCGGCGCGCAGGAGCTCCGACATGAACCCGATCACCGCACACGGCACGCCCCAGCCCAGTACACCGGGCACGCCGACACCGCCCGGCCGGCCCACGCCGCCGGGTACGCCGTCCGAACCGGGCACGCCCAGCACGCCGGGCACGCCGAGCGATCCGTACCACCCGGAGGAGCAGGACCCGCCGCCGATGCCGCGCGATCCCGGTGATCCGGACGATCTGCCGATCGGCCCGGATCAGCCCGCCGACACGCAGATCCACATCGATGACCCGCGCGATCCGCGCAGCATCGCCGACTGACGCGCACCTGCGTGTCGCGAAGGGAGGGAACCGGATGAGCACCGTCACTGCCACGACCGTCAACGCCACGACCTGGAAGCAACGCCACGGAGTGCCTATGCGACTTGCCGACTTCATACAGGCCAACGCGCCGCGCATCCTCGACGACGCGGTGGAGTTCGCCGTTACCCAGGCGCCCGCCGGCGCCAACTTGAACGTAAAACGCCTGCGCAACGACATTCCCAAGATCCTGGGAGAGATCGTGTTGGACCTGCGCACCGACCAGAGCCCGGACCAGCAGATGGCCAAGGCCCACGGCCGCGCGCCGGCGACCGAGGGGCCGGAATCGGCGGCCAGCCGCCACGGCCGCAGCCGCGCCGACGACGGCTTCGGCGTCAACCAGATGATCGCCGAGTACCGCGCCCTGCGCGCCTCGGTGCTGCGCCTGTGGGCGCTGGACGAGGCCCTGGCCGCGCACGCCATCGACGACATGATCCGCTTCAACGAAGCGATCGACCAGGCGGTGGCCGAATCGCTGGTGGAGTTCTCGCGCACGGTGGAATCGTGGCGCAACGTCTTCCTCGGCGCACTGGGCCACGACCTGCGCGGCCCGCTGACGGCGGTGGTGGGCACGGCCGACCTGCTGGTGGACAGCACCCGCGACACCCCGCACGCGCGGCAGGCCGAGCGCATCCTCAACGGCGGCCTGCAACTCAGCCGCCTGGTGGACGGCCTGCTCGACTACAGCCAGAGCACGCTGGGCGGTGGCATGAAGCTGCAACGCGCAGCCTGCGACCTGCGCCAGGCCCTGACCGACGAAACCGAACTGCTGCGCGCCACCCTGCGCGAGGCATCCATCTCGCTGCAGGTGGACGGGCAGACGCACGGCAACTTCGATGCCGCGCGCATCCGCGAGGCGGTGCACAACCTGGTCACCAATGCCGCGAAGTACGGCGACCAGGCCGCCGAGATCCGCGTGTCGCTGGCCGGCCACGCCGACCGCGTGGTGATCGCGGTGACCAACGCGGGCGAGCCCCTGTCCGGCGACGCGCTCAACGCCTTGTTCGATCCGCTGCGACGCGGCTCGCGCATCGCCCACAAGGGAGAACACTCGAGCCTCGGCCTGGGACTGTTCATCGTGCGCGAGATCGCCACCGCGCATGGTGGCGACGTGACCGCCCATGTCGACGCCGGCACGACGACGTTCGTCATCACCCTGCCGCGGGATGACGCACCGGCCATCTTTCCAGCGTAAGCGGTGGGTCATGCGCAGTGATCGCGAGCGGACGCGCCGCGTCGTGGTTCCTTTTCCCTGCAGGCGGGGAGAAGGAACACCGTCGTCATCGCGCTTGGAACTGCGGTTCCTTCTCCCTGTGAACAACGGTGAGAGGGGGCCGAAGCCAGCCCCGTACTTGATAAGGGGACGGATGAGGGGCGCTTTTAGCTTCAGTCCGCATGAGGACGAGGCATCCTCATCCCATCATCGGCACGACACCGCGCAAGACGGATACATGCGTCGTCACGGTCACCACCGCGCTCGCCCCTCATCCGCCCGCTGGGCACCTTCTCCCCGCAGGCGGGGAGAAGGAACACCGTCGTCATCGCGCTTGGAACCGCTGTTGCTTTCTCCCCGCAAGCAGCGAGAAGGGAAGCGGAAGCGTTCGCGCACCACCGCACGCACGCAAGATGTTGTCATCGCGTGTGCACCAGCCTGAAGCCGGTGCACATGATGGTCACGCCGTATCGGGAAGATCGATGTCACGCCGTTCGCAGCATTCTCTGCATCGGTCACCACGATCACTTTCTTTTTTCCAGACCAAGGACACCACCATGACACGCGATACCAATCAGCGGGACGCAAACAGGGACCCCATCACCGGTGCACCGGGCTCGCACCCGGTCGGCGTCGGTGTCGGCGGCGTAGCCGGCGGCATGGCCGCCGGTGCGGTGGCGGGCACGGTGTTCGGTCCGATCGGCACGTTGATCGGTGCGGCCGCCGGTACGGTCATCGGCGCAGCGGCGGGCAAGGGCGTTGCCGAGCGCATCGATCCCACCGGCGAGGTGGACTACTGGCGCGAGACGTATCGGACGCGTCCGTACTACGCCGACGAATACGACTTCCAGCGCGACTACGCGGGGGTCTATCACGCCGGTGCGGTGGCGCGCGGCGAATATCCCGAGCAGTCGTGGGAAGAGACCGAGCGTCGCCTGCAGGCGGGATGGGAAGAGCGTCGCGGCGAATCGCGGCTGGATTGGGACAGCGCCCGCCCGGCGTTGCGGGATGCGTGGGAACGCGCCGACCGCACCTATGGTGCTTATGCGCAGACGGATGAGCAGTTCTCCCAGCGCTTCGACGCCGCGCCGTATCGCCAGGGCGACGATGCCTTCGACGATTACCGCCCGGCCTACCGCTACGGCACGTACGCGCGCGCGCAGTATGCCGACCGCGAGTGGGACGACAGCCTGGCCTCGGACCTGGAGCGTGGCTGGGACCGCGCACGTGGGGGTTCGCGCCTGACGTGGGAGCGCGCCAAGCATGCGGTGGCCGACGCGTTCACCCTCGACCGCCAGAAGCCGCACTGAGGCATCGCCGTGCGCCTCGTCCGGCAAGGGCGGGGTGCGCTGGCCGGCTTTCTTCCTTCCTCTTCGATATGCAAGGAAAACGACATGACTTCATTGCCCACCGATGCGCTGGTGGTGATTGCCGACGGCGAGGGTGCGCGCCTGTTCCGCAACCGCGGCAAGGGCGGTGCGGTATCGCTGCACCAGGTGGATCTGCTCGAACTGATGAACATGAACGATGACGGCCCCGCCGGCAGCATGCCCGGCGAATCGTCGGGTCGGCAGATCGACGAAGCGACGTTCGCCAAGCAACTGGCGAAAGGCTTGAACGACAGCGCGCTGAAGCAGCAGTACACGCATGTGGTGCTGGTCGCCGATCCGGTCACGCTGGGTCGCATGCGTCCGTTGCTGCACAAGGAAACCACGCAGCGCATCGTCGCCGAGATCGGCAAGGACCTGACCAACAGCCGGCTGGAAGCGATCGAGCAGGTACTCGCCGCGGCATGAGCTACCGCGCCGACTACCTGCCCGTCGAGCCTGCACGTACGGCGGTGGATGCCCTGGCCGGGCCGGTGGTGCTGGAATTCGGCGCGCCGTGGTGCGGTCATTGCCGGGCCGCGCAGCCGGCGATCCGTGCGTGGCTGGACGATGCGTCGGACGTCACTCACCTCAAGGTGGAAGACGGCAAGGGACGGCCACTGGGTCGCACGTTCGACGTGAGGCTGTGGCCGACGCTGGTGGTGCTGGCGGACGGGCAGGAGCGTGCGCGGGTGGTGCGGCCGACGGCCGCGTCAGACCTTGACGAACTGCGGCAGGCGTTGGACGCCACCGCGTCGCACGGCACGCGCTGATGCATTTCCCCCCGTGCGCGCGCGCTCAGCGCGGAACGGTGTCGCGTGCATCGGGATAATCCTTTTCCGGATCGCGCGGCGCTTTGTCTTCATGCGGCGTGTCGGGCTGATCGTGTTCCTTCCACGTTGCCTTGTCATTGCGATGCCGGTCGGGCGTGTTGGCCTTTTCGCCATCGCTGTGCGGGTTGGACGGAGTGGCGGGATTCATCGGCATCACCCTGGCGTGGGAGGCATCGATTGCACGCCCTATGCGGTGACGGAGAGGTGATGCCAGCCGGCGCAGGGTGCCGCAGCGTGTGTCAGCGCGCGTAGCGGGTCTTCTTTTCCTGCACCTTGCCGGCGGCGGCCGTCATCACCACGCGCGGGCGCAGCCACTGGGCGAAGGCCGCTTCGCTGATCGTGCCGTCCGAGAGACCGATCATCATGGCGTACTTTTCTTCATCGCCCGCAACCAGATCGCCGCCATTGAGGCGCAGGAACACGCGATAGCAGACATGCGCCGTGCGCTTGTTGCCGTCGACGAACGGATGATTGCGTGCCAGGCCGAACGCAAGGCTGGCGGCCAGGTCGGCCAGATCCGGTGGCGGGTCACCATAGGAGTGGCGTTGCTGCGGGCGCGCGAGTGCGGCTTCGAGCAGGCCTTCGTCGCGCACACCGCTGCCGCCGCCATGCTCGGCGAGCTGCCGATCATGCAGGGCCAGCGCCAAGGGGGACGTGATCCAGACGATCATCGGCGCGCGTCCTGCGCCAGGCGCGCCAACAGGCCGCGACGCCGGCGCATCACCTGCCCGGCGACACGCCAGGCATCGGCCTCGATGCGATCGCGACGGAACAGCACGCACAGGAACCGCGGCAGCATGGCCATGTCACTGCGCCAGCTTGTGCAGGACCTGCCGGTCCTCGCGCATCACCTGCTCGGCCACCTCCATCTGCTCGGCGAGCGTGGGGTCGTACACGGTCAGGCGGATGCCGTCGGGCGTCTCCAGCGCATGCAGTTCGTCGCCCTTTTCCAGGCGCAGCCGCGCCAGCAGTTCACGGGGCAGGATGACCCCGGCCGAGTTGCCGATGGTGGTGATCTTGAGCTTCATGACAGAGAGGTCCAGGCGTTATAACGGACGTTATACGCGGGCCGGGGGAGGCTGGCAAGCGGCGGGCGCGGGGAGGGCACGTGCCGTTGCGGTGCGGCGCGGGGGAGCGACGCGAGGACGGTCCTTGTCAGCGTCACGGTGGTGCGGGGCAGACGCGCTTATGTGACATGTGCTGCACAATGGCGCATGCGACGGCCGATGGTCGCGGCCCGGCATCATCCTTGGGCCATCACGGTCGCTAACGTCTTCAGGAGGAAAGCGCAGGACGTTCCATGGAGACAGGACTCATCGCGACCTATGTGCCGGAATTGGTGGTCACCTCGTTCGTGGTGGCCGTGGCGGCCTCGTATGCGGCGCTGAAGACCACCGGACGGATCCGCGCCAGCGACGCCGTGGCCCGGCGCTGGTGGCTGGCCGGTGGCGCGCTGGCGATGGGCATCGGCGTGTGGTCGATGCACTTCATCGGCATGCTGGCGCTGCGCCTGCCCATTCCGCTGGGCTACGACATCGGCGTGACCGTGCTGTCGCTGCTGATGGCGGTGGCGGCCAGCGCTTATGCGCTGTGGCTGGTCACGCGCGACCGGATGGGGCGGCTGCGCCTGCTCAGCGGCGCGGTGGTGATGGGGCTGGGCATCGCGGCGATGCATTACGTGGGCATGGCGGCCATGCGCATGCAGCCGGCGATCATCTACCAGCCGGTGTGGTTCGCCGCCTCGCTGCTGATCGCCATCGGTGCCGCCGGTGCGGCGCTGGCGATCGCCTACCGCCTGCGCGACAACGCGCGCCACGAACGGCTGCATCGCGCACTCGCCGCCGGCGTGATGGGCGTGGCCATCGTGGGCATGCACTACACCGGCATGGCCGCCGCGCACTTCCCCGCCGGTTCGATCTGCAGCGCCGCGTTGCGCGATGGCCTGTCGCCGGACTCGCTGGCCTGGCTGGTGGTGGTGGTGAACACCGCCGTGCTGGGCACCGCGATCGGCGCCAGCGCGCTGGACCGGCTGCTGCACGAGCGCACCGCGCGCCTGTCCGATTCGCTGCAGCAGGCCAACCGGCAGTTGACCCATCTGGCCATGCACGACGCGCTGACCGGCCTGCCCAACCGGCTGATGCTGATCGAGCGGCTGCAGTCGCGCATGCTGCACGCGCAGCTGCACGGCGAGCGGTTCGCGGTGCTGTTCATCGATCTGGACGGCTTCAAGGGCGTCAACGATGCATTCGGCCACCACGTGGGCGATGCGCTGCTGGTGCGCGTGGCCGACATGCTGCGGCGCATGGCGACGCCCACCGACACGGTGGCGCGGCTCGGTGGCGACGAGTTCGTCATGGTCACCTCCGTGGCCGAGGCGGGCGAGGCCAGCGTGCGCGGCGAACGCCTGCTGGGATGCCTGTCCGAAGCGACGCGGCTGCAGGAAAACGACGACGTGACGGTCAGCGCCAGCATCGGCATTGCGCTGTATCCCGGCGATGGTGAGGACGCGCAGGCGCTGCTCGCGCATGCGGACGCGGCGATGTATTACATCAAGCAGGCGGGCCGCAACGGCTTGGCGCTGTACGCACCGGCGATGGGCGAGGAAGCGCTCGGCCAGCTGCAACTGACCTACGAACTGCGCAAGGCGCTCGACCGCGGGCAACTGGTGCTGCACTACCAGCCGCAGATCCGGGCCGCCGACAACGCCATGGCCGGCATGGAGGCGCTGGTGCGCTGGCAGCATCCGCGGCTGGGCCTGGTGATGCCGGACCGCTTCATCGCCTTGGCCGAGCGTGCGGGTCTGATTGTCGATCTCGGCCAGTGGGTGCTGGATGAAGCCTGCCGGCAATGGGCGGCATGGCGACGTGCCGGCGCGCGCGTGCCGAGCGTGTCGGTGAACCTGTCGCCGGTGCAGGTGCGCGGCGACAGCCTGGTGGCGCAGGTGACCGCCGCGATGCGCCGCCATGGCTTGCCGGCCGGCGCACTGACGCTGGAAATCACCGAGTCGATCGCGATGCTGGAACCCGACCGCACCGTGCAGGTACTCACGCAGCTGGTGGAGGCTGGGGCGCGCATCTCGGTGGACGATTTCGGCACCGGCTATTCCAGCCTGTCGTACCTGGCCTGCCTGCCGGTACACGAACTGAAGGTGGACCGGCAGTTCGTGCGTCAGATGACCAGCGGTCCGCGCCACGCGGCCATCGTGCAGTCGGTGGTGCTGCTCGGTCAGCAGCTCGAGCTGGACGTGGTGGCCGAGGGCGTGGAAACGCTGGAGCAGAAGCAGATGCTGGTGGCGATGGGCTGCCACCGCCTGCAGGGTTACTACATCGGCCAGCCGCGCCCGGTGGAGGAGATGCCGGTGTCATCGCTGGTGCGGCACGAACCCTTCGCCGCCTGGGGTACGCACGGGTAGGCGGGCATCGCACAGTACGGCATAAAGAAGCGCCTGCGGCCTCGTCACCGCAGGCGCTTGCGGCGCCCGTCCTGTCGAACGATGCGCTTACCGGTAGACGCGCTCGCAACGGCGCTCGACCACGCGGTCGCCCTTGGTCTCCTGGCTGTTGCCCTGCACCTTGCGGCCGATCGCGCCGCCGGCCACGGCACCGCCGACAGTGGCGACCTTCTTGCCACTGCCGCTGCCGACCTGGTTGCCCAGCAGACCGCCGACCACGGCGCCGATGGCGGTGCCGGCCACGCGGTTGGGATCGCGGCTGTTCTTCTGGACTTCCACGTTGCGGCATTCGACCTTGCTGCCGTCGTTGAAGCGGCGACCTTCGTCCTGCGGACCATAGGTCTGCGCAGCGGCGGCCGACATCACCGACAGCAGGCCAAGCGAGAGCAGATAGCGGGAAATGGTCATGACAGATCTCCTTCAGTGGAATTGCCCGCAAAGGCTGCGCGTGCATTCGCGAAAGCGGGGTGAAGCCCCGTTTGGCTGTTCATGTCGTGGTGCGCCGATCGTGACGCCAGTACGACAAACATGACGCTCGGCTGACGACGGCGGCTGGCGTTGACGGGCGCGTGACGCGTCCGCGCCTAGCGTGTCTCCATTCCCGACGAGAAAGCGCCATGCATACGCCTGAAGAACTGGAAAAGAAGCTGTGGAAAGCGATCAAGTCCGACCGCACGCTGATGCTCGGCCTGGACGGCGTAGAGGACGGCCATACGAGACCGATGACGGCCTTGCTGGAGCATGACGGGCGGGGTCCGCTGTGGATCTTCACCGCGACGGACAACCGGCTGGCGCAGCAGACCCTGTCGCCGCAGCGTGCGATCGCCACCTTCGCGTCGATGGGGCATGACCTCTTCGCCAGCGTGCAGGGCTCATTGGTGCGCGACGACGACCGCGCGGTGATCGAGCGCCTGTGGAACCCCTTCGTGGCGGCCTGGTATGAAGGCGGCAAGGACGATCCCAAGCTCGCCCTGCTGCGTTTCGATGCCGAACACGCAGAGATCTGGCTCAACGAGCACAGCCTGCTCGCCGGCGTGAAGATGCTGCTCGGCGTTGACCCGAAAGAGGACTACCAGGACAAGGTGGCCGAGGTGAACCTGCGCGGCTGAGGCCGCGGTCGGTGTAGGCCATAGGTCACGGTTTCCCCAACGGCACATGACGTCGGCTGCCACACGGTGGCCGGCGTCGTGTCGTGCGTACGTCACAGGGGAAAGCCGACATGCGGGAACAGGGGCGCGCATCGGCGATCACTCACATCGGACACCTCGCCCCATGTTGTTCTATTCGCACACTCATCTGCACGCCGCGCTGGAGCGGTTGGAAACCAGCGATGCCCGCACCACCGGCCAATTCGAAGCGCTGACGGTCTGGGTTGCCGCGCTGGTACAGACCCATCCCGATGGCGAGCGCCTGCGGGCTGCTGCGCAGACCCTGTCGGCACGCAATCCGTTCCGTGCGATTTGCCAGTACCAGGAAGAAGTGGCGGCCTACGACGCCACGTTCTGCCAACTGCAGTCACTGGTCGCTGCTTCCGAAATCCCCCCACGCGTGCGCATGCCGTTGCCGCCCAACGTCTGAGGCGCGCCTCGTGCGGCACCGGCCGTCCATGCGTGCTGCGCGCGTGGGCAGCAATGAGTCAGCATGAGCAGGGGAAGGGTCTCGTGCTTCTCCTTCCCCCGTGTCAAGCGGGAAACGTGCCGCGAGCCCGGCCCCCGTACCTAACACGGGGACGCGGGAGTGGCGCTTCCATAAGAGGGTACCGCGCCAGCGATCCTTCGACGGGGACGCACCTGCAGCCAAGCTGGGCGAAGCTAGGGCTTCGCACAACGGTACCCTTGTGGTCGCCGTGGCTGTTTCACCTGGATCCGGCAGGCCGCTGTCGCGGCATCGACCACGCCTGCAGTGTCGCGCGGCGTTCGCAAAGATCGCGTCAACGCCGTGCGACCGCACGTGCATAACTGCGCGCCGGATCACATGATGGCGTGAACGCGTGCTGTCGGGCGCTTCAGCGTGCGGGCGTGGTCGGAGCAGCGCCGCTGGCGTCGATGAACACCGGGTTGGAATAGAACCACAGGTCCTGCCACGGATCTTCGCCGGGCACATCGGCGGGCGGTGTCGCGTCCAGCGTATTGCTGCCGCGTGCACGCACGAAGGCGCCGCGCGCGGGTACCGGCAGCGTCCACGTAGCGACCAGCATGTCGCCGTCGCGGCGCCAGCTGTCGGCGCGCCAATGGCGCGTCTGCATCATCGGTGTGCCTTGGTCGCCGAGGGTGCCGACGATCAGCTCCATCTGCGCCAGTACCGGGCGCGCGCCCTCGGCGTTCGGCCGCGAAGGCTGGCGCACGCGCAGTTCGATGCGCATCGTCGTGCCGACGGGCAATGCCAGGGTGTCGCCGAGGGTCGCCACGTGCGCGGCATCGTCGCCGCGCACCGTCAGTTCCAGCGCGTCGATCAGGTCGCCGGTGACGGCGAACATGCGGCCGTGGCGCAGGCCGTCGAGGATGTCCCCGGCCTCGCGTCGCGCCCAGACGTAGGTCTTGCTGTATTCGCCGGGATCGTAATCGCGTCCGCCGTCGCGCAGGTTCTCGTGCGAGTCGGACGTGGCGGTGATCCAGAATCGCCGGCCCTCGGCCAGCAGCGTGTCCCAGACGCCGCCGACCTGCGTGGTCATCTGGTCGAAGCCGCCGAAGGTCGGTGCTGCCCGGTTGCGGTACAGGCCGCGCTCGCTGCGGATGGCCTGGTGGCCGGGGGCGCCTTCCATGCCCACCAATACGCGCGGTGCGGCGTCGTGCCAGGCGCGCAGTTCGTCCGGTTCCACCTCGCCCCACTGGCCCACGCCGGTGGCGGTGCGCGAGGGATGGTTGACGAACATCAGTGGCGGCGCGGGCAGGGCGCGCATGTGCGCCAGCGCCGCGAGCATGGTCTGCGCCTCGTCGCGCTGCATGCCGTCCACCGGTTCGTTGCGGCTGAAGCGGCGCTCGATGTCGACCAGGTCATCACGCTCATGCGGACCGGGCGCGATGATCAGCGAGGCATGCTCGGCCGCCGGCACGTCGAACTCCATGCCGTTGAACTGGATCAGTGGCGGCACGTCGCGGCGCGCCTGTTCCAGTGCGGGCCATGCGTGGTCACGGGTGACGGCCGAGTGACCAGGGCCACCGTGGTCGGTATGCACCATCCAGGTGAGGCCATATGCGAGTGCCTGTCGTGCATTGCGGCTGCGCGTATACGGGGAGTCGCCGCCGCGGAGGGGTGTGGGTGGTGAGGTGGTGCGATCCCAGTCGACGCTCCACTCGCTGTGCACGTGGTGGTCGCCGGCCTGCCAGGCACGGCCTTCATCGTCGGCCATGGCATTCGTGGACAGGGACAGGGCCAGCAGAGCCGGCAGCAGGAAGCAGCGCATGGGACCTCGCAGGATGCGGCGACGCCGTCGCAGAAGCGGCGGGTCGCGGGAAGAAGAGGCGCGCCGCGGCCGGTGCCGCGGCGCGCCGGGGCTCAGAAATCCGCGCGCAGGCCCAGGCTGATGCGGCGGCCCGACTTCTCGTACATCGTCGGGAAGGACGGGTCCATGGTGTAGCCGCTGGTCTCTTCGTCGGTCAGGTTGATGCCCTTGAGGCTCAGCTTGAGGTGGTCGCTGATCCGGTAGCCGATCGAGACGTCGAGCTGGCCGTAGGCGTCGCGCCAGATCGGATACATGTTGTAGCCGATCGACTCCACGTATTCGTCCTTGTGGTTGTAGGACACGCGGGCGTCGAAGCGTGCGTTCTCGTAGTAGGCGGTGAAGTTCCAGGTCTTCTCGGACAGGCCGGGCATGGGCGTGCGGATGCCCAGGTCCGATTCGCCGGCCAGCGAGCTGTCCAGCATCGTGTAGTTGGCATTGATGCCGAAGCCTTCGAGCGCCGGGTGGAACGTGGCCAGCGGCAGGTTGGCGATCAGCTCGATGCCGTCGACGTCGTACGAGCCGTCGGCGTTCACCGGCTGGTAGACGTCGAAGTCGTAATAGCCGTTGAGCGTGCCGTTGGCGTTGTAGACGGCCACGTCCTCGACCACGCCGGTCAGCGCGTTCACCACTACCCCGTCGATCTTCTTGTGGAAGTACGACGCCGCCAGCAGGCCACCGTTGTCCAGGTACTTCTCCAGGCCGATTTCCCACTGCTTGGCGTAGGTGGGCTTGAGGTCCGGGTTGCCGTCGGTGAAGCGGAACGAACTCCAGCTGGCGGTGCGCTTGTAGGCCACGTCGGTCAGCGCCGGACGGATCAGCGTCTCGGAGCCGGCGGCGCGCAGCAGCAGGCCATCGGACAGCTCGGCGGTCAGGTTGAAGCTGGGCAGCACGTCGGTATAGCCACCGTCGCTGGACACCGGCGTGTCGGTATAGCCGGTGCTGCCATCCGGATTCTGCACCGGGTGGTAGCCGAAGGAGGTGACGGAGGTGTCGATGTAGCGCGCGCCCGCGTTCACCGTCACCGGCACGCGGCCGAGGATGAAGTCGAAGTGGGTCATCGCGTAGAGCGCGGCGACTTCTTCGTCCACGCGGTAGTACTGCGCGTCGTCGAACGGCGTCGAGAAGCCGGGGTAGCGGAAGTAGCCGCGGGCGAACGCGTTCGACACCTGCCGCCAGTCGAGGTCCTTCACGCTGTAGGCACCACCGGGGACGATGTCGCCGATGGCCTGCAGCGGGCTGTCGGCCAGCGTGCGCGTGTTGACCCAGGAAGTGTCGCCAGCGGACGGGCCGGTGATCTTCAGCTCGCCGTACTGGCGCTCCTTGCTGCGGTCGGTGTAGCGGCCACCGAACTGCACGCTGCGCAGGGCGGACAGGAACGGCAGGTCGAGCTTGCGCGTCACGTCCAGCTTGGCGGCGTACTTGTCGTCGTCGATCTTCTCCAGCGTGGTCTCGTAGGCCTCGAACAGGTAGCGCTCGGGCGAGCCGTACATGTCGAAGCCGGCCGAGCTGGCGCTGGGGATGGTCTCGCCACTGCGCCCGGTCCAGCGCGTGCGCGACGGCGCGTAGGCGACATGCTTCAGGTTCGAATAGTCCAGCGTCTTCTCGGCGCCGGAGTAACCCGCCATCGCCTCGACGTCCCAGAGGTCGTTGTTCCAGTCCAGGGCGAGGCTGTACTGGCCGTAGTCGGTCTTGTTGATGCGCTCCTTGCTGAGGAACTCGTGCTGTGTCGCCGTGTAGGACACGTCGCGCAGCACCAGCATGCCGTACTCGGACAGCGTGGTGTCGTCGTATTCGTGGATCGTTTCCAGCGTGCTGCGGCTGGAGGCTGAATACGCGGCCGCGTCGTACTCGTCCTCGGTGGTGTCGTAGCCGCCGACCATGGCGTCGAAGGTCAGGCTGAAGGTGCGGCTGGGCTTGTACTGCAGCGAGGCCGTGGCGCCCCACTTGTCCTGGTCGTTGAGGTAGACGCGGTCGCCCACCTTGTCCTGGAAGATGATCAGGTTGCTTTCGGCGGTGTTGGCGCGGTTGTCGATGATCCGGCCGGTGTCGCGCTCGATCACCGCCTCGGCCTGCGAGCCGCGCGTGCCGGACGCGCCGAGGAAGCGCGACATCGGGCGGAAGTTGATGCCCGAGGTGGAGTCGGTGCGGTTGGTGCGCTGCGCATGCGCGAAGGAGACCAAGGCGCCCCAGTCGCCCCAGGTGTCGCTGGCGAGGAAGGCGAATTTGGGGTCGGTCTCTTCGGAGATCGAGTTGTGCGCGCCTTCGGCGGAGAACACCAGCTTGCGGTCGCTGTAGTCGAACGGCCGTGCGGTGGAGATCTTCACCGAGCCGGCGATGCCGCCTTCCTCGTCCGCCGCGGTCGGCGACTTCTGCACGGTGACCTGCTGGATGATCTCGGAGGCGAACAGGTCGAACTCGACATCGCGCCCGCCGCTGCCGGAGGCGGTGGCCAGGTCGTTGATGGAAACGTGGGTGTACTCGGACGGAAGCCCGCGCACGTTGACCTTGCTGCCCATGCCCTTGTTGCGTTCGATGGTCACGCCGGGCATGCGCTGGAGCGCCTCGGCGAGGTTCTGCTCGGGAAAGTCGGCCACGTCGGTAGCGACGATGGAATCGGAGAAGCCGACGTTGTAGCGCTTGATGTCGACCGCCTGTTCCAGGCTGCGGCTGTAGCTGCCGACCACTTCGATGCTTTCCAGTTGCTGCGCATCCACCGCCGAGGCCGACGGCGTACCGGCGGACGGCGCGGGTGCCGCCGCAGGCGCGGCGGGTGCGGACGACGGCGTGGTCGCGCCGGTGGCTTCGATGGTCACCGTGCTGGCGTTGAGATAGCGGTAGCGCAGGCCGGTACCGTCGAGCAGGCGGGTAAGCGCCTGCTCGGAGGAGAGCCCGGCGGGCACGGCGCGCGTGCGCGGATTGCCGGCCTGCGCGTTGTAGACGAACTGCAGCCCGGTCTGGCGCGAGAGGGCATTGAGCGCGCTGTCGAGCGACTGCGGCGGGATGGCGTCGGTCGCGGCCGTCGCCTGCTGGGCGATCGCGTTGACGGTCGTGGCCTGCAGGGCGAGGGCGATGGAAAGGACAAGGAGTCGGCGCATCGTGGAGTCCGGTAGTGTGGGGTGGTGGGGTCGCGCTCATCGCGCGCTCACCTCCCTACGATTCCGCACGAAGAAGATCGGGCACCGTTTTCTTCGTGAATTTTTTCTTACAGCGCCGGCTCAGTAGGTGCCGGACACGGGCGCGTGGCGCGAGCGCACGCGGATCTCGCCGTTGCCGGTCGTGGTCGTCAGCGTGGGGTGTTCGTCGAGGAACGCGCGCAGCGAGGCGAGGTCGTTCGCCTTGAGGTTGCCGGTCAGGCGCAGCGCGCCAGCGACGCTGTCGTCCACGTGCAGGCGCACGCGGTTCATGCGGTTGAAGCGGTCGGCGATCTCGCGCAGCGGTTCGTCGCGGAAGACGATGCGGCGTTGCCACCAGGCGGTGAGCACGTCGGGGTCTTCCCGGCTGATCGACACACGACGGTCGCCATGCCCGATGCGCGCCGCCTGCCCGGCATGGAGATCGGCGAGCAGGCGGCCCGCA
The DNA here is from genome assembly GCF_001427635.1 of Pseudoxanthomonas sp. Root65. Lineage (NCBI taxonomy): Bacteria > Pseudomonadati > Pseudomonadota > Gammaproteobacteria > Lysobacterales > Lysobacteraceae > Pseudoxanthomonas > Pseudoxanthomonas sp. Root65. The sequence continues at coordinate 254,530 of NZ_LMHA01000002.1, forward strand.
CCGCCGTCGTCGATCACGTGGATGCGTCCTTCGGTGACGCCGAAGCGCGCCTGGTCGCGTTGCAGCGAGACATCGAAGGTGGTGCCGATGTCGCGCACTTGCAGTCCCGCCGCCTGCACGGTGAAGGGGCGCAGGCCGGGGGCCACGACGAAGCTGGCCTGGCCACGCGTCAGCGCCACCTGCCGGCGGAACAGGCCGAATGCGACCGAGGCTTCGCTTTCCGCATTCAGATGCAGCACCGTGCCATCGTCCAGCGCGAACACGCGCGTCTCCCCGTGCGGCGCGGCATACATGCGCGGCGGCGGCGTGGCGAAGTGCAGGCCGGCGGCGACGCTGAGCAGCAGGGCGGCGGCCACTGCCATGCGCGGCAGCCAGGTGCGCTGGCGCGGACGCCGCGTCTGCGCCGCCGCGATCCGCGCGCGACCCAGCGACACGACGTTGTCGCCGTCGCGGTGACCGGCGATGAAGGCATCGACCTCCGCGTCCGCCGGCAGGGTGCGCACGGCGTCACCCAGTTCCGCGGCCACGCGCGCCATGGCGAGGTATTCGCGCAGGTGCAGCGGCGAGGCGACCAGCCAGTCCATGAAGCGCTGCTGGTCGGCCGGGCTCAGGGCGCCTTCGCGCTGCAGCAGGTGCCATTGCGCGGCTGCTTCGGTGGTCGAGGGGGTGCCGGGTGCGTGGGGGCTCACGTCGCGTCTCCCATCGCCCGCCTGCACACCGCAAGCCCGCGCACGACATGCTTCTTCACCATGTGCGGGGACACGCCCATGCGCTCGGCGATCTGCCGGTAGGTCAGGCCGTCGCGGTACTGCATGACCAGCACCGCGCGGGTGCGCGTGGGCAGGCCGGCGAGCAGTGCCTGCATGTGCTCGCGACGCTGCACGCGCTCGGTCGCATCCTCGACACCTTCGGCAGGACTCATCAGCGCGGCGACCTGTTCGATGTCTTCGAGGGGCACCGGCGAGCGCTGGCGGCGCGCGGCCTGTTCGCGCGCCAGGTTGGTGGCGACGGTGTACAGATAGGCTTCGGGATTGGCGATGCGCTCGCCCTCGCCCTGGTGCGCGCGCAGCAGGCGCAGGTAGGTTTCCTGCACCAGGTCTTCGGCCTCGTCGTTGGCGCCACGGCGTGCGAAGAAACCGCGCAACGCGGGCGCCTGGTCGGTGAAGACGCGTGTCAGCGCCCGTAGTGCCTGCTCGGCCAACGTCCCGTCCTGTCCCCGGTAAAGGGCGGCACGGTACGTGGGGCCGATGACGGTTCGGTGACATGCCGCGGTGCGGACGGCTACAGACGGCTGATGTTGCGCAGCCGGATGGCGCCCGCCTCCACGCCCTGTTGCTTGGCGGCACGCATGCGCAGCGCCTGCATGGCGGTGTCTGCCGCGCAGGCCAGTGTCACCTGGCCCCAGGCGATGCGCTGGCCAGCGTCGTAGACCTCGTAGTCGGCAAAGTAATGGCGCGCAGCGGTGTCCGCCTCAGGTGCCGACGTGCACATCGCATTCGCATTCGGCGCAGCCCAGCTGCTCCAGCGCGATCTCCAACGCCAAGGCGTAGCCGCGCGCGCCGTAGCCCTCCACCACGGCGAGGCGGTGGCTTCCGGCGGAGGGCAGCGCGGACGCATGTCCGCCCAGGTCGCTGTGCACCTCCACGTATGGATGGGTGAGGCCCTGCACGGCCCGCTGCAGCAGGGGATGGTCCGTGAGTGTGCCCGGATCGAGCAGGGTGGCGCGCACCCCCCATTCGTTGGCCAAGCGCAACGCGGTCAGCACTTCCGTGCTGGAGCCGCAACTGCGCACCGCGAGGGTCTGCCCGGCGCAGCCGGCGCGCTGCACCAGCGCGCCCATCACCGCAGGCGGCAGTGGGGACGGCGGGCTGGTGAGCGCGTCGTGGCGCTCGGGTCCGCGGATGACAAGGATGGACATGAGGGGCTCCGGCTCAAGCACGGAAGGTCTCCGTGGGGGTGGGACGCAGGCGCCGCAGTGCGATCTCCAGCGCCATCGCATAGGCGCGCGGCAGGTCGTTACGCAGGATCACGGTGACCAGCGGCGCGTGCTGGGGTTGCACGCGCGGTTCGAGCGCATGCGCCGCATCGTCGTGCACTTCAATGTAGGGTGAAGGCAACGTGTCGAGGGCGTCGCGCAGGGCATGGGCGTGGGCGGGACCCTGCATCGCCAGTTCGCCGACATCGAGCAGCAGCATGTCGGTCCGTTCCCTGCGCGCACGGCGCAGCCCGCAGACCAGGTCATGAACGCTGGCGAAGGCGCGGTACCGCAACGATTGGCCAGCGGCGTTCGCACGCTGGCGCAGCGGTCGGTAGAGGGGACTGACATCGGGATGCGCGGCATGCGGGCCGCGCAGTATCATGATGGACATGGAACGGTTCGTGGCGCACATCGCGTGCGGTGTGGCCACGATAGGCGCCACGGGCGTAAAGCCACCATGCCGTTACGCCTGCGCCGGCGTAAAGAACGCGTAGCCTTCTCAACACAGCACGATCAAACACACACCCGTCAGCGCGAGCAGAAGCGTCCATGCGGCTTCCGTGGAGAATGCGCGATGCCGGAGGCTGCGAGAGACACTTCGGGCGACCAGCTGTGTCGTCGCCAGCATCGCCAGCAGATGCAAGGCGACCGCCATCAGCATCGGTACGAGCGATCCGCTGGCGGTGATCGCACATGCGGTTCCGTCCGGCATGCACAGCGGCACCAGCGCCGGCACCAGCATCAGCCCGCTGCCATGCGCGGTACCCATCAGGCACACCATGCGACCAGACCTGCATACGAGCGGTATGCCGGTGGCGCGTCGCCAGAGGGTCGCTTTCTCGCCAGCCGCCATGCGGCGAACGCGTGCAGACACCCTCCCGCCAAGGCCTGCATGCGATCAGGCGCCAGCCTCATGCCCTGCGTCACCAGTGCGATGACCAACGCGACCGACAGCGCATGTCCGATGGCGACCGTCAGCAGCGCACGGTGCAGGTCACGCGTGTCGCCGCTGCGCGTCGCCTGCGATGCGGCGAACAGCCAGCCGTTCGCCGGACTCATGCCGTGCAGGACGCCGACGCCGGCGACCACCAGCCATGGCCACCACGCGTCCGGCGGCAACATGACGGTGCGGCCTCAGGGCGTCGCCGCGCAGCATCCATCGCCTGCGGCGACCGGCGCTACGGCGTAGCGGTCATGGTGGCGCACCCACGCCATCGGGTAGTCCAGTGCGTCTTCGTCGCGGCCGTGCGGCGTCAGGTCGAGCAGCGCGTAGGTATGCATCATCGTCTCCACCCCTCGGCCGTAGCGCGAGTACGTGTGGAAGACCTGGCCGACATCGTCGCGCACGAACACGCTGATCCCCGGCGCTTCCTCGTGCGGGAACGGCTGGCGCGTGTAGTTGTAGTCCACCGCGCCGCGTGACATCTCCTCCTGGGTGAAGTGCACGCCGAAGTCGTGGTTGAACGAGGTGCCGAACGAAGAGACCCACGGGAACGTCCAACCCATCCGACGGCGGAACGCCTCGATGTCGGCCAGCGGCGCCCGCGACACCGCAACCAGGGTCAGGTCGCGTTGCGCGAGGTGCGGCAGGACGCCGGCATGATGGTCGGCCATGAAGGAGCAGCTCTTGCAGCCCTGCTCCCAGCCCGGCGCGAACATGAAGTGCTGCACCATCAGCTGGCGGCGCCCATCGAACAGTTCGATCAGCGTGCGTGTGCCCTGCAGCGTGTGGAAGGCATAAGGCGTATCGACGCGTACCCACGGCAATGCGCGCCGTTCGCGTGCGATCCGGTCGTGCAGACCGGTCAGTTCCTTCTCCCGGGCGAGCAGCGCGAGGCGCGCGGTACGCCAAGTGTCGCGGGAAACGATGGCAGGGATTTCGTGCGCAGCGATCTTCATGGGAGGATTTCCTCGGGTGGATGGCACGGGTGCAGGCAGGCGGCAGCGAGCATCGTCCGCGTCGCCTCTGTATGCGGCCGAGAGCGGTACGAGAGTGCCGCGTGGGGTTGCGCGAAGCGTCAGTCGGCCCGTGCGGGACGCCTGACCGCGCGCAGCAGGCCGCTGGGGCCGCCACCGCAATAGAACAGGTCGGCGCCGTCGGATTCCAGGCCGCTGACGTGGGCGCCCGCCGGCATGTCGAAGCGTTCGAGCACGCGGCCGTCGCGCGGGTCGATGCGGCGCAGGTCGCTGTCGTCGCCCTCCCAGGTGGCGTGCCAGAGTTCGCCGTCGACCCAGCTGACGCCGGTGACGAAGCGGTCGGATGCGAGCGTGCGGAGGATCTCGCCGGTGGCCGGGTCGATCTGGTGGATGCAGCGCTCACGGTACTGGCCCACCCACAGGCTGCCTTCGGCCCAGGCCATGCCCGAATCGCGGCCCTGGCCCGGTGCGGGAATCGAGGCGACCACGGCCCCGGTTACCGGATCGATCTTGTCGATGCGCGCTTCGACCAACTGGTACAGGTGCGTGCCGTCGAAGGCGGTGCCGGCATCGCCGGGACGGTCGATGCTGCGGATGACGTCGCCGCTGGCGGGCTCGATGGCCAGGATGCGCTCGCTGGTGGCGGCCCAGACGTGCCGGCCGTCGTGGGTCACGCCGTGGATGCTGGGTGAGCCGTCGAAGGGGCCGTACTCGCGGACGATCTCGACGTAGCGGGCGGGGGTGTCGTGGCGTGTGGCGTCGTTCATGGCGGGCATCCGTATGCGTGGGGGGACGGGGCCAATCTACGCAGGCGGCGTCGCGGCAGGGAGTAACAAGATCGTCGTGAATCCGGCCAGCGGCGGCGCCACCCAGCGTTGCGCGCGGGCGCGGCCGACCGCACGCACCTGCCCGGCAGCTTCCATCGCGGCGAGTGCGCGCTGCACCGAACGCTGGCTGTCGCCGGTGGCCAGCGCCAGCGCCGAGGTGGACCAGGCCATGCCATCGGCCAGCAGTCCGTGCAGTACGCCCTGTTCGCCTTCGACCGGCGGCGCCAGCACCACCACGCCGTGCCTGCCGTGCGGGGACAGCTGGAAGCCGCGCGCGGTGGCGGTAAGCGCGGCGAACGGGATGAGCAGGCGACGCAGGCGTCCGATTTCCACGCGCAACCGCGCGCGGTGCGTCTCGTCCGGTTGGCGCGTGCGGAATACGCGCGCGATCAGCGCGTTGCGCTCGACGTCGCCGGGCCAGCCGGTAGCGAGTGCGCGCAGCAGCGCGAACAGCACGGGGCGGCGCGCGAACGAGCGAATGGTGCTGCCATCGCGCAGTGCATGGCGCACGGCATCGACGACCAGTGCGCCGGAAGCGAGCAGGGCTTCCACATCATCCAGCGTCACCGGCTGTTCGTGGCCGGCCTGCATCACGCGCGCAGCGGGACGTTGCAGGCTGGCGTCGAGCTGCGCGATCTCGGCGGACAGCGAGGGAATGCCCGCCTGCGCGGCGGCGGTACGTGCGCGCTGCAACGCGAGGCGTGCCTCGCGCGTGCGCAGCGAGCGCAGGGCGATTTCGGCCTGCGCAAGCGCGGCCAGGGCATGGTGCGCGGCGGGTGCGCCTTCCAGATCGAGCGCGTCCACGGCGGCACGCGCGGCTTGCAGCCGCCCCAGCAGCAGGTGGCGACGCAGCGCAATCAGTTCCGCGTGGCGCGCGTTGGCGCGGTCGCCGCGCGCGGCCAGCGCCTGTGCGGCGGTGTACAGGCGTTGCGGCTCGGCGCCGAAATCGCGCAGGGCCAGCGCCACCTCCGCCTCAGCGACGACACAGCGCGCCCGGGCCATGGGCTCGCGGGGACCGAAACCGCGCGCGGCGCGACGCAGCAGATCGCGCGCACGCGGATAGTCGCCCAACTGCGCCATCGCGATACCGCGCAGGGCGAGCGCAGGCGGGTCGTCCCGCCAGCCCACGTGCTTGAGTGCGCCCAGGACGTCGCCGGTCGAGAGGGCGCGCCCGGCGGCGGCGATCAGGGAATCCATGCCGGCAGCCTACCGCGCGGGCATGCTGGCGTCGCGGGCGTCATGAGGCGGCAGATGCATTTCGCCGCGGGCCTGTGGAACCTCGCGTTGACGCCTCCCTGACATCCCGTCGCGGACACTCGTTGACCGCATGCCATGCCATTACTGTCGGCTCTTCAAACGGAGATCGCACCATGGAAACGCAGGAACTGCATCGCGGTCGGCTGATCGACCACATCCAACTGGTCGTCCGCGACCTGGACGCCAGCCGCGCGTTCTACACGGCGGTATTCGATGTATTGGGCGTGCCGATGGGCGGCACCGCCGACGATTACTTCTGGGCCGATGAGCTGTTCGTGTCCACCGCCGACAGCGAGGCGGCGGAAGGCAAACTGACCGGTCGGCACCACCTGGCGTTCCAAGCACAGGACCGGGCGGCGGTGGAAGCGTTCCACAAGGCGGCGCTGGCCAACGGCGGCACCGACAACGGCGCGCCGGGCGAGCGGCCCTATCATCCGGGGTATTACGCCGCGTTCGTGCTGGATCCGGACGGCAACAACATCGAGGCCGTGTACCACGGTGAAGCCAAACGCAGCGCGCCGTCGGTGAAGGTCGCCTTCTAGGCGACGTCAGGCCGGCTGGCTGCCTGATTGCGGTTGCGCGGCGCGGCGCTTCACCAGCGCACGGAAGAACGGGCCGGTCAGCAGCGTCGACAGCACGGCCAGGGTGACCAGTGCGGCGAAGGCGTGTTCGGACAACAGGCCTTTGTCGCGCAAGATGGTGGCGGCGACGATTTCCATCAGGCCCTTGCATTGCAGCAGCGTGCCGACCGCCAGCGCGTCGCGGCGGGACAGGTGCGAGGCCGGCGGGCACGCCAGCACGGCGGCGAGCTTGGCGACCACCGCCAGCACCAGCAGTGCGAGCGACGCCTGCAGCGACGCCCAGCCCAGCACGCTGCCGTCGATCTTCAGGCCGCTGTGACCGAAGAACAGCGGTGCGAGCCCGATCAGTGCGAACTGGCCCAGCCGTTCCACCGGCAAGCGTCGGCCCCACGCCGGCGGCACCATCGCGCCGCCGAAGTACGCGCCCAGCAGGGCATGCAGGCCCAGCTGCGAACTGGCCCAGGCACCGGCGACCATAAAGACCGGTAGCGACACCCACACCAGCCAGGCCGGCGGCGGTGCGCGCAGCCGCTGTGCCAGCGTGCCGGCGGCGGCCAGCAGGATCGCCACGCCCAGCGCGAGCACATGCAGGACGGAGGCGCCGGCCAGCAGTGAACCGCCCTCGGCAGCCAGCAGCAACAGTGCCAGGCCGATCCACAGCACGGCGTCGTCGATCACCGCGATGCGCAGCGCCAGCTGGGTCAGCGGGCGATGCAGCGGACCGAGTTCGCGCACGATGCCGATCAGCACGGGCAGCGCACTCACCGCAAGGCACAGGCCGATGGCCATCGAGCCCATCCACGCGCCGCCGCGCGGTGCGTCCCAGCCCGGCAGGCCGGTGAAGTAGTAATGCGCGGCCAGCGTGCCCAGGGCGAACGGCAGCAGCAGCGCCATGCCGGCGCTGGCCATGAAACGCAGCGCCTGCGTGCGCGGCAGCGGGGCGGCTTCGGAGGTGGGGGGCAGGTGCGCGGACTGACGCGTTTCCAGGCCGGCGGTGAAGGCGAGCAGCAGCACGCCGACGAAACCCAGCTGCCCACCGAGCTTCGACGGCACGCCCCAGCCGGCGGGCAGCACGCCGGTGGCCGCCAGCCCCAGCCCGATGATGATCGGGATGACCGCGATCGGGATCGCCCGTCCCAGCACGCGCCATACTCCCCAGGCCAGGCCAATGAAGATCAGGGCATCGAGGGCGAAGGCGGCCAGAGCGGGCATGGGCGCGATGGTAAACGCTTGGGGCAACCGCTGCGCGGATGCAGGCACGCCAATCTGTGGGGGCGACGTCAGTCGCGAAGAGACGTCGCGGTTTCGATCGAAAGCATCGCGACTTGCGTCGCTCCCACCGGAGCATGCCCGGGCCCGGAAAGCAGAAGGCCCCGCGATGCGGGGCCTTCCACGATCCGCCTGAGGCGGCTTACGCCTCCACGTCTTCCTTGTACGCATCCACCGGGATGCAGGCGCACATGACGTTCTTGTCGCCGTAGACGTTGTCCACGCGGGCGACCGGCGGCCAGTACTTCTGCAGCTTCAGCGTGGCCAGCGGGAAGGCGGCCAGTTCGCGCGGGTAGGCGTGGGTCCATTCGCTGGCCATCACCATCGTGGCGGTGTGCGGCGCGTTCTTCAGCGGGTTGTCCTCGCGGTCCAGGCGGCCGTCCTCGACCGCGCGGATTTCCTCGCGGATCTCGATCATCGCGTCGATGAAGCGGTCCAGTTCGTGCTGCGATTCGCTTTCGGTCGGTTCGACCATCAGCGTGCCGGCGACCGGGAAGCTCAGCGTGGGTGCGTGAAAGCCGAAGTCGATCAGGCGCTTGGCGACATCCTCGGCGCTGATGCCGGTGCGGTCCTTGATCGGGCGCAGGTCGAGGATGCACTCGTGCGCCACCAGCCCGTTGCGGCCGGTGTAGAGCGTCTCGAAGTGTGGCTCCAGCCGCTTGGCGATGTAGTTGGCATTGAGCAGGGCCACCTGGGTGGCCTTGCGCAGGCCGGCCGCGCCCATCAGGGTGATGTACATCCAGCTGATCGGCAGGATGCTGGCGCTTCCGAAGCTGGCCGCGCTGACCATGCCCACATCGCCTTCGTCGCCCAGCTTCTTCGGCAGGTACGGCGCCAGGTGCGCCTTCACCGCGCACGGGCCGACGCCGGGGCCGCCGCCGCCGTGCGGGATGCAGAAGGTCTTGTGCAGGTTGAGGTGCGAGACGTCCGAGCCCCACTTGCCGGGCTTGGCCACGCCGACCAGGGCGTTCATGTTGGCGCCGTCGGTGTACACCTGGCCGCCGTGCTGGTGGACGATGTCGCAGATGGCGACCACGTCTTCCTCGAACACGCCGTGCGTGGACGGGTAGGTGATCATGATCGCGGCCAGGCGCTCGCTGTACTTCTCGGCGGCGCGGCGGATGTCCTCGACGTCGACGTTGCCGTTGGCATCGCACTGGGTGACCACCACGGTCATGCCGCACATCTGCGCGCTGGCCGGGTTGGTGCCGTGCGCGGATTCGGGGATCAGGCAGATGTCGCGATGCGCTTCACCGCGCGCGCGGTGGTAGGCGCGGATCGCCAGCAGGCCGGCGTACTCGCCCTGCGCGCCGGAATTCGGCTGCAGGCTGACGGCGTCGTAGCCGGTGCACTCCACCAGCATCGCTTCCAGCTCGTCGATCAGCTGCGTGTAGCCGGCGGCCTGGTCGGCCGGCGCCAGCGGATGGATGTTGCCGAACTCCGGCCACGTCACCGGGATCATCTCGGCGGTGGCGTTGAGCTTCATGGTGCAGCTGCCCAGCGGGATCATGGTGCGGTCCAGCGCCAGGTCCTTGTCGGAGAGCGCACGCATGTAGCGCAGCAATTCGTGTTCGCTGTGATGGGTGTTGAACACCGGGTGGGTCAGGAAGTCGCTGCCGCGACGCAGGTCGGCCGGAATCAGCGACGGCGCGCTGGCGTCCAGCGCATCGACCGACGGCAGCGTGGCACCGTCACCGGCGAACACGCCCCACAGCGTATCGATGTCGGCGCGGGTGGTGGTTTCGTCCAGCGAGATGCACAGCGAGCCGTTGCCGCGCACGCGCAGGTTGATGCGGGCGTCGCGGGCGCGTGCCAGGATCGTGTTGCGGGCGTCGCCCGGCTCGATGCACAGCGTGTCGAACGCACTGGCATGTACGGCCGGGTAGCCGAGCGTGCGCAGGCCGGCGGCGAGGATGGCGGTCAGACGGGCGACGCGGCCGGCGATGCGCGCCAGGCCTTCCGGGCCGTGGTAGACGGCGTACATGCTGGCCATCACCGCCAGCAGCACCTGCGCGGTGCAGATGTTGGAGGTGGCCTTCTCGCGGCGGATGTGCTGCTCGCGGGTCTGCAGCGTCAGGCGGTAGGCGGCCTTGCCTTCGGCATCGATCGACACGCCGATCAGGCGGCCGGGCATGCTGCGCTTGTAGGCGTCGCGGCAGGCCATGAACGCGGCGTGCGGGCCGCCGAAACCGAACGGCACGCCGAAGCGCTGCGAGTTGCCGATGACGATGTCGGCGCCCATTTCGCCCGGCGGCTTCAGCAGCGTCAGTGCGAGCAGGTCGGTGGCGACGACGAACAGCGCGTTGTTCGCGTGGATCGTGTCGGCATCCTTCGACCAGTCCGCGACCCAGCCGCTCGATGCGGGGTACTGCACCAGCACGCCGAAGTAGTCGCCGGCGGCCAGCTTCTCGTGGAAGGCGTCGGTGGAGCGCACGACCTCGACGGTGAGGCCCAGCGGCTCGGCGCGGGTGGCCAGCACTTCCAGCGTCTGCGGGTGGGTGTCGCCGGCGACCAGGAAGGTGGTGGACTTCGACTTGGCCGAACGCTTGGCCAGCGTCATCGCCTCGGCGGCGGCGGTGGCTTCGTCCAGCAGCGAGGCGCTGGCGATCTCCATGCCGGTCAGGTCGGTCACCATGGTCTGGAAGTTGATCAGCGCTTCCATGCGGCCCTGCGAGATCTCCGCCTGGTACGGCGTGTAGGCGGTGTACCAGGCCGGGTTCTCCAGGATGTTGCGCAGGATGACCTTGGGCGTGTGGGTGCCGTAGTAGCCCTGGCCGATGAAGCTGCGGAACACCTGGTTGCGGTCGGCGACGGCGCGGATCTTGGCCAGTGCCTCTTCTTCGTTGATCGGCGCGGGCAGGGCCAGCGGCTGGGCGGACTTGATGCTGCCCGGCACGATGGCGTCGGTCATCGCGTCGAGCGAGTCGTGGCCGACCACGCGCAGCATGTGCGCGATCTCGGCGTCGTTGGGGCCGATGTGGCGTTCGAGGAACGCGCCGTGGTGCTCGAGCTCGCGCAGGGAGGGGGTGTTCGACATGGGAGGCATCCGGAAGGGCAATAGGGCCAGCGTGCGGAAGCCGCACGTGGGATGCCCCTCTGTCCTTTTGCCTGAGAGTTTGGAAGCGCGCCGACGAGGAGGTCGCGTGCTTCGTGCCCCTTCGGCGCCGGCGCTGCCGCGAGGGCGGCCGGTCTCTCCAGAGTGTCGTTGCAGTGGTGGTATCGGGCCTGAGCGATTACGGGCGTTTGCGCCTTCGGCAGCACGTCGCGGACGACGGGCTTCTCCCACCGGGTGTTGCCAGCGGATTATAGCCCGCCAGGGCGGGCCACCGGCGGTTTGGGCTTACCATGTGCAGCCCGGCGAGGCCTGTTCATGTGGCCGCGCGGCGCCTGTCCGGAGTTTTCCCGCAATGAGTGCCCCCCACGCCATCTCCAATCGCCGCCTGGCCCTGCTGCTGGGCGGGCTGGCGATGTTCGGCCCGTTCTCGATCGACACCATCTTCCCGGCGTTCCCGGCCATCGGCACGCAACTGGGCGCCGACAAGGTGGCGATGCAGCAGACCATCAGCGTGTACCTGCTGACCTATGCGCTGATGAGCCTGGTGCACGGGCCGCTGTCGGATACGTTCGGCCGGCGGCGGGTGATCCTGGGGGGCCTGGTCGTGTTCCTGCTGGCCTCGGTGGGCTGCGCGCTGGCCACCGACATGGGTACGTTGCTGCTGTTCCGGGCCGTGCAGGGCCTGTCGGCCGGCGTGGGCTTCATCGTCGGGCGTGCGGTGATCCGCGATGCCCGCGATGGCGACGACGCGCAACGGCTGATGAGCCAGGTGTCGATGATCTTCGGCATCGCCCCGGCCATCGCGCCGATCGTGGGCGGCTGGATCCTCGGCTGGAGCGCGTGGCCGATGATCTTCTGGTTCCTGGCGGGCTTCTCGCTGCTGTTGATCGTGGCCGTGATCGGATGGCTGCCGGAAACGCATCCGCCGGAGGCACGCCTGAAGGTGTCGCCGCGCATCCTGCTGCGCGACTACCTGGGCATCGCGCGCAATCCGCGCTTCCTGCGGCTGGCGGCGGCGGGTTCGCTGAGTTTCGGCGGGCTGTTCCTGTACATCGCGTCGGCGCCGGCGTTCGTGATGGACCTGCTGCACCTGGACGAACAGCAGTTCGCGTGGCTGTTCCTGCCCACGATCGGGGGCATGGTGCTGGGCGCGTTCCTGTCGGGGCGCGCCGCCGGACGCATCGAAGGCACGCGGCTGGTGAGGATCGGCTACGCCTGCATGGCCGTGGCCATGGTCGCCAACGTCGGCTACAACGCCTGGGCCGGCGATGCCATCCGCGTGCCGTGGGCGGTGCTGCCGATGATGCTGGCGGCACTGGGCGTGGCGCTGGTATTCCCGATCCTGACGCTGGCCATCCTCGACATGTACCCGCGCCAGCGCGGTGCGGCGTCGTCGCTGCAGGCGTTCAGCAATCTCATCATCAATGCGGTGATCGCCGGACTGCTGTCGCCGTTGTTGAGCCATCATGGCCTACACCTGGCGCTCGGCATGGCCGGCTTCGTGCTGCTGGGCTGGCTGATGTGGCAGTGGGAAGCGCATGCCCACCGGCGCCGGCTGGCCTGTCCGCGCAACGCCGCCGCGCTCGAACCCACCGATCAACTCTGACGTCCTGCGAGAACCCCATGTCGATCCAGTCCAAAGCCCGCCGCGAGGCGAAGAAGCGCAAGGCGACCAAGGCGCACAACCAGGCACGCGCCAACGCACCGGCGATCGAGCCGCATGCCGAACTGCGCAACCCCGAGGGCGAGCTGTTGGCGGGCGTGGTGCGCCAGGCGGGCGTGTGGGTGCTGGGCCTGGATGGCCGCATCGCCGGCACGTCCGACAGCGCGGCCGAGGTGCTGGCGATGATCAAGCAGGCCGCCGCGCTGCACGAGGCGCAGGGCAACGCCGTGCGCCTGGTCTATTCGGACGAACTGCGCGACACCGCGGTGATCGAAGCGGCGGCACAGGGACTGACGCTCGAGCAGTTCGAGGCGCAACTGGCCGAACAGATGAAGATGAACAAGCCGGAATCGGCGCCGGACGTCAATTGAGCGTCCCTCGAGTTCCGGTGTGGGAGCGACGTAAGTCGCGATAGTCTGCCGCGGTACGCTGGCGCCTCGTAGACGAATGGTGAGCGGTCGGATTCTGACGAGCTCAAGCTGAGCGATCGCGACTTACGTCGCTCCCACACCCATCGCCCTGCGACGCCGCCACGCGGCCAAGCCTGCCATCACCCCCACCGGCACCCACACCCAACGCAGTTCCGACAGCAGCACCTCCACGCCGCGCGCGCTGAAGAAGCGGTTCACGAAGGGCGATACTTCGATCACCCGCCATGGCGCGAAGTGGCGCGCATCCGACCACGGCCAGTACAGCGCGACGCCCAGGCCGCCGTCGGTCAACATGTCGAGCAGCGGATGCGAAGCCGCGGACAGGGCGATGAACAGGAATGCCGTGAAGGCCGGCGCCCTGAGCCGGCGTGCACCGCCTGCGGCGAGGGCACCGCAGGCGAGGGCGAACACCAGTGAATGGCTGGCGCCACGATGGCCGAGCGCATGCGCGTACTCGATGCCCACTTTGAACGCCACGACGTCGGCATCCGGCAGCATCGCCGCGATCACGCCGGCGACGACCAGACGTGGCGGAAGGCGTTTTCGCCCGAGTGCGACGCCGGCAGCCAAGGGGATCAGCGCGTGGGTCAGGATGGTCGGCATGGAGGTGGCGTGCAGGAGGTGGTGTGCACTCTTGCGGCGCTCTGTGTGGCCACGATGAAGCCGATGCGTGCGAAGAAAAAAGGCCGGCATGTGCCGGCCTTTTCGCATGCAACCGAAGGCAGGCTCAGCGCTCGCGCACGCCTTCGCGCAGCGGGGCGATCTGGCGCTCACGTCGCGCGGGCGCGCGCACCGGTGCCGGCGTGGCGACAGCCGGCACGGCACGTGCGCCCTGTCCTTGCGCGACCGCACCGGAGGTACGCACCAGCGGCTGCGATCCGTTCTCGCGGACCGGGTCGGCGGCGATCCACTGCTTGATCTGCGGGAAGATCAGATCTAGCCGCGAGTAGTGGTCGCGGTTGGTGGTGGTGGAGAGGCTGCCGGAGTTGACGCAGCTGGCGCTGCCACCGAACAGGCCGCCGCGCAGGCGGTAACTGCCGTCGCGATACAGCGTGAAGAGGCCGGAGCCGCTGCTGCCACCTTCGGTGGTGCCTTCCTGCCAGCCGACGGTGTAGTTTTCGGGGTAGACATCGGTGACATGCTGGCCGCGCGAGTACTTCTTCGCATCGCCGGAGGGATGGTGCAGGGCGATCACGCTCGCGTTCGCGGCCAGCGGGCTGGCGTCCCAGCCGGCGAAGGTCGCCGAGGCCGGGGGCGGATTGCGCAGGCGCAGCACCAGCGCATCGACGTTGGCATCATGGAACATCACATCGGCACCCCCGGTCAGCGGGTTGGCCCTCACGCCATTGTTGGTGCCGCAGGTCGAGTTCTCGTAACCCCAATAGGTGTTGAGGCTGAGTGCGACCTTGGCGCGGTCCTGCACCGGCACGCCGTTGCTGCCGCCGGAGAAGCAGTGGTCGGCCGTGTAGAACCACGGCACCTGCGTGCCCGGCGTGGTGTCGTTGAGCAAGGTGCCTGTGCAGATGTAGGTGCCGTGGATACCGCCCGACGTGGTGTAGGCATTGAACACCATGTGCGCCACGGCATTCTTCGCCTGCACATACGCGGGTCCCAGGCTGTCGACCCGGCAGACCGCGTCGATGTTGCACGACGCCGATTCGCCGATCTTCTCAACGATCTTGAAGTTGTTCTCGCTGTTGGCCAGCAGGTGCGATACCTGCGGCGCCTGCATCTGGGCCTGCGCCGCGTTGACGTGAGCGGGACGATAGACCTCGATGATCTGCGTGATGCCGTCGGTGGCAGGACTCCAGTACATGCCCTGTGCGTCTGCGGACTGCTGCGCCTGGGCGGCGCTGATGGCGGCGACCACGCGCGACGGAGTATCGGAACCGCCGAAACGCAGTTCGACATGCGGGTGCAGGCCCGTTACCTGCAGGCCCACGCGTAAGCCGAGGGCATCGGGTGAATTGACCAGCAGGCGGGCAACCGCGCCGCCGGACCTCAGCGGTATCCAACGCAACGCGGGCGTGCTGCGACCGATGCCCTCACCGGCCAGCTGCCGGCCGATGCCGATCTGGGTGGCCTTGAGCTGCGGCGATGCGTTGCGGTTCTGCAGGTCCACCAGACGCTGGATCGCCATTTCGCGATAACGCAGTGGCGTTGCAGTGCGGTCCGGGAACTGCGCCAGCTTCCAGACGGGTGCCATCTGCGACGGCGTACGGCTGGGCTCGCCAGCGACCTCGGTGACCGCCGCATGGGCCAGGAACGGAGCCGCCAGCAGCAGGCTGGCGAACAGGTTGAGCGTCGTGGAGCGGGGCATGCGCGGACATCCTTGTGACGGAGTCGGTGGGTAAGAAGCGGGCCGTCGCCGGCCCGCCCTCGTGGCTTACGACTTGGCCGGCGCTGTCGGCGTGGGTGCAGCCGCCGTGGCCGGCACCTGCCATCCGCAGGTCTGGCCTTCATTCTGCTGCTTCAGCCACTCCTGCAGCGGTGCGAAATACTCCAGCACCGCGCCGGCGTCCATCTTCTCGGTGCCGGTCAGTTCCTTCAGCGTGCCCTGCCAGGGCTGGCTGGCGCCCTTCTCGAGCATCGCCCAGAACTTCTGGCCGGCGGCCTTGTCGCCGTAGAAACTGCAGGTATACAGCGGACCTTGGTGGCCGGCCGCATCGCACAGGCCCTTGTAGAACTGGAACTGCAGCACGTGCGAGAGGAAGTAGCGCGTGTACGGCGTATTGCCGGGCACGTGGTACTTCGCACCCGGGTCGAAGAAATCCTCGCCGCGCGCCGTGGCCGGCGCCACGCCCTGGTACTTGGCCTTCAGTTCCCACCACGCCTTGTTGTAGTCGGTCGGCTTGATGCTGCCGTCGAACACACCCCAGCGCCAGCGGTCGATCATCAGGCCGAACGGCATGAACGACACCTTCGCCAGCGCCATGCGCATCTGCGCGTTGATGAGCGCCTCGTTGCTCTGCTGCGGGGCATCGACCATGCCGATCGACTTGAGGTAGTCCGGCGTCATCGCCAGCACCATGGTGTCGCCGATCGCCTCGTGGAAACCGTCGTGCGCGCCGGTCTGGAACAGCGGCGGCAGCTTGTTGTAGGCCAGGTAGTAATACACGTGGCCCAGCTCGTGGTAGATGGTGGTGAAGTCTTCCTCGTTCGGCTTGATGCACATCTTGGTGCGCACGTCGCCGCTCATGTTCATGTCCCACGCGCTGGCGTGGCAGACCACGTCGCGGTCCATCGGCTTGATGAACTGCGTCTTGGCCCAGTAGCTTTCCGGCAGCTTGGGCATGCCCAGGCTGGTGTAGAAGTCTTGGGCACGCTCGGTCATCTGCTTGGCGACCTGCAGCTTCGCCTCACGCTCGGCCTGGAACAGTTTGTCAGTGCCCAGGTTCGGGCCGGCCTTGGCCAGCGCGGCCTGGTAGTCCGCCTGGTACTGCTTCTCCAGCGCGCCGGTGATATCCAGGCTGCCGGCGCCCTTGTACGGTTCCAGCACGTCCCAGAGGTTGCCCCAGTCCTGCTGCCACATGTTGCCCATCAGGTGCGCGGGCAGCAGGCCGTTGACCTGGCCCTTCTCCACGCCATAGGTGGCCTGCAGCTTGGTGCGGGTGTAGCAGTGCAGCTGCTCGTACAGCGGCTTGACCTGGCCCCAGAGACGGTCCGTTTCCGCGGCGATCTCGGCGGGCGTCATGTCGTAGCCGCTGCGCCACATCTCGCCGGCGTCGGCGAAGCCCATTTCCTTCGAGCCTTCGTTCACCAGTTCGACGAAGCGGGTGTAATCCTGGCGCATCGGCTGCGCGATGGTGTGCCAGCCCTGCCAGGCATCGAGCTGCGCGTCGTAGTCGCGGCTGCTGCGCAGGACGTCTTCGAGTTCGCCCAACTGCCGGCACTTCTGCGCCTCGCCTTCGCCGGTGCAGTAGGTGCCGGCGCCGTAGGTGCCTTCCATCTTCGTGGCGATCTGGGTCAATTCGGCCAGCTTGGCCGGATCCTTGGGAGCGGGCATCGCGGTAGCCAGCTTCAGCAGTTGGATGGCGCGCGCGGTCTCGGGCGACATCTGCTGGCCCTCGAACTTCTTCGCCTGCGCGATCCAGCTGTTGAGCTGGGTCAGATAGCGCTCGTTGCCCTTGGCCGCCAGCAACTGGCTGTCGTCGTTGATGTAGGTGCTGGACAGCCACTGCGCCGCGGTCAGTTCCGGGTACATCTTCTTGAGTTCGTCGTTGACGCGCGCGATGAACTGGTCGGCCGTCTCGCCCTTGGGGGCGGCGGGAGCGGCCGCTTCGGAGGCAGGCTCATCCTTCTTGCAGGCGGCGAGCGTGGCGATGCCCGCGCCGATGGCGAGAGCGAGCAGGAGGTGGCGATGCTTCACGGGACGTCCTTCGGATGCGGCGGGCGCAGGAACCGGAAGGGTAGTGAGGGTGGGGGAGGGGGTGCAAGTGCGGCGGCCCGCCGTCTTGTGGGAGCGACGTCATTCGCGAAGCGCGGCCTCGCCGGGAAGCCTGCAGCCTGACGAGAAGAGGTGCCTCCTCCATGCTGCCGCGTGGTGCTGGAGCGGCACGGACGGCCATGGCAGGCGTTCGCGACTGACGTCGCTCCCACAATCAAGGTTTCCTCAGCGGTGAGGTAGCCCACGATCTTCCAGGAATGCGCGCGCATCGTCGGCATCCCGCTCGAACCACGCCTGCGTGGAGCCAAGCCGGTAGGTGTAGCCCCATGCATCCATGTCGGCCATCAGCTGTCCACGTCCCACGCCCGGCAACTGGTCGGCCAGGATGATCTGCAGGCAGCAGGTGGCGTCTTCCTCGATCACCGAATCGGTGGCGTCGGTGTGCACCTGCGCCCGCCGTTCCGGCGGCAGGACGATCAGGTGGCAGGCTTCGTGCAGCATCGAGTGCACGGGCGTGTCGCCGCGCACGTACACGTTGTGGGCGATGACGCCGGCCTCGGGTTCGCCCCAGAAGCTGCCGGGGATCGGCGCGCCGTCGTCGACACGATGCAGACGCAGTCCGTAATGCGAGAGCAGGGCATCGGCCGCGGCGAACGGCAGCGAAGCCACCCGCATCACCTCGTGTTCGACGGTGTCTGTACCCACATCCATGGTCGAATCAGGCGAGGGCGGAGCAGAGCCCCGCCCCGGCGGTCAGGCGCTGCCTTCCTGCAGCGACACCGAAATGTCGAGCACGTCGTGCTCGCCTTCCTTGATCAGCTTCACGTTGACCGCTTCAGCATCGACATTCACGTACTTCTTGATCACTTCCAGCAGCTCGCGCTGCAGCATCGGCAGGTAATCGGGTGCGCCGCGGGTGGTGCGCTCCTGCGCGACGATGATCCGCAGTCGATCCTTGGCGATGGACGCGGTTTCTTTCTTCGGCTTGAGGAAATCGAACATGCCCATGATCAGGCTCCGAACAGCTTGCTGAAGAAGCCTTTCTTTTCGACGGTGGTGAAGCGCAGCGGACGGTCTTCGCCCAGCAGCCTGCCCACGGCATCGTCGTACGCCTGGCCTGCGGGCGACTCCAGCTCCAGGATCACCGGCTCGCCCTTGTTGGACGCATTGAGCACGTCGCCGGATTCCGGGATCACGCCCAGCGTCTTGAGGCCCAGGACCTCTTCCACGTCCTTGATGCTCAGCATCTCGCCGCCTTCCACGCGCGACGGGCTGTAGCGGGTGAGCAGCAGGTGTGGCTTCAGCGTTTCGCCGTTTTCGGCCTTGCGGGTCTTGGAATCCAGCAGGCCCAGGATGCGGTCGGAGTCGCGCACGCTGGAGACTTCGGGGTTCACCACCACGATCGCGGTGTCGGCGAAATACATGGCCAGGAACGCGCCCTTCTCGATGCCGGCGGGCGAGTCGCAGACGATGTAGTCGAAGCCGTCAGCGTCCAGGTCCTTGAGCACCTTCTCCACGCCTTCCTTGGTCAGCGCGTCCTTGTCGCGCGTCTGCGAGGCGGCCAGCACGAAGAGGGTCTCGAAACGCTTGTCCTTGATCAGCGCCTGCTTCAGCGTGGCCTCGCCCTGGGTGACGTTGACGAAGTCGTACACGACGCGGCGCTCGCAGCCCATGATGAGGTCGAGGTTGCGCAGGCCGACGTCGAAGTCGATGACCGCGACCTTCTTGCCGCGACGCGCCAGGCCGCACGCGATGCTGGCGCTGGTGGTGGTCTTGCCTACGCCGCCCTTGCCGGACGTGACTACGATGATTTCAGCCAACGGTGTTCTCCTTGGTCGTTCTTATGTTCGGTTAACGCCGCGCCTCATTCCTGCGCGACGATCTTGAGTTGGTCCTGGTCCAGCCAGATCTGCACGGCCTTGCCACGCAGTTCGCTGGGTACTTCCTCCATCACCTTGTAGTGGCCGGCGACGGCGACCAGTTCGGCGTGGAATTCACGGCAGAAGATGCGGGCTTCGGCGTTGCCGCGGGCGCCGGCGAGGGCACGGCCGCGCAACGCGCCGTAGATGTGGATGGAGCCGTCGGAAATGACTTCCGCGCCAGCCCCCACGGTGCTCAGCACGGTCAGGTCGCGGTTCTCGGCATACAACTGCTGGCCGGAGCGCACGGGGGTCTTCTGCACCAGGCCGGGCTTGCTGTCCGCGGCCTTGGCCGCGACCGCTTTGGCAGGCGCGGCCTCGGCCACGGTCGCGCGCGGGGCGGGAGCGGTCGGGGCGGGTGCCCCGCCTGTGGGTTCGTACTGGGCGCGGAACTTGGCCAAAAGCGGCAGTCCCAGCTGTTCGGACAGGGTTTCGGTCTCGCGGGTGCCGTAGGCCAGCGCCACCGGCAGGACGCCCGCGCCGCGCAGGCCATCGATCAGGGCGCGCGCGGTGTCCGCGTCGGGCAGCCGGGTCAGGCCACCGAAATCGACGATCACCGCGGCGCGGCCGAACAGCTTGGGCGCGCGCTCGACGCGCTCGCGCATTTCGCGGATCAGCTGATCGACATCGAGGGTGCGGATGCGGAGGTTGGCGATGCCGACCTGGCCGATCTTCAGTTCACCGGCCTGTTCGTAATCCACGGGCGCTCGCGTCACGCTCATGTGCCGGTCGGCCGCTGGGCGCTGGCGTCGGCCAGCAGGCGGGTGCGGGTCCACGGGACGTCCGGCAGCCCGTCGCCATAGGTGTCGAGCACCCACGGATAACTGCAGAGTTCCTTCATCAGCATGCTGGCGCGGACTTCGGCTTCCTCCATGACGTTCTGGCCCACTTCGCGGAAACCGAAGCTGCCGTGGAAGAGCAGGGCGGGGTCGGCGCCGTGGTCGAGGAAGACTTCGCAGGCCAGCTGCGGGTAACGCAGTTCGGCGAAGCTCTGCACGTCGGCGTAGAACGCCCGGCCGACGCCGCCGCCGCGACGGCGGCTGGCCACGACGATGCGGTCGATGTAGAAGAACTGCGGATAGCGTTCGCCGAACCAGGCGAAGTTGCTGCTGTCGTGGCTGGCACCGGAGCCGAAGCCGACGAGGAAACCGGCGAGGTTGCCCTCGCGTTCGGCGACGCGGAAATACTCGGCCGTCTCGTAGAAGCGGCGGACCTTGGCCGAATCCAGGGGCAGGATCGCCAGTCCGGCATTGTTGTTGAGGGCGAGGACGGAATCCAGCTCGTGCTCACGCACGTCGCGGATGACAATCGACATTACCTGACTCCGAACGGGTCTTGCAGGGCGGCACGCGGCCAAGCCCGGATTATCGCATGGGGCCGCCGCGACCGGCGAGGCGCGGGTGAGCCGGGGATGAACCCGGCCACCTCACGTTCCAACGTCGGCATGACTTTAGTTGGGACATGGCCGTCCGCGATTCCGCCTAAGATGCCGGGATGTTGGGACGACTCAGCCATACCCGCCTGCTGCGCGCCGCCGGGCTCTACACATGGGCCCTGGTGGGGATTCCCATCATCCTGAATGTGTGGGTGCTGCCGCCGTCGAGCGGCACGGACGGGCAGGGGGTCAACCTGCCGCTCACCGCCCTGTGCTACTTCAGCTTCGGCGCGGTGTACTGGCTGGCGACACGGGCACTGGATGGGCGGCGGGACAGTTTGCCGGCGCATTGGAACGTACCGCTGGCGATGGTGCTGACGGCGACCGCGATCGGCGTGGGGTTCTACACGCAGACCGGGCTGGGCGCGGTGCTGCTGCTGATCATGGCCGGCGTGCTGCCGTGGCTGCTGGAGCTGCGTTTCGCCGTCGCCTGGCTGCTCGCCGCGCACGTGCTGCTGGTGCCGTCGTTCATGGCGCGCGACGATTTCAACTTCTGGGAGGCCCTCTTCCAGTCGATGTTCTACGTGGGCTTCGCGGCCTTCGTGCTGATCACCACCTATGTGGCGCGGCAGCAGGCGCAGGCACGCGAGGAACAGCGCCGGCTCAATGCCGAACTGCGGGCCACCCGGGTGCTGCTGGCCGAAAGTGCCCGCGTGAACGAGCGCACGCGCATCTCGCGCGAGCTGCACGATCTGCTGGGCCACCACTTGACCGCGCTCAGCCTGAACCTGGAAGTGGCCGGCCACATGACCGAAGGGCGGGCCCAGGAGCATGTGCGCCAGGCGCACACGCTGGCCCGCCTGCTCCTGACGGACGTGCGCGAGGCGGTCAGCCAGCTGCGCGACAGCGGCGCGATCGACCTGGGCGCGGCCCTGCTGCCGCTGGCCGAAAAGGTGCCGTCGCTGGCCATGCACATGGATATCGAGGAGCCGCTGACCCTCGAGGATCCGCACCGGGCGCACGTGCTGCTCCGCTGCACGCAGGAAATCATCACCAATGCAGTACGCCATGCCGGCGCCCGCCACCTGTGGCTGCACTGCCGGCGGGACGGCGCAAGCATCCTGATCGATGCCCGCGACGACGGCGCCGGCAGCCCGCACGTGGTGGCGGGCAACGGCCTGACCGGCATGCGCGAGCGCCTGGCCCAGTACGGCGGCGAACTGCGCATCGAAACCCGGCCGGGGCAGGGCTTCCGCCTGCACATCGCCCTTCCCGTCAGCGACGCGGCCCCCGCGCTCGCGCCCCTTCCCGTTCATCCACCCGAACCCACACCCGAGCTCAGCTCCGGAGGAACCCTGTGATCCGTGTCTGTCTGGTCGACGATCAAACCCTGGTACGCCAGGGCATCCGCTCCCTGCTGGCGCTGGACGGCGGCATCGAGGTGGTGGCCGAGGCGGCGGACGGCAAGCAGGCCGTGGACCTGGTGCCCCAGGTCAAGCCCGACGTGGTGCTGATGGACATGCGCATGCCGGTGATGTCGGGCTTGGAAGCCTTGCAGGCGCTGGCGCGCGCCGGCCAACTGCCCCCCACCATCATCCTGACCACCTTCGACGACGACCAACTGGTGCTGGCCGGCTTGAAGGCCGGGGCCAAGGGCTACCTGCTCAAGGACGTCTCGCTGGAGCAGCTCGTCGGTGCCATCCGCACGGTCGCCGATGGCGGTTCGCTGGTGCAGCCGGCGGTAACCCAGCGCCTGCTGTCCGGGCTGGAGCACATGCGCAACGAGTTCGTCAGCCTGGACCGCCCGGACCCGCTGACCGACCGCGAGACCGAGATCCTGCGGCTGATGGCCAGCGGCTTCTCCAACAAGGAGATCGCCAATTCGCTGGGCGTGGCCGAGGGCACCATCAAGAACCACGTGTCCAACATCCTCTCGAAGCTGGGTGTGCGGGACCGTACGCGTGCCGTGCTGAAGGCCTTCGAGCTGCAGCTGGTGTGAGCCGAGCCAGCCGGCCCGGCACGCTCACGAAGGGCGGGTCAGGGCATCCGCGGCGCTGCACCGGAATGCCCGCCGTTGCAGCGCAGCAGGGCCGCCGCATGCGCCCGCGTACGTCCGGGAATCGGCCAGCCAACCGGTGTCAGATGGGCTGCCCGAAGCCCCGCAACCCTGCTAGGATGCGCGTTGCATTTTTTCACGGCCGAGGCACCGGCCCCCGGAGACTCCTGAATGACCCGTTTGATCGAGTTCGTGATTGCGTTGGCGCTGGTTCTGGCGCTGTTTCTGGTGATCGGCCTGGTCCTGCCGTCCTCGCGCTCGCTGCAGGAAAGCGTCGAGACCAACCGCCGCATGACCATCGTGTTCGACACGCTGAACAACGTGCGTCGACTGAAGGACTGGAACCCGCTGATCCCGGGCGCGGCCAACGAACTCAGCTACTCCGGTGGCGAGAACAACACGGGCGTCGGCGCCAAGGTGGACTACAACTCCGCCAATGCGGCCTGGGGCCAAGGCAGCTGGGAAATCGTCACCAGCGACCGTCCCACCGCGCCCGGCACGCCCGGCAAGATCGTCTATTCGATCGTCGACAAGCGCATGGGCAGCGACAAGCAGGCCACGTTCGACCTGCAGCCGACCGGCAAGGACAACCGCAACGTCAAGATCACCCAGAGCTACCAGGTCACGTACGGCTTCAACCTGCTCGGCCGTTATGCCGGCATGTACGTCAGCCGCCATGTCGGCGACGCGGTCAAGGCCGGCCTGGGCAAGCTGACCAACATGCTGGCCACGGTGCCGAACTTCGACTACCGCACCGAAGGCAGCCCGCTGACCGATCTGAAGATCGTCGACGTGCCCGCCGAGGATCTGCTGGTCGTCAACGCCGGCAACATCGACCGCACCAACGACGCCATCAAGGCGTCGATCAAGCAGAACCAGGAATGGATCAAGCGCGTGATGGACGCCAACGGCCTGGTCGCCGCCGGCCCGCTGCGCGTCATCACCACCGACTTCGGATCCGAGAAGTATGCGTTCGACATCGCCCAGCCGGTCCGCAAGGGCAGCGCGGCGCCGAAGGCCGACGCCGCCGCGGATGCCGCCCCGGTCACGCCGCCGGCGACGCCCGTCGCGTCGACGGGTGAGCTGAAGGTCACCATCCCCTCCGGCGCTCCGGTCGAATACGTGCGCACCGAAGCCCGCAAGTCGGCGTTCGCCAGCTACACCGGTTACATGGCCGAACTCGACAACCAGCGCAATGCGCTGCGTGCGTGGGCGGTCACCGGTGGCCACGAAGTCGTCGACCGTCCCTACGAGTCGTGGAAGTCGGGTGTCGATGCCTCGTTCGAGGCCGACGGCAAGTTCGACATCTACTGGGCCGTCAAGCAGTAAATCTTCCCGGACACCCGTCCCGGATGATCCGCTCCACGCCAACGCGCCGCTTCATGCGGCGCGTTGCGTTTGTGGGGCGGCGAACCGGCGGCGCGGCGTCCTCCGCTGGCAGGATGCCCGCCCCATCCCGGGACCGCTGAGCCGATGAACTACGACCGACGTCAACGCAAGCCCTCGTTCCTGGCCCTGGCCGGCGGTCTGCTCGCCGCGGTGGCGGTCGGCCTGTCCGCCTATGCCTCGCACGGGATAGCGGCCGCACAGGCGCAGTCGCACGTGCAGACCGCTGCGTTGTTCGCGTTCGGCCATGGCCTGGCGCTGGCGGCGCTGGCGCCCAGCACCACGCGGCGCACGGGTAAGGCGGCGCTGTGCCTGCTGCTGCTGGGCACGCTGCTGTTCGCGGGCAGCCTGGCGGCCAGTGCGCTCGGCGGGCTGTCCACGCGACTGGCGCCGGCGGGCGGCATCGCCCTGATGCTGGGCTGGGTGGTCTGGGCGGTCGACGCCATCCGGCGCTGACGCTCATGCCACGGCACGCGCGCGGTTTCGACACCGAGCAAGCCTGGGACCACTTGGCACGGCGCGACCGCCGGCTGGGCGTGTGGATGAAGCGGATCGGCTACATCGAACCGCAGCCTACCTGGAAGAAGCCGTTCGACCCGGTCGATGCGTTGGCGCGGGCGATCCTGTACCAGCAGCTGAGCGGCAAGGCCGCGTCCACCATCGTGGGACGCGTCGAGACGGCCATCGCCAGCACGCGGCTGCATGTCGACACGCTCGGCCGCATCGATGACGTGGCGTTGCGCGCCTGCGGCGTCTCCGGCAACAAGACGCTGGCGCTGCGCGACCTGGCGGCACGCGAGCAACGAGGCGAGATCCCCACGCTGCGACGGATGTCGACGATGCGCGAGGACGACATCGTCGCCGCGCTGGTGCCGGTGCGCGGCATCGGCCGCTGGACGGTGGAGATGATGCTGATGTTCCGCCTGGGTCGTCCGGACGTATTGCCGATCGACGATCTCGGCGTGCGCAAGGGCGCTCAGCTCGTCGACAAGCTCGACACGATGCCCACGCCGAAGGAACTGGCGGAGCGTGGAGAGAAGTGGGGTCCCTACCGCACGTACGCGGCGCAGTACCTGTGGCGGATCGCGGACTTCGCGGTCGAGGCGAAGGCGCCTACGAAGCGTTCGCAGGATTGACGCAGCGCCAGGGAATGACCAACAAGAGCCGAGTTGTTCGGAGGATCCCTAGGCGTCGGTTTTGGGTGCAAACAGCGGATCGTCGCTGAGGGAACGCTTCGGGGCCGGTGGGTTGCGTTTCCAGTCGCTTACGAAGCGATGGTACCGGTAGGTCGCCGTCATCGCGCGGAAATAGAAGATGGCGAACAGCAGGCCCACCACAAGGCCGGATGGCTTTCCCGTTTCGACCATGATCAGGATCTTGGAGAGCACGAAGTAGGCCAGCATGATCGTGGCCGCCGTGCGGCTGCGCTTGTAGATGCCGAACGCGAGCAGTGCGATCAGGCCGACGTCGACAAGATTCCACGCGCCATCTCCCAAGCCATCGCCGCCGGACGCCATCGCGATGACGGTCACCAGCAGCGTGATCGTGCCGGAGACGCACGCGGCGACCCAGCCATGCGTGATCGGACGCGTGATGTCGTCGGGCACATCGCGCTCGTGCGGAAGGGTGGCGTCGGCAATCGCGGCCGATGGACTTTCGTACGGGTTGGGTGCGTTCATGGCGTCCTTGCGGGTCCGTTCCGGAAAAGTCTGGGCACTGTCTCGAGCCGCGTTGCAGGTCGCGGGGATTGGTCGGTGGGCCCCACGCCCAGCGTGCTTTCACCGGGTCGGCGACGTCAAGAGGCCGCAGCCCCCCTAAAGCACCAATGCCACGGCTCGTAGACGATCCCGTGCGGGTTGTCGCGGGGATAGCTCATGACGAAGCCGAAGTCGCCGGCATGGCGGGTAAGCCAGGCGAACGCGGCCGTGTGCTCGAACGATTCCTCGGCCGGGGGTTCGCCGGGCGTGCCGATATCCAGTGCGCGGCCGCCGTGATGTTCGCTGTAGCCGGGGGCGGCGTTGACGGTGAGGATCTGTTCCACCGTCTGCCCGCGCGCCAGCTTCCGGGCGAAGATGCCGAGCTGGTAGTCGTGGCTGCGGTAGCCGGAGATCGCCTCGAGCATGACGCCTTCCTGATACGCGGCGTACCGCATGGCGAGCCAGGTGCGTGCGGCCGCCGCGGTCAGCCACAAGGGACGGCGATAGCGATCCCGTCCGGCGAAGACGAGCGCGGCGGGCTCGGCGACCAGGGCAAGGCCGCTGCGTTCGCCATAGGTGTCGTCCAGCCCCAGTTCGTGCAGCCGTTCCTGCAGGGCGTGCAGCGGCAGCGTGCCCTGCGCATCCGCATCGAATCCGCGCGTCGCGCTTTCGAGGTGGTCCAGCGCGTCCCAGGCCTCGTCGAGTCCGGGCTCGCGCGACAGGGTCGGCACCAGCGGATGCACCGCCTGCGTCGACACGGCGGCCAGGTAGCGGCCATCCTGCTTGCGGCGCAGTACGGTATGGGCACCGGCAAGCGCGCGCGCATCGGCATTGCTGCGCACGCGCAACACATCGGCAGGCCACAGCTCGATCTGCGCGGTATTGAGCAGCAGCGTCTTCAGCGGTCGGGTGGGCAGGCGTCGCATACCCGCAGCTTAGCGATGCGGCGTGGGCGTCGCCAGTTCGCGCAGCCGCGCGAGCAGATCGGCCGGACGCGCCGGGCTGAGCAGCACCAGGCCACCGTCGCGCAAGGGCAGGGTGAGCACGCGGCTGCGGTCGGTGAGCAGGCAGAAGGCCTTGCCCAGGTTGCGCAGGCGGAAGTGGCCCGCCTTGAAGCCGGGCAGGCTGAAGCCGTTGGTTTTCAGCATCGGCGCCAGGTCGGTGTGTTCTTCCAGGCTCAGCACGCGCGCTTTGTCCAGGTCGATGGCCTCGACCGGCAGCGTCTTCGTGTAGAACGTCGCCTCCACCCGCAGCGTGCGATGGTCCAGCCTGATCCGCCTGCGCCGCACTGCGAGCGTCAGCACGATGCCGACCGCCAGCACGAACGGGACGGTCAGCCATGCGGTAAGCGTGGGAGGCGTGGTTGATTCCAGCGTCAGTGCGACGATGGTCACGGCGATGGCGCCCAGCATCGGCAGCCAGATCCACAAGGCTGCGTGGCCGGCGAGGGGAGCGAGAGCGAAGTCCTGCGTCTGTTGCATGGAGCACCCGGTCAACGAGGGGAAGCGTGGCAGTCGGACCGCGCGGCGACGTGGTCGAACACGCGGTGGATTTCCGCCGCCAGCATGTCCAGCTGGGTCTCGCGCGGGATGCTGGCGAAGCGGTCGCCGGGCTGGAACCCGTAGTCGCCGAACTGGGAATGGTTGGCGCCGGGGACCTCGACCCAGCGGGTCTGCGGAGGCAACCGGGAACGGTTGCGTGCCACGCGTTCCGGGGTGGCCAGGCCGTCGCGGTCGCCGACAAGCTTGGTCACCGGCATGGATAGTGCCGACAGATCGATGTCGCGCGGGTGCGACGTCGCGACCAGCAGCAGGGCGGCGGTAGCGGCCGGGTCGTTGAGCGCGTGGCGCGACGCCACTTCACCGCCGCGGGAATGGCCGCCGACGATCCAGCACCGCACGCCGGGCAGCACCGCCATCGCGCCGTGGCCGCGTGCCAGCACGGGCGAACCCTCTGCACCTCCGAAGGCACCCCGTCGCGGCAATTCGATGATCACGGCGGGATAACCGGCCTCGGCGAGGCGGTGGGCGGTCCGCGCATACGCGCGCGGGTCGACCAGCGCGCCTGCGTAGAACAACAGGCCCATTGCCTGCGGTGCACGCGTGCGCGGCAGGAACACCCACCGGCCCTCACGATGCTCGACCGAGACACGCGCATCGCCGACGGCCGCACGACGACCTTCCGCATTGGCGTAGTAGGCGATCAGGCACCACGCCATGAAGACAACCGTGGTCACAAGGCCCAGCGCGACCCAGATGCGCTTGATCCGCTGCACGAGTCCTGCCATGGCGTGGCCGCTCAGGCCGGCTTCTTGAAGAACAGGCGCACCGAGATTTCGTGTTCGATGAAGAGGGTGCTGACAAGCTCCCATCCCTGCATGCTCATCTTGTCCAGTTCCTGCTGCATGCGGTCGGTGAGCTTGCCGGCGAACATCTTGAAGGGAACTTCGATGACCTTGTGGTTCCAACGGTGATTCATGGCGAGTCCTTCTTGTTCGTGGAGGCGTCGCCCTTCGGCAGCCGCCCGGCCTTGCGCAGCGCATCGCGCAGCACGTATTCGATCTGGGCATTGAGCGATCGCAGTTCGTCGTCCGCCCAGCGTTGCGCCGCCGCCAATACGTCGGCGTTGATGCGCAGCGGATAGGCCTTCTTGTCCGGCTTCTCGCTCACGGTTGCTTCCTGTTGCGGCGCAGTTGCAGCACCATCGACACGATCAGCGCATTCACCAGCACCACCATTGCGATCACGATGCCCTGGGCCACTCTGTCGTCATCGCCTGCCCAGTAGATGCCGACCGCGCCGGCCTGGATCGCCAGTCCCACCAGCACCCAGTGCAGGGCCATGCCGCGCGAACGGACGGTGGGTTCGCGGCTCATCCATGCTCCGATCAGCAGCGCAGGCAGGCCGGACACGGCGAGCATCAACGGGACGAGGGCGTGCATGCCGGCGCGTCGTTAGTAGATGGAGCCGGTGTTGACGATGGGCTGGGTACCGCGCTCGCCGCACAGCACGACCAGCAGGTTGCTGACCATCTGCGCCTTGCGCTCCTCGTCCAGCTTCACCACGTCGTTCTTCTGCAGTTCGGCCAGCGCCATCTCCACCATTCCGACTGCACCGGCCACGATGCGGGTGCGCGCGGCGATCACCGCGTTGGCCTGCTGGCGCTGCAGCATCGCCTGGGCGATTTCCGGGGCGTAGGCGAGGTGACTGATGCGTGCTTCGATCACGTCCACGCCGGCCTTGCCCAGGCGCTCGGCGATCTGCTCCTGCAGATGCTGGGAGATCTCCTGCGGATGGCTGCGCAACGCGATCTGGCCTTCCTCGTGCTGGTCGTACGGGTAGCTGGAGGCCATCGCACGCAACGCGGACTCGGACTGGATGTGTACGAAGCTCTCGTAGTCGTCGACGTTGAACACGGCCTCGGCCGAATCCACTACCTGCCACACGATGACCGCCGCGATCTCGATCGGGCTGCCATCCAACTCGTTGACCTTCAGGCGGCTGCTCTCGAAGTTGCGGATGCGCAGCGAGATCTTGCGCTTGCTGAAGAAGGGGTTGTTCCAGCGCAGGCCGTTGTCCTTCACCGTGCCGACGTACTTGCCGAACAGGCTGAGCACGGCCGACTGGTTGGGCTCCAGCTTGTACAGGCCCGCCAACAGGAAGATGACCACGGCGCCCAGCACCGCGGCCACGATCAGGTGGCTGGGCTGCTTCAGCGCAGCGCCCTGGACGAATACGACGGCGGCACCGAGACCGAGGACCAACAGGCCCAGCAGTGTGGGAATTCCGGGCAGCGAGGAGGTGGCGTTCTCTTTCATGGTCTTGGTCTCAGGACAGGATCACGGCAGCGACAGGCCGGTGCCAGCGGCGAGCAGGGCAACGGAGAGGAGGAGCAGGGCGGGAATGACGCGGTGCGCCTGCGAAGGCCAGCGGCGCTGGATCTGGTGCATCACGTGGAGCATGGCGAGTCCCCTTGTGCGATCGACTTCAAATAAAAGATATCAATTTGATATCAGATGTCAACGCATTCCCGGCGCCGCCCGTCGGCCGGCCCGTTACACTGGCGCCCCCCTTCCCGGACCGCCCCGCATGACCACCCTTGGAACCCCGCTGTCTCCCCACGCGACCCGCGTCTTGCTGCTCGGGTCCGGCGAACTGGGCAAGGAAGTGGCCATCGAACTGCAGCGCCTGGGCGTGGAAGTCATCGCCGCCGACCGCTATGCGGACGCGCCGGCCATGCAGGTGGCGCATCGTTCGCACGTGCTGGACATGCTGGACCCGGCAGCCATCCGCGCGTTGATCGCGCAGGAAAAGCCGCATCTGGTGGTCCCTGAAATCGAGGCCATCCATACCGAGACCCTGGTCGCGCTGGAGGCCGAGGGCGCCGCGCGCGTCATCCCCACCGCCCGCGCCGCACGGCTGACGATGGATCGCGAAGGCATCCGCCGGCTGGCCGCCGAAACACTGGGCCTGCCCACATCGCCGTACCGGTTCGTCGACACCGCCACCGAATACCGCGAGGCCGTGCGCGCGATCGGCCTGCCGTGCGTGGTGAAGCCGGTGATGTCCTCGTCCGGCAAGGGCCAGAGCACGCTTCGCAGCGAGACCGATATCGATGCGGCCTGGGAATATGCGCAGACCGGCGGTCGTGCCGGCGCGGGTCGCTGCATCGTCGAGGGCTTCATCGACTTCGACTACGAGATCACCCTGCTGACCGTGCGGCACGCCGGCGGCACCTCGTTCTGCGATCCCATCGGGCACTGGCAGAAGGACGGTGATTACCGGGAAAGCTGGCAGCCGCAGCCGATGTCGCCGCGCGCGCTGGAGCGTGCGCAGCAGATCGCGCGCACGGTCACCGACGACCTCGGCGGCTGGGGCCTCTTCGGCGTGGAACTGTTCGTGAAGGGCGACGAGGTCTGGTTCAGTGAAGTCTCGCCGCGCCCGCACGACACCGGCCTGGTCACGCTGGTCTCGCAGGAGCTGTCGGAGTTCGCGCTGCATGCGCGCGCCATCCTCGGCCTGCCGATCCCGGTGATCCGCCAGAGCGGCCCCTCCGCGTCCTGCGCGATGCTGGCGCATGGCCACGGCGTGCCGGTGTTCGGCAACGTGCACGTCGCGTTGGCGGCGCCCGACACCGCCCTGCGCCTGTTCGGCAAGCCGCGCGTGGAAGGCCATCGCCGTGTCGGCGTCACCCTCGCGCGCGCGGACAGCATCGACGCCGCCCGTTCCGCGGCACGCGACGCCGCCGCCGCGATCACCATCGACTTGCAGTGAGGCGCGCACCATGAATGGAAACACCGGCTACGCCGTGTTCTTCTTCCCGCAAGCGCTGGAAGCGTTGGGCGAGGCGATCAAGCCCTATCTGACCGACCAGCCGTACGGCCCGCACGTCTTCTGTCGCGAGATCGACACCGGTGGCGCGTTCACCGAGATGACCCTGGTCGGCAAGAATGCCGAAGGCCACGACGTGCAGGTGGAGTTGATGGTACCGGGCAGCATGATCCGCATGATCGTGTCGGCACAGAACGAATCGCTGTTCGGCTTCGGACCGCGGGTCGCCACCCCGGTCGTGGGAGCGACGTAAGTCGCGAGGCTCCTGCTTTCCCGGCCCGCCCGTCGCTCACATACGGGGGAGGAAAGGCGTGCTAGAGGGAAAGATCCACCCAGACGAGGTGATGGTCGCTGCCGTCGGCGATGGCGGCATCCGGATGGCCCTTCTTCGGCCAGAACACGCCGCTGCCCTTCAACGCAAAGCCGGTCGACGGCAACACGTAGTCCAACCGCAGCGCGCCGTTGCGACGGCCGAAGTCGCCGGTGACATGCGCGGGCGCACCGCGGCGCTGCAAGCCTTTGGCGGCATAGGCTAGCGCGGTCTCCTCGCCGCCTTCGCTGCGTGGCGTGGCCATGCGCATCACGCGCGGGTGCTCCAGCAGTTCGATGATGGCCTCGTGGTGTCCGTCGCCATCGGCCGGATCGTTGTTCAAATCGCCGGCGATGATGAAGCGCGCATCGGCCGGCAGGCCGCCGCAGCGTCCCTGGTCGTCGCAGAGCCAGGGCGCATCGCCCGGCGTCAGGTATTCGCGCCACAGGCGGATCTCGTCCGCGTTACGGAGGCCGTTGCGGTTCTCCGGCCCGTCGAAGACCGGCGGCGTGGGGTGCGAGACCAGGAAGTGCACTACGCCGGCCGGCGTGCGCACCGGCACGTCCCAGTGCGACTTCGACGACAGACGCAACTGCTTCCAGGTCGCGTCGGGATAGAACGCCTCACGGGTGGTCGGATCCACCGGATTGTTGGCGCCCGGCATCGTGCTCCAGCGCAACAGCTGGAACGTGCGCACCTGCGCTTCGTCGATCGGGAAGCGCGACAGCACCAGCATGCCGTACTGGCCCGGATGCAGGCCATAGCCCCACGCATCGTTGCCGCGCTCGCGTCCTTCGCGACCGACCGAACCGCTGCGGTCCAGGTCCAGCCCGCTGGGCACGCCGGTGTTGACCGGAGCGAGGTACCGGTAGGGGTAGCGGAGCGGATCGCCTCCGCCGGGTTGGGCCGCTTCCAGATAGCGCTGCTGGAACAGGTCGGCGGCACGATGCGCGTCGTCGTAGTCGAATTCGTTGAGCAGCACCAGGTCCGGGCGCACCTTCTGCAGGACTGCGGCGATCTTGCGTGCGTGTGCGTCGTCGCCTTCGAGTTGCCGGATCACGCCGCCGGCGTCATCGGAGAATAGCGAGGTGTTGTAGGTCGCCACGCGCAGTGGGAGGTCCTGCGCGCTGGCGGGCCCGCCCACGGTCGCGGAAGAACTGCAGGCGGTGAGAGTCATGGTGAGCAGGAGGGAGAGGATGCGCATACGCGGATTCTGTCACGTCACCATGACAGCCGTGAAAAATTGTGCCGGGGGCCCGGCGTCGGCGTCATCGATCCGTGCGGACCCAGCGACGGCCGTCGAAGTGCTCGAGCGGCGCAAAGCGACGCTTGTAGTCCATCTTCCGGTGCCCCTCGATCCAATAACCGAGGTACAGGTGCGTATAACCATCGCGGCGGGCCCATTCGATCTGCCGCAGGATCGCCAGCGTGCCGAGGCTGCGCGCTTCCAGCGCGGGATCGTAGAAGGTGTAGACGGCGGAGAGCGCGCCGGGGATGACGTCGGTCACCGCGACGGCCAGCAGTTGTCCGTCCTCGCGCAATTCGACGAAACGACCGCGCGACCAGCTGCCCACCAGGAACTGGTCGAATTCCGTGGCGCCGTGTTCATCCATGCCGCCAAGCGGATGCCGCGCGGTCAGGTAGCGCTGGTAGAGCGCCAGGTGCTCGTCGTCGCGCAACGCCGCGACAATCCGTGTTTCCACGCGCGCGTTGCGCGATGCGCAACGTCGCTGGCTGCGGTCGGGCGCGAAGTCGGCGACCGGGATGCGTACCGCCACGCAGGCGCGGCACTGCCGGCAATGCGGCCGGTAGACGATGTCGCCGGAACGACGGAAACCCCAGCCCAGCGCATCCGGATACAGCTGCGGCAGGCGCGGGTCGCGCGGATCCAGCACCAGGTCGCGGGCGACACGCTCGGGCCAGTAGCCGCAGGGGTGCTCGCCGGTATGGAACAGGCGCAGGTCATCGAGCGATTGCGTGTTCTCGCCCATGTCATCCTGTCCAGTGCGACGCCAGCGGCCAGAACGCGAGGCCGGCCACCGCACCGGTCGCCGCGCCTGCCACCAGGTCGCGGCGGGTGTGGCGTCCGAGCGCGAGGCGCGACCACGCCACCGCGGCGGCGAACAGCAGCGCGGCGAGCATCCATACCAGGCCCAGTTCGCGCAGCAGACAAGCGGCGAAGACAGCGAATGCCAGGTGCAGCGACAGCTTGCACCACCGCGCCGTCAGCACCGCGACCAGGATCATGGCGGCGGACAGCGCCAGGCCCAGGGCGAACAGCGGTTGACCGCCGTGCCAGACGACCAGCATCGCGCCTGCCGACAACGCCACCAGCAGGAAGCGGTTCAGCGCGCTGCGCTCGTGCACCGCGCTGGCATCCACGTGGCCCCAGCGACCGCGGCGGACCTGCCACCAGGAATAACCCATCACCAGCAGGGCGAACGCAGCGAATCCCAGCGCGGACCACGCCGCCTCGTGCGCGTTGCCTTGCGCCAGCGCGATCACCAGCACGGCCATCGGCAGCACCAGCATGGGGTGGCCGAAGATCGACAGGGTACGGGCGAAGGCCAGGGACATGTGGCCAGCATACTGCGGCGTCCCGGTCGCGGGCACTGCGACCGTCCGCTGCCTGAACGCGTCCGTCCGTACGTCAACCGCCGCGGCGGCGACGCGTTTTCCCTGTCAGTGGCGCAGATGGCGCCGCGTCTTCAGGAGAACACGATGAACCGCAAGACCCTGCTTTTCGTGGCCGTGCTGGCCGCCCTCGGCGCCGGATCCGCGTTCGCCGCCACGCAGGCCGGCGACGCAGGCAAGCCGGCGCGCGCCAGCCTGGACAAGAACAACGACGGTGCCATCGACAAGGCCGAGGCGGCCGCGCACCCGCGCCTGGCCGAACGCTTCGCCGAGATGGACAAGAACGGCGACGGCAGGCTGACCGCCGACGAACGTCCGCAACGCAAGGGCATGCGCGGCCATGGCGGACCGCGTCACGGCGATGGTTTCAAGAAGCTGGATACCGATGGCGATGGCAAGGTCAGCCGTGCCGAAGCCGCCGCCCAGCCGCGTTTCGCCGAACGCTTCGACACGATGGATGCGAACAAGGATGGGGTGCTCGACCGCAGCGACCGCGAACTGCGCGGCAAGCAACGTCGTGACGCGTGGTTCGCCAAGGCCGACACCGACAAGGACGGCAAGCTCACGCGCGCCGAGATCGATCAGGCCGATGTGCAGCGCCGCGCCGACTTCCAGCAGCGCATGCAGGCGCGCATGGATGAGCGTTTCGTCACGTCGGACGCCAACAAGGACGGCCGCCTGTCGCGTGATGAGGTGAAGGACCTGGGTCGCCTTGTCCAACGCTTCGATGCGCTCGATGCGAACAAGGATGGCTTTTTGTCGAAGGACGAACTGGCGGCGGGGAAGCCCGCCCGTCGTTGATGGAAATGGGCGCACCCGCTTCGGCGGGTGCGCGTTTGCCCGCCGTCAGAACGGCAGGCGACCGGCCCGGGACAGCGCGAATGCGATCGCGCCCAGAGCCAGCAGGCTGCTGGCCATGACGGCCTTGCGGCCGATCACGTAGTCGTATCCACGCCGCCGCCGGCTATTGGCGGGATTTGCGAGGATCGGGTTCATGATGCGCGGCAGCGTGACCAGATACTGGTAGTTGATCGCGAACATGCCCACCGCGGTGACCAACGTTACCGTCTGCCACCCCGGGGTCAGCACTGTCGCCAGCATCAGGCAGAACAGCCAAGCCGAGCCGGTGGTCGCGTTGAGCGCCATGAAGCGGCGCACCT
The DNA here is from genome assembly GCF_001427635.1 of Pseudoxanthomonas sp. Root65. NCBI lineage: Bacteria > Pseudomonadati > Pseudomonadota > Gammaproteobacteria > Lysobacterales > Lysobacteraceae > Pseudoxanthomonas > Pseudoxanthomonas sp. Root65. The sequence continues at coordinate 289,762 of NZ_LMHA01000002.1, forward strand.
GCAGGCGTTCCTGGGCGGTCTGGCAGAACCGCGCCAGGTACCACCAGGTGAAGGCGTAACCGGCCAGGCCACCGATCACGCCACCCATGACACCGCCGAGGGCCGCGGGATGTTGGGTGATCTGCTCGAAGATCACGCCCAGCGAGCCGCCGGCCACGCCGCCGGTGACGCCCCCTGTGGTCAGGCCGCCGGTGCCCAGCTTGCCCACCAGTCCGGTGCCGAGTACCCCGGAGCCGATGACCGTCGCCGCACTGGCCGCCGGCATCGCGCCGACCAGTCCGCCCAGCACGATCATGGTGAACGCGGCGGTCGGCGCCGTGGAACGTGCGAACTCGCCGAACCGCTGCAGCATCTCGTCGCGGACCAGGGCGCGGGCGCGCGACAGGCGCTTGCGCACGGCGGCATCGCTGAGGCCGAGCAGCTCGGCGACCTGCTGCGAACTCTGGCCTTCGCGGTAGAACAGCAGCAGCGCCTCGCGGCTGTCCTCCGGCAACGAGGAGATGATCTCGGTGGCGGCGATTTCCTCTTCCGTCTGCAGCAGGCGTTCGGCGGGCGTGGGGTCCGGATCGGCGGCCATGCCGATGGCGATCTCCGCCACCTCGCCCGACATCGGCCGCCCGTGCTGCGCGCGCAGCCAGTCGCGGGCCAGGTTGCGGGTGATCTGCCGTAGCCAGGGCAGGAAGCTGGCGCTGTTCTTCAGCCGGTCGAGCTGCTGCCACGCCTTGAGGAAGGCCTCCTGCGCGATGTCCTCGCTGGCCTGCACGTCGCGGGTGATGGCCAGGGCGATCGCGGTGACGGTGTTCTGGCAGGCGTTGACGATGCGGCCATAGGCTTCCTGGCTGCCGCGCGTGGCGGCGGGCAGTTCGGCCTGCAGCATCAGGTCCAGGGCGATCGCATTCATGGCATCAGGCTCATCCGGTGGGCTGATGACCCTGACGGGCCAAAGCGACGGATGTGACCGGATTCCGCGACACGCCTCCTGCCATGCCCCGGGCTCAGTCGCCGCTGACGGGCTGGATGCGGATGCGGTCTTCTTCTTCGTCCGCCGGCGCGGGCGGGGTGGGAACCGACTGTTCCGGCATGGGCGGCGCCACGGCGGACGGCGGCGTTGCGGGACGCCGCATCCACATCACGACGGCGGCCAGCGCGATCAGCGCCAGCAGGACCAGGCGGATGCGCCAGGCCCATGAGCGCTGCGGCGTCGTGGTGTCCTGCGCACTGCTGAAGGTCAGCGTGGATGCGTAGCCGGGCCGCGTGCTTTCCAGCAGGCCGGCCTCGCGCAGCAGTTCACGTGCGCGCGGCTGGTCGTCCGCATGCCGCACCCAAACGGCAGGCTGCAACTGCGCCTTCACCGGTTCGGTATAGCTGAACTGGCCGCCGCGCTTGCTGTGGTATGAGCGCCCGTTGCTGATGTGCACGGGAATGCCGGCCTCCGTCAGCATCCTGGCGACGCCTTCGACCGTCTCGATCCGCTGGCTGGAAAACACCTGGCGCATGCGTGCTCCTCAGTCCTTGGCCGGGACGGCCGATGCCGCTTCGGCATCGGGCACCACGCGGATCAGGCCTTCCTGCGCGGTGCTGGCGACCAGCCGGCCCTGGCGGTCGAAGATCTGCCCGCGCGCCAGGCCGCGCGAACCGCTCGCGCTGGGGCTGTCGATGGAATACAGCAGCCAGTCGTCGGCGCGGAACGGGCGATGGAACCACAGTGCATGGTCGAGCGAGGCCATCTGCACGTTCGGCTGGTAGTAGCTGATGCCGTGCGGGTACGTGGCCGTGCCCAGCAGCTGGAAATCGGAGGCGTAGGCAAGCAGGGCGCGATGCAGTTCTGGCGAGTCGCCGACCGGTTCGCTCAGGCGGAACCACACCTGCTGGAACGGCGGGCGCTTGGGTGGATTGAGTTCGTCGCGCGGATAGACGTGGCGGAACTCGAACGGTCCGCGCCGCGACATCCAGCGCTGCACCTTCGGCGGCAGCGTGACCATCACCTCGGGCGGCACCGGCGGTGCGGCGGTGATGTCCTCCGGCTGCGGCACTTCCGGCATCGACAGCTGGTGTTCGGCGCCATCCTCCTCCGCCTGGAACGAGGCCGCGCAGAAGAAGATCACGCGGCCGTGCTGGATCGCGGTGACGCGGCGGACGGAAAAGCTGCCGCCGTCGCGCGTGCGGTCCACTTCGTAGACGATCGGCGCCTCGATGTTGCCCGCACGCAGGAAATAGGCGTGCAGCGAATGCGCACGACGGCTGCCGGAGCCGCCTTCCACCGTGGCCTGCGCGGCGGACAGCGCCTGTCCCAGCACCTGTCCACCGAACACGTACTTGGTGCCGATATCGCGGCTCTGGCCGCGGAACAGGTTGTCTTCCAGCCGCTCCAGCGACAGCAGCTCGATCAGTTCGGAGACGACGGGTTCGGGAGCGGGCACGGCAGGGCCTGGTCGATGCAATGGCGACGGATTATAGCGGGCCGTCCGCGAGCACCCCGCGCGATTCGTTTCGACGCGGATACAGGCGGATCAAACCGGGCGGTACCTGCCTTCCATCCGCCTGATCCGCCGTGATCCGTGTCCGATTCCCGGCCCGGATTCGCCGTCATCACCGCGTCGATGTCAGGCGGCGGCGCCATCCGTCCGGGGCAGCAGCCGCTCCAGCGACGTCGTCCGCAGCACCGCGTCCCACGGGAACAGCGGACCGGGATCCATCTTGCGGCGGACCAGTACGTCGGGATCGTCGCTGGCGGGTTCGCAGGCGGTATCGAGGTCTTCGTGGCCGGCGATGAAGCGCAGGGAGGGCAGTTCGTGCTGCAGGTCGGCCAGCAGCGCATCCAGCGATGCCATCTGCGCGTCGGTGTAGGGCTCGTGCATCGACTGGCTGCCGGTCGACAGCCAGTGCGGGTAGCGGCCGGTGTTGACCAGTTCGATCCCGACCGAGCGCGGGTTGTAGCCGCGCACGTGGTGGGCGATGCGCTGCGGTCGCACGTACACATGCACGCTGCCGTCGCGGTCGACGTAGTAATGCCCGCAGTTGCCCGTGCCCGAGGCATGCAGGACGCGCTCGCCATAGTCGCGCGCCGTGGCCAGATCCGGCAGTTCGGTGCAGTGGATGACCACCAGGTCGATCTGGTCCAGCGGCCGCGCCTCCAGCCTGTCCTCGTAGGGCAGCGGATCGACGATGCGGGCGAAAGGCGTGGGTTCTGCGCTCATGCGCCGATGCTAGCAGGCGGGGCGCCCCGCAGCCGCGTCCGGTAAACTGCCCGCCTTCCCCGTGCCGCCGGTCGCCCATGCCGCTGAATCCCGATTCCCCCCTGGCCAAGCTGATGGCCACCCTGCCGCGTGCCGGCCAGGTGGAGTGGATCGGTCTGCGGCCTGCGCGTGACGAGCTGATGGTCGCCATCGACGCCGTCGAGGCCGTCACCGGCGCCGGCCTGGTCGGCGACCGCTACAAGGGCGGCAGCGGCAAGCGCGGCATCACCCTGATCCAGGCCGAACACCTGCCCGTGATCGCCACGCTGGCGCAGCGACCGGATCTGGCGCCGGCGCTGCTGCGCCGGAACGTGGTGGTGTCGGGCATTCCGCTGATCGCGTTGAAGCAGCGCCGCTTCCGCATCGGCACCGCGGTGTTCGAGGGCACGGAAGACTGCGATCCGTGCTCGCGCATGGAGGACGCCCTCGGACCCGGCGGCTACAACGCGATGCGCGGTCATGGCGGCCTGTGCGCGCGCATCGTCGAAGGCGGCAGCTTCCGCCTGGGCGATGCGGTGGAGGCGCTGTGACGCGCGGCCACTGCATCCTGTCGCACGGGTTCGAGAGCGGCCCGGACGCGACCAAGGTCACCGCGCTCGCCGAGGTGGCCGAACGGCTGGGCTGGAGTCATGAGCGCCCCGATTACACCGACCTGGACGCACGCCGCGACATCAGTTCGCTGGGCGACGTGGTCGCGCGGCTGGCGCGTCTGCGCGGTCTGGCGCAGGCCGCGGCCGCGCGCGGTCCCGTGGTGCTGGCGGGCTCCAGCCTGGGCGGCTACATCGCCGGGCGGATTTCGCTGGATGTACCCGTGCACGGCCTGTTCCTGATGGCACCGGCGATCGCGATGGGCCCGCTACCGGCCCTCGATGCCGCCGCCGTGCCCGTGTCCATCATCCATGGCTGGGATGACGAGCTGATCCCGGCGCAGGCGGTCGTCGACTGGGCGCATGCGCGCCGCGCCGATCTGTTGCTGGTCAACGACGGGCATCGCCTGTCCGATCATGTCGACGCTTCGGCGGAGGCGTTCGGACAGTTGCTGGCGCGTCTTTGACGTCGCCTTCCGTCATTCCGGCGCAAGCCGGGCTTTCAACCGCCGAATGGCGGGTCATCCATGTTGACTCTGGTTCTGCTTCCGGGCGCGGAGCCAGAGCGAGATGGGTCCCAGCGTTCGCTGGGACGACGATCCTGTTTACCGAGGTTTTACCGTGAAATTCTTCGTCTCCTGCGCCAAAGGCCTGGAATACCTGCTCGCCGATGAGCTGACGGCGCTCGGGATTCCCAAGGCCACCGCCACTGTCGCCGGCGTCAATGCCGAAGGCGCGCCGGTCGATGCGCAGCGCGCCGTGCTGTGGTCGCGCCTTGCGAGCCGCGTGTTGTGGCCGATCGCCGAGTTCGAGTGCCTCGACGAGCAGGCGCTGTACGACGGCGTGATGGCGATCGCCTGGGAGACGCATACGCGTCCCGAGCTGACGCTGGCGGTGGATGCGCACGTCTCCGGCGAGGCGATCACCCATGCGCGCTTCGCCGCGCAGCGCGTCAAGGATGCCGTGGTCGACCGCCTGCGCCAGCAGGGCCTGGAGCGGCCGTCGGTCGATGTGGAACAGCCGGACGTGCGGATCAACCTGTCGCTGCGCAGGAACCGCGCGACGATCTCCATCGATCTCGGCGGCGGTCCGATGCATCGACGCGGCTGGCGACAGGCGCAGAACGATGCGCCACTGAAGGAGAACCTGGCGGCGGCCGTGCTGATGCGCGGTGGCTGGCCGGCCCTGTACGACGAGGGCGGCGCGCTGCTCGATCCGATGTGCGGCAGCGGTACGCTGCTGATCGAAGGCGCGTTGATGGCGGCGGACGTGGCGCCGGGCCTGCAACGGCACGGCAACGTGCTGCCGTCGCGCTGGTCGGGCTTCGACGTGGAGGCGTGGCGTGGCCTGTTCGCCGAGGCGGTGCAGCGCGAGACGGAAGGACGCAAGGCGCTGCGCCCGGCGTTCTTCGGTAGCGACATCGACCTGGGCGCGATCCGCGCCGCCCGCGACAACGCCGTGCTCGCCGGCCTGGCCGGGCAACTGCAGTTCGACGCGCGCGACGTCGCGCAACTGCCTGTCCAGGAAACACCGCGTGGCCTGGTGGTCTGCAATCCGCCCTACGACGAACGGCTGGCGGCCGACGCCGACCTGTACCGCGCGCTGGGCGATGCCTTGCAGCGGGCCGTGCCGCAGTGGCGCGCCAGCCTGCTGTGCGGCAATGCCGATCTGGGCTATGCGACCGGCCTGCGCGCGGCGAAGAAGTACCAGCTGTTCAACGGTGCGATCGAATGCGCGCTGATCGTCTGCGATCCGGTGGCCACCCCGGCGCGCGAGCCGCGTGAAGCCAAACCGCTGTCGGACGGCGCGCAGATGGTCGCCAATCGCCTGCGCAAGAACCTGAAGAAGTTCAAGCGCTGGCGCGAACAGGAACAGGTGAGCTGTTACCGCGCCTACGACGCCGACCTGCCCGAGTACGCCGCCGCCATCGACGTCTACACCGAAGAGGGCGGACAGGGACGCACGTTCCTGCACGTGCAGGAATACGCGGCGCCGGCCACCATTCCCGAGCACGACGTGCGCCGCCGTTTCAGCGAACTGCTGGCCGCCGTCCGTGAGGTGTTCGCCGTGCCGCAGGAGCAGATTGCGGTGAAATCGCGCGAGCGCGGCAAGGGCGGTTCCAAGTACGGCCGCATGCAGCAGCGCGACGAGTTCATCGTCGTGCGCGAGTCCGGGGCGCTGGTGCGGGTCAACCTGTTCGATTACCTCGATACCGGCCTGTTCCTCGACCACCGTCCGCTGCGCCGCCGCATGGCGCAGGAGTCGCGCGGCAAGCGCTTCCTCAACCTGTTCTGCTACACCGGCGTGGCCAGCGTGCAGGCGGCGGTGGCCGGTGCGGCGTCGACGACCAGCGTGGACCTGTCGGCGACCTACCTGCAGTGGTGCGCGGACAACCTGGCCGAGAACGGCCTGGGCGGCGCCAAGCACCGGCTGGTGCAGGCCGACGCGGTGCGCTGGCTGGAGGCCGAGCAGGGCGAGTACGACCTGGTCTTCTGCGACCCGCCGACGTTCTCCAACTCCGCGCGCGCCGACGATTTCGACGTGCAGAAGGAACAGATCCGCCTGCTGCGTGCCGCCGTGGCGCGACTGGCGCCGGGCGGCGTGCTGTACTTCAGCAACAACTTCCGTCGCTTCAAGCTGGACGAGGACGCCGTGGCCGAATTCGCCCACTGCGAAGAGATCAGCGCCAGCACGATCCCGCCGGATTTCGAACGCAACGCCCGCATCCACCGCGCCTGGCGGCTGACGCGGGCGTAAGCCGCCTCAGCCGACGATCAGCACGAAGTCCCCGCGCTGCGAGGCCATCGACAGCGCCAGCGTGCTCTCGCGTGCGGCCAGGTCGGCGGCGGACAGCGTGGTGCTCGGGGGATGCGCGCGGTAGCTGGCGTCATCGGCCAGGGTGTCGCGCACCACGTAGCCCATCAGCACGTTGACCAGCTCGCCCAGTGCGTCGAGGGCGAGTTCGTCGTCGCACTGGTCGGGCGTGATCGACAGCAGCGAACAGCCGATCGCCTGCATGGTGGCGCGGCTGCAGCCGATGCCGATCAGCAGGGATTCCGTGCCGGCATCGATGCGCACGTGCGCCGTGACGTCGCAGGCGGCGAGCGTGGCGGCATCGGCGATGCCGGATGCCTGGCACTGGCTGCCCAGCAGGCGCGGGAACAGGCGGTTGCTGACGCGGATCGCGCTGGTGGCCACGTCGGCCAGCGCGTGGCCGGCGATGCCGAGCGCGAGTGCGTGGTTGGCCTCGTCCAGGTCGCGGCGATGCGCGGCCAGTTCCGTCTCCAGCTGCTCGGCGGTCAGCGTGCCCTGTTCGACCAGGATCTGACCGAACAGCTTGCGGCCCTTCTTCTGCGCGGTCAGCAACACGTCGAGCTGGCCGGCGTCCAGCAGGCCCATCTCCAGCGCGATGTCGCCGAAGCGGCGATCCTCGGCGCGCTGGCGGTCGTTGATGCGGCGCGCCTGCGCGGCATCCAGCATCTGGTGATGGACGGCCAGTTCGCCGAGCAGGGGGTTGGAGGCGCGCTGCGCGTCGAGCGCGGCCAGCAGTTGTGCGGAGGTGATGGTGCCGCGTTCCAGCAGGAACTGGCCCAGGAATTTCGCTGCCATGATGTGGTCTCGTACTGAAGAGGAAGGAGAACGTGCGCGGTGGTCAGGCGACCGCTTCGTGCAGCACGCGATCCATCACTTCCGGATCGATGGGTTTCTGCAGGTACGACTTCGCACCCAGCTTCAGGCAGTCCTCGATGTCGCTCTGCGCGCCGAGCGAGCTGAGGATGACCACGCGGGCGCCGGGGTCGTGCGAGAGGATCCGGGCGAGCGCCTGCTTGCCATCGCACTCCGGCATCACCAGGTCCAGCAGCACCACATCGGGCTGCAATGCCTGGTACTGGTCGAAGGCTTCGTTGCCGTTGCCGGCTTCACCCACGACTTCGAAACCGCAGTCGGACAATTGGCGTGCGGCAAGCATGCGCAAGGCGCGCGAGTCGTCGCACAGCAGGACGGTAGGACGTGACGTCATGGTGGTGGATCCCCCTGTTGGATCGTGAAGGCCCCGCGTCGGAGATCGACGCGGGGCGACATGTAGGCACTATCGGCCGGTGCAGGGAGATCTTGAGAGGTGGCGCACGCACATCGCGCCGCGGACGGCCCGGGGAGAGGGGCGGCCCGCCCGCGGCGCGTGGCGGTCAGAAGTCGAAGCGGGCGGCGATGGAGACCGGCACCGACACGCGCTTGCCGGTGTCGTTGATCGAGCCCAGGCCCAGGCCGCCGATGGCGCTGTCATCGCCGCTCAGGTCGGCGACGTAGCGCACGCCCGCCTGCGCGGTGATGCTGAAGCTGTCGTTCACCGGGATCAGCACGCCCACGTCCACGCCGGCACTGGCGGCCCACTTCTTCTCGGTGAATGGCGCGTTGGGAATGGTGATGCCGGCATCGGGGATTTCGAACGTGGCGCGGATGTCATCGGTCTGCGTGGCGCCCAACCGGCCTGCAATGAACGGGCGGGTGTAGCCCGGCTCCATGAAGTAGTGGCGGTAGCCGGCTTCGACGGTCAGCGCCTTGTAGTCGCTGAAGGTGCCGTAGACGGGCAACGTGGTGTTCAGTGCGGGCACGAAGGCGCCACCTACCTGCACGGTGCCGGGATCGGTTTCGGTGCGACGGACCTGGCCGAAGATTTCCGCGTTCTGGTTGAGCCCGTAGGCGAACTCCAGGCCATAGCCCACGGCGTTGTCGTAGATGTCTTCATGCGAACGCGGCTGGATGCGCAATTCGGCACTCACGCCGGCGAGTGCCGGATTCAACGGGCCCAGGTCCGGCACCGCAGCGGTGGCACCATCGTGCACGTCGCCGCTGACGGGCGTGTCGGTGCCGCCGAAGACGGACATCGAGAACTTGCCCGGCTGCGGGCCGGCCGCGTAGGCGGGTGCTGCGAGGGCGAACGATACGGCCACTGCAAAGAGCGACTTCTTCATCGGGGGAATCCTCCAGGGGAAAAGGCCGATGCATCGTGCATCGGGCGCCACCCCTTACGCAGATATGCCGACGATGGATGCGGCGACGTCGCAGGACGCAAGCGCCTTCTTCTTCACACGCCGTGCACGCGTGCGGCAACGTCCTGCGATTTCACGTCGCCTTCACTGCCCGGCAGACGCATCGCCGTTGCGTGCGAGCGTTTCCTCGACGGCGGTGAACGCGGAGTTCGCACCGGCTGCCGACGTGCCCGCGTCGGTGGCGAAATACGCAACGCCCGTGCCGCGCTCGCGATCGATCCACAAGCCGGAGCGCAGACCGTAGGCGTCGCCGGAATGGCCCACGTGCGCGCGGCCATCGCCGAACAGGTCGTCACCGCACTGCGCATGCGGTGTCGCCAAGGTCTGCGCGGCGAGGCCGTAGCGGCAGAAGAAGGCCTTGGCCGTGCCGGCGCCGGTGTCTTCTTCGTGCGTCACGCCGTTGTCGCCGGTGAAGGTCCACTGGGGGCGCAGTAGTTCGGCCACGGCCGCCGGTTGCAGCAGCCGGACGCCGTCGACGTCGCCCTGGTTCAACAGCAGGCGCCCGATCTTCGCTAGCCCATTGGCCGAGATCCGCAGGCCGCCTTGCGGCGAGAACAGTGCGCCGTTCTCGCCGGCCTTCCAGCGGGCGAGATCGCAGTCGGCTCCGTCCTTGACGACGACGGCACAGGCGGGTTTTCCCGCCCGGTTTTCGTCGCGCACCGACGCGCGGTCGCGATACAGCACCACGGCACGCATGGCGGTGTCGGCGTCGCAGCTTTCCCAGTTGAAGCAGGCGTCCAACTTCAGCGGCGTTAGCACCAGACGGCGCATCAACAGGTCGAAGCGTTCGCCGGTGGCGCGTTCCATCGCCATCGCCACCAGCGGGAAGTTGAGGTTGGTGTAGCGGAAGTGCGTGCCGGGCGCATGCGCGTCGTCCCAGGCCTTCGGGTCGTCGAGGATCGTCTTGAGCGGTTCGCCCAGCGGCGTGGCGTAGTAGCCGGCGGCATCGGTCAGGCTGGAGCGGTGCGACAGCAGCAGGCGCAGGGTGATCGGTGTGTCGGGGAACTGCGGGTGGCGCAGCGTCCAGCCCAGGTAGGTGGACACGTCGGCATCGAGGTCGAGCGTGCCCGCTTCGACCAACCGCATCACGCCGATGGCGGTCACCAGTTTCGAGATCGAGGCGATGCGCACGGGATCGTCGGCGGTGACCTGGCGACCGGTGGCGAGATCGGCCTTGCCTTCGGCGCGGGTGGCGACGATGCCGCCGCGGTCGAAGGCGACGCGCACCTGCGCGACGGGTTCGCCGGCCGATGCGATCGCCGCGACGGCGAGGCAGGGCAGCAGGACGAGGATGCGGATACGACGGAAGGACATGCGTCTGCGCCTCTCGGGGACCGGCACCGACTTTACTTCATCGTCGGCATCACGAACTCGGCCGCGTGCGTCTCCGGCCAGCGGGCGGTGACGGTCTTCAGGCGGGTGTAGAAGCGCACGCCATCCGGGCCATGCACATGCAGGGGGCCGAAGATCGAGCGTTTCCAGCCGCCGAAGCTGTGGAAGGCCATCGGCACCGGGATCGGCACGTTGATGCCGACCATGCCGGCCTGCACGCGATGGGCGAACTCGCGCGCGGCGCCGCCATCGCGGGTGAACACGGCGGTTCCGTTGCCGTACTCGTGGGTGTTGACCAGATGCAGGGCGGCCTCGAGATCCGGCACCCGCATGACGCACAACACCGGGCCGAAAATCTCCTCGCGGTAGATCGTCATGTCCGGCACGACGCGGTCGAACAGGCAGCCGCCGAGGAAGAAACCATCGGCATGGCCGTCGACCACGTGGCCGCGACCATCGACGACCAGCGTCGCACCCTCGGCCACGCCGGCATCGACATAGCCGCGTACCTTGTCGCGGTGCGCCGCGGTGACCAGCGGGCCCATTTCCGGATCCAGGCAGCCCGGGCCGATCTTCAGTGCGGCGACCTTGGGGGCCAGCGCCGCCACCAGCGCGTCCGCGGTGGCATCGCCTACGCAGACCGCCACCGAGATCGCCATGCAGCGCTCGCCGGCGGAACCGTAGCCGGCACCGAGCAGCGCGGAGACGGCGCCGTCCAGGTCGGCATCGGGCAGCACGACCATGTGGTTCTTTGCCCCGCCCAGCGCCTGCACGCGCTTGCCGTTGGCACTGCCGCGCGCGTAGATGTATTCGGCGATCGGGGTGGAGCCTACGAAACTCAGCGCCTGCACGCGCGGCTCGTCGAGCAGCGCGTCCACCGCCACCTTGTCGCCGTGCACGACATTGAAAACACCATCGGGCAGGCCGGCCTGTTTCAGCAGGTCGGCCATGAACAGTGCCGCCGACGGATCGCGTTCCGACGGCTTCAGCACGAACGTGTTGCCGCAGGCCAGCGCCACCGGGAACATCCACAGCGGCACCATCGCCGGGAAGTTGAACGGCGTGATGCCGGCGACCACGCCGAGCGGGGCGTACTCGCTCCACGAATCGACATCGCGGCCGACGTTCATCGAATGCTCGCCCTTGAGCAGGTGCGGGATGCCGCACGCGAACTCGACGACTTCCAACCCGCGCGTCACTTCGCCACGCGCGTCGGAGAGCACCTTGCCGTGCTCCGACGTAATGATCTTCGCCAGGTCGCCGGCGTGCTTCTCCAGCAGTTCCTTGAAACGGAACATCACGCGCGCGCGGTTCAGCGGCGTGGTCGCCGCCCAGGCGGGGAAGGCGGCGGATGCGGCATCCACCGCTCGCCTGACGTCATCGGCCGACGCCAGCGGCACGCGTGCGGTGACGACGCCGGTGGCGGGGTCGAACACATCGCCGAAGCGGCCACTGCCGCCTTCCACCCGCTGTCCGTTGAAGAAATGGTGCAGCGCTTCTGTCATGGCGGACTACCTTGCTGTATCCCTCGCCCCGCGAGCGGGGAGAGGGTGCCCGAAGGGCGGGTGAGGGGCGACGGAGCCCTTTTCTTCAATCGTGGCGCGGTGTTTCGAGTGTTGCTTTTCCAGTCGCTCGATAGGGTCGTCATCGCCGAGGCGGTGATGGCTCCTGCGTGCCCCTCATCCGCCTTCGGCACCTTCTCCCCACAGTTGCGGGGAGAAGGAACAGCGGGTTACGCCAGCGCGTCGCGCGCCGACACGTAGGCGTAACCCAGGTCGTCGGCCACCGCCTTGTAGGTGATCTTGCCGGCGTGCACGTTCAGGCCATTGAGCAGGTGTTCGTCGTCCAGCATGGCCTGCTTCGCGCCCTTGTTGGCCAGCTGCACGGCGAAGGGCAGGGTGGCGTTGGTCAGCGCGAAGGTGGACGTGCGGGCGACGCCGCCCGGCATGTTGGCCACGCAGTAGTGGATGATGCCGTCCACTTCGTAGGTCGGGTTCTGGTGGGTGGTGGCTTTCGAGGTCTCGAAGCAGCCGCCCTGGTCGATCGCCACGTCCACCAGCACCGAGCCGGGACGCATCAGCTTCAGCTGCTCGCGCGACACCAGCTTGGGGGCGGCGGCGCCGGGGATCAGCACCGCGCCGATCACCAGATCGGTGTCGGGCAGGCGCTCTTCGATGGCGTCGCGGGTCGAGTAGATCGTGGTCAGCTGGTGGCCGTACAGCTCGTCCAGATACTTCAGGCGGTCGAGCGAGCGGTCGAGGATGGTGACGTGCGCGTTCATACCCATCGCCATGCGCGCGGCATTGATGCCCACCACGCCGCCGCCGATCACCAGCACTTCGGCGGGCTTCACGCCGGGTACGCCGCCAAGCAGCACGCCGGAACCGCCCTGCGCCTTCTCCAGCGCGTGCGCGCCGGCCTGGATCGACATGCGGCCGGCCACTTCGGACATCGGCGCCAGCAGCGGCAGGCCGCCCTTGCGGTCGGTGACGGTTTCGTACGCGATGCAGGTGGCACCAGAAGCGACCAGCGCCTTGGTCTGCTCGGGATCGGGCGCGAGGTGCAGGTAGGTGTAGAGCACCTGGCCGGGGCGCAGCATGGCGCACTCGTTCGGCTGCGGCTCCTTGACCTTGATGATCATGTCGGCGCGGGCAAAGATCTCTTCGGCCGTGTCGACGATCTGCGCACCGGCCTTGATGTACTGCTCATCGGTCAGGCCGATGGCCTTGCCGCCGTCGCGCTGGACGATGACCTGGTGGCCATTCGAGACCAGTTCGCGCGCGCCGGACGGGGTAAGCCCGATGCGGTACTCGTGGTTCTTTATTTCCTTGGGGACGCCGATCAGCATGTTGCTCTCCAGTAGCGGGAAGGGGCTTCGCGCGAGGGGGAGCGCTGGTGCCGTTGATCCGTAATTTTACGCGGTCGCGCGTATGGTGTCCGCCAGGACATTCGCGATCCGGTCGATCTGGGACTTCTCCACGATCAGCGGCGGCGACAGGGCGATGACGTCGCCGGTCACCCGGGTCAGCAGGTGGCCTTCATGGAAGGCGCGGCTGAACACGTCATAGGCGCGGGTGCCCGGTGCGCCCGCGCGCGGGGCCAGTTCGATGGCGCCGACCAGGCCGACGTTGCGGATGTCGACCACGTTCGGCAGATCCTTCAGCGAGTGCAGCGCCTCCTGCCAGTAATCGCCCAGACTGAGCGCCTTGTCGAACAGGTTTTCTTCCTCGTAGGTGTCCAATGTGGCGAGCGCGGCGGCGCAAGCCAGCGGATGGCCGGAGTAGGTATAGCCATGGAACATGTCGATGACGTGGTCCGGCCCGCGCATGAAGGCGTCGAACATGCGGTCCGACACGAAGGTGGCACCCATCGGCACGCAGCCGTTGGTGATGCCCTTGGCGGCGGTGATCATGTCCGGCGTGACGCCGAAGCGCTGCGCGCCGAAGGCGTGGCCGACGCGGCCGAAGCCGGTGATCACTTCGTCGAAGATCAGCAGGATGCCGTGCCTGTCGCAGATCTCGCGCAGGCGCTGCAGGTAGCCCTGCGGCGGGATGACCACGCCGGCAGACCCGGAGATCGGCTCGACGATGACGGCGGCGATGGTCGAGGCGTCGTACAGCGCGATCTGGCGCTCCAGGTCTTCGGCCAGTTCGATGCCATGCGGCGGCAGGCCCTTCGAGAACGCATTGCGCGACACGTCCAGCGTGTGGCGGATATGCGACACCGCCGACAGTCCCGGGCCGAACCACTTGCGGTTGTTCGGCAGGCCGCCCACCGACATGCCGCCGAAGCCGACGCCGTGATAACCCTTCTCGCGGCCGATGAAGCGCGTGCGCTGGCCTTCGCCACGCACGCGGTGGTAGGCCAGGGCGATCTTCAACGCACTGTCCACCGCTTCCGAGCCGGAGTTGCTGAAGAACACCTTGTTGAGGTCGCCCGGCGCCAGCGCGGCCAGGCGCTCGGCCAGCTTGAACGGCAGCGGCGAGCTCATCGAGAAGTTGGGCGCGAAGTCGAGCGTGCCGATCTGCTGCCTGATGGCTTCGACGATGCGCGGCCGGGAGTGGCCGGCATTGCAGCACCACAGGCCGGCCGTGGCATCCAGCACTTCGTTGCCGTCGACATCGCGGTAGTACATGCCGGACGCGCTGGCGAGCAGGCGCGGCTTGGCCTTGAACTGCTTGTTGGCCGTGAACGGCATCCAGAAGTGGTCCAGCGAGGCCGGTGCCTCGAGGTTCTGGCGGGCGTAATGATCGGCCAGGGCGCGGGAAGAGGAAGTGTCGTCGGCGCTCATCGCGGGTCCGGGGCGGGGTGGATGGGCGCAGCTTAGCGCGTTGAAAAAACTTTACAACTGACGAGGGTCACGGTCGGCCGCGCAGGCGGGGCTGCCGCGTCGGTCTTCATGGCTGCAGGGCGCCGCAGCAGAAGCGTCCGCCCCATAAGCAGCCAGAGGGCTTCCCAAGATGAGGGGCGCGAGGTGTAAAGTATCCCGTGACATCAGGGTTTCACCAAAGGGTGGTGATGGACATCGGCGCACGCCTGCAACTGGTCCGCAAATCCAAGAGCCTCAGCCAGCGCGAGCTGGCCAAGCGCGTGGGCGTCACCAACAGCACCATCTCGCTGATCGAGCAGAACAAGGTCAGCCCGTCGGTCAGCTCGCTGAAGAAGGTGCTGGACGGGATTCCGATCTCGCTCGCCGACTTCTTCACCCTCGATCTGGAGAAGGGCCTGCCCGACAGCCCGTTCTACGTGGCCGACGAGTTGCCGGACGTGGGCAGCAACGGCATCCACTATTTCCTCGTGGGCCAGCACCGTCCGCAACGGCAGATGTGCATCCTGCGCGAAGTGATGCCGCCCGGCAGCGATACCGGCGACAGCATGCTGGCGCACGATGGCGAAGAGGGCGGCGTGGTGATCGCCGGCGAAGTGGAGGTCACCGTCGGCGAGCAGGTGCGCGTGCTGAAGGCAGGCGAGGCCTACTACTTCGAAAGCCGCGTGCCGCATCGGTTCCGGAATGTCGGTGAGGTGGATGCGGTGATCGTCAGCGCGAATACGCCGGCGACGTTTTGAACGATTCGAGCCCCTCTCCCATCGGGAGAGGGGTTGGGGGTGCCCCACCGCTTATACGGTCCTATGATGAACGAGCCGCGGCGAGCCATGAAGTCGATCCATCGGCTGTTTGCCCCATCCACTCGCTGTGGCTCGCTATGCAGCACAGGTGCCGGATAGATGGCAGTGGCACCCCTCATCCGGCGCTTCGCGCCACCTTCTCCCGGCGGGAGAAGGGTGCAAACCCACTATGGAGTTCCCATGAACAATCCCCGCACGCAACACGACTGGCAGGCCATGGCCGCCGCGCTGTCGATCCGCACGCAGGCCTTCATCGACGGCCGGTATGTGGATGCGGCGTCCGGCAAGACCTTCGACTGCATCAGTCCCATCGATGGCCGCTTGCTGGGCCAGGTGGCCGATGGGCAGGAAGAGGACATCAACCGTGCCGTTGCCGCCGCGCGCCGCAGTTTCGAGGCGGGCGCGTGGTCGAACGCGCGCCCGACGCACCGCAAGAAGGTATTGCTGAAGCTCACCCGGTTGATCGAAGAGCATGCCGACGAACTGGCGCTGCTGGAATCGCTGGATATGGGCAAGCCGGTCAGCGACGCCCGCACTGTGGATCTCGCCGCGACCATCCGCTGCATGGGCTGGACCGCCGAGGCCCTGGACAAGGTGTATGGCGAAGTCGCGGCGACCGGGCAGGACGAGCTGGGCCTGGTGACGCGCGAGCCCTTGGGCGTAATCGGCGCCATCGTGCCGTGGAATTTCCCGCTGCTGATGGCCACGTGGAAGCTGGCGCCGGCGCTGGCGATGGGCAATTCCATCGTGCTGAAGCCGTCGGAGAAATCGCCGCTCACCGCGATCCGCCTGGCCGAACTCGCCATCGAGGCCGGCATCCCGGCCGGCGTGCTCAACGTGGTGCCGGGCTTCGGCAAGACCGCCGGCGAGCCGCTCGCGCTGCACATGGACGTGGACGGCCTGGTGTTCACCGGTTCCACTGCGGTCGGCAAGCGCCTGCTGCAGTGCGCGGGCCTGTCGAACATGAAGCGCGCGTACATGGAATGCGGCGGCAAGAGCCCCAACATCGTGTTCGCCGACGCGCACGACCTGGACGTGGCCGCGAAGGCGGCGGCGGGCGGCATCTTCTACAACCAGGGTGAGGTCTGTACCGCGGCGTCGCGTCTGCTGGTGGAGCGCTCCATCAAGGATGAATTCGTCGCCCGCGTGGTCGAGGCCGGCAAGGCCATGCGTCCGCGCCATCCGTTGGACCCCGGCGCGCCGATGGGCGCGATGGTGGACGAAGGGCAGACCCGACGCGTGCTCGACTACATCGAGAAAGGCAAGGCCGAAGGCGCGCGCCTGGCACTGGGCGGCCGGCGTGCCGACGTGGAAGCCGGCGGCTGCTATCTGGAGCCGACCGTGTTCGACGACGTGGCGCACGAGCACACGATCAGCCGCGAGGAGATCTTCGGCCCGGTGCTGTCGGTGATCGCGTTCGACAGCGAGGAAGACGCCCTGCGCATGGCCAACGACAGCGAGTACGGCCTGGCGGCCGGCGTGTGGACGCGCGACATCAGCCGGGCGCATCGCGTCGCCCGCAAACTGCGCGCGGGCAGCGTGTGGGTGAACTACTGGGACGGCGGCGACATGACCGCGCCGTTCGGCGGCTACAAGCAGTCCGGCAACGGCCGCGACAAATCGCTGCACGCCTTCGACAAGTACACCGAGATCAAGGCGACCTGGATCAATCTGGGGAGCTGATCGTGTTTCCTGTGGGAGCGACGTCAGTCGCGATGCCGATGTCCGCCAGGCCGGACGCAGTTCGCGACTGACGTCGCTCCCACAGCCCCTCGTCCGTTCTGCCAGAATCGCCCCGACCCACCGATCGGCTCCTCCATGACCGCCAGCGCCGCCGCTTCCACGTCCACCAACTCGCCCGGCCGCGTGCTGTTTGCCAGCCTGATCGGCACCACCATCGAGTTCTTCGATTTCTACATCTACGCGACGGCGGCGGTGCTCGTGTTCCCGCACCTGTTCTTCCCGCAGGGCGATCCCACCACCGCGATGCTGCAGTCGTTCGCCACCTTCGCGCTGGCGTTCATCGCGCGGCCGGTGGGCTCGGCGCTGTTCGGCCACTTCGGCGACCGCGTCGGGCGCAAGGCGACGCTGGTGGCGGCGCTGCTGACGATGGGCATCTCCACCGTGCTGATCGGCCTGCTGCCGACCTATGCGCAGGTGGGCATCGTGGCGCCGTTGCTGCTGGCGCTGTGCCGCCTGGGGCAGGGCATCGGTCTGGGCGGCGAGTGGGGCGGCGCGGTGCTGCTGGCCACGGAGAATGCGCCGCCAGGCAAGCGGGCGTGGTATGGCATGTTTCCGCAACTGGGCGCGCCGCTGGGTTTCCTGTGCTCGACCGGCATCTTCCTGCTGTTGACCGAAGTGATGGACGATGCGCAGTTCCTGGCCTGGGGCTGGCGCATTCCGTTCGTCGCCAGCGCCGTGCTGGTGTTCGTCGGGCTGTGGATGCGGCTGAGCATTGCCGAGACGCCCGATTTCCAGCAGGCGCTGGACCGCGACGAACGCGTCAAGGTGCCGATGCTGACCACCGTGCGCGAGCACCCGGTCGCGCTGGTGACCGGCACGTTCGCGCTGGTCGCTACGTTCGTGCTGTTCTACCTGATGACGGTGTTCGCGCTGAGCTGGGGCACCTCGAAGCTGGGCTACTCGCGCGAGCATTTCCTGATGCTGCAGATGATCGGCGTGCTGTTCTTCGCGCTCACCATCCCGGTGTCTGCGCTGTACGCGGATCGCTTCGGGCGGCGCAATGCGATGATCGTGGCCACGTTGCTGATCATCGGCTTCGGCTTCGTGTTCGCCCCGCTGCTGGAATCCGGCAGCGACCTGGGCGTGCTGGCATTCCTGGCGCTGGGCCTGGGGGCGATGGGGCTGACCTATGGCCCCTGCGGCACGATCCTGGCGGAGATGTTCCCCACCGCCGTGCGCTACACCGGCGCGTCGCTGGCGTTCAACCTGGCCGGCATCCTGGGCGCATCGCCGGCGCCGTACATCGCCACGCGACTGGGTGAACGGTACGGGCTTGCCTCGGTCGGGTGGTACCTCGCCGCGATGGCGGGCCTGACCTTGGTGGCGCTGCTGGTCATGCCGCGCCGCCGGTAAGGTGTCCGCACACGCCGTAGCGTGCGCCACGCGCACGACCGCAGGATTTTTCCCCGTGCGCACAGCGCACGCTACGCGAACAGGCGCTTCACGGTGCGGCTCAGCCAGCCGCCCTGCTGGTGGTCCCGTACGAACTGGTTGAGGTGCCGCTTCACCGAGTCTGCGTACGCCTTGTCGTCGTTGCGGATGTGGTTGAACAGCCAGCGCGACAGCATGCCGCGCAGTTCGTCCACGATGTCCTCGCCAGCCTCGAAGCGCAGGCGGTATTCGGAAACCCGCTTGGTGAACACGTCGTGCACGCGCTTGTGCGCCGCGCTGAACGGATAGCCGGCTTCCTCCATCAGCTCTTCCTCGAAGGCGAAGTGGGACAGCGTGTAGTCGACCAGTTCATCGATCACCTCGCCGACGGCGAAGCGCTCCATCGATTTCTGGGTAACGTGCAGATGGTTGATCATCTCCACGATACGGCGGTGCTGGCCATCGATGATGTCGATGCCGGTGTCCATGTCGTCCTGCCAGATCAGCAGTGTCATGTGCGGATTCCCCTGCCGGCGGATGCCGGAATGCAGGGGAAATCTAGGTGCGCGCCCGCGTCGCGGCATTGATCGGGATCAATGCTGCGACATGGGGTCACAGGGAGCGAAATTGATGTTTGGTGTGGGAGCGACGTAAGTCGCGAGCTCTTACCTCAACGACGGCAAAGCTCGCGACTTACGTCGCTCCCACAGGAGAGTGTCTCAGCCGCTGGAGACCACCCGGTTCCGCCCACCCGCCTTGGCCAGGTACAGCCGCCGATCGGCTTCGCTGAGCAGGTGATTGAGTGTCTGGCCGGGGAAGCGGGTGCGGAACACGCCGATGCTGACCGTCATACGCAGGGTGTGGCCGCCGATGTCCACGGCAAGCGCTTCGATCGCGGCACGCAAGGACTCGAAGTAATCCACCGCCTCGCTTTCGCCCAGATAAGGCACCAGCGCACAGAACTCCTCGCCACCGAAGCGGGCGACCAGGTCCTGCGTGCCGGCATGGCGTGCGATGGCCTGGGCGACAGCCTTCAGCGCGACGTCGCCCGCCTCGTGACCATGGGTGTCGTTGATGTGCTTGAAGTGGTCGATATCGATGATCGCGGCGGTGACCGCCTGCTGTCGGCCCAGCGTATTGGGCAGCAGCGCGTGGCATTCGGCCAGGAAATGGCGGCGATTCGGCAGGCCGGTCAGGAAATCGCGCGTGGCCAGGTCCTGCAGCGTGCCGATCAGTTCCAGCTGGTCGATGTTCTGCGAGACGCGGCAGAAGAATTCCTCGCGCGAGAACGGCTTGTGCAGGAAGTCGTTGGCGCCGCTCTTCAGGAAGCGTGGCACCAGGCTGCCGTCGCTGGTGCCGGAGATGCCGATGATCGCCAGATGGTCGCGCGCGTGGCGCGCACGCAGGCGCCGGGTGAATTCGTGGCCCTTCATGCCGGGCATTTCCTGGTCGACGATGGCCAGACGGATGTCGGGGTTGGCGTCCAGCATCGCCAGGCCGGCTTCGCCATCGGCGGCTTCGACCACGCGGAAGCCGTACATCGACAGCAGCGCCGCTGCGTGCTGGCGCGCCGAACGCGAGTCGTCGACGATCAGCGCCGCGATGCGGCGGTTGCGCTCCAGCCGCTGCACCAGCCAGACCAGGTAGTCGATGCTGCCCGGCGTGTTCTTCAGCACGTAGTCCACCACCTGCCGGCGCAGCACCTGCTCGCGCAGGGTGTCGTCGTACACGCCGCTGACCACCACGGTGGGCAACTGGCGCGACAGGAAGAATTCGACCACCTCGTCGTGGCTGCCGTCGGCCAGCACCAGGCTGGTGACCACCATGAACCAGTCGGGATGCTTGTCCAGCGTGGTCCGCGCCTCGCCCAGCGTGGCGGCGTACACCACCGGCAGGCTGAGCTTCTGCTCGATGGCCTCGCCGATCAGGCGCGCATGCGTGCGCGAGTTCTCCACCACCAGAATGCGCTGGGGCAGGGGCGACTGGCTGGCGATGGCGGGTACGGCGCGTTGCGGACTGGACATGCTCGGGAGGGCCGAGGAAGGTTTCCTGTCACCTTCATCGGCGCCTGCGGGCGGAACTTGAGAGCCGCGTCACGGAACGCCGCCGCCTACCAGAGCGCGTCCCGCAGCTTGTACCAGGCCATGGCCGCGACCAGGAGCGGCGTGCGCAGGGCGCGACCGCCGGGGAAGGGGTGGTGGTCGATCTTGGCGAACAGGTCCAGCCGCTCCGACTGGCCGCGGATCGCCTGGGCGAGCACGGTGCCCGCCAGCCCGGCGGCGATCAGCCCGTGTCCCGAGAAGCCCTGGGCGAAGTAGACGTTGGGCGACAGCCGGCCCCAATGCGGCGCCCGGTTGAGCGAGATGTCGATCATCCCGCCCCACAGATATTCGATGCCGACATCGCCCAGTTGCGGGAACACCCGGTGCATGCGCCGCGTCATCACGCCGCGCAGGTTGGGCGGCGTCATCGTCGAATAGCTGGCGCGTCCCCCGAACAGCAGCCGGTGGTCGCGGCCCAGGCGGAAATAGTCCAGCGCCCAATTGGTGTCGGCCACCGCCATGTCGTTACGGATCAGGTCGCGCGCGCGCGCTTCGCCCAGCGGCGGGGTGGCGGCGATGTACGTGCCGACCGGCATCATCCGCGATTCCAGTTCCGGCGCGATCCCGCGCAGCAGCGCGTTGCCGGCCAGGATCACCGTGTCGCATCCCACCTCGCCCTGCGCGGTTCTCAGTACCGGGCGCGCACCCCGCACCAGCTGGATGACCGGCGAACCCTCGAAGATGCGTGCGCCTGCCTCCAAGGCGGCGCGGCCCAGTCCCAGCGCATACGCGAGCGGATGCAGGTGGCCGCTGACCGGGTCGTACATCGCGCCCAGGTAGCGGTCGCTCGCAAGTGCCGCGCGCAGGCGCTCGCGGTTCCACCACTGCACGGGATGGCCATAACGGGTGTTGAAGTCCTCGACCGCGTGTTCGACCTCGCGCTGCTGTCGCGGCTTGATCGGCACGGTGGCATGGCCGTCGCGCCAGTCGCAGTCGATCCCGTGCCGGTCGATGCGCCCGCGCAGCCAGCGCAGGCCGTCCAGCGACAGGTCGAACATCTTCTTCGCGTCGTCGAAGCCGACCAGCGCTTCCAGCTTCGCTTCGCCGCAGCTGAAACCGGCGATCGCCTGCCCACCGTTGCGTCCCGACGCGCCCCAGCCGATGCGCTCGGCTTCCAGCACGACCACCTTGTAGCCGGCTTCGGCCAGTTCCAGCGCCGCCGACAGCCCGGTGTAGCCGGCGCCGAGGATGCAGACATCGGCCTCGATGCGGCCTTGCAGCACGGGTTGTGCGGGCAGCGGCGTGGCGCTGGCGGCGTACCAGCTGTCGGGGTAGGCGGGCGTGGCGACGGTGCTCAAGATGTCTCCCTGCCGTCATCCCCGCGCAGGCGGGGATCCCGTGTCTTTGGACTTGCGAAGCAGAAGTCGCTGGGTTCCTGCCTGCGCGGGAATGACGATTTCAGGGAAGACATGCTCCCCCTCACACCGACCGCAGATACCACGCGTATTCCAGATCCGTCACCTCGGTATAGAAGCTGTGCATTTCCTTGAGCTTCTGCTGGCCGTAGATGTGCTGGAACGCCTCGCCGAACTGTTCGCGGATGAACTCGCTGTCCATGAACGACGCGATGGCCTCGCGCCAGAACGGGGTGCGGATCTCGGTCTGGTCGTAGGCGTTGCCGGTGATCGGCGGGCCGGGGTCGAAGCCCTGTTCCATGCCATGCAGCATGCCGGCGAGCACGGCGGCGGTGACCAGATAGATGTTGGCGTCGGCACCGGCGATGCGGTGTTCGATGCGCGTGTTGGCTTCGTCGCTGTGCGGGATGCGCATGGCGACGGTGCGATTGTTGTAGCCCCACACATCGTTGAGCGGTACGAACGCATTGAGCACGAAGCGCCGGTAGCTGTTGGCGTGTGGCGCGAACAGCAGCAGGCAATCCTGGTCGCTGCGCTGCAGTCCGCCGATGGCGTGCTTCAGCGTATCGGCCGGCGCCGTTTGCAGCGAAGCGAAGATGTTGCGGCCCTCGGCATCCAGCACGCTGGCATGGATATGCATGCCGCTGCCGGCCTGCTCGGCGAAGGGCTTGGCCATGAAGCTGGCCATCAGCCCCTGCTGCTGCGCCGCGGCCTTGATCGCGCGCTTCAGGTAAATGGCGTCGTCGCAGGCCAGCAGCGCGTCGTCGCGGTGCTTGAGGTTGATCTCGAACTGGCCCGGCGCGTACTCCGCCACCGCGGTGTCCGCAGGAATGCGCTGCGCCTGGCAGATCGCGGCCACCGCATCGGTGAAGCCGCGGTAGTCGTTGAGGTCTTCCATGTAGTAGACCTGCGTACTGGTGTTCCGCTGCCCGGTCGCCGGATTGATCGAGGTGCGCGGGCGCCCGGCGTCGTCCATGCGCTGGTCGAACAGGTAGAACTCCAGCTCCACCGCGACCACCGGTTTCAGGCCGCGCGCGGCGTAACGCGCCAGCACGCGCTTGAGCACTTCGCGCGGATTGGCGTCGAACATCCCGCCCTTCGCATCCTCCATGCTCAGCAGCAGCTGCGCGGCGGGGCGGGGCGACCAAGGCACCGGCCGCAGCGATCCCGGCACGGGACGGCAGATGCGGTCCTCGTCGCCGATGTCGTAACCCAGCCCGGTCTCTTCCACCGTGTTGCCGGTGATGTCGGTGGCGATCAGCGACATGGGCAGGCAGACGCCGTCGCGGTAGACCTTCTCCAGTGCGTCGCGGGTGATGCGCTTGCCGCGCAGCAACCCGTTCATGTCCGGCAGCAGCAGGTCGACCTGCTCGCAATCGGGGAGGGCGGCCAGCGTGGCGGCGTCGTCGGCAGGCAGGGAAGGCGCGGCGGAATCGGGGCGCATGAGGGTCATCCAGGAGGCTGCGGCGCAGCTTAGCAGAGCGGTCGATGCGTCAAGAATACTCAACGCAGGGATTTGCGTAACCCACGGAAATGCCCGGAATTGGTGCCGCAACGCACCATATGAGCGCCAAAAATGTCATTCGAGCGCGTCGTGTTGTAAAAATAAAACAGCCGGGTTAACTTGCCTGCAAGCCATTCCGGGCTTCCTGCATGACCCCGCTGCCGCGGGTCGGTCTGCCGACCGACCACAAGCAAATCGGTGCACATCCCTTTCTCGCGGTGGGCGAGAAGTACGTGCGTGCGGTGGTCGACGGCGCCGGCTGCCTGCCGCTGCTGGTGCCCACGCTGGATCCCGTGCTGCCGCTGACCCAGGTGCTCGAAGGCCTCGACGGCCTGCTGCTGACCGGGGCGGCCAGCAACATCGAACCGCACCACTACAGCGACGAATCCAGCTACGAGGGCAATCTGCTGGATCCCCGCCGCGATTCCACCAACCTGCCGCTGATTCCGCTCGCCATCGGGATGGGCGTACCGGTGCTGGCGATCTGCCGTGGCTTCCAGGAGGTCAACGTCGCCTTCGGTGGCAGCCTGTACCAGAAGGTGCACGAGCAGCCAGGCTTCATGGACCACCGCGAGAACAAGGACGATCCGCTGGACGTACAGTACGGGCCGGCGCACGACATCGCGCTGGTGCCTGGCGGTCTGCTCGCCACGCTGGCCGGTGACACCCGCGCCACCGTTAATTCGCTGCATGGTCAGGGCGTGCGCAGGCTGGGCGACGGACTGGTGGTCGAAGCGCAGGCGCCGGACGGGCTGATCGAGGCGTTCCGCCACGACGGGCCGGCCTTCATGCTGGCCGTGCAATGGCATCCGGAATGGAAGGTGGCGGACAACCCGTTCTACCTGTCCATCTTCCGCACCTTCGGCGATGCCTGCCGGGCGCGTGCGCAACACCGCGGAGTGGCGGCATGAAGCGGCGGCATCCCCCGCCCTGGGGAGGGCGCGCTCGCCACATCGTGGCGACGCCGTAGACGCCGGCCGCAGCACGCGGCGGCCCTTTCCTCCTTCCCTGACTGCGCGGACACCATGAGCCAGAAACCCACATCACGAAAGAAAACCGCCATCGCCGAGCCGGCCGACAGCTCGCTGCGCCGCTGGCTGCGGGAACGCAGCATCACCGAGGTCGAATGCCTGGTGCCCGACATCACCGGCATCGCCCGCGGCAAGATCATCCCGGCCGACAAGTTCAGCCACGACTACGGCACGCGCCTGCCGGAAGGCATCTTCGCCACCACCGTCACGGGCGATTATCCGGACGACTACTACGAACTGACCTCGCCGTCGGATTCGGACATGTTCCTGCGTCCCGATCCGGACACCGTGCGCATGGTGCCGTGGGCGACCGATCCCACCGCGCAGGTGATCCACGACTGCCATACCAAGGACGGCAAGCCGCACGACCTGGCGCCGCGCAACGTGCTGCGGCGCGTGCTGGCGGCTTACGAGAAGGAAGGCCTGCGCCCGGTGGTGGCGCCGGAACTGGAGTTCTTCCTGGTGCAGAAGAACACCGACCCGGACTTCCCGTTGCTGCCGCCCGCCGGGCGCTCCGGTCGTCCGGAGACGGCGCGGCAGTCGTACTCGATCGACGCGGTCAACGAGTTCGATCCCATCCTCGACCTGATGTACGACTACTGCGATGCGATGGAGCTCGACGTGGACACGCTGATCCACGAGTCCGGCGCCGCGCAGCTGGAGGTCAACTTCACCCACGACGACGCGCTGTCGCGCGCCGACCAGGTGTTCCTGTTCAAGCGCACCATGCGCGAGGCGGCGATGCGCCACGGCGTGTACGCCACCTTCCTGGCCAAGCCGATGGAGAACGAGCCCGGCAGCGCCATGCACATCCACCAGAGCCTGCTGGACATGAAGACCGGCCGCAACGTCTTCACCGGCAAGTCCGAAGGCAAGGGCAGCAAGCTGTTCGGCCATTACCTGGGCGGTCTGCAGAAGTACGTGCCGATGGCGATGGCGTTCTTCGGCCCCAATGTCAATTCCTACCGCCGGCTGGCGCTGGGGCAGGTGGCGCCGATCAACGTGCAGTGGGGCTACGACAACCGCACCTGCGGCCTGCGCGTGCCGATGGACACGCCGGAGAACATGCGCGTGGAAAGCCGCTTCGCCGGTTCCGACGCCAATCCCTACCTCGCCATGGCCGGCACGCTGGCCTGCGGCCTGCTCGGCATCCGCGAACAGCTCAAGCCGACCGAGCCGCTGGCCAGCAGTGCGCAGGACATCGGCTTTGAACTGCCGCGCTCGCTGGGCGAGGCACTGGACGAACTGGAAGGCTGCAAGCCGCTGCAGGAGCTGATGGGCGCGCGTTTCGTGCGCGCTTACGTGTCGGTGAAGCGCAAGGAATACGAGACCTTCTTCCGCGTGATCAGCTCGTGGGAGCGGGAATTCCTGTTGTTGAACGTGTGAATGCTGTTCCCTTCTCCCGTCGGGAGAAGGTGGCGCGAAGCGCCGGATGAGGGTGCGGCGAAGTCCAGGCGATTCGGACATCGTGGACTTCGCCCCACCCTCGCCCCAACCCTTCTCCCGGTGGGAGAGGGGCTCGAAATCATGGAGCCCGTATGACCCGACTCGACACCCGCACCCTGCAGAAGCTCGACGCCGAGCACCATCTGCATCCGTTCAACGACAACGCCGCGCTGGCCAAGAGGGGCACGCGCATCCTGACCAAGGGCGAGGGTTGCTATGTCTGGGATGCCGACGGCAACCAGCTGCTCGACGCCTTCGCCGGCCTGTGGTGCGTGAATGTCGGCTACGGGCGCAAGGAGCTGGGCGAGGTGGCGTCGAAGCAGATGACGCAGCTCGCCTACTACAACAGCTTCTTCCAGTGCACGACCGAGCCGACCATCGCGCTGGCCGCCAAGCTGGCCGAGCTCGCCCCGGGCGACCTCAATCATTCCTTCTTCGTCAATTCCGGTTCCGAAGCCAACGACACCATCCTGCGCATGGTCCGCCACTTCTGGGCGGTGCAGGACCAGCCGCAGAAGAACATCTTCATCGGCCGCCACGACGGCTACCACGGCACCACCATGGCCGGCGCCAGCCTCGGCGGCATGAAGGGCATGCACAAGCAGGGTGGCCTGCCGATCCCGGACATCCACCACATCGATCCGCCGTTCTGGTTCGCCGACGGCGGCGACCTGTCCGAGGACGAATATGGCCTGGTCGCGGCGCGCCGGCTGGAACAGAAGATCCTCGAACTCGGCCCGGACCGCGTGGCCGCCTTCATTGGCGAGCCCATCATGGGCGCCATCGGCGTCTACATCCCGCCCACGACCTACTGGCCCGAGATCGAACGCATCTGCCGCCAGTACGACGTACTGCTGGTGGCCGACGAAGTGATCTGCGGCTTCGGCCGCACCGGCGAATGGTTCGGTTCGCAGTACTTCGGTTTCCAGCCCGACATCATGCCGGTGGCCAAGGGCATCACCTCGGGCTACATCCCGCTGGGCGCGGCGATGTTCAACGACCGCGTGGCCAAGGTGCTGAAGGAGCAGGGCGGCGAACTGGCGCATGGCGCCACGTACTCGGGCCACCCGGTGTGCGCGGCGGTGGCGCTGGAGAACATCCGCATCCTGCAGGACGAGAAGATCGTCGAGCGCGCCAAGACCGAGATCGCGCCGTATCTGGCGCAGCGCTGGGCCGAGCTGGGCGAGCACCGGCTGGTCGGGCAGGCGCGCATCGCCGGCATGGTCGGTGCGCTGGAGCTGGTGCCAGACAAGAAGAAGCGCGCCTTCTTCCCGGAGCGCGGCAGCGTCGGCCCGCGCTGCCGCGACCACGCGCTGAAGCACGGCCTGATCCTGCGCGCGACCTGGGACGCGATGCTGCTGTCGCCGCCGCTGGTGATCACGCGCGCGCAGGTCGACGAACTGTTCGAGAAGACCTGGAAAGCCCTCAACGACACCGCGACGGACCTGGGAATGTAATGTCGGCGCACGGTCCGTGCGCTGCGTCACAGCGTCGCGGCCCGGGCGTATGATGGTTCCATCCCGCATTCCTGTTGCATGGAGAAGCCGATGAAGCTCAAGACCCTCACCGTCGTGCTGGCCGCCAGCGTGCTGGCCGCCTGTGGCGGCAAGGAAGGAGCGTCCGCCGATGGCGCGCCGTCGAAGACATTGAACGTCTACAACTGGTCCGACTACATCGCCGAGGACACCATCCCGAATTTCGAGCAGCAGTCGGGCGTCAGGGTCACCTACGACGTGTTCGACAGCGATGAGATGGTCGAGACCAAGCTGCTGGCCGGCAGCAGCGGGTATGACGTGGTGGTGCCGTCGCTCAGCTTCCTGGGCCGGCAGATCCAGGCGGGCGTGTTCCTGCCGCTGGACAAGAGCAAGCTGCCCAACCTGAAGAACCTCGACCCGAACATGCTCGAGCGCATCGCGCTGCAGGATCCGGGCAACCAGTACGCCGTGCCCTACCTTTGGGGCACCAGCGGCATCGGCTACAACGTCGACAAGATCAAGGCCATCTTCGGCGACACCGCCGTCACCGGCAGCTGGGACGTGGTGTTCAAGCCGGAGAACGCGGCCAAGTTGAAGGACTGCGGCATCACCGTGCTGGACACGCCGTCGGAACTGATCCCGATCGCGCTGAACTACCTGGGCGAGGATCCGCACAGCTTCGATCCGGCGGTGATCGACAAGGCCGCGGCGCTGCTGACGTCGATCCGGCCGTACATCCGCAACTTCCATTCGTCGTCGTACATCAACGACCTGGCCAACGGCGATGTCTGCCTGGTGGTGGGCTGGTCGGGCGACATCATCCAGGCGCGCGATCGCGCCGCCGAGTCCGGCAACGGCGTCAACGTGGCGTATTCCATTCCGAAGGAAGGCGCGCCCCAGTGGTTCGACATGCTGGCCATCCCCAAGGATGCGAAGAACGTCGACAACGCCTACGCCTTCATCAACTACCTGCTGGACCCCAAGGTCGCCGCGGCGAACACCAACTACGTGACCTATCCGAATCCGGTGCCCGCATCGAAGCCGCTGGTCGACAAGAGCATCGCGGACGATCCGACGATCTACCCGCCGGCCGACGTGGACGCGAAGCTGTTCACCTTCGCGGTGCTGCCGCCGGACGTGGATCGCCAGTACACGCGCATCTGGACGGAACTGAAGACCGGGCGCTGAAACACCGGGGCGCGTGCCGTGAGGGACGCGCCCTTCGTCATCCTGGCATCGCCCCGGGGAGCGGGCGATGCCACGGGGGAGGGGTAGGGGAGCACGACGGCACGGATCCGGCCATTGCAATGACAGCACGCCCGCGACGGCCCCCGGCCGGCAAGGGACCACATCAAGCCGCCCTCGCGGGCCGAACGGAGAGAGATTGATGAAACTGCGCGTACTGGCAACCACCCTGGCCCTGTGTACCCTTGCCGCCTGCGGCGGAAAATCCGGCGCTGACGGCGGCGATGCCGCTGGCGGCGCGAAACAGGTCAACGTCTACAACTGGTCGGACTACATCGCCGAGGACACCATCCCGAACTTCGAGAAGGCCACCGGCATCAAGGTGACCTACGACGTGTTCGACAGCAACGAGGTGCTGGAAACCAAGCTGCTGGCCGGCAGCAGCGGCTACGACGTGGTCGTGCCGACGATGAACTTCCTCGGGCGGCAGATCCAGGCCGGCGTGTTCCTGCCGCTGGACAAGAGCAAGATCCCCAACTACGCCAACCTCGACCCGGCCATCATGAAGCGGCTGGAAAACCAGGATCCGGGCAACCAGCACGCCATTCCCTACATGTGGGGCACCACCGGCATCGGCTACAACGTCGACAAGGTCAAGGCCGCGTTCGGCAACACCGACATCGCCAACAGCCTGGACATCGTGTTCAAGCCGGAGAACATCAGCAAGCTGAAGGACTGCGGCGTGACGTTCCTCGATACGCCGTCGGAGATCATCCCGATCGCGCTGAACTACCTGGGCGAGGATCCCAACAGCCAGGACCCGGCCGTGATCGACAAAGGCGCCGCGCTGCTGAAGACGATCCGCCCCTACATCACCAATTTCCATTCCTCGCAGTACATCGACGCGATGGCCAACGGCGACACCTGCCTGGTGGTCGGCTGGTCCGGCGACATCATCCAGGCGCGCGACCGCGCGGTCGATGCCAAGAATGGCGTCAACATCGCCTATGCCATCCCGAAGGAAGGCGCGCCGCAGTGGTTCGACATGCTGGCCATCCCGAAGGACGCCAAGCACCTGGACGAGGCGTACGCCTTCATCAACCACCTGCTCGACCCGCAGGTGATGGCCAACAACTCCAACTTCATCAGCTACCCGAACGCCATCCCGAAGGCCAAGGAACTGATGGACACCTCGATCACCGGCGATCCGACCATCTATCCGACGCCCGAGGTGGAAGCCAAGCTGTTCACCTTCGCCATCATCACGCCCGAGGTCGATCGCCAGTACACGCGTATCTGGACCGAACTGAAGACGGGCAAGTAAGCGCCGCGGCCGGAACGGACGACGTCCGTTCCGGCAGGCGGTGATCGCAGACATCCACATCCACGCCGGCGTCCATGCGGGCCGGCGACCAGGGGAACTCCATGGCGGCAGAACAGGGCAACGGCGCGGCAGCTAACGGCAAGGCGAATGCGCAGGAGTACCTGCGCATCGTCGACGTGCGCAAGGAGTTCGATGGCTTCGTGGCGGTGGACGACACCAACCTGACCATCCGCAAGGGCGAGATCTTCGCCCTGCTGGGCGGCTCGGGCAGCGGCAAGTCCACCCTGCTGCGCTGCCTGGCGGGGTTCGAGAAGCCCTCGTCCGGCAAGATCTACCTGGACGGGCAGCTGCTCAACGACCTGCCACCGTACGAGCGCCCGCTGAACATGATGTTCCAGTCGTATGCGCTGTTCCCGCACATGACGGTGGAGCAGAACATCGCCTTCGGCCT
This sequence comes from Pseudoxanthomonas sp. Root65, assembly GCF_001427635.1. Lineage (NCBI taxonomy): Bacteria > Pseudomonadati > Pseudomonadota > Gammaproteobacteria > Lysobacterales > Lysobacteraceae > Pseudoxanthomonas > Pseudoxanthomonas sp. Root65. The sequence goes on from NZ_LMHA01000002.1 coordinate 320,082, forward strand.
GAAGCAGGACGGGCTGTCGAAGGATGCCATCAGGAAGCGCGTCGAGGAGATGCTGGCGCTGGTCCAGTTGGGCAAGCTGGCCAAGCGCAAGCCGCACCAGCTGTCCGGCGGCCAGCAGCAGCGCGTGGCACTGGCGCGCTCGCTGGCCAAGGGGCCGAAGCTGCTGCTGCTCGACGAGCCGATGGGCGCGCTGGACAAGAAGCTGCGTTCGCAGATGCAGCTGGAACTGGTCAGCATCATCGAAAAGTCCGGCGTGACCTGTGTGATGGTCACCCACGACCAGGAAGAGGCCATGACCATGGCCACCCGCATCGCGCTGATGGACCAGGGCTGGATCCGACAGGTCGGTACGCCCGATGAGATCTACGAACAGCCGACCAGCCGTTTCGCCGCCGAGTTCATCGGCTCGGTGAACCTGATCGAGGGCGCGGTGGAGGAAGATGAGGCCAACTACGTCACCATCCGCTCGCCGCAGCTGCCGGATCCCATCTACATCGGCCACGGCATCTCGGGCTTCGAGGGCCAGGAGGTCGGCTTCGCGGTGCGGCCCGAGAAGCTGGGCATCGGCAAGGACGAACCGCCGCAGCCGCACAACAAGGCGAAGGGCGTGATCGAGGACATCGCCTACTTCGGCAGCCACTCGGTCTACCACGTGCGTCTGCCGAGCGGCTACAAGTTCATGGCCAACTTCGCCAACGTGCAGCGCTGGGCCAGCGAGGGACTCACCTGGAACGACGAGGTCTGGGTGTGGTGGGACGACAACGACGGCGTGGTGCTGACCTCATGAACCTCCTCCGCTCGCTGGGCAAGCGCCTGCCGGGGCCGCGCTGGGGGGTGATCTCGGTGCCCTATGTGTGGCTGCTGCTGTTCTTCGCCATCCCGTTCCTGATCGTGCTGAAGATCTCGTTTGCCAAGCTGGCGATCGCGATGCCGCCGTACACGCCCATCCTCGAGTACATCGACGAGGCGCTGACGCTCAAGCTCAACCTGGGCAACTACGCGGCGCTGTTCACCGATTCGCAGTACGTGGCGGCCTACCTCAGTTCGATCAAGATCGCGGCCATCTCGACCCTGCTCGCGCTGCTGGTCGCGTACCCCATCGCCTACGTGATCGCACGCCTGCCGCCTTCCTCGCGCAACATCGCGATGATGCTGGTGGTGCTGCCGTCGTGGACCTCGTTCCTGATCCGCGTCTACGCCTGGATCGGCATCCTCAAGAACAACGGCCTGCTCAACAACCTGCTGATGAAGATCGGCATCATCGACGAGCCGCTGCAGATCCTGTACACACCGCTGGCGGCCTATATCGGCATCGTCTACTGCTATCTGCCGTTCATGGTGCTGCCGCTGTACACCAACCTGGTGAAGCACGACCAGCGCCTGCTGGAGGCGGCCTACGACCTGGGCGCCAAGCCGTGGAAGGCCTTCTTCACCATCACCCTGCCGCTGTCCAGGGCCGGCATCATCGCCGGCTGCATGCTGGTGATGATCCCGGCGGTGGGCGAGTTCGTCATCCCCGAACTGCTGGGCGGGCCGGACACGCTGATGATCGGGCGCGTGCTGTGGGGCGAGTTCTTCAACAACCGCGACTGGCCGGCCGCCTCCGCCGTGGCCATCGTCATGCTGATCCTGCTGCTGATCCCGATCCTGATCTTCAACCGGGTGCAGCAGCGCGAGATGGAAGGGAGGCTGACATGAGCCGCGCGCGACAACGCGCCGTCAACTGGACGGTGCTGGGGCTTGGGTTCGCCTTCCTCTACATCCCCGTCCTCATCCTGATGGTGTACTCGTTCAACGAGTCGCGCCTGGCCACGGTGTGGTCCGGCTTCTCGTTCAAGTGGTACGGCGAACTGTTCCGCGACAAGCAGATGCTGCAGGCCGCGTGGATCAGCATCAAGGTGGCGTTCTGGACCGCGACCGCGGCGGTGGTGCTGGGCACGATGGCGGCGCTGGTGATGACGCGCATGCGCCGTTTCCCGGGCAAGACCCTGTTCGGCGCGCTGATCACCGCGCCGCTGGTGATGCCCGAGGTGATCATCGGCCTGTCGATCCTGCTGATGTTCGTCTCGCTGGGGCAGGTGGTCGGGCTGCAGCCGCGCGGCATCCTGTCGATCTGGATCGCGCACGTGACCTTCACCCTGGCCTTCGTCACCGTGGTGGTGTCCTCGCGGCTGTCCGAACTGGACAAGTCGCTGGAAGAGGCGGCGATGGACCTGGGCGCGAACCGGATCAAGGTGTTCTTCCTCATCACGCTGCCGATCATCGCGCCGGCGCTGGTCTCGGGCTGGTTGCTGGCGTTCACGCTGTCGCTGGACGACGTGGTGATCGCCAGCTTCGTCGCCGGCCCCAGTTCGACTACGCTGCCGATGAAGGTGTTCTCGTCGGTGCGCATGGGCCTTAGCCCGAAGATCAACGCACTCGCCACCCTGATGATTCTGGTCGTGAGCGTGGCCGCCTTCCTCGGCTGGTGGTTGATGTACCGCGAAGAGAAGCGTCGACAGCGCGACATGCAACTGGCGTTGCAGGACAACGGGTAGCGATCGGGGCTGTAGTTGGCAGGTCGCGCGCTGGCGCGCCCGCAACTCTTGTCCCGTCATCCCAGCGCAAGCTGGGATCCAGCTTGATCTTGCTCTTGCTCCCTTCGTGAAGTGATCGCGAACGTCACCATGGATCCCAGCTTGCGCTGGGATGACGGCCACGGGCTTCCGGCAACGGTCGGGATGTCCCGCCACGGCGCCGTAACGTCGCCGCTCGCAGAATCCAGCCCTGTTCACCCATGCAGCACCACATCGAACGAGCGCCATGACCATCGAAACCATCAATCCCGCGACCGGGCAGGTCGAATACCGCCATGAGCTGATGACGGCTGCACAGATCGAAGCGGTTCTCGCCGCCTCATCGCGTGCCTTCACCGCATGGTCCGCGTTGTCGCTGGACCAGCGAGGCAAGTTGTTGCGCGCAGTCGGCGCCGAACTGCGCCGTCGCCGCGACGACATCCAGCGCATCATGACCGCCGAGATGGGCAAGCTGCGCAGGGAGGCGCTGGCCGAAGTCGACAAGTGCGCTGGCGCCTGCGACTACTACGCCGACCATGCGGCCGACTACCTGCAGGACCGGCCGGTCGCCACCGACGGACAGCGCAGCTACGTGCGCTACGAGCCGATCGGCTGCGTGCTGGCGGTGATGCCGTGGAACTTCCCGATCTGGCAGGTGTTCCGCTTCCTCGCGCCAGCGCTAATGGCGGGCAACGTGGCGGTGCTCAAGCACGCCAGCAACGTGCCGCGCTGCGCCGACGTGATCGGTGAGGTGCTGACAGCCGCAGGCGTGCCGGACGGCGTGCTGGGGGTGCTGCACATCGACAACGACCAGGCGGCCGAGGTCATCCGCGACCCGCGCGTGGCCGCGGTGACGCTGACCGGCAGCGAGCGCGCCGGCCGATCCGTCGCATCCAACGCCGGCAGCCAGTTGAAGAAGAGCGTGATGGAACTCGGCGGCAGCGACGCCTTCATCGTGCTGGACGATGCCGACCTGGAGAAGACCGTCGCTGGTGCCGTCGCTTCGCGCTTCGGCAATGCAGGCCAGACCTGCATCGCCGCCAAGCGCTTCATCGTGCAGGACGGCATCGCCGATGAATTCGTGAAGCGCTTCGTCGAAGCGGCGGCGACGCTGCGACTCGGCGATCCGCAGGACGACGCCACCACGCTGGCGCCGATGGCGCGCCAGGACCTGCGCGACGAACTGCACAAGCAGGTGCAGGCCAGCGTGGCCAAGGGCGCGAGGGTACTGCTGGGCGGCGAGCCCGATGCGTCGCATGCGGGCTATCCGGCATCGATCCTCGATGCCGTGGCACCGGGCATGCCGGCCTACGACGAAGAACTGTTCGGGCCGGTCGCCAGCATCCTGCGGGTGAAGGACGATGCCGAGGCCGTGCGCGTGGCCAACGACACCACGTTCGGCCTGGGCGGCAGCGTCTGGACGAAGGACGCGGCACGCGGTGACCGCATCGCGCGGCAACTGGACGTCGGCGCCGCGTTCGTCAACGCGATCGTGCGCAGCGACGTACGCCTGCCGTTCGGCGGCACCAAGCGCTCCGGGTTCGGGCGCGAACTGGCCGAGCACGGCATCCATGAGTTCATGAACATCAAGTCGGTCTACGTGGCCTGAGACTCGCCGGCGAAGGACGTAGGAGCGACGTAAGTCGCGAAGCTTTTCCGGCTACCTTCACGACTCACGTCGCTCCCACACCGCCGGCCGTTGCGATCCAACGATGGAACGGATGGTTACGTCGGCCGCCGTTCCTAAGCGGTCGTGCCGGTGCCATCTTGTCGGCAGTCGAACCGGAGGCACCATGAACACCCTGACCGATACCACGCCCGCCCGCGTGATCCGCACGATCCGCGGCCGACCCACGTCCGATGGCGCCGGCGTCAAGCTGACGCGCGTGATCGGCGGCCCCGACCTGCCGGACCTGGACCCGTTCCTGCTGCTGGACGAATTCGGCACCGACAAGGCCGAGGACTATCTCGCCGGTTTTCCGGAGCATCCGCACCGCGGCTTCGAGACCGTCACCTACATGCTCGACGGGCGCATGCGCCACCGCGACAACCATGGCAACGAAGGCCTGCTCACGCCGGGTGCGGTGCAGTGGATGACCGCCGGCCGCGGCCTGGTGCATTCGGAGATGCCCGAGCAGGAATCCGGCCGCATGCGCGGTTTCCAGCTGTGGGTGAACCTGCCGGCGCGCGACAAGATGACAGAGCCGAAGTACCAGGAGTTCGCGCCGGACAAGATTCCGCTGGCGCGTCCGGCCACGGGTGTCGAGATCAAGGTGATCGCGGGCATCGTCGGCGACACGCATGGCCCGATCTCGCAGCCGGCCACCGATCCGGTGTACCTCGACATCGCCCTGCAGCCGGGACAGGCGTGGGACTACGCGCTGCCCGCCGGCCACAACGCGTTCGCGTACGTGTTCGAGGGCGCGGTGACGGTGGGCGAGGGCGATGAGGCGCGTCCGCTGGACACGCACGAGATGGGCGTGCTGGGCGGTGGCGAGATGCTGCAGGTGCGCGCGGGCAGCCAGCCGTCGCGTCTGATCCTGGTGGCCGGCCGTCCGCTGCGCGAGCCGGTGATGCGGCACGGCCCGTTCGTCATGAACACGCGGCAGGAACTGATGCAGGCCTTCGTCGACTTCCAGGAAGGCCGGTTCTGATGCAGGTGTGGCGGGACGTGGTCCCGCCGCGACCTCAGTTGCCGGCGGAAAGCTGGGCGCCCGCGCTGCGCACGTCGAGCTGGCGCGCCAGCGAGATCAGCGCGCCCAGTTCTTCCGGCGACGCGGCATTGATCCAGACCTGCGCGTAGCGGTCGTCGTCGTACTCGACCACGGCGATGCGGCGCGAGGCCATCTCGGCGGCGGTTTCGCGTCCACCCAGGTCCGGGCGGTACCAGTACATCTCTTCGCCGGAGAAGGTGCTTTCTTCCTCGCGCAGGCGCCGCTCCAGGCTGATCCTGGGGTCGCGTGCGGTGAGCATCACGTTGAGCACCTGCCGGCCCTCGGCGTTGACGGCCTTGCAGGCGATGAAGGTGGCATCGACGCGCTGTTCCCAGGTCAGGCCGGCAGCGGCGGGCAGGGTCGGACACGCCGGCGCGGTCTGCGCCCATGCGACGGTGGAGAAAAGGCTCAGGCCAACGGCAATCAAGATCTTCATGTAGTCCCCCTGGATGAAACGTCCGGGTGGCAGGCAGCGCCACGTCATCGGCCACCGCGGCGGGCCATGCGCCCTCGCGTCATCCCCTCGCATTCCACGGTGTCGGCTGCCGCTTCCCCGGCAGTCGACCCGACCTTAGCCCATGCTGCGGCGCAAAACAACGCGGTGCGGCCGTGAACGGCGACCCCAGTCACAGGGTGGACGTGGCCGCGCCCGAGATGGCCGGACGCGGCCGCGCGACTCAGGCGCGGTCGCGACCGAGCCAGCCGTACAGCATGCCGCCGATCAGGCCGCCCAGGATCGGCGCCAGCCAGAACAGCCACAGCTGCCCGATAGCGGCGGGGCCGGCGAACAGCGCCACGGCGGTGGAGCGCGCCGGGTTCACCGAGGTGTTGGTGACCGGGATGCTGATCAGGTGGATCAGGGTCAGCGCCAGGCCGATGGCGATCGGCGCGAAGCCCGCCGGCGCGCGCCCGTGCGTGGACCCCATGATGACGATCAGGAAGAACGCCGTGAGCACCACTTCGGTCAGGAACGCCGCCGCCACGGTGAACCCGCCGGGCGACATCGCGCCATAGCCGTTGCTGGCGAACGCGCCCGCCGCGTTGGGATCGACCGCGAAGCCGGGATGGCCGCTGGCGATCTGCCACAGGATGAAGCCGGCGGCGAGGCCGCCCACCACCTGCGCCACCACGTACGGCAGCAGGTCCCGCGCCGGGAACCGCCCGCCGGCCCACAGGCCGAGGCTGACCGCCGGATTGAAATGGCCACCGGAGATGTGGCCGAAGGCATACGCGCCGGTGAGCACGGTCAGGCCGAAGGCCAACGACACACCCAGCAGGCCGATGCCCAGCGGATTGCCGTCGCCACCGAAGTTGGCCGCGAGCACGGCGCTGCCGCACCCGCCCAACACCAGCCAGAACGTCCCCAGGAACTCTGCCGCGAGCTTCTTTGCCATCGTCATGTCGGCCCCCATTGCGTGCGCCCCGTCACATGACGGTGCGCGCACGATAGCGGAAGCCGAGCGCGGCAAGTGTTTGCTTTGCGTTACGCCAGCGGCATCCGGGCACCAATGAAGCAAGTGTCACATTTGCCGGCCGACGACCGGCTCAACGCTCCGGCAGCGGGATGAACTCGGTCTCGCCGGGCACGTGGCCGAAGCGGCCTTCCTGCCAGTCCTGCTTGGCCTGTTCGATCCGCTCCCTGGAGCTGGACACGAAGTTCCACCACAGGTGGCGTGGCGCATCCAGCGGCTCGCCGCCCAGCAGCATGGCCTTCACCGGTGTCTTCGCGCGCAGCACCGCACGGTTGCCGCGGTCGAACACCACCAGATGCTTTTCCGGGATGTCGGCGCCATCGACCTGCGCCTCGCCCTCCAGTACGTAGAGCGCGCGTTCGACATGGCCGTTGTCGATCTCCAGTTCGGCATCCGGCTGCAGGTCGACGGCGACATTGAACGTCCCGCTGAACACCTTCACCGGCGATTCCTCGCCGTAGGCGCGCCCGGCGATGACGCGCAGGCGCGCACCGGCGCGGTCGATCAGTGGCAGCGTCGCCGCCCGGTGGTGATGGAACTCGGGCGCGACCTCCTCGGCGGATTTCGGCAGCGCCACCCAGGTCTGCATTCCATGCACGTCGTGGCGACCGGCGCGCACGTCGCCCGGCGTGCGCTCGGAGTGGGCGATGCCACGACCGGCGGTCATCCAGTTGACGTCGCCCGGCGTGATGACCTGCTCCGACCCCAGCGTATCGCGGTGGTGGATCGCGCCCGACCAGAGGAAGGTCACCGTGGCCAGCCCGATATGCGGATGCGGGCGCACATCGATGCCGCGCCCCGGCTCGAACACCGCCGGACCCATGTGGTCGACGAACACGAACGGCCCCACGCTGCGGGCCTGCAGGCTGGGAACGGCGCGGCGCACGTTGAAGCCGTCGCCAAGGTCGTGCACGCGGGGCGCAATGATGGTCGTCATGGGCGGTTCCTCGGGGAGAGGGGCGAAGCATCGCACGGGACATCGTCCCCGCCCGCTACGGCAGGGAAACGGATTGTTGCGCGCGGGCTCCGTCGCGTCGGGACGCGATCCTGTCGGCCAGTCGCGTGGGTTCGGGCAGGCGGTAGCCGCGCAGGGTACGCAGCACCCCCTCCAGCGCGGTCTGCATCGATACGCGGTGCCCGGGCGACACGATCAACGGATTGCAGCGCGGCTTGCTGCGCAGCGCCCAGCCGATCTGCTCGCCGCGATGGATCAGTGGCGTGCGTTCGCCCGCCAGCGGGCCCGGTGTTTCGTGTTGTCCGCACAGCACGTTCTTCGCCACCCCGATGCTGGGCAGGCCGGTGACCACGCCGAAGTGCGCGGCGATGCCGAGACGGCGCGGATGGGCGATGCCCTGACCGTCGACGAAGACGAGATCGGGCACCTGCGGCAGGCGGTCGAGCGCGGCGACCAGCGCCGGCAGTTCGCGGAAACTCAGCAAGCCGGGCACGTAGGGCATGGAGGTGGGAATGCGCACGATTTCGGTGGCGACCGGTTGCAGCGTATCCGCAGCCAGCAGCACGGCGGCGGCACGGGTCGTTGCGCCTTCGTCCTCGAAGCCGACATCGAAGCCCGCCAGCCAGCGCGGTGCCTCTGTAATCTCATCGCGCAGCACGACGTCGGCGGCGAGCCGTTCCTGCAGCCGCCGCGCCTCCGCGATGCTGCCATCCCAGTCGCCGAAGATTCCCTTCATGGGCCCGCGGGAGCCCCGTAGCGTTGCACCTCGAGCCTCGCGCGGCCGTCGGCGTCGAAACGCACGATGGACATGCGGTCGTACTCGGTTTCGTCCATCGCATCGGTTGCGCAGCCGCACAGGGCCGCCACCAGATCCGGCACGGTGTTGCTGTGCCCGACGACCAGCACGGTACCGCTCCGATGGGCCTGTTTCCACCGCGCGGCGATCTCGCCGGCGGGGCCGCGCGCGTAGTACGCCGTGAGCTGCAGCCGGTGTGCGTCGGCGACCGGCTGGGCGGTCTGCTGCGTGCGGCGGAACTCGGTGGCATAGGCCGCCACCAGCGGCGCGTCGCGCAGGCGCGCGGCCAGTGCGGAAGCACGCGTCCGTCCGGCGGGAGAGAGGCTGGGATCGTCGGGATCGTCGGTCGCCTTTTCGGCATGGCGGACCACGACGAAGGTCAGCGGCGTGCTGGCATCGCGCGACGGCACCGTGCCGCAGGCAGCGACCAATGATGCGAGCAGGGTCAGGGCGGGAACACGGAACCGGGACGGCAAGCGCATGGCGATTCTGGGGCAAGGGCGGGCGGCGAGCGTGCTACGGCCGGCGGATCGGCGCAAGCGGCGTCCTCACGGCGCTGCGGCTACGATAGGCGCGGGTCCGTGAAGAGGGGGAGATCATGCGCAAATGGCTGCGCCGGCTGGGCATTGCGCTGGCGCTCGTGGTGGTGGCGTCGGGAACGGCGCTGTACAGCTACGGGCGGTTCGCCGAAGGTGCGCGCGGCGCCCCTTCGCAGTCGTTGCCGATCGCCGCCGATGACACCCCGCTCGACCGCGCCGTCGCACCGCTGCTGCGCGACCATGCGGGGCAAAGCGGCATGGCCCTGCTGTCGGACAACCTGGATGCGTTCACCGTGCGCGCCGCCACCGCGCGCGCCGCCGGTCGCAGCCTGGACCTGCAGTACTACATCTGGAACCACGACTTCACCGGCAACCTGCTGGGCTACGAAGCGCTGCGCGCGGCCGATCGCGGCGTGCGCGTGCGCCTGCTGCTGGACGACATGACCGCGCACGGCAAGGACTCGCACCTGGCGGCGCTGGATGCGCATCCCAACATCGAGGTGCGGCTGTTCAATCCCTCGCGCAGCCGCGCCGGCGTGCTGGGCCGCGCCAGCGAGATGCTGCTGCGGCCCATGGCCATGAACCGGCGCATGCACAACAAGGCGTGGATCGCCGACGGCCGCGTGGCGGTGGTCGGCGGGCGCAACGTGGGCGACGAGTACTTCGACGCCGCCGCCCAGACCAATTTCCTCGACCTGGACGCCGTGCTGCTCGGTCCGGCGGTCGACCAGACGGCGGCGATCTTCGACGATTTCTGGAACAGCGCCTCGGTGATCCCGCTGTCGGCGCTGACCACGGCCGAAGACGGCGCGCTGGAACGCCTGCGCGAGAACGGCGATGCCGGCTACCGGTCGACGCAGGCGGCCGACTATGTCGCACGCCTGCGCAGCTCGCCCGGCGTGCGCGCGCTGGTCGGCGGCAACACGTTGCACTGGCTGGACGAAGTGGGGGTGTACTCCGACCCGGAGTCCAAGGGCCAGGGCGAGGGACAGGGCACGTGGCTGGTGCACCGGCTGGGCAAGGCGATGGGCGAGGCGAAGCGCGAGCTGCGCGTGATCTCGCCTTACTTCGTGCCCGGCGACGAAGGCGCGCGTTGGCTGGTCGGCAAGCGCGCGCAAGGGGTCGACGTGAGTGTGCTGACCAACTCGCTGGCCGCCAATGACGTGATGGCCGTGCACGGCGGCTATGCGCCGTATCGGGTGCCGTTGCTGGAAGGCGGGGTGACCCTGTTCGAGCTGATGCCGCACGGCCAGCAGGACAGCAGCCTGTTCGGGTCCAGCGGCGCCAGCCTCCATACCAAGGCGTTCGCGGTGGATGGCGAGGGCGGCTTCATCGGCTCGTTCAACCTCGATCCGCGTTCGGTCAACCTCAACACCGAGATGGGCGTGCTGTTCCGCGACCGCGGTGCGGCGACGGCGCTGCTGCGCAGCTACGAGGCGAAGATCGCGCCGGACACCAGCTACCGCGTCACCCTGCAGCAGGGCGCGTTGCGCTGGGAAGACGCGTCGACCGATCCGCCGCGCGTCTGGCATCGCGAACCCGAAGCCAGCGTCTGGCGCCGCTGGACCGCGCGCGTGATCGGCTGGCTGCCGATCGAATCGCAACTGTAGCGTGCGCTATGCGCACGACTGCTTGATGCCAGACCGCGCGTCGTGCGCATGGCGCACGCTACGCGGTCAGGTGGCGAGCGTGGTCAGCAGGCCTTTCGCCGCATTGAAGCGGTCCGGCGCGTCGGGCAGCGGCACCTTGATGCGCAGCTTGTCCGGTCCGTCCATGGTGTAGAGCTTGGGCTGCTTCTGGATCAGCTGGATCACCGCCATCGGGTCGATCTTCGGCTTGGTCTCGAACACGATGCGGCCGCCATGCTCGCCCAGCTCCAGCTTGCGGATGCCCATCTCGTTCGCGGCCAGCTTCAGTTCCGCCGTGGCGAACAGGTACTTGGCCGGGTCCGGCAGCAGACCGAAGCGGTCGATCATCTCCACCTGCAGGTCGCGCAGTTCTTCCTTGTCGCGCGCGCTGCTGATGCGCTTGTAGAGCGTCAGGCGGGTGTGCACGTCGGGCAGGTAGTCGTCGGGGATGAGCGACGGTACGTTCAACTCGACCTCCGCACCGCGGCGCTCCTGGCCCAAGTCGACATCAGGCAGATGGCCAGCCTTGATCGAACGCACCGCGCGCTCCAGCAGCTCGGTGTACAGACTGAAGCCGACCTCGGCCATCTGCCCGCTCTGGTCTTCGCCCAGCAGTTCGCCGGCGCCGCGGATCTCCAGATCGTGCGTGGCCAGGGTGAAACCCGCGCCCAGTTCGTCCATCGAAGCGATGGCCTCCAGCCGGCGCTGCGCATCGGCGGTGATGCTGCGCTTGTCGGGCACGACGAGGTACGCATACGAACGATGATGCGACCGACCCACGCGGCCACGCAGCTGGTGCAGCTGCGCCAGACCGAACTTGTCGGCGCGGTTCATGATGATGGTGTTGGCGTTGGGGATGTCGATGCCGGATTCGATGATCGTCGTGCACAGCAGCACGTTGAAGCGCTGCTTCTGGAAATCCAGCATCACCTGTTCCAGCTCGCGCTCGGGCATCTGGCCGTGCGCCACGCCGATGCGCGCTTCCGGCACCAGTTCCTGCAGTTCGCGCTGCATGCGGCCGATGCTCTCGACGTCGTTGTGCAGGAAGTACACCTGGCCGCCACGCGACAGTTCGCGCTGGAAGGCTTCCTTCAGCATCGCCGCATCCCACGGCGTGACGAAGGTCTGCACCGCCATGCGATTGGCCGGCGGCGTGGCGATGATGGACAGGTCGCGCAGGCCGGCCATCGCCATGTTGAGCGTGCGCGGGATGGGCGTGGCGGTCAGCGTCAACAGGTGCACGTTGGCGCGCAGCGCCTTCAGCGCTTCCTTCTGACGCACGCCGAAGCGCTGTTCCTCATCCACGATCACCAGGCCCAGGTCCTTGAACTTCACGTCCGGCTGCAGCAGGCGGTGCGTGCCGACGATCACGTCCAGCTTGCCCTCCGCCAGGCGGTCGAGCTCGGCCTTGATCTCCTTGGTGGTCTTGAAGCGCGACAGCACTTCCACCTTCAAGGGCCAGTCGGCGAAGCGGTCGCGGAAATTGCGGTAGTGCTGCTCGGCCAGCAGTGTGGTCGGCACCAGCACGGCCACCTGCTTGCCTGCGCTGGCGGCGGCGAACGCGGCGCGCACGGCCACTTCGGTCTTGCCGAAGCCGACATCGCCGCAGACCACGCGGTCCATCGGCTGGCTGCTGGCCAGGTCGCGGATCACCGACTCGATCGCGTGGTGCTGGTCGGGCGTCTCCTCGAACGGGAACCCCGCCGCGAACGGTTCGTACATCGCGCGGTCCAGGTGCAGCGCCAGGCCGGCGCGGGCCTGGCGGCGCGCCTGGATTTCCAGCAGTTCCGCGGCCACGTCCCGGACTTTCTCGGCGGCTTTCTTCTTCGCTTTCGCCCATGCTTCGCCACCGAGCGAATGCAGCGGTGCGGTCTCCACCGACGCGCCGGAGTAGCGGCTGATCAGGTGCAGCTGCGCGACCGGCACGTACAGGCGGTCGCCCTTGGCGTATTCGATTTCGAGGAACTCGCCGGGCATGCCGCCCACGTCCATCGCGATCAGGCCGCGGTAGCGGCCCACGCCATGGTCTTCGTGCACGATCGGCGCGCCTTCGGTCAGTTCGCCGAGATCGCGGATGATGGCTTCCGGTTCGCGGCCGGTGCGCTTGCGCCGGTGCGCCTGCGTGGCGCGCTCGGGGAACAGCTGGCGCTCGGTGAGGACGGCGATGCGCGGATCGTCCAGTGCGAAGCCGTCGGCGAGCGGCGCGACGGCGATGGCGAAGCGAGCAAGCCCCTCTCCCGCCGGGAGAGGAGTTGGGGTGAGGGTGCGGGACGTGCGCGATGATTCGGTTGCCGGCGCCTTCGCCGCACCCTCATCCGGCGCTTCGCGCCCCCTCCTCCCGTCCGGAGAAGGGAGAAAGGCGCTGAAGTCGGCCATCACTTCCGGCTTCAGCTCCGCCGCCTGCAGCACTTCCAGCAGCGCCTCGCGGCGGCCGGGCGAGTCGGCGGCGATCAGCACGCGCCCCGGGTAGTGGCCCAGGAAGGACTTGAGCGCCTCGCCTGCCGGCGCATCTTTCGCCGCCACCGGCAGCGGCGGCAACGGCTGGTCGCCGAGCGGCAGTGCATCGGCATGTCGACTGTGCTGGGCGCTGCAGACTTCGATGCGCGCACGCTGGTTGAGCTGTTCGCGCAGCGCGTCCGGCGACAGGTACAGCTCGTCCGGCGCCAGCAGCGGCCGCTCCACATCGTGGCGCCGCTGTTCGTAGCGGTTGCGCGTCTGCGCCCAGAACGCCTCGGCCGCTTCGCCGAAGCCATCGGTCAACAGCGGCAGCGCGTCCTTCTGCAGATAGTCGAACAGCGTGGAGGTCTGGTCGAAGAACAGCGGCAGGTAGTACTCCACGCCGGCCGGCGCCAGGCCGGACTTCAGGTCCTGGTACAGCGCGCTGCGGCGCGTATCCACGTCGAAGCGGTCGCGCAGCAGCGTCATCGCGCGCTCCACCGAGCGTTCGTCCAGCGGTACTTCGCGGCCCGGCAGCAGCTGCACGGCCTCGGTCCGGTCCAGCGAGCGCTGGCTTTCCGGGTCGAAGTGGCGGATCGAGTCGATGGTGTCGTCCAGCAGTTCGATGCGCAGCGGCGCCTCGGCGCCCATCGGATAGACATCCAGCAGGCCGCCGCGCACGGCGAAGTCGCCCGGGTCGAGCACCTGCGGCACATGCCGGTAGCTCGCCGCTTCCAGCCGACGCTTCTCGGCGTCGAAGTCCAGCCGTTGGCCGACCCGGTAGTCGAAGCTGCCGCCGGCGATGTGGCGCAGCGGCGACAGCCGCTGCATCAGCGTCTGCACCGGCACGATCACGATGCCGCGCGCCAGCGTGGGCAGGCGGTGCAGGGCGGCCAGGCGTTGCGAGACGATGTCCGGGTGCGGACTGAACTGGTCGTACGGCAGGGTTTCCCAGTCAGGGAACGGCACGACCGGCAGCGCGGCGGGGTTGCCGAGCAGGGTGTGCAGGTCGGCTTCGAGCTGGTGCGCCTCGTGGTTGTCGCGGGCGACCACCAGCAGCGGGCCGGCGTGCGCCTCGGCGGCCACGGCGATCGACCAGGCCAGCGCGGTCGGCGAGGCGGGCGCGCGCCACCAGGCGCGGGACTGGCCGCCACGCGGCAGCGGGGGAACGGGCAAGGAGGTTTTCTGGGCGTCGGTCATCGGTACACACAACAACGGCAGCGCCGGACACCGTGGGGTGCCCAGCGCGAAGGGGCGCGCAGTTTAGCAAGCAGGCCCGGGTAGGCCCGTCATCGTCGGGAACGGATCATTCCGCCGTCAGCGGATCGATGACCTGGGCGACCAGGGAGATGCGGTCGACGGGAAAACCGCCGCGGCGCGCGTGCTCCAGCACGAGGTCCTCGTTCGGTGCGCGATAGACGCAGTAGACCCGGTCATCGGTGACGTAGCTATGCTCCCACTGCACCCGCGGGCCCAGGTCCTCCAGCACGCGGCACGAGGTCTGCGCGACGGCCTTCAGCTCGGCCGGGGTCATCAGGCCGGCGCCCTCGATGTCGCGTTCGATCAGGTAACGGGGCATGGCGACCTCACGCGGGCGAGCCGGAAGCGGCTCTCACCGGACAAGACGCAGGAAGCCCGGCGGCCGGGCCGGCCGCCGGTCGGCGGCCTCAGGGACCTTCGTTCAGGTCCAGCACCACGCGGACCAGGCCGGAGCCGTCGTTCTCGCGCACGCGCTTGAAGCCCAGCGATCCGGCCAGTGCCAGCATCGGCTGGTTGGTGTCCAGCACGTCGCCGTACAGGCGGTCGAGCTTCTTCGAGCGCGCCCACTTGGCCAGCTTGCGCATCAGGTGACGCCCCAGGCCCTGGCCGGCAATGAAATGGCTGACCAGGATCGCGAACTCGGCATCGCGCGTGCGCGACACCAGCGCGGCACGCGCCACCGCTCCCACCAGGGCCTCGCCCGGCGGCAGCGCTTCGGCGGCAACGAGGGCGAATTCGGTATTGGGGTCGGGGTGGGTCAGGCGCTGCGCCATCTCCGGCGTCAGCTCCTTCAGCGCGTACATGAAGCGATGGCGGATCTCTTCCGGTCCCAGCAGGCCGAACGCGCCCTGGATGGGGCCTGCATCCTCGGGCCGGATCGGGCGGATCAGCAGCTCGCGCCCGCTGGGCAGGCGGAAGTGTTCATGCCAGGGCGGAAGGCGTTTTGGCGCAGTCATGGCGTGATGCTCGCATGAAATCCGCAGGGGCGGCGAGGGCGGGAGCGCCGCTGGTTCAGGCTGGGTGGCGTTTGCCGCGCAGGCGCGAGACGGCGGTGACGACAGCCACGATCACCGCGCCGGTCACCACGCCGACGGCGGCGTTGAACAGGCTTTCCCACAGCCAGCCGAGGTCGCCTTCGGCATAGGGCTGGATGACATGGTGCAGGGCCGGGATGCTGTGGACGAGGATGCCGCCACCGACCAGGAACATCGCGGCGGTACCGGCGATGGACAGGAACTTCATCAGGTACGGCGCGCTGTAAAGGATGCCGCGACCGAAGGCGCGCTTGAACCGTGCCCAGCCGCTTTCGCGCTTGTCGGCGGCCAGCGCCAGGCCGGCGTCGTCCAGCTTGACGATGCCGCCGACCAGCCCGTACACGCCGACGGTCATGATGGCCGAGATCGCCAGCAGCGTGAGCACCTGCTCCACGAAGGTGCGGCCGGCCAGCGTGCCCAGCGAGATGACGATGATCTCCGCGGACAGGATGAAGTCGGTGCGGATGGCGCCGCGGATCTTGTCCTTCTCGAACGCGACCATGTCGACGTTCTGGTCCTGGATGGCGGCCACGCGTTCGGCATGGCGATCGCCTTCCTCGCCCTTGTGCAGGAACTTATGCGCCAGCTTCTCCACACCCTCGAAGCACAGGAAGGCGCCGCCCAGCATCATCAGCGGGGTCACCAGCGGAATGTTGTAGCCGCGCCCGTGCAGCCAGGTCTCCAGCGCGCTGATCGCCAGCGCCGCCGGCACCAGGATGGCCTTGTTGACTACCGACCCCTTCGCCACCGCCCACACCACCGGCAGTTCACGGTCGGCCTTCACCCCGGTCACCTGCTGCGCGTTGAGCGCCAGGTCGTCGCCCAGCACGCCGGCCGTCTTCTTCGCCGCCACCTTGGTCATCACCGACACGTCGTCCAACAGGGTGGCGATGTCGTCGATCAGGGCGAACAGGCTGGATCCGGCCATGGAGAGGGGTCGTCGTGGTGAGGGAGGGACGATTCTCGCACAGCCTCCTGACGGTGCTGCGTGATCGGCAAGCCGAGGTCAGGCGGGCTGGCGCAGCCACTCCAGTCGATGGCTGGCGCCGGTCTCGCCCAGGGTGGACGCCAGGATAGGCAGCACCGGGGCGAGGGCCTGGTCGAGCTGCCAGGGCGGATTGACCACCAGCATGCCGCTGCCGTTGAGGCGCAGCGGCGAATCGTCCGGCCGCACCTGCAACTCGGCGACGAAGGCGCCCTTCGCGGGCAGCGCCGCCGCCTTGCGGAAGAACGGCAGCAGGCTGCGCCGCTGCTTGATCGGGTACCAGACCGCGTACGTGGCGGCAGGCCAGCGTTCCAGGGCGTCGCGCAGCGAGGCGATGATCTGCGGATACTCTGCGTCCTGCACTTCGTAGGGCGGGTCGATCAGCACCAGGCCGCGCGCGATGCGCAGCTCACCTACGCGGGGCGGCAACAGCGCCTTCATCGCCGCGTAGCCGTCGCGGGCGTGCACCGCCACGCGCTCGTCGTCGGCGAACACCTCGCGCAGCGCCTTGGCTTCGTCCGGCTGCAGTTCGCAGGCGGCCAGCCGGTCCTGCGGACGCAGCGCCTGCGCCACCAGCAACGGCGAGCCGGGGTAGGTGATCAGCGCGCCCACCGGGTTGTTGGCGACCACCGCACGCAGGTAGCGCTCGGCTGGGTCCGGCAGGCGCGCGGCGCCCATCAGCTTGAACACGCCGCTGTCGGCTTCCGAGGTCTTGCGGCTTTCCGCACCGCCCAGCATGTAGCGGCCGCGTCCGGCATGGGTGTCCAGCACGAAGAACGGCGTGTCCTTGCGCTTGAGCGCATCGACCATGGCCAGCAGCGCGATGTGCTTGAGGACGTCGGCATGGTTGCCGGCATGGAAGGCATGGCGATAATTCATGCCGCGCAGCATATATGCTTGCGCCATGCCCCGCGTACTGATTGCCGAAGACGAAACCGCCATCGCCGACGCCGTGCTGTATGCGTTGCGCAGCGAAGGCATCGACGCCGACCATTGCCTGCTGGCGCGTGACGTGGCGCCGCGCGTGCGTGCCGGCGGCGTCGACGTGGTGGTACTGGACGTGGGCCTGCCCGATGCCAGCGGCTTCGATGTGTGCCGCGAACTGCGCGGTTTCAGCGACGTGCCGGTGATCTTCCTCACCGCGCGCAACGACGAGATCGACCGCGTGCTGGGGCTGGAGCTGGGCGCCGACGACTACGTCACCAAGCCGTTCTCCCCGCGCGAACTGGTGGCGCGCGTGCGCGCCCGCCTGCGCCGCGTGGGTACCGGTACGCAGGCCAGGGCGGAGGCCGGCGAATGGGTGGCGCGCGGCGCGTTCGCGATCGACCGCGAAGGCCACCGCATCCGCTACCGCGAGCAGCTGCTGGACCTGACCCGCTACGAATACGCGCTGCTGGACGCGCTGCTGCAGCGGCCCGGCGCGATCCTCAGCCGTGCGCAGCTGATGGACCGTGGCTGGGACAGCGATGCCGACAGCGCCGACCGCACCGTCGACACCCATGTGAAGACGCTGCGCGCCAAGCTGCGCGCGGCCGGCGCCGACCCCGACCCGATCCGCACGCATCGCGGACTGGGTTACGCCATCGAGGCCTGAGATGCGGCTCGGGCTGAAGCTCGTCCTCGGCTTCTTCCTGATCGTCGGCATCGCCGCGTTCTTCGTGATGCGGGTGTTCGTCAACGAAGTGAAGCCCGGCGTGCGGCAGGCGATGGAGTCCACGCTGGTCGACGCCGCCAACATGCTGGCCGAGATGGCCGCCGACGACCTGAAGGCGGGACGCATCGCCGATGGCGCATTCGCCGGCAATGTCGCGCAGGCGCAGCAGCGCGATCCGAAAGCCTGGGTCTGGCGCTTCCAGAAGCGCAGCGTGGATTACCGCGTTACCGTCACCGATGCGCGCGGCCAGGTGGTGTTCGACTCGCAGGGCCGCGATGTCGGCCGCGACAACTCGCGCTGGAACGATGTCTACCGCACCCTGCGCGGCGAGTACGGCGCGCGCTCCAGCGCCGAATCGCCCGGCGACGCCACCAACACCGTGATGCACGTGGCCGCGCCCATCTACGATCCCGGCGACGGCCGCACCCTCATCGGCGTGCTGACGCTGTCGCAGCCCAATCGCAGCATCGAGCCCTTCATCGTCGCCAGCCAGCGCAGCATCCTGCTGCAGGGCGCCTGGCTGATCGGCATCTCGGCGCTGATCGGCGTGGTGATGACGTGGTGGCTGATGCGCGGCATCGGCGGGCTCAACCGCTACGCGCAGGCGGTCAGCGCCGGCGAGCCGGTACCGCCGCCGCGGCCGCGCGCCGACGAGATCGGCGACCTGGGCCGCGCACTGGAAACGATGCGCCGCAAGCTGCAGGGCAAGGCCTACGTCGAGCAGTACGTGCAATCGCTGACCCACGAGATGAAGAGTCCGCTGGCCGCGATCCGCGGTGCGGCCGAACTGCTGCAGGAGCCGTTGCCCGAGGCTGATCGCCAGCGGTTCGTGCGCAACATCCGGACCCAGGAGCACCGGCTCACCGAAACCATCGACAAGCTGCTGGCGCTGGCCGAAGTGGAACAGCATGGCTGGCTGCAGCGGCGCGAGCGCATCGACGCCGCCACCCTCGCCGATGACGTGGTGCTCGGCCTCGACGCCCAGCTCACCCCGCACGGGGTGGAGGTGGTGCGCGTGCCGCAGGCCGGCATGTGGGCGGTGGAGGGCGATGTCTTCCTGCTTCGGCGCGCGCTGGGCAACCTGATCGACAACGCGGTGGCGTTCTCGCCACCGGCAGGCACCGTGGAACTGGTGGTCGAGCAGGTCGAAGGGCAGGTACGTTTCATCGTCCGCGATCGCGGCCCGGGCATTCCCGACTACGCGCAGGAACGGGTGTTCGAGCGTTTCTATTCCCTGCCGCGTCCCGAGGGTGGCCAGCGCAGTTCCGGCCTGGGGCTGCCGTTCGTGCGCGAGGTGATGCGCCTGCACGGCGGCGAGGCGTCGCTGGCCAACCGCCCGGACGGTGGCGCGGAAGCGGTGCTGTCGCTGCCGGTGGTGTAGCGCAACCCGGACCGTCATCCCGGCGAAAGCCGGGACCCAGCGACTGAGATGCGCGAAAAGCGAAAGACACTGGGTCCCGGCTTTCGCCGGGATGACGGGTGGGGAGATCCACCACTTCACACAGCCTTCAAACACGCTCCCTGCCGGTCGCACGCAGCCGCCGGACGATGCATCCCGTATCCAACCGGGGCATCGACATGAAGTCACTGAAGTTGCTGTTGCGTTTTCTCACCGTCGGCGGGCTGGTCCTGCTGCTGCTCATTCCGTTGCTGATGATCCGCGGCGTCATCCAGGACCGCGAGCTTTACCGCACCCAGGCCGAGGCGCGCGTATCGCAGAGCATGGCCGGTCCCCAGCAGGTGGTCGGCCCGTTGCGCGTCGTTCCTTGGCGGGAGGAGCGCATGGTCAACGTCGTCGACGAGGACGGCAAGCCCGAGGCGCGCCGCGATGTGAAGGAAGGCTACATCGTGCAGATGCCGGCGACCTTGGTCGTCGATGGGCGCCTGCAGCCGGGTGAGCGACGCATCGGCCTGTATACCGTCAACGTGTACGAGTGGAAGGCATCGCTGAAGGCCGGTTTCGCGCCCATCGAGGTGCCGGTTGCCGCCGGACGGATCTATGGACAGCCTTACGTGGTCGCGGGCATGGCCGATGTGCGTGGCCTCGTGGGCACGCCGTCGCTGACGGTGGATGGCGTGCCGCGCAGCCTGTCCGCAGGCACGGGCGCGATGTCGTCGCGCATGGACGGCATCCACGCGCTGCTCGACGTACAGGGCGGTTCGCTTCCCGCGAGCACCGCACATCTGGAGATGACGCTGGCGGGCACGCAGTCGATCGGCATCGCGCCGATCGCGGACAGCAACGACATCACGATGCGCTCGACCTGGCGCCAGCCGCTGTTCGGCGGCCGCTTCCTGCCCAACAGCAAGACGATCGACGATGCGGGCTTCACCGCACGCTGGCAGGTGTCGTCGCTGGCCAGTGCCGCGCAGAGCCAGCTGGACTCCGTCTCGGGCAAGTTGACCCAGCCGCCCTCGCTCGGTGCATCCCCCGGCGAGTACGTGGACGACGGCAGCGGATCCAGCGCGATCGACAGCGCCGTGGTCAGCCTGGTCGACACGGTCGACGTCTATACGCAGGTCGATCGCGCCAGCAAGTACGGCATCCTGTTCGTCGTGTTGACCTTCGTCGGCTTCGCCCTGTTCGAGCTGATCAAGCGTTTGCCGATCCATCCGCTGCAGTACCTGCTGGTCGGCCTGGCGCTGGCGATCTTCTTCCTGCTGCTGCTCAGCCTGTCCGAGCACATCGCGTTCTGGCAGGCGTATCTGGTGTCGGCGGCGGCCTGCATCGGCCTGCAGTTCTTCTACCTGTCGGGCGTGCTGCAGAGCTGGCTGCGCGCCGCCGGGTTCGCGACCATGCTGACCGCGCTGTACGGCGTGCTGTACATCCTGCTGAAGTCGGAGAACAACGCGTTGCTGATGGGCTCGCTGCTGCTGTTCGGCATCCTGGCCGCGATCATGTGGGTCACCCGCAAGGTGGACTGGTACGCGCTGGGCACGGAACTGCGTTGAGACTGCCATGAATCGTGTGCGCATCTACCATCGGGCGCAACAGGTGCTCCCGACGGCCATCCAGACGGCAGGTCTGCGCGGTCTGGCGATGTCGGCCGGACAGCTTCGATATCTGCTCTTCGGCCTGCTGTTGAGTCATGAGTCGCGCGGTGCGGTCGTACTGGAACTGGCACGCCACGTGGTCGCCGCCATCCAGCGCGAGGGTCTGGCTTACTTCGAGGGTGCGACGCGCTCGCGCGGCGCGCTGGCGGGAGGCACACCCTCGTACTACGAAGCCTGGCGTCATCTGTCGTCGGAACAACAGGATGGACACCATGCGGTCTACGCCGAATGGATGGGCGTGATGGACGATGGCGTCCTGCCCGGAGAGCGGCGCGGGCTGGAGGCGGCCTGGCATGACGACGCCTACCTCACCCGCGACATCGGCCGCGATGCGTGGCTTGCGGTACTGCCGGCCGCAGCCGTTGTCCTCTACAGCTGGCGGGACGCCGGATGATGGGCCTGCTGGCAGCCACGATGATGTTCGCGCTTCCTCTCGGCGCGATCGGGATCGTCGCAGCCGTGGCGGGGTTCCTCTGCCGGCCGCTGCAGCCACTCCTCCTAGTGGCGATGGCGTGGGGCGTCGGCAGGTTCTGCGCCGGGCTCGCCGCAGGCGACGGGTTCGCGCCTGCACTGATTCTGCCGTTACTGCTGGCCTCTCTCGTAACGGCCTGCGCGAGCATCGCGGTACGCCGGGAGATGGAGCACGGGTATCGCGTCGAGGCCGACGGCGCGGCTGCACTGGATTGATGCACCACGGACGATGTCTGGCCACGGATGGCCACCTCGCCCCGGCCGATGGCGTGCGCTAGAGTTCACGGATGAGCTCTGCGTACACCATCGGCCTTTTCCGTGGGCCGGAAATCACGCCCTGGCTGGACGATGTCGCGCGCCTGCGTGCGGCCGTGTTCCGCGACTGGCCGTATCTCTACGAAGGCGACGCCGACTACGAGCGCGATTACCTCGATGCCTATGCGCGCTCGGCCGAGAGCGTGTTCGTCCTGGCGATGGATGCCGGCCAGGTGGTGGGCGCGTCGACCGGCCTGCCGCTGGAGGACGATACCGAGGCGTTCCGCCAGCCCTTCGTCGAGGCGGGGATGGATCCGGAGGACGTCTTCTACTTCGGCGAATCCGTGCTGCTGCCGGCCTACCGCGGACAGGGCATCGGTCACGCCTTCTTCGATCATCGCGAGGCACATGCGCGTGCGCTGGGCCGCTTCGCGTGGACCGCGTTCTGTGCGGTGGACCGCGAACGCGACGACCCGCGCAGGCCTGAGGGTCATCGCGGCAACGAGGCGTTCTGGGACAAGCGCGGTTATACGCGCCAGCCGGGCATGACCATGCGGCTGGCGTGGAGCGAGATCGGCCGTGGCGAGACCGATCACGCGCTGACGTTCTGGCTGCGTGGACTGGAGCCGATGCGATGAAGGTCGCCGTCGCGAAGTACGCCATCCAGGCGCCGGTGGATTTCGCCGCGTTCGCGGCGCGCCAGTCGCAGGTGCTGGGCGAGGCGGCGGCGCAGGGCGCGCGCATCGCGGTGCTGCCGGAATACCTGTCGCTGGAACTGGCGGCGACCTTCGATGCCGCCACGCAGGCCGACCTGCACGCCTCGCTGGCGGCGATCCAGCGCTACCGCGAGGACTGGCTGGCGCTGTACGCGCGGCTGGCACGTGAGCTTGATCTGTACGTCGTCGCCGGCAGCTTCCTGCTCGAGCAGGGCGTCGGCCGCTACCGCAACCGCAGTGACGTGTTCACGCCGCACGGTGCGCATGCCTGGCAGGACAAGCTGCAGCTGACCGGCTTTGAGAAGGGGTTGGGGGTGATCGATGGCGGCGATGCGCTGAACGTGTTCGACATCGACGGCGTGCGCACCGGCGTTGCCGTCTGCTACGACAGCGAGTTCCCGCTGCCCGTGCGCGCGCAGGCCGACGCCGGTGCGCGCCTGCTGCTGGTGCCGAGTTGCACCGATACCGCGGCCGGCGCCACCCGCGTGCGGGTGGGCTGCCTGGCGCGCGCGCTGGAAAACCGGATGTTCGTCGCGCAGGCGGTCACCGCCGGCGAAGCGGCGTGGAGTCCCGCACTCGACATCAATACCGGCGAGGCGGCGATCTTCGCGCCGATGGACCGTGGCCTGCCCGAGGACGGCGTGGTGGTGCAGACCACGGGCGATCAGGAGTGGGCCATCGCCGATCTCGACGTCGATGCGCTTGACCGCAGCCGTGCCGACGCACAGGTGGCGAACGATCGCGATTGGACGGGGCAGCTGAAGCCCGCCCTCTTACGCGCCAGGCTTCAAGCCCTGTAGGAGCGCCCTCGGGCGCGATGCTTTTCCAGGCATGCAACGAACAGCATCGCGCCCGAGAGCGCTCCTACAGAGCGTGCTTTCTTGCGTGATGCATGCGCGGTTTACAAGCCACCTTGCAGCGTCGCTCACGCTAACCCAACAGGCTGACGCCGGGCACCATCCAGATCGACAGTCCGGCCAGCGCAGTACCGATCACCGTCGCCGCCAGCACATCGCTGGGGTAGTGCAGTCCCAGCACCACGCGCGAGGCGGCCACGCAGGCGGCGAACGGGATCAGCAGCGGTGCCAGCACCGGGTAGTGGGCCAGCGCGACCAGGGTGAATGCGACGGCGTGCAGCGTATGACCCGAGGGAAAGCTGAATTCGTCCAGCGGCGCGATCCACGCGCGGATGCGCACGTCGGAAGCGAATGGCCGCGGGCGGCGCGTCCAGCGCTTCAGCGCCTTGTACAGCGTCAGCGCGATCACGCCGGTGCCCGCCAGGTGCGCGGAGGCCGCCAGACCGTCCAGGCCATCGGCGACGATCAGCGCCGCCATCAGCACGTACCAGAACACCCCGTCGCCCAACCGGCTGACCACAGCGAAGAAGCGGCGCACGCCGAGCCCTTCGCCCCAGCGGTTGGCGAGCAGGCACCAGCCGGTGTCCCGGCCCATCAAGGCATTACGCGGCAGCAGCGGACGCATGGTGGCTTCTCCGTGTCAGGGCGAGGTCGGTCAGCAGGGCGTCGAAGTCGGCGGCCACCTGGTCCGGATGCAGGTCGTGCATCGCCCGGCTGGCGGCCTGGCCCTGCCGGCGGCGCAGGGCGGCATCGGTGGCGAGCCGCAGCGCGGCCGCCAGGAAATCGTCGTCGTTGTCCACGGCGGCGCCGTGCACGCCGTCGATCAGGTGTTCGCGTGCGGCCCCGTAGTTGAACGCCACCACCGGCACGCCGCTGGCCATCGCTTCCAGGGTGACGTTGCCGAAGGTTTCGCTGTGGCTGGAGAACAGGAACAGGTCGCCGCTGGCGAAGTGCCGTGCCAGCGCTTCGCCGCGCTGCACGCCGCAGAACAGGAAGTCCGGATGCTCCTGCGCCAGCCGCTCGCGCAGCGGACCGTCGCCGACCCAGACGAACTTCGCCGTCGGCTGCGCCTGCTGGATCGCGCGGAACGCGCGGATGGACAGCTCCAGGTTCTTCTCCGCGGCCACGCGGCCCACGTAGATCACCACCACGTCGTCCGGCCCCAGGCCCCACGCGGCGCGCAGCGTGTCATCGCGTTGCGACGGGCTGAAGTGGCGGGCATCCACCGCACGCGCCAGCCGCACCACATGATGGAACCCCTGCGACTGCAGGAAATCGGCCAGTTCGCGCGTGGGGACCAGCGTCGCGTCGGCGCCGTTGTGGAAGCGGCGCATCCAGCGCAGCGCGGTGTGCTGCAGGAAACGCACCCCGTAGTCGCGCATGTATTCGTCGAAGCGGGTGTGGAAGCCGGTGGCCACCGGAATGCCCAGCCGCCGCGCCGCCCGCAGCGCCGACCAGCCCAGCGGACCTTCCGTGGCCACGTACAGCGCGTCCGGCGGCGTCTGCTTCCACAGCGCCAGCAGGCGGCGCGTGGCGGGCAGGCCGAATTTCAGGCCCGGGTAGCGCGGCAGGCGGGCGCCGCGCACCAGCAGGGTGTCGTCCACGTCGCTGCCGTCGTCCGGCTGGCGCGGACGCACGACGGACACCGCGTGGCCCCGCTGGCGCAGACCGGCTTCCAGCCCCTGCACAGTCAGGGCCACGCCGTTCACTTCCGGCGGATAGGTCTCGGTGACGATGGCAAAGCGCATGCGCAGCTCCACGTTTTGCGCATGCTGGGGCTGTCAGGTGTCGCTGGTGTTTCGGTTGGGTGACCGCGGGATGACGGCGAAAACCGCGTGTCGATCACACGGGGGCCTGGGTGCCGACCAAGCACGGGATGGCCAGGATGCGCTCGCCCGGCGTGAGGACACGGCAGGACCGAGTTCGCGCGGCAGTGCCGCCATGGTGTCCCGGCCCTCCTGTCTGGCCGCGCCCCTTTACCCGACGCGTACCACGACATGATCCGCGGACATCCACCGATCGTCCGGCCTCTGCCTGCCGACATGACGGAATACCCCCGTTGATACCACTTCGTGTGTCGGCCGATAGGGACGAGTGTGTCGCGACATAGCGCGATGTATGGACGGACACATGCGTGCATATGGTCAGAGATACCGGTTGGTATCGACGGCCATGCGCGATGGTATCGCCCGATATGACCATTCGTATGCCGCGCCATACTCAGTGGACTCTCTCGCGATACAGCGGCGTATGTCGCGCGATAGGCCGCCGTATCGGCGGAGATGCCAATCGGTATCCAGCACGATACCAATCGGTATCTCCGTTCAATACCGCGCCTATGTCGCGCCATATCTCGCAGTATGTCGCGACCTGTGTGGCATGTCCTCTCGCGACAGCGGCGGGAGTCTTGCGGCAACCGGCGTGTAGCGACGGAGGACCGCCCACTATGGTCCCACCCTGCTGTGCGGTGTCGAAGACGAGGTCGCCGGATTCACCGGGAGCGCCGTTCGCCCAGCAGGTGCGACACCAGCAGGCATGCCGCGACACCCGTGAAGATGCCGGCGAGGGGGCTCGCGAGCATCGACAGACCCATGGCCAGGTAGGCCGGACCATCGCAGGGAGCGTCGCAACCCGACGTAGGCGCTATCAGGCGCATGGCGAGGAACCATGTGAGGTAACACCCCACGACAAAGCCGACCACGCCGGCGAGCGTCTGCAGGATGAACCGCGCAGCCCGCGTGGCAGCGCCGGGCATCAATCCCCCAGCGGCTCGACGACCACGGCCGTGCCGTAGCACAGTACCTCGGTCAGGCCGGCCATCACGTCGGTGGCGTCGTAGCGGACGGCGATGATTGCACTGGCGCCGAGCTGTCGTGCGTGCTGGAACATGTCGCGATAGGTCTGGTCGCGGGCCTGCTCGCACAGCTCGGTGTAGATGGTGATGTTGCCGCCGAACAGCGACTGCAATCCCCCCAGGAAGTTGCCCACGATCGAGCGCGACCGCACGGTGATGCCGCGCACCATGCCCAAGCTGCGGGTGATGCGGTAACCGGGCAGTTCCAGCGCCGTCGTGACCATCGCGTCAAACATGGCGCCGTACCGGTGGGTCAGGGATCGAGGTGGCCGCGGAGTTCGGTGACGACGGCCTGCCAGTCGTGGCTGTCCTCCGTCTCTTCCCATAGTTCCCGCAGTTCCGAGTGGTCGGCCAGGATGCGGGTGAGCGCCTGCCGCGCCTGCGCGACCAGGTCGGCATCGATGCTCGGCCGGATGCGCGCGAGCCAGTCGGCCAGTCCTTCTTCCTGCTGCGCCGCGAGCGTGGGGCGTCCCCGTCCCGCGGCCACGACCTCGGCTGCGACGATCGCCAGCGCCGCGTCCGGTGCCTCCACGTATTCGGTGGATGTCAGTACGTTGTCCAGCACTTCGCGGACCAGCGACAGGTCGCCGCTGTCCAGCACATCGATCATGAAATCCGCCGCGTCGTCGTTGTCGAAACTGCCGATGCCCCAGGTGCCCATGTGATGCCCTCGTTGGTGTGCGTGTCGTGGACTGCAGGACAGGATGCGGGTCTAGTCCCGTGACCTGCCGGCTGCTTTGCGAAGACGGAACGCTTCCCGCTGGTCTTCCATCGGACGCATGAACACGCCCGGCTTGATCCCGTCAAAAGCGGTGCCCTTGAGAAACATCAGGCGCGGGTCGGATGCCTGTGCGTGGGCTGCCTGGATCTGGCCCAGCGAGTAGTGGAGATGCGAAGCCAGAGGAACGAACAGCTGTCGCGGCACAGGATCCACAGTGGAGACGAGTACCCGATCTACCGCGATGCGCAGTCTGATCGTATTCCGCGACCCCGGCCCGGTATGCGCCTTGGGATCGGTGACGGGCTTGCCCGCCCCGTCGATCATGTCGACGCCGGTCACACGGCCGACCAGGATGTGGTCCGCAGAGACCGCCATGTCCTCCAGCGTGGCCTCGAACGGAACGCCGGCCAGGGCGGTCATGGGAAACAGCGTGAGCAGGGTAAGCAGGATGCGTCGCATGGTTTCCTTCTCGGGGTGGTTCAGCACGCACCCGGCGATGTCTTCAATCTCAGACCCACACATCGTTCTTGGCGGTATACGCACCGCCGGCATCGCCCGTGTTCACCACGCCGCGCGGTTCCACCAGCATGATGCTGCACTCCTCCTGGGCAACCGGCCGGTGCTCGACGCCCCTGGGGACGACATACATCTCGCCGGTGGCCAGGGGCACGGCCTTGTCGCGGAACTCCAGCGTCATTTCGCCTGCCAGCACGATGAAGACTTCGTCCGTCTCCTCGTGCGCATGCCAGACGAATTCACCGTGGATCTTGGCCAGCTTGAACTGGTAGTCGTTCATCTCGGCGACGACACGCGGTGACCAGTGCTCGGAAAAGCGGGCCAGCTTGTCCTTCAGGTTGATGGCGGTGTCTGACATGGGGCATCCGTCGTGAGGGGGTCGGGTGAATCCGTGCAACGGCGCACGCGGGCCGCGGATTAGGGAACGCGTCCACCCCGCGCCGCCGTGAACAACGCATACCACTCCTCCCGGCTCAGCGTGACGCCGTCCGCCGCGCAGCAGGCGACCAGCCGGACCGGGTCGGTGGTGCCGACGATGGGTTGGATGCCGGCGGGGTGGCGCAGCAGCCAGGCGAGCTGGATGGCTTCGGGCGTGACGCCTTTCTCCTCGGCCAGTTGCCGCAACAGCGTGGAGGTGGCGCGGATCACCGGGTCGGCGAACTCGGACGTGGTGGCCAGCCTGCCGCCGGCCAGCGGCGACCACGCCTGCACGCGGATGTCGTGCAGGCGGCAGTAGTCCAGCGTGGCTGCTGCCGAGGCGTAGGCATGGCCGGTGGTGTTGGCGACCACGCCGTCGTCGATCAGGTGGTGATGCAACAGGCTGAGTTCCACCTGGTTGGCGACCAGCGGCTGGCGGACGTATCGCCGCAGCAGGTCGATCTGGCCGGGCGTGTGGTTGCTGACGCCGAAATGGCGCACCTTGCCCGCCGCATGCAGTGCGTCGAACGCGCGCGCGACGTCTTCCGGTTCCACCAGTGCGTCCGGGCGGTGCAGCAGCAGGACATCGAGATGATCGACGCCGAGCCGCGACAGGCTGCCTTCGACCGAGCCGACGATATGCGCATGGCTGAAGTCATAGCGGCCCGGCGCCCCTGGCGGATCGTCGGCGAAGCGGATGCCGCACTTGGACTGCAGCACCATGCGCTCGCGCAGGCCCGGCGACGCACGCAACACGTCGCCGAACACCTGCTCGGACTTGCCCCGGGCGTAGATG
Organism: Pseudoxanthomonas sp. Root65; assembly: GCF_001427635.1. Lineage (NCBI taxonomy): Bacteria > Pseudomonadati > Pseudomonadota > Gammaproteobacteria > Lysobacterales > Lysobacteraceae > Pseudoxanthomonas > Pseudoxanthomonas sp. Root65. The sequence goes on from NZ_LMHA01000002.1 coordinate 348,767, forward strand.
TCGGCATGGTCGAACAGGGTGATGCCGTTGGCCAGCGCGGTTTCGATCAGGCGCTGCGCATGGCGGCGTTCGTCGGCGCTGACGGGTGTGGCGTCCCAGGCGCGGCTGAGCTGCATGCAGCCGTAGGCGATGCGGGAGGTCGGCAGGCCGTCGGCCAGGAGATGGGTCTTCATCAGCGGAGCGCAGGAGGAGTGGCCGGCATCATGCCAGAGCGGCGGCGGGCAGCTAGTTGCGCAGGCGCTCGTCGCGCAGGCGCTGCGCCAGCGCGGCGAATTCCAGCGGGCGTGCGAGGTGGTAGCCCTGCACGTCGTCCACGCCGAGCGCCTGCAGCGCCACCAGTTCGGAAGCGGTTTCCACGCCCTCGGCCACCACGCGCGACTGCGTCTGGCGGGCGAACTCGATCAGCGCGGCCGCCAGCGCCCTACGTGGCGAATCGCTGTCGATGCCGCGGGTCAGGCTGAGGTCGAGCTTGATGATGTCGGGGTGGATCGCCAGCACGTGGCGCATGCTGGCGTAGCCGGCGCCGGCATCGTCCACCGCGATCCGCACGCCGGCCTCGCGCAACGGCCCCAGTCGCTCGTTGAGCAGTCCGTAGTCGTCGACCAGCGAGTGTTCGGTGATTTCCAGCACCACGCGGCGGGGATCGATGTCATCGATGTAGCCGTCGATGCCGCCACTGATGAGGGTCTGTGGCGAGACGTTCAGCGCCACGTAGAAGTCGCCGGCGACGCCACGCAGCCCGTCCAGGGCGGACAGGATGGCATTGAGTTCCAGCCGCACGCCCAGGCCGATCTCGCGCGCTTCGGCGAACCACACATCCGGCGTGCGCCGGGGTTCGAGGTCGAAGCGGGAAAGGCATTCCACCCCGACGATCCGTCGCGTGCTGCTGCGGTAGATGGGCTGGTAGACGATGTGCGGCTGGCCGAGCTCCAGTACCGAGGTGATGCGCTCGACCTTGGCCTGGTGTTCCTGCACGGCGTCCAGGTCGCCATCGATCTGGTACGCCAGCAGGTCCGCGAAGGCGCGCATCATGTGCAGGTCGCGCTGGCCGAGCGACAGGCTGGGCGCCACGCTGAAGCAGCAGAAGGTGCCGTAGACGCGGCCGTCGCGCAGCTGGATGGGCACGCTGATGTGGGACCCGATGGGGACGTTCCGCGTTTCCGGGATGCATTCCAGTGCCGGGATGGCGGCGGTATCGGGAATCAGCTGCGGAATGCGGCCCTCCACCACCCGCACGCAGTAGCCCTCGTCGAGCGGACTGGAGTCGCCGGGGCGGATGGGCGCGCGGTCGAGACGGGTGGCGACATGGCGGAACACGCGATGGTGGCCATGGAATTCGCTGACGAAGGCCACGTCCATGTCGAGGTGCCGGCGCACGGCATCGAGCAGGCGGTCGACGTTGCGGCCGATGGCGACGGCGCCGGGCCCACCTTCCAGCCAGGCGTCGGTGAGTGCGTCTGCAGAATGCCTACTGTCGATCACGGGCTTCCTCCTGAAGGCAGGTACGCGACGAATAGTCAGCCGCCGGGTTCTGCACCCGCCGCGGAGACGGAGGGCGAGGAGGCGTGGGGCGAAGGGGAGACCACGCCGCAGAGCCGGGGCGGGGCCGAGTGTAACCTCAAGTCACAATTGAGGCGCGTGCGGAGGTCACGCCACGAACGGCTTGAACGCCACGCCCAGGCCCTGCATGTCCTCCGGCTCGCCGACCAGGTCGGAGCGGAGCAGGGGGCGAGCTTCGATCCACTTCTGGTCGACCACCAGGTCCAGGCGGTCGCCGTTGGCGGTCAGGTCCAGGCGCGGGATGGCGTCGGCGTCGTGCGAGCGGTGCAGCAGCACGGCCAGCCGCAGCAGCGCGGCCTTGCGCTTGGCGCTCAGCAGCAGGCGGTCGGGAAGGGCGTCGAAAGCGGTCTTCGGCACGCCGCGGCGATGCGTGCGCACCAGCGCCGAGAGCACCTGCTGCTCCTGGCGCGAGAAGCCTTCGATATCCGAATGCTCCAGCAGGTAGGCGCCGTGCACGTGGTACTGGCTGTGCGCGATGGCCAGGCCGATCTCGTGCAGGCGCGCGGCCCAGCCGAGCATGCGGGCGTCGTCGTCGTTGAGGCCCCAGGCGCTCTCGACCTGCTCGAACAGGCGCATCACGGTGGCTTCCACGCGCGCCGCCTGGAATTCGTCGATGCCGTAGCGCTGCATCAGCGCTGCGGTGGACAGATCGCGCGGGTCGTTGTCGCTGCCGCGGCCGAGCATGTCGAACAGGATGCCCTCGCGCATGGCGGCCTTGCTGACCATCAGGCGCTGCAGCCCCAGTGCTTCGAAAGCGGCTTCCAGCACCAGCACGCCACCGGCGATGATCGGGCGGCGGTCGCTGGACAGGCCGGGCAGGTCGATGTCCTCGATGCGGTCGGCCTGCAGCAGCTTCTCGCGCACCTGCGGCAGCGCCTCGGCGGTCACCGCGCCCTTGGTCAGCTTCATCGCCGCGCAGATCTCGCCGATCGCCTTGTTGGTGCCGGACGAGCCGATGGCTTCCTGCCAGCCCAGGTTGCGGTACAGGCCGGCGAACTGCTGGAACTCGGCGCCGATCTCGGTGAGGGCTTCCTTCCAGCGCTTGCGCGACAGCTTGCCGCCAGGAAAGAAACGGCGCGTGCTGGCGATGCAGCCGGCCTGCAGGCTTTCGCGTTCCAGCGTCTCGAAGCCGCGGCCGATGATGAACTCGGTCGAGCCACCGCCGATGTCGATGACCAGCCGGCGCTGCCCGGCCTTGGGCGGTTGCGCGTGGGCCACGCCGAGGTAGATCAGGCGCGCTTCCTCGCGGCCGGAGACCACTTCGATGGGCTTGCCGAGCGCGGCTTCCGCCGCCGCCAGGAATTCGTGCGGATCGCGCAGCTGGCGCACGGTGTTGGTGGCCAGCGCGCGCACGCGCGCACCGGGCACGTCGCGGATGCGCTGGCCGAAACGCGACAGGCAGTCCAGCGCGCGTTGCCGGGCGGCCGAGGACAGGCCGCCCTTGCTGTCCAGGCCATCGGCCATGCGGACGGTTTCGCGCAGGCGGTCGACCACGCGCAGCTGTCCGAGCAGCGAGCGCGCGACCACCATGTGGAAGCTGTTGGAACCCAGGTCGATCGCGGCCAGCAGGTCCCCGTCCTGGAGCGGCGGGGAGGTGGGGGAGGTCAGGGGCGCCATGCGATCAGTTTAGCCAATGGCGACGCGCATTGCTGCCATGCGACGAGATGACGCATCGTCGCCGGCCGCATGGTTGGGTCGCCTCACACCTTGGCCAACAGCAGACCCTGCGCCGAGTGTGGCGTGTCGTCGCCGGGCGTCAGCTTGACGTAGCCGCCATCGGCCTGCAGTTCCCAGGCGTTGCAGTTGTCGTCCAGGTAGTTCTGTAGCCCTTCCTTGAACACGCGCGCGGCCAGGTCCTTGTCCAGGATCGGGAAGCAGGTTTCCACGCGATGCAGCAGGTTGCGCTCCAGCCAGTCGGCGCTGGCGCAGTACAGTTCCGGCGCACCGTCGTTGCCGAACCAGTACAGGCGGCTGTGTTCGAGGAAGCGCCCGACGATGGAACGCACGCGGATGTTGTCGGAGATGCCGGGCACGCCGGGGCGCAGGGCGCACGCGCCGCGCACGATCAGGTCGATCCGCACGCCGGCCTGCGAGGCCGCGTACAGCGCACGGATGATCCGCGGTTCGTTGATGGCATTGATCTTGGCGATGATGCGCGCCGGCTTGCCGGCCCGGGCCAGCTTGGCTTCGCGCTCGATCTTCTTGATCAGCCCGGGGTGCAGGGTGAACGGCGATTGCAGCAGGCGCTTGAGCTTGGTGGTGGGCGCCAGGCCGGACAGCTGCTGGAACAGCAGGTGCACGTCGCTGCCGATGTCCGGGTCGGAGGTGAGCAGGCCGATGTCGGTGTACACGCGGGCGGTGCCGCTGTGGTAGTTGCCGGTGCCGAGGTGCACGTAGCGGCGCAGCTTGCGCCCTTCGCGGCGCACGATCAGCAGCATCTTGGCGTGGGTCTTGTAGCCCACCACGCCGTACACGACCTGGGCGCCGGCTTCCTGCAGTTTGTCGGCCACGCCGAGATTGGCGTCCTCGTCGAAGCGCGCACGCAGCTCGACCACCACGGTCACGTCCTTGCCGTTGCGTGCCGCCTGCACCAGCGCCTCGACGATCGCCGAGTCCTTGCCGGTGCGATACAGCGTCTGCTTGATCGCCAGCACGTCGGGGTCCACCGACGCCTGCTTGATCAGGTCCAGCACGGCGCCGAACGAATCGAAGGGGTGGTGCAACAGCACGTCGTCGTCGGCGACCTTCTCGAAGATGGCTTCGCTGTCGCGCAGGGGACGCGGCGTGAAGACCGGGTACTTCAGTTCCGGTCGCTGCACCAGGTCGTACACCTGGATCACGCGGTTGAGGTTGACCGGGCCATGGATGGGGTACACGGCGTTTTCGGTCAGCCCGAAGTTCTGCAGCAGCTGCCGCACGATGGGCTTGGGGCAGTCGTGCGCGATCTCCAGCCGTACGGCGGGGCGGTAGCCGCGGCCGACCAGTTCGTCGCGCAGCGCCAGCGCGAGGTTCTCGACTTCCTCTTCGTCCACGACGACTTCGGAATTGCGGGTCACGCGGAACTGGTAGGAGCCCTTCACCTCCATGCCGGGGAATAGCTCGTCCACGAACACAGACAGCACCGAGGACAGCAGCACGAAATCGTTCTCGCCGCCCGACACGCGCTGCGGCAGGTGGATGATGCGCGGCAGCGAGCGCGGCGCGCGCACGATGGCCAGGTGGCCGGCGCGGCCGAACGCGTCCTTGCCCTTCAGCACCACCACGATGTTGAGCGACTTGTTGAGGATCTTCGGGAACGGATGCGCCGGATCCAGGCCCAGCGGCGACAGCACCGGCATGATCTCGTTGCGGAAGTAGGCGCGCAGCCAGCGGGTCTGGCGCGCATTCCAGCTGTCGCGTCCGAACACGCGCACGCCGGCCTCGGCCAGGCCGGGGCGCAGCACGTCGTTCCAGCAGCGGTACTGCGCATCCACGAGTTCGGCGGCGCGGTCGTGGATCTTGTTGAGCACGGTGGCCGGGCTCATGCCGTCGGCGCCGGGCGGCAGGCCGAAGTCCAGTGCATGGCGCACCGTGGCGGCGCGGATCTCGAAGAACTCGTCCAGGTTGGTGCAGGAGATGCACAGGAAGCGCAGGCGCTCCAGCAGCGGCACCGACGGGTCCTGCGCCTGCGCCAGCACGCGGAAGTTGAAGTCCAGCTGGGACAGTTCGCGGTTCAGGTAGAGCGAGGGATCGCGCAGCGCGTCTTCGCCGGTCGCAGGCGGGGGCGTGGTGTCCAGGGCGGCGTTCATGCGGTCTGGCTGTCCGTGGTGTGGGGGCTGAAAGCGTCGAGGCGTGGCTCGACGCGCTCGGCACCGAAATGGATGGAGAACACGCTGCCCTGGCCGACTTCGCTTTCGATCTCGAGGCGGGCCTGGTGCAGGTTCAGCACATGCTTGACGATCGACAGGCCCAGGCCGGTGCCGCCGCTTTCGCGCGAACGGCTGGTGGAGACGCGATAGAAGCGCTCGGTGATGCGCGGCAGGTGTGAGGTGGGGATGCCGTAGCCGGTGTCGCGCACGCTGAGCACGGCGCCGTCGCCCTCGCGCGCGAAGCGCACGGTGATGGTGCCGCCGACCGGCGTATAACGCACCGCATTGCTGACCAGGTTGGAAAAGGCGCTGTGCAGTTCCTTGTTGGAGCCGGACAGGTCCAGGTTGGCTTCGTCCTGGATCACGATGGTGTGGCGGCGCTGGCTCAGCGCTTCGGCTTCGCGGCGCAGCGTGGCGAGCATCGGCGCCATGGCCACGTTCTCGTCGGGCAGGCTGTCCTGCGCTTCCAGCCGCGACAGCGTCAGCAGGTCTTCCACCAGCTGGGTCATGCGCTGGGACTGCTTCTGCATCTCGCTCAGCATCGGCGCCCAGTCCGGATACTCGGTGGGTTCCAGCATGTCGAGGTAGCCGTGCACGACGGTCAGCGGCGTGCGCAGTTCGTGCGAGACGTTGGCGACGAAGTCTCGGCGCATCTGTTCCAGCCGCAGCATCTTGCTGACGTCGCGCGCGACCAGCAGCCAGTACTCGTCGGAATACGGAATCAGCCGCAGGTTGAGGCGCAGATGGGGGTCGACCGGCGAGGCGGCATCGAGCATCGGCTCGGCGTTGCGGCCGGCCGCCAGCCAGTGCGACAACGGCAGCGGCTGCAGGCGGTCGCCGACCGGCGCACCGATGTCGGAGGGATATTGCAGGCCCAGCAGGCTGGTCGCGGCCTTGTTGAACCACTGCACGCGCTGGCTGTTGCGCTCCACCACCACCACCGCATCCGGCAGTGCGGCGGCGGCGGCGCGGTAGGCACGCAGCATGTCGAGCAGGCGGCGCTTGCGCGTACGCATCTCGGCCTGACCACGGAACAGCAGGCGGTCCAGTTCGTTCCAGACGCCCTTGCCCTGCGCGGGCTCGAGCCGCTGGCGCGCGGTCAGGCGCAGCAGCACCTTGCGCAGCCGCCAGTAGTGCCACGTCACCACGCCGAGCGCGGCGGCAGTGACGACCGGCCACACCTGGCCCAGCAGCAGACCGACCACGACCGCGAGCGCCAGCACCAGCGCCAGCTGGCCGAGCGTCTTGAACCACGCGGAACGGATATCGTGGGGCATGGGCCGATTGTAGGCAGATGTGTATGACAGCAGGGGAGGGGGCAGGGGGAAGACTGTCTTTCCGTCATCCCGGTGCGCGCCGGGATCCCTGTTGCGGTGGCATGTGCCGTTGCTTAGGCGGGCAACGGCAAGATCACGGTGGAGCCCGGCGTGCGCCGGGATGACGGGCAACGTCGATACGCTCTTTTACCGATTCCCGATTCCCGCGACGACCTCACATCGCCGCCGAGAACCGGTAGCCCGACCCCCGCACGGTCTGCACCATGTTTTCCAGGCCATGCGGCTCCAGGGTCTTGCGCAGACGGCGGATATGCACGTCGACGGTCCGTTCTTCCACGTAGACGCTGCCGCCCCAGACATGGTCGAGCAACTGCGTGCGCGAGTAGACGCGCTCGGGGTGGGTCATGAAGAAGTGCAGCAGGCGGTACTCGGTAGGGCCGATGGCGACCGGGGTGTCGCCGGCGAACACGCGATGGGCCGCACCGTCGATGCGCAGGTTGCCGACGGCGACGCTGCCGTCCTCATCGTCGTCGCGCGAGCGGCGCATGACGGCGCGGATGCGGGCCAGCAGCTCACGGGCGGAGAAGGGCTTGACCACATAATCGTCCACGCCGGCTTCCAGCCCGCCGACGCGGTCGTTCTCCTCGCCACGGGCGGTCAGCATGATGATCGGCACGTCGCGCGTCATGGCGTCCTTGCGCCAGCGGCGGGCCAGCTCCAGGCCGCTGGTGCCGGGCAGCATCCAGTCCAGCAGGATCAGGTCGGGCACGCGATCGGCGATGGCGTTCTGGGCTTCACGGGCGTCGCCGGCGTGGATCGGCTCGTATTCGCCCTTGCGCAGGGCGAACGCCACCATGTCGCGGATGGCGGGTTCGTCGTCGACGATCAGGATGTGCTTCTGCACGCAGGATCCGGGTGCGGGGGGGACGTTGGCAGTAGACGACAATTTTGTGACGTTTACATGACATGCCGCAGGAGTGTCATGGCGGCGTGCCGACGGCCGGTCAGCGCCGCTCCACATCCGGATCGCGGATCCCCTGGCGGCGCAGTTCCAGCACTTCCGGGGTGATGGTGGCGATGCGGGCATCGACCCGGGCGCGGGCGTAGAAGTCCAGGTCGCTCCGGTTCTTGAGATTCTGCAGCTGGATCAGCGCCTGCTCCGGCCGCCCGTTCAGGTAGGCGGCCTCGGCATAGGCTTCGCCGGCGCGGGCGGTGTCGCCGGCCAGTTCGTTGGCGCGGGCGAACTGCTGCTGGAACACCGGGTCGTCGCCGGCGCGGGCCATCATCGGGCGCAGGAGGGCCTGCGCGCGCTGCCCGGCTTCGCGGCCGCCCTGTTCGTTCAGCACCTTGGCGTAGGTCAGGGCCACCGGACGGTTCTGCGGGTAGCGCTGCATCAGTGCGTCGAAGCGGCGATTGGCCGTCGCCGCGTTGCCGGTGCGGGATTCGGCTTCGCCCAGCGTCAGGGACAGCCACAGGTTGTCGGGGTGCTCGTCGGCCAGCCGCTGCAGTTCGGCCAGCGCGGTACGGGTGTCGCCGCCCTGCAGGTGGGCCACGGCCAGCCCGTAGCGTTCCGGCCCGGTCAGCGGCTTGCCGGCCTGCCGGCGCAGGGTCTCGTACTCGCGGACGGCGGCCGATGGCGTGCTCGCGCTGAGCGCCCGCAGGCGTTCGCGGGCCCAGTCGAACTGGCCGGTGTCGGCCTGGCGGAAGGCCTGCGACGGCAGGGTCACCGGAATCGGCAGCAGCGGATTGTCGCTGCGCGTTTCCGGCAGGACGATGCCGGTGCGGTCGAAGCGCTCCACGCGTTCGCCGCCGGGCACCGTGGTCACGGCGGTGACCTGGTCGCCGCGCAACTGGTCGGCGCGCTGGCGGGCCTCGCTGATGCGGGTGGTGGTGACCGGGTGGGTCTGCAGGTAGTCGGGCACCTGTTCGCGGCCGCTGCCGCGCGCCACCCGGGTCGCCTGCTGCAGCTTGGCGAAGAAGCCGGCCATCGCATCGATGTCGTAGCCGGCGCGGGACAGGGTGCGGATGCCCACGCGGTCGGCTTCGGATTCGTTGGAGCGGGTGTAGTCGATCTGGCGCTGCTGCATCAGGCCCATCGCGCTGGCGATGGCGGCCTGCGAGGCGTCGCCGCTGGAGCTGCCGCCGGCCGCCTGCGCCAGCACGATGGCGCCCAGCATGCCCAGCAGGATCGGGATCTGGTCGCGCTGGGCGCGCTCCACGCCGCGCAGCACGTGCTGCTGGGTGACGTGGGCGATTTCGTGCGAGAGCACCGCGGCCACCTCGTCCTCGCGGTCGGCCGTCAGCACCAGGCCGGCGTTCATGCCGATGTAGCCGCCCAGCGTGGCGAAGGCGTTGATCTGCCGGTCGCGCATCATGAAGAAGGTATAGGACTGCTGCGGGTTGTCGCTGTCCGCGCCGAGCCGGCCACCGACACCCTGCAGCCAGTCGGTGATCAGCGGGTCTTCGAGCAGGTAGCCGTAGTTGCGCAGTTCGCGCAGCATCATCCCGCCGTACTGGGCCTGCCGCGCTGGCGTGAGCAGTTCGCCCGCGGACGAGCCGATGTCGGGCAGGCGGCTTTCCTGCGACGACGCCAGCGGTGCGGCGAGGGCCAGGGTCAGGGCGGTGGCGAGCAGCAAGGGACGCAAACGGGGCTCCGTGGCGGATAATGGGCGTCTTCATCAGGATGACCGGTCGTCGATCCGGGCGAGTGAATACGTGGTTAACCGGACCGGTTCCGGTTCGCACTGTTCCACTTCGTTCACTGGAAGACGGCGCGGCCTGCCCGATATTGGCTGGGACCGCTGCATGTCCCTTTCGTTCCGGAGACTTCCCTTGAGCGACACCCCGACGGGCGCCACCGCGCCCCAGATCACCATCTACAGCACCGCCATCTGCCCCTACTGCGTGGCGGCGAAGAACTTCCTGAAGAGCAAGGGCCAGTCCTGGACCGAGGTGCGGATCGACCTGGACCCGGCCGAGCGCGAGAAGATGATCGCCACCGCCAAGCGCACCAGCGTGCCGCAGATCTTCGTGGGCGAGGTGCACGTGGGCGGCTACGACGACATGATCGCGCTGCACCGCGCCGGCAAGCTCGACGCACTGCTCGCAGGAGAGGCCGCATGAGCGCCGCCGACGACAGCCAGGACCGGGTGAAGGCCTTCACCGAGTTCCGCCAGCGGATGAACAAGCGGATCCTGGACGAGCCCAACCAGGTCGTTCGCCGCTTCTTCGCCCTGGACACGCAGACCTACCAGGCCGGCGCGCTGGACGTGAAGACCAAGGAGCTGCTGGGCCTGGTCGCCTCGATGGTGCTGCGCTGCGACGACTGCATCAGCTACCACGTTGCCCAGTGCAAGGAGGCCGGGGTGACGCGCGAGGAGTTCTTCGAGACCTTCTCGGTCGGCCTGGTGGTGGGCGGCTCCATCGTCATCCCGCACCTGCGCCGCGCGGTGGATTTCCTCGACCAGCTGGAAGGCGGACAGGCCGACGCGCCGGCGGCGCACGACCACTGAGGTCGCCAAGGTGGATCAGGTGCTCGTGCGAGCACCTTGCCTGCCCGCGTCCGCCGGTGTCGTGCCGTAGCGGTCCGGGGACCTATTTTTTGCGTGGCCGTCGTTCCAGCGAAAGCTGGGACCCATCCTGATCTTCGCTTTCCGCAGTCGCCGTAGCCGTTGGAAGGAAACGCAGCGGGGACACGGATACCCCCGTTCGCGGGGATGACGGCCCCGGCGATGATCCTGTCCGCTTTCGCCCGGCGGAACCGGCCTCAGACCATCGTCGATTAGGGGGCTTGGCGGCCGATCGGGCATAATTGCGGGACAAATCTCCCTTTCTGCACGCGTCGCGGCCCCGTCCGGCGCGCGCCCCTGTTCGGAAACCCCACTCAATGACCCAGACGATTACGGTCATCCGCGGCGACGGTATTGGCCCGGAGATCATGGACGCCACCCTGCACGTGCTCGACGTGATGAAGGTCGGCCTGACCTATGAAGAGGCCGATGCCGGCCTGGTCGCGCTGGAGAAGCACGGCGACCTGCTGCCGCAGGCCACGCTGGATTCGATCCGCAAGAACGGCGTGGCGCTGAAGAGCCCGCTGACAACGCCGGTGGGCGAGGGCTTCAGTTCGATCAACGTGGCGCTGCGCCGCCACTTCGACCTGTACGCCAACGTGCGCCCGGCCAAGTCGTTCCCGAACACCAAGTCGCGCTTCCCGACCGGCGTTGACCTGATCACCGTGCGCGAGAACACCGAAGGCGCCTACATCGGTGAAGGTCAGTCGATCTCGGAAGACGGCGAAACCGCGCTGCTGACGCAGAAGATCACCCGCAAGGGTTCCGAGCGCATCGTGCGCTACGCCTACGATCTGGCCCGCAAGACCGGCCGCAAGAAGGTCACCATCGTCCACAAGGCGAACATCCTGAAGACCACCTCGGGCCTGTTCCTGAAGGTGGCGCGCGAAGTGGCTGCGCTGTACCCCGAGATCCAGACCAACGAGATGATCGTGGACAACACCTGCATGCAGCTGGTGATGCGTCCGGAGCAGTTCGACATCATCGTCACCACCAACCTGTTCGGCGACATCATCTCTGACCTGTGCGCCGGTCTGGTCGGCGGCCTGGGCCTGGCACCGGGCGCCAACATCGGTGTCGATGCGGCGATCTTCGAGGCCGTGCACGGCTCGGCGCCGGACATCGCCGGCAAGGGCGTCGCCAATCCGTGCGCGCTGCTGCTGGGCGCGGCGCAGATGCTCGACCACCTGGGCCAGCCGGAGAAGGCCGAGCGCCTGCGCGCGGCCATCATCGCCACGCTCGAAGCCAAGGATTCGCTGACCCCGGACCTGGGCGGCGAGGGCACCACCATGTCGTTCGCCAAGGCGATCGCCAGCCGCGTCTGAGCGCTTCCGGCAGGCAACACGGAAACGGGACGCACAGCGTCCCGTTTTTGTTTGCGTATGTCCCATCCATGAGGTTGGATGCGAGGCGAAGGGCACGCACAATCCGCGGCCCACGCAGAAGGCCCTGTTCATGTCCGTCCGTCCCAGCGCGCTGGCGCTGACTCCGCTATTGCTGTTCCTGGCGCTGTTCTTCGGCGCGGGCCTGTACTACACGGCACAGGGCGAAGCCATGGGCTTCTACCAGTTGCGTGCGCCGGTGGCGATCCTGCCCGCGCTTGCCCTGGGTGTCTGGCTCGCGCGCCGGCGCGGCCTGCCGGCGCAGCAGACGCTGCTGCAGGGCATGGGCGACAGCAACATCATGCTGATGTGCCTGATCTTCCTGCTGGCGGGCGCGTTCGCCACGGTGTCGAAGGCGATCGGGGCCGTCGATGCGGTCGTCGCGCTGGGGTTGGGCGCGCTGCCGGCCAGCCTGATCCTGCCGGGCCTGTTCCTGGTGGCGGCATTCGTCTCCCTCTCGATCGGCACGTCGATGGGCACGGTGGCGGCTGTCGTGCCCATCGCGCTGGGCGTGGCCGACGCGGCGGGACTGGACCGCGTGCTGGTCGTTGGCGCGGTGCTGGGCGGGGCGATGTTCGGCGACAACCTGTCGATCATCTCCGACACCACCATCGCCGCCACCCGCAGCCAGGGCGCGGAGATGCGCGACAAGTTCCGCGAGAATCTCAAGATCGCGCTGCCGGCGGCCATCGCGACCCTGGTCCTGCTCGGCGTCCTGGGCGACGCCGCGCCCGTCAAAGCGCCGGACGCCGCGTCGCCCTGGCTAGTGCTGCCGTACCTGCTGGTGCTGGGCCTGGCGCTGGCCGGGCTGGACGTGGTGCTGGTACTGGCGATCGGCCTGGTCGCGTCCGGCCTGTTCGGCTTCGCGATGGCGCAGGACTACGACGTGGTCTCGTTCGCAGGCGACATCTACGTGGGGTTCGAGAGCATGGTGGAAATCACCCTGCTGTCCATCCTCATCGGTGGCCTGGCGGCGCTGATCAAGGCCACCGGCGGTCTGGCATGGCTGGCCCAAGTCATTGCCGCGTTTGCCCGTGGTCGCACCGGTCGACGCGCCGGCGAACTGAGCATCGCGGCGCTCGCGGCCGGTTCCGACGCCCTGACGGCCAACAACACCGTCGCCATTCTGGTGACCGGCAGCCTGGCCAAGGACATCGCGCAGCGCCACGGCATCAGTCCGCGGCGCGCAGCCAGTGTCCTGGACGTGTTCGCCTGCGTGGTGCAGGGCGTGCTGCCGTACGGCGCGCAGATCCTGCTGGCGGCGTCGCTGGCAGCCGTGTCGCCGCTGGCGCTGGCCGGCAGCGTGCAGTATTGCTGGCTGCTGGCCGTGTCCGCGCTGGCCTTCATGCTGTGGCCGTCGCGTCGCACGGTGCCGGCGGCGGAATGAAAACGGGGCGCCTGCGCGCCCCGTTCCCTTGATCGTGCCGTGTGCGGAAACTCAGTCGCGCGACTGCAGTTTCGACAACAGGCGCAGCAGTTCCAGGTACAGCCACACCAGCGTGACCATCAGGCCGAACGCGCCATACCACTCCATGTACTTGGGCGCGCCCTGTTCCACGCCGGTTTCGATGAAGTCGAAGTCCAGCACCAGGTTCAGCGAGGCGATGGCCACCACGAACAGGCTGAAAGCGATGCCGACCCAGCCGGCTTCGTGGATCATCGGGATGTTGATCCCGAAGAAACCCAGCACGATGCTGGCCAGGTAGACCAGCGCGATGCCCCCGGTCGCCGCCACCACGCCCAGCTTGAAGTTCTCGGTCGCCTTGATCAGGCCGCTGCGATAGGCGAACAGCAACGCGAACATGATGCCGAAGGTCAGCATGACCGCCTGCATCACGATGCCGTCGAACTTCGCGTTGTAGACCGCCGAGATCGCACCCAGGAAGAATCCCTCCACCAGCGCGTACAGCGGTGCGGTGACGGGCGACCAAGTCTTCTTGAAGACGGTGATCAGCGCCAGGACCAGGCCGCCGATGGCGCCTCCCCACATGTACAGCGCGAATCCCGGTGCCGGCAGGCCGTCCGTTCCGAGCGCCTGGCTCCAGGAGAAGGCTGCCGTCAGCACGGTCAGCAGCAACAGGATGCCGGTCTTGTTGACCGTGCCGTTGAGCGTCATTGCCTCGCCATCGCGCGAGACGACCGTCCCGCTACCGAGGTCGAGGAACGTGGATTCCTTCAATGCCGGATTGCCGCTGCGTATCATCGTTCCCTCACGTGGTTGCCGGACATCTGTCCATGCCGCTGAGCATATCGCAAGGCGACCGCCCCGCACGTTCCGTTTGACAGCGGGGCCGCAGGTTCCGACAATACGCGGCCTCGTTGGCGTCCAGACGCCACGCCGGGACCCTCGTCGGGGTATAGCGCAGTCTGGTAGCGCATCTGCTTTGGGAGCAGAGGGTCGGGGGTTCGAATCCCTCTACCCCGACCAGTCTGATGCACCGCCAGGGTGTGTTCCGGCAGGGCGGGGATGCGACAATCCGGACCGGGCGCCCGTAGCTCAACCGGATAGAGCACCGGCCTTCTAAGCCGGCGGTTACAGGTTCGAGTCCTGTCGGGCGCGCCACGGGTGGTGTACTCCGGCGGGAACAGCAGGTTTCAGTGGTGGATGTAGCTCAGTTGGTTAGAGCACCGGATTGTGATTCCGGGGGTCGCGGGTTCAAATCCCGTCTTCCACCCCATTGATGGAAGATTCCGCTGCGGCGGGGTTTGTAACAAACAAGGGATGCGGGTACACTACGCGCCCAGTTTTCGGGGCTGTTAGCTCAGTTGGTAGAGCAGTTGACTCTTAATCAATAGGTCCAAGGTTCGAATCCTTGACAGCCCACCAAAGCAGAAAGCGCCCGGTCACCCCGGGCGCTTTTTTCTTGCCGGCGGCGCGGCCGGTACAATGCGGTGAACTGCGAAAGTGGCGGAATTGGTAGACGCACTGGATTTAGGTTCCAGCGGGTAACCCCGTGAGGGTTCGAGTCCCTCCTTTCGCACCACGCCCCGGCGAGCGCCGGATGGCACGGACATGAGCGCGCCGTAGCGCGCCCGGCGGGCGAAGCGCCAGCCGTTATGGGGCTGCGACCTTGGATGGTCCGCCGTGACTCGGCTGGCTGCGTTCCCATTTTTGGAGCCCCGCTGCCGATAAAGCGGCCGGAACGCCCGTGCTCTGGGCTCCACCGCTGGCAGCCCGCTCCGGAATCGGCCAAACTAGCAAGTTCCGCCGGGAGGGGCCTTGCGCCCACGTCCCAGGCGTCCCGGATTATCAACATCGCCCCGGCTGTGCCGTGGCCGCAGGAGTCAGTGAGTATGCAAGTTTCGGTCGAATCGGTCGGCAACCTCGAGCGCCGCATGAGCTTCAGCCTGCCGGCGGAGCGTCTGGACACCCATATCGGCGGCCGCCTGCGCGAGCTGTCGCGTACCGCGCGCATCAAGGGCTTCCGTCCGGGCAAGGTGCCGGCGAAGGTCATCGAGCAGCGCTACGGCGACCAGGTGCGTGCCGAAGCCCTCGACGGCCTGCTGCGCGAGACCTTCAACAACGCCGTGCGCGAGCAGGAATTGCAGTTGGCCGGCAACCCGCGCATCGAGAAGCAGGGCGAGGGCGAACTCGACTTCGTCGCCACCTTCGAAGTGGTGCCGGACTTCGGCGACATCGACGTGGCCAAGCTGAACGTGGTGCGCAACACCGCCGAAGTGACCGACGCCGACATCGACCAGATGATCGACAACCTGCGCATGCAGCGTCGTACGTTCCAGGCCGTCGAGCGCGGCGCGAAGGACGGGGATCGCGTGGGCCTGGAGACCTGGTCGCAGGCCGGGGACGAGCGCATGCCGGCCGAGGGCGTCGAGAAGGGTGCGACCCTGATCGGCTCGGGCGTAATGTTCGGCGACATCGAACAGGCGCTCGTGGGCCTGGCGAAGGGTGACGAGAAGACCGTGTCGGTCACGTTCCCGGCCGACTGGCGCGTGCCGCAGCTGGCGGGCCGGCAGGTCGACGTGCACGTCAAGGTCACCGATGTGGCCGAGTCGGTGCTGCCGGACGTGGATCGCGAGTTCATCCGCAGCTTCGGCGTGAAGAGTGGCGATGCCGAGCAGTTCCGTGCCGATATCCGCAGCAACCTCGAGCGCGAGCTGAAGGGTGCGCTGATGACCCGCCTGCGTCGTGAAGTCGGCGAGCAGTTGATCGCCGCCTATGCGCATGTGGAGATGCCGCCGCGCCTGGTCGAGAACGAGGCGCGCGTGATGGTGCAGCAGGCGGCCGAGCAGGCCCGCCGCCAGGGCCAGCAGGTGCAGATCCCGGACAATGCCCACGAGGGCTTCACGGATGCCGCCCGCAAGCGCGTCCTGGTCGGCCTGCTGGTGGGCGAGGTGGCCCGCCGCAACCAGCTCCGCCTGGACCCGAAGCGCCTGAACGAGACGCTGCGCCTGATCGCCTCGACCTACGAAGAGCCGGAGCAGGTCATTGAGTTGTACCGCAATGATCCCCAGTTGATGAATAGTCTGCAGGGTCGTGTGATGGAGGAGCAGGTGATCGACTGGATCGCCGAGCGCGCCCAGCACACCGAGCAGGCGCTTTCCTTCCAGGAAGCCATCCGCAACTGATCCGGGCGCCCGCCCGGGCAGAGCGTCCGGCTATCCTAGGCCGGACCTTCCCACGAACGACAGGCGCGATAACCCAATGAGCATCCGAACCCAAGCCCTCAACCTGGTGCCGATGGTGGTCGAACAGACCAGCCGCGGCGAGCGCGCCTACGACATCTATTCCCGCCTGCTGAAGGAACGCGTGATCTTCCTGGTCGGCGGCGTGGACGACCACGTGGCCAATGTCATCGTGGCGCAGATGCTCTTCCTGGAAGCGGAAAATCCGGAGAAGGACATCAGCCTGTACATCAATTCGCCCGGTGGCGTGGTGACCGCCGGCATGGCGATCTACGACACCATGCAGTACATCAAGCCGGACGTCAGCACGATCTGCGTGGGCCAGGCGGCCAGCATGGGCGCGCTGCTGCTGGCGGCGGGCGCGAAGGGCAAGCGCTACGCCCTGCCGAATTCGCGCGTGATGATCCACCAGCCGCTCGGCGGCTTCCAAGGCCAGGCGACGGACATCGACATCCACGCCCGCGAGATCCTGACCCTGCGCGCGAAGCTGAACGCGATTCTGTCCCACCACACCGGTCAGTCGCTGGAAACCATCGAGCGCGACACCGAGCGCGACAACTTCAAGAGCGCGGCGGATTCGCAGGCCTACGGCCTGGTCGACCAGGTGCTCGAGCGCCGTCCGGAAGACACCATCCAGTCGGCCTGATCCCCGGATTGCCGCTTTTCAGGCACAAATCCCCCTGTTCACCGTCCCGGCCGACAAGCCGGGACCGTGTGCTATTCTCCGACCGCAAGCCCTTCCGGGCAGGTTGAGCGACCGAGTAATACCAGCATGAGCGAAGATCGTCAGGGCCGTTCCGGCGACAGCACCAAAATCCTGTACTGCTCGTTCTGCGGCAAGAGCCAGCATGAGGTGCGCAAGCTGATCGCGGGCCCCAGCGTGTTCATCTGCGATGAATGCGTGGAGCTGTGCAACGACATCATCCGCGAAGAACTGGAAGAGAAGGCGCAGTCCGCCCGCAGCCACCTGCCCAAGCCGCGCGAGATCCTCGAGGTCCTGGACCAGTACGTGATCGGCCAGAACCGCGCCAAGCGCACGCTGGCGGTGGCGGTCTACAACCACTACAAGCGCATCGAGAGCCGCAGCAAGAACGACGAGGTCGAACTGGCCAAGTCCAACATCCTGCTGGCCGGTCCGACGGGTTCGGGCAAGACGCTGCTGGCCGAAACGCTGGCGCGCCTGCTCAACGTGCCGTTCACCATCGCCGACGCCACCACGCTGACAGAAGCCGGCTACGTGGGCGAGGACGTCGAGAACATCATCCAGAAGCTGCTGCAGAAGTGCGACTACGATGTCGACAAGGCGCAGCAGGGCATCGTCTACATCGACGAGATCGACAAGATCTCGCGCAAGAGCGAGAACCCCTCGATCACCCGCGACGTGTCCGGCGAAGGCGTGCAGCAGGCGCTGCTCAAGCTGATCGAAGGCACCGTGGCCAGTGTTCCGCCGCAGGGCGGCCGCAAGCATCCGCAGCAGGAATTCCTGCAGGTCGACACCAAGAACATCCTGTTCATCTGCGGCGGCGCGTTCGCCGGCCTGGACAAGATCATCCAGCAGCGCAGCACCGAAGCCGGCGGCATCGGTTTCGGCGCCAAGGTGAAGAGCTCGGAGAAGAAGTCGGAAGTCGGCAAGGTGTTGTCGGAAGTCGAGCCGGAAGACCTGATCAAGTTCGGCCTGATCCCCGAGTTCGTCGGCCGCCTGCCGGTGGTCGCCACACTGGAAGAGCTGGACGAGACCGCGCTGGTCAAGATCCTGACCGAGCCCAAGAACGCCATCACCAAGCAGTTCAAGAAGCTGTTCGAGATGGAGGGCGTGGAGATCGAGTTCCGTCCCGACGCGCTGGCGGCGATCGCCCGCAAGGCGCTGAAGCGCAAGACCGGCGCGCGCGGCCTGCGCACCATCGTCGAGTCGGTGCTCCTGGACACGATGTACGAACTGCCGTCGCTGGAGAACGTCAGCAAGGTGGTCGTGGACGAGTCGGTGATCGAGCACAAGTCCGAGCCGTACCTGATTTACCAGAATCCGCCGGCGCAGAAAGTCGCATCGGCCGAGTGATCCGGCCGGGATCCTCTCCTCTGACAGGCGCCCATGTGGCGCCTGTTCAGTTTCTGGAGCTCTGCCGCAAGTGGCCGGTTCCCTTGGTGTTTTGGCGACGCTCTTGCATCCCTCGGGCGATGGCCCCATAACGGGCCCATTGGTGCCTGCGCACCCCTGCATTCCGCACTTGCTGGAGCCCCCATGCCCCGCCGTCCCCAGACTGAAATCCTCGACCTGCCGGTCCTGCCGCTACGCGACGTGGTGGTGTTCCCGCACATGGTCATCCCGCTGTTCGTCGGTCGCGACAAGTCCATGCGCGCGCTGGAGCAGGCGATGGAAGCCGACAAGCGCATCATCCTGCTGGCGCAGAAGTCCGCCGAAACCGACGACCCCGCGGCCGCGGACCTGTACACCGTCGGCACGCTCGCGCAGGTGCTGCAGTTGCTGAAGCTGCCGGATGGCACGATCAAGGTCCTGGTCGAGGGCACGGCGCGCGTGACCGTGTCGAACGTGACCGAGCGCGACGGATCGCTGTACGGGCAGGGCGAGGAGATCGATTCCACCGACGCGCGTGAGCCGCGCGAGATCGAGGCCGTCGCGCGTTCGCTGATGAGCCTGTTCGAGCAGTACGTCAAGACCAACCGCAAGCTGCCGCCGGAACTGCTGCAGACGCTGGCCGGCATCGACGAGCCCAGCCGCCTGGCCGACACCATCGCCGCGCACCTGGGCGTGCGCCTGAGCGACAAGCAGCGGCTGCTGGAGACGGTCGAAGTCGGTGAACGGCTGGAACTGCTGGTCGGCTTCGTCGACGGCGAGATCGACGTGCAGCAGTTGGAGAAGCGCATCCGCGGCCGCGTGAAGTCGCAGATGGAGAAGAGCCAGCGCGAGTACTACCTCAACGAGCAGATGAAGGCCATCCAGAAGGAACTGGGCGAGTTGGACGAGGCGCCCAACGAACTGGAAGAGCTGGCGCGCAAGATCGCGGCTGCCGGCATGCCCAAGCCCGTCGAGACCAAGGCGCGCAACGAGCTCAACAAGCTCAAGCAGATGTCGCCGATGTCGGCCGAGGCCGCGGTGGTGCGCAACTACCTGGACTGGCTGCTCGGCGTGCCTTGGAACAAGCGCAGCAAGGTGCGCAAGGATCTCAAGGTCGCGCAGGACACGCTGGATGCCGACCACTATGGTCTGGAGAAGGTGAAGGAGCGCATCCTCGAATACCTCGCCGTGCAGTCGCGGGTGAAGAAGCTGCGCGGCCCCATCCTGTGTCTGGTCGGCCCGCCGGGCGTCGGCAAGACCTCGCTGGGCCAGAGCATCGCCAAGGCGACCAACCGCAAGTTCGTGCGCATGTCGCTCGGCGGCGTGCGCGACGAGGCGGAGATCCGCGGACACCGCCGCACCTACGTCGGGTCGATGCCGGGCCGCATCGTGCAGAACCTCAACAAGACCGGCAGCAAGAATCCGTTGTTCGTGCTGGACGAGATCGACAAGATGTCGATGGATTTTCGCGGCGACCCGTCGTCCGCCTTGCTGGAAGTGCTGGATCCCGAACAGAACAGCGCCTTCAACGACCACTACCTGGAAGTGGACTTGGACCTGTCCGAGGTGATGTTCGTCGCGACCTCAAATTCGCTCAACATCCCGGGCCCGCTGCTGGACCGCATGGAAGTGATCCGCATCCCCGGCTATACCGAGGATGAGAAGGTCAACATCGCACAGCGCTACCTGGTGCCGAAGCAGCTGAAGGCGAACGGCCTGAAGGCGGACGAGTTGAAGATCGCCGAAAACGCGATCCGCGACCTGGTCCGCTACTACACGCGCGAATCCGGCGTACGCAACCTCGAGCGCGAAGTCGCCAAGATCTGCCGCAAGGTGGTCAAGGAAATCGCGCTCGCCGGCCCGAAGCCCGCGCGCAAGAAGGCAACCGCGATGCAGGTCAGTTCGAAGAATCTGGAGAAATACGCCGGGGTGCGCCGTTACGACTTCGGTCGTGCCGAAGAGCAGAACGAGATCGGCCTGGTCACCGGCCTGGCCTGGACGGAAGTCGGCGGCGACCTGCTGCAGATCGAAGTCGCGCTGGTGCCGGGCAAGGGTGGCATGCTGCTGACCGGCCAGCTCGGCGACGTGATGAAGGAATCCGGTTCCGCCGCGTTGTCGGTGGTGCGCAGTCGCGCGGCCAGCCTGGGCGTGGATACGGAGTTCCTGCAGAAGCACGACGTTCACCTGCACGTGCCTGATGGCGCCACGCCGAAGGACGGGCCGAGCGCAGGCATCGCGATGGCGACCGCGCTGGTCTCCGCACTCACCCGCAATCCGGTGCGCGCCGATGTCGCGATGACGGGCGAGATCACCCTGCGCGGCCGCGTCACCGCGATCGGCGGCCTCAAGGAGAAGCTGCTGGCGGCGCTGCGCGGCGGCATCACCACGGTGATCATTCCCGACGAGAACAAGAAGGACCTGGCCGACATTCCCGCCAACGTCACCGAGGGCATGAAGATCGTGCCGGTGAAGTGGATCGACGAGGTGCTCGACCTGGCGCTGGAGCGACCGCTGGCGCCCGTGCCCGCCGATGGCGGCGACGGTGGCGAACGCGTGGTGCCGGCGACCAAGAAGGAGCGCGGCAAGGGCTCCCAGCAACCCGGCGTGAAGCATTGAGGAAGATGCTCGGCGATGCCTGTCATCGCCCTGAAACCCGCGTCATTACTGGGTTTTCGGCTTGCGTGGCATTTTTCGCACTGGTATAACGACGTCACCCGCATGCACGAGGCAGTGTCTCGATGCGCGTGGACATCACGACCGGTTCCGATCAGGCGAGCGAAGCCAGAGGTGCCGGTCACTCATTCCGCGGTTGTGCCGCACAGGGAGTTACTCAATGAACAAAACCGAATTGATCGATGCCGTCGCCGACGAAGCCGAAGTGTCCAAGGCCGAAGCCGGCCGTGCCGTCGACGCCGTCATCTCCAGCATCACCAAGGCCCTCAAGAAGGGCGACAGCGTGACGCTGGTCGGCTTCGGTACCTTCCAGGTCCGCAAGCGTGCCGCTCGCACGGGTCGCAACCCGAAGACCGGCGATACCATCAAGATCAAGGCCTCCAAGAACCCCGCGTTCAAGGCTGGCAAAGCCCTGAAGGATGCCGTAAACTAATCGACTCGCTGCCGATGGCAGGGTGCGATCACCCGGGTGCTTAGCTCAGCGGTAGAGCGTCTCCCTTACACGGAGAGGGTCGGGGGTTCGAAACCCTCAGCACCCACCACATCGGGGCGATGCAAGATTAAAAAAATTGTCGGATGGTCTAGCGGAAATCGCTGAAATCGTCTTACAATGTTCGTCTCAGCGCGGAGTGGTAGTTCAGTCGGTTAGAATGCTGGCCTGTCACGCCGGAGGTCGCGGGTTCGAGTCCCGTCCACTCCGCCATTTCACCCAAAAAGCCCGCGAAAGCGGGCTTTTTGCTGTCCGTGTTCCGCCGGGCGCCACAGGATGTCCGGTAGCCGTGGAGCCGCCGGGTGGCGAGACGCCGCTGCCCGGGCGCGCTAAACTGCGCGGCTGAAAGAATTCGGGTCCCGTGCGCACATGCTGCAGAAACTCCGCGACAAAACCACCGGCTGGGTCGCCAGCCTGATCCTGGGTCTGCTGATCATTCCGTTCGCCTTCGTCGGCGTGAACGAATACGTGACCGGCGGCACCGCCAGTGACGTGGCGCTGGTCGAAGCGCCGCCGACATGGTGGGAGTCCGCGCCGCAGTGGTGGCCGGTATCGACCTTGTGGCAGCGCGAAGAGGTCACGCAGGACGATTTCCGCACGGCCTTCGAGCAGGCTCGCCAGCAGCAGCGCCAGGCGCTGGGCGATGCGTTCGATCCGCGCGAGTTCGAGAGCGCCGACAACAAGCGCAAGGTGCTGGAGCAGCTGATCGACCAGAAGGTGCTGGCGCTGGGTGCGAAGCGCGCGGGCATCGTGGTGGGCGACGCCGCCGTGCAGAAGATGATCGCGAGCGAGCCGGCGTTCCAGGTCGATGGCAAGTTCAGCCCCCAGCAGTACCAGCTGTTGCTGGCGTCTCAGGTGCCGGCGGTCTCGCCGCTGCAGTTCGAGGAACAGCAGCGCGAGCGCCTGCGCATGATGCTGTTGCCGCAGGCGATCAGTGATTCCGACTTCGTCACCGAGGGCGAGCAGGCGCGCATGTGGAAGCTGCTCGGTGAGACGCGCGACATTGGCATCGCGCTGTTGCCGCCGGTGGCCGAGGACACGACGCCGGTCACCGATGCGCAGATCAAGGCCTGGTACGACAGCCACAAGAGCGACTTCAAGCAACCCGAGCAGGTCTCGCTGGAGTACGTGGAAATCAACGGCGCCACGTTGCCGGTCACGGCGACGCCCGACGAGGCCGCGCTGCAGAAGCGCTACGAGGCGGAAAAGTCGCGCTTCATGTCGCCGGAGCAGCGCGTGGTCGCGCACATCCTGATCGCGGCGGATGCAAGTGCCGATGCCGCCACGCAGAAGAAGGCCGAAGACAAGGCCGCCGCGCTGGCCAAGCAGGCGCGCGAGGGCGCCGACTTCGCCGCGTTGGCGCGCGCGAATTCCGACGATCCGGGCTCGAAGGATGCCGGTGGCGAACTGCCGCCGTTCGCGAAGGACGGCTCGATGGTCAAGCCTTTCGAGGACGCTGCGTTCGCGATGCAGGCCGGTGAGATCCGCGGCCCGGTCAAGAGCGACTTCGGCTACCACGTGTTGCAGCTGAAGCAGATCAATCCCGGCACCGGTCGCAGCTTCGAGGAAGTGCGCGGCGAACTGGCGGCCGAAGAGGCCAACGGCGAGCGCGAGCGTGCGTACAACGAGCTGGCCGGTCGCGTGGTCAATGAAACGCTGAAGAACCCCACGGCGCTGGCACCGGCGGCCCAAGCCACCGGCCTGCCGCTGCAGAAGGTCGGTCCGTTCTCGCGCGACCAGCCGCAGGGCATCGCGACGGTGCCGGCGGTGTTGCGTGCGGCGTTCTCCGACACGCTGGTACAGGACGGCACGATCAGCGATCCGATCGAGATCGCGCCCAGCCACAGCGTCGTCATCCGCGTCGCCCAGCACACGCCCGAGCAGGCGTTGCCGCTGGACAAGGCGCGCGATGCCGTCGTGCAGGCCATCCGTACGGACCGGCAGGAGAAGGCCGCCCAGGCTGCCGCGGACGCGCTGGTCGCCCGCGTGCAGAAGGGCGAATCGCTGGCGACGGTCGCCGCTGCCGACGGCCTGCGTTTCAACGAACTGCCTGGCCTGCGCCGTGGCATGCCGATGCCGACGGCCGAAGCGAACGAAGCCATCTTCGCCGCGGGTCGTCCGGCGGACGGCAAGGTCGTGGCCGGCAAGGTGGCGCTGGGTGACGGCGCCTATGCGATCTTCACCGTCAACAAGGTGACCGACGGTGCCATCGCGGACATGCCGCCCGAAGAGCGCGCGAGCATGCAGCAGCAGCTGGTGCAGCTCAATGGCGGCATCGCGACGCAGGCCTACGTGGATGCGCTGCGCAAGCGCTTCAAGGTCAAGGTCTTCGAAGAGCGGCTCTGAGCCGCGCAGCAGGTTCCAACCGAATCCCGCCGCCAGGCGGGATTCTTTTTTCCACTGTGCGAAACGGATCAGTCCGTGGTGCTGTCCAGCTTCAGCACCATCCCGGGCCGCAGGACGGCATCCGCTCCCAGTCCGTTCACCTGCAGCAGGCGCGCCGGCGTGATGCCGTAACGGCGGGCGATGGTCCAGGCGGAGTCGCCGCGTCTGACGGTGTGCGTGCGGGTATCGCGGGGCGTGCCGGCGGACGTCGATGCCAGTGCGGCCTCGGGTGTCGATGAGGGCGGTGCGTCTGCTGCGGTGTCGTCCACGCCTGCCGTCGTCGGCGCCAGCAGCCGGATCGGCTTGGTGCCCCGGCTGAAGCGGCCCGCCAGGGCAGGATTGAGGCGCTTGAGCAGTGCCACTGGCTGCTGCTGTTGCCTGGCCCACGCATCGAGGGTCGCATCACCGGGCAGGACGTGCGCCGCCAGGCGCGGCACCGGCCGATCCATCTGTCTGAGCCAGGCATCGCGATCGTCGGCCTGCTGGAAGATGCACGCCAGCGCATGCAGCTTCTCGACATAGGCGTAGGTGATGCCCGACAGCCCCGGCAGTTCCGCCGGGCGCGCATTGCGTGCGTTCATGCCGGCACGGCGCATGGACTGCAGCAGGCGGTACTCGCCGGCGTTGTAGGCCATCACCGTCAGGCGCCAGTCGCCCCCGAACATGCCATGCAGCGTCTTGAGGTAGCGGATGGCGGCCTGGGTGGAATCCACCGGCGACAGCCGGCCGTCGTAGCCTTCGCGCATCGGCACGCCCTGGTTGCGCGCAGTGATACCGATGAATTGCCACAGCCCGGCCGGGCCCTGCGGATTGCGTACGCCCGGCTTGTAGCCGCTTTCCACGAACGGAATCAGTGCGTACTCGGTGGGCAGGTGCGCCTCGCGCAGCGCATCGACCACGTAACCGAACAGCGGCAGCAGGTCGTCCTCGGCGCGTGCCAGCTGCCCGGGCGCATGGCTGAAGTGCTTTTTCCAGCGTCCGTTGGTGGCCTGGCTGTCGCACGCGGGGTCGGCTAGTCCGTCGCGGAAGCGCTGGTAGATCTCCAGTCCGCTGCGCTGGTGGCTGGCCGGTACACCGGCGGGGTCCAACGGTGGCGCGGCAGGTGCGGTCGGGGCCTCAGCGGGTGGGTCGGCGGCGAGTGCCACGTGCGGCATCAACGCAAAGCCAGCGGCAAGAAGCGCGAGATACAGAGGGCGAGGTGGACTCATGCGCGGAAATCGTTCTTCCATTGCCGCAGCGTCGCGAACGTCTCCACCCGGTCGGCCGGGGCGCGGCCCAGGCGGTGGGACACCGCCGCGCGGATGGCGTCGGTGTCCACCCGCAGGAACGGATTGGTCGCGATCTCGCTGGCGAGCGTCACGGGCAGAGTGGGGCGACCGGCCTGGCGCATCACACGGGCGTCCTGCAGGCGTTCGCGCAGCGCCGGATTGTGCGGGTCCACGGCGCTGGCGAACGCGCCATTGGCCAGGGTGTACTCATGGCCGCAGCAGACCAGCGACGCGGCCGGCAGCGCCGCCAGGCGTTCCAGCGAGGCCAGCATCTGCGGCGGGGTGCCCTCGAACAGGCGCCCGCAGCCGAGACTGAACAAGGTGTCGCCGCAGAACAGGTGTGGTGGGCCGTCGGTGCCACCGCCGTGGAAGGCGATGTGGCTGCGCGTATGTCCGGGCACGCCCAGCACCGACAGCTGCCAGTGCTTCACCCGCACCACATCGCCATCGCCCACGCGCTCGGTGGCGTCGGGGATGCGGTCGTCCCCGGGTGCGAACACGGGCAGCGTCGGCCAGCGCGCGCGCAGGGCGGCGACGCCGCCGGCATGGTCGGGGTGGTGGTGGGTCACCAGCACCGCCGCCGGCCACAAGCCGTTGCCGGTGGCCGCCAGCACCGGGGCCGCATCGCCGGGATCGATCACCAGCGCGTCGCCCTCGTCGTCGACCAGCGCCCAGATGTAGTTGTCCTCGAAGGCGGGCAGGGCGAGCAGGCGCATCGGGGGAGGGGCTCCGGGCGGGTTACGGACGCCCGGGGGCGGCGTCCTCTACAATCCGAACATGCCTGCGTTCGCGTTTACCCGTCAACCCGATGCCCTGGCGTGGTTCGGGTCGGGCCACGGCGGATCGATCCTCGCGTCCGAGCATGCCCGGGTGAGCCAGGCGCTCACCAGCCGGTCCCCGCAGCCCTGGCTGTGGGTGTCGCCGCTGGGGGGGGATCCCGCCCATGGCGCCACACCGGCCACGCGGGGCGTGCACCTGCTGGCCACCGCCACCTCCCACCGTCTGACCGGCCACGTCCGCTGCGGATTGCCGCTGCCGCTGCCCACCGAGGCCGTGGGGGCGATCGTGCTGCAACACGTGCTGGATGCCGGCGACCCGCAGCCGCTGTTGCAGGAGTGCGCGCGGGTGCTCGAACCCGGCGGACGCCTGTGGCTGTTCGTGCTGAATCCGTGGAGCCCCTATCGCCTGCGCTGGCGCGGCGCCGGCCTGGTACCGCGCGGGCTTGGCCAATGGCACCTGCAGCTGGCGGCGGCCGGCCTGGTCGCCTCGCAGCACGTCCTGCACTACGGCCCGGTCTGGCGGGGCGTGCCCGACGCGCCCGGCCATGGACCGGCCCCGTTCCGCGCCGCGCGTCTGCTGGAGGCGGAGAAGCGCGTGGCCGGCCTCATTCCCCCTGCGCCGGTGGCGCGCGCGTGGCGCGCGGCGCCCGCCGCCTGACATCCGATCAAGAGGTTTCATGAAACACGTCAGCATCCACACCGACGGCTCCTGCCTGGGCAATCCCGGTCCGGGAGGCTGGGCCGCGCTCCTGCGCTATGGCGAGAAGGAGCGCGAAGTCGTCGGCGGCGAAGCGCAGACCACCAACAACCGCATGGAGCTGATGGCCGCCATCGCCGCGCTGGAGGTACTGACCGAAGGTTGCGAGGTCACGCTCCACATCGATTCGCAGTATGTCCGCCAGGGCATCACCGAATGGATGCCGGGCTGGGTGCGGCGCGGCTGGAAGACCGCCGGCGGCGATCCGGTCAAGAACCGCGATCTCTGGGAGCGCCTGCACGCGGCCACCGGCCGCCACAAGATCGACTGGAAGTGGGTGAAGGGCCACAACGGCGACCCCGACAACGAGCGGGTCGACGTGTTGGCACGCAATGCCGCCGTGCGCTTCCGCCACGGGGCGGTGGCGTGACGGTGGCGATCCTGCCGGGCAAGGTCATCGCCGAGACACCGCGCCTGCAACTCCACGCGATGTCCGATCGCGATGACGCCGATGCCGCGCTGATGCTTGCGCTGCTCAACGATCCCGCCTTCATCCGCCATATCGCCGACCGCGGCGTGCGGACGCTGGATCAGGCGCGCGACTACCTGCGCGACGGTGCCGTGCGCAGCTATGCGGAGCACGGCTTCGGCATGTACGCGATCCGGCGCCGTGACAGCGGCGCCCTGATCGGCAACTGCGGCCTGATCCGCCGCGAGGGCCTGGACGGTCCCGACCTGGGCTACGCGTTGTTGCCCGGGCACGCCGGCCAGGGCTTCGCACATGAGGCGGCACGGGCAGTGATCGCCGATGCCGGCGGCCGGCTCGCCCTCACCCGCCTGCGCGCCATCGTCAATCCGGACAACGTGGCCTCGATCGGCCTGTTGCAGAAACTGGGATTCGAATTCGACAGAATGATTGTGCTGCCGCATGTCGCGCACCCGCTCGACCTGTTCCACCTGCACCTGCCCACGGAAGCCGCCGCCTGATGCGACAGATCATCCTCGACACCGAAACCACCGGCCTGGAGTGGAAGAAGGGCAACCGCGTCGTCGAAATCGGCTGCGTGGAACTGCTGGAACGCCGGCCGACCGGTCGAACCTACCACCAGTACATCAACCCTCAGCGCGAGTTCGAGCAGGGTGCGGCGGAGGTGACCGGCCTCAGCCTGGAGTTCCTGTCCGACAAGCCGCTGTTCGCGGCCATCGCCGACGAGTTCCTGGCCTTCATCGACGGTGCCGAACTGGTGATCCACAACGCGGCGTTCGACGTCGGCTTCCTCGATTACGAACTGTCGCGGCTGGGTGAGCAGTACGGCCGGCTGGCCGACCGCGTCACCGTGGAGGATTCGCTGCTGCTGGCGCGGCAGCGCTTCCCAGGCCAGCGCAACTCGCTGGATGCCCTGTGCAAGCGCCTGGGCGTGGACAACACGCACCGTCAGTTGCACGGCGCGTTGCTGGACGCCCAGCTGCTGTGCGAGGTCTATCTCAACCTGACCGCCGGCCAGCGCGAAATCGGCTTCGGCGGGGCCGAGGACGCGGCGACCGGCACGGCGGTGGCGGCGACCGTGTCCTTCGATCCTGCGATTGCAGGCGCGCGTCCGCGCGTCACCGCGTCCGCCGACGAACTGGCGGCGCACGAGGCCCGTCTGGCGACATTGCGTAAGAAGGCCGGCGGCCGCTGCCTGTGGGACCCGCCGGTGCTGGAGGCTTCCTGATCGCGGCGGACGCTAGACAAGCAGTCACAACCCCGATCAAGGCGGATCGTGCGGAGCAGAGCCGAAAAGCGTTTACGACACGGATCAAAGCGGATCAAATCCAATCAAGCGAAGCGGATCGCAAATGCCCTGTTTTATCGGCCTTGATCCGCTTTGATCCGTGTCTTCATTCCTTCCCGCCGTGTGACGGGCGGGGTGCCGCCCCGGCAGGGAGGCAGATCAGTGGCAGCGCACCAGGATGGCGGTGACGTTGTCCGACCCGCCGCCGTCCAGGGCCGCGGCGATCAGCGTATCCACGCATTCCTGTGCGCTGCAGTCGTCGTGCTTGAGCGTGGCGGCGATGCTGGGATCGTCCACTTCCTCGGTCAGGCCGTCGCTGCACAGCAGCAGCTGCATGCCGGGACGCAGTTCCCCGGTCATCGTCTCCACGTTGAGGTGGTTCGGATCCGTGACGCCCAACGCCTGGGTCACGACGTTGCGGTGGGGATGGGTGCGCGCCTGTTCGCTGGTCAGCGCGCCCTGCGCGATCAGCTCCTGCACGTAGCTGTGGTCCTGGCTCAGTTGCGCAAGCTGGCCTTCGCGCCAGAGGTAGGCACGGCTGTCGCCGACCCAGGCCACCTCGAAGCGGTTGCCCTGGATGCGCGCGGCCACCACGGTGGTCCCCATCGGCAGGGTGTCGTTGCGGCGGCGCGAGGTGCGGATGATTTCCTCGTCGGCGATCCGGATGGCCTGGGCCAGCGGCGTGCCGTCGCGGATCTCGCGCACGATGGTCTCGCGCGCCAGCGCGCTCGCCACTTCGCCGCAGGCGTGGCCGCCCATGCCGTCGGCCACCAGCCACAGGCCCAGCTCGCTGTCGCCGTAGTAGGTGTCTTCGTTCAGCTCGCGCCTGAGGCCGACGTGGGAGATGTGGCCGAATTCGATCATGGTGCCCTGTCTATGCGGACGGCTTTTTCCTATCCGGTCATACGCAATGATCCGGTTGGACAGGACATCGGGCAAGGTTGGCGACCCCTGAAGGGCCTGCCGGGGTTCATCGACGTGGAAGCCAGGTGAGGCCGCGGACGGTCCGCCTTGTCGGCGCGCTTGTCCGGATGCAGCCTGCCACGTATCATTCACGCCCCCGGGGAAGCCCGGGGCCACCGGAGAGGTGGCAGAGTGGTTGAATGTACCTGACTCGAAATCAGGCATACGTTAATAGCGTATCGAGGGTTCGAATCCCTCCCTCTCCGCCAGTTTCAAGAAAGCCCCCGCAAGGGGGCTTTTGCGTTTGCGGCCGCGTGCCGTGAAGAAGCCTGCGGTGCCGCCAGCGCTAGAATGACGTCCTTTCAGCGGAGCCTTCCATGTCCGAGATCCTCGTCCCCGTGTCCTTCGGTGAGCTGCTGGACAAGATCGCCATCCTGCAGATCAAGTCCGAGCGCATGAGCGATCCGGCCAAGCTGGCCCACGTGCGCGACGAGCTGTCCGCGCTGGAGAAGACCTGGATGGCCCACCCGGTCGCCGGGCACGACATCGTCGAGCTGCGCGCGCAGCTCAAAGCCGTCAACGAGCGGCTGTGGGTCATCGAGGACGATGTCCGGCTGAAGGAGAAGGCGCAGGCGTTCGATGACGACTTCGTCCGTCTGGCCCGCAGCGTCTATATCGAGAACGACGAGCGCGCCCGCATCAAGAAGGCCATCAACCTGGCGCTGGGTTCCAGTTACGTGGAAGAGAAGTCGTACCAGGACTATCGGGCCGCCGGCACGCCCTGACGCCCCGCGATCAGTCCGCCAGGTCGCTCCGGCGCCGCTCGAACGCGGCGATGCCGTCTTCCACGGTGATCAGTTCCATCACGCCGTCGTGTTCGATCTTGCTGCCCCACTTGAGCTCCGCCGCGGGCTTGCCCTTGTAGCGGCGCGCGGCATCGTCGTAGCGGTCCACGCAGTAGCGGACGCTGGAATAGGGACCGCTGCGCCGCGGGTTGCTGGCTGCATGCAGGCCGAGCACGGCCGCGCCCACGGCATTGGCGATGTGCATGGGGCCGGAGTCGGGCGTCATCACCAGGTCGGCGCGCGCCAGCAGGGCCGGCAGCTGCTTCAGGGTGTCCTTGCCGACGAGGTCCAGCGCCGGTGACTGCATGGCGGCGATGATCGCGTCGGCCGTCTGCCGTTCCAGTTCGCTGCGGCCGCCGCACAGCACCACGCGCCAGCCTTGCGCGGCAGCGTGGTCGGCAACGGCGGCGTAACGGTCGGCGAACCAGTTGCGGCGCACATGGCTGGAACAGGGCGAGATCACTAGCGTGCGCTTGCCGTCGGCAGGCCACTGCGCGGCGGCCCACGCGTGCGCGTCCGCCGGCACCGGCAGATCCCACACCACGTCGGTCTGTTTCAGTCCGAGCGGTTCGCAGAAGCTGCCCATCGCGTCCAGCACATGGATGCCGGGACGGTCGGGGATGCGCTCGTTGATCACCAGCCCATGCAGGTCCTTGGAGCGGCTGCGGTCGTAACCGATCCGGCGGCGCGCCGGGATGAAGGCCGACAGCAGGTTCGCGCGCAGGGCCACCTGCATCTGCAGCAGGGCATCGAAACGGCCGGGCAGTTCGCGGCGCAGCGCCCGCATGCCGGCCAGTCCGGTCTGCTTGTCGTAGGTGTGGAAGGTCACGCCTTCCAGCCCGTCGAGCAGCTTGAAGCCACCCTTGTCGATCACCCAGTGCAGCGACAGTTGCGGCCAGTGTCGCTGCAGGGTGCGCACCAGCGGCACGACATGGGTCACGTCACCGAGGGCGGACAGGCGCAGCAGGCACAGTGAGTGGGGAATCGTGGACAAGTGTTGTTAGACTCGCTGGATGGTCGGTTTTGACGCTTCGGAATCCCTGACGCCGTTCCGCGAAGGCAGCGGATACGGTGCGATTCTGTTCGACCGCAAACACCTGCGGCAAGCGGATCCTGACTGGTTCGACCCGGACAAGTGGGGCGAGCGGGCCCGGCCGGTCGACAGCGGCGGCCGCGGCAGCGCCTGGTTCATCGAGGCGCCGTCCAGCCAGTGCGTACTGCGCCATTACCGGCGTGGCGGGTTCGCCGCGCGCTTCAGCCAGGACCGCTACCTGTGGCACGGGCCGGACCGGACGCGCAGTTTCGCCGAGTTCCGGCTGACCCGCGCGCTGCTGGCGCGCGGACTGCCGGTGCCGCGTCCGGTGGCGGCAAGCTACGTGCGCGACGGCATGTTCTACCGCGCCGCGATCCTGCTGGAACGGCTGTTGGAGGTGCGCACGCTGGCCGACATCGCCGGTCAGGCGGAGGCGCAGGCACCGTGGGAAAGCACCGGCCGGCTGGTGGCGCGCTTCCATCGCGCCGGCCTGGACCATGCCGATCTCAATGCGCAGAACATCCTGTTCGACGCCAGCGGTCATGGCTGGCTGATCGACTTCGACCGTGGCCGGCTGCGCATCCCCGCCACCGCCTGGCGCGAACAGAACCTCGCGCGGCTGCGGCGTTCCCTGCTCAAGTTGCGCGGCAAGCGCAGCGTGGAGGCGGTCGGCCACGACTTCGCCCACCTGCGGCGCGCTTACGACCACGCCTGGTCGCGGGGCTACTGAGGTGGGCTGGACACTGCGCTTCCTGGGCGTGGGCAATGCCGGGGCCGTCGAGCTCGGCTCGGCGATGGCGACGCTGGAGCGCGACGGTGCGCCATGGCTGACCATCGACTGCGGCGGCGAAGGACTCACCGCCTACCAGGCCCGCTACGGCAGCATGCCCGATGCCGTCTTCATCACCCACGTGCACCTCGACCACGTCGCCGGCATGGAACGGCTGTTCGTGGCGAGTTACTTCGACGCGACGCGACGCGGCCAGGTCCGCCTGTACGTGCCCGCAGCGCTGGTGCCGGTGCTGCACCAGCGCATCGCCAGCTATCCGAACGTGCTGGCCGAAGGGGGCGCGAACTTCTGGGATGCGTTCCAGCTGATCCCGGTGGGCGATGCGTTCTGGCATGACGGGCAGCGGCTCGACGTGTTTCCCGTCCGCCATCACTGGCCGGACACCGCGTTCGGCCTGCGACTGCGCGGCAGCGTGGTGTGGACCGGCGATACGCGGCCCATCCCAGAAATGCTGGCGCGCCATGCCGATGCCGGCGAGGTCATCGCCCACGACTGCGCATTGCATGGCAATCCTTCGCACAGCGGCATCGACGACCTGGAGCGCGAGTATCCGGCCGCGTTGCTGGCCCGCTGCGTGCTCTACCACTACGCCAGTGCGGCCGATGCCGAGGCCCTGCGCGCGCGCGGTCATCGCGTCGCGGCGGCGGGCGATGGGCTTGCGCTCGCCACGCCCTTGCCGACCACGCTGCCATGACGCCCGCCGTGCTGCCGCGCGATCGGCTGGGTCGTCCGCTGCATGACCTGCGGCTGTCGGTCATCGATGCCTGCAACTTCCGCTGCGGCTACTGCATGCCCGCCGACCGCGTGCCCGAGGACTATGGCACCGACGCGTCGCAGCGGCTGTCGTTCGACGAGATCGAGACCCTGGTGCGCGCCTTCGTGCGGCTGGGCATGCGCAAGCTGCGCCTGACTGGCGGCGAGCCGCTGCTGCGCAAGCGACTGCCCGACCTGGTCCGTCGCCTGGCGGTCATTCCGGGACTGGAAGACATCGCCCTGACCACCAACGGCATGCTGCTTGCGTCGCAGGCGCAGGCGCTGCACGACGCCGGCCTGCGCCGGATCACGGTCAGTCTGGATGCGCTGGATCCGGACATCTTCGCCGAGATGTCGGGGCGGCGAGGGCAGGTGGGCACCGTGCTCGCCAGCATCGACGCCGCGATGGCGGCCGGTTTCGCGCGGCTCAAGATCAATGCCGTCGTGCAGCGGGGACTCAACGAGGACCAGGTGCTGCCGCTGGTCGAACGCTTCCGCGGTACCGGTCATGTGGTCCGCTTCATCGAATTCATGGACGTGGGCGACAGCAACGACTGGCGCCAGGACCGGATGGTGCCGTCGTCGGTGCTGCGGGACCGCATCGCCGCCCGCTGGCCGCTGCATCCGCTGCAGGCGGACTATCGGGGCGAGGTCGCGGAGCGGTATGGGTTCGACGATGGCGGTGGCGAAGTGGGCTTCGTCAGTTCCGTCAGTACGCCGTTCTGCGGCGACTGCCATCGCGCGCGTGTCTCGGCGGATGGGCGACTGTTCACCTGCCTGTTCGCCGGGGAGGGCGCCGACCTGCGCAGCGTGCTCGCGCATGGCGAGGATGCCCTGCTCGCCCACGTGGCGGCGCTGTGGACCGCGCGCGGCGACCGCTACAGCGAGCTGCGGGGCAGCCCGGAAGTGCGGGACCGGCGACGTGTCGAGATGTATCTTATCGGCGGTTGAATCGCCCAGGACTTTCATGCCCCGCAACGCCCTGACCCACCTCGATGCGAACGGCCGTCCCGCCATGGTCGACGTGTCCGGCAAGGCCGCGACGCCGCGCGAGGCGCTCGCCACCTGCCGCGTGCGCTTTCCCGCCGAGGTGGCGCTCGAACTGAAACGCAACGGGCTGCGCAGTGCGAAGGGTGGCATCGTGGATACCGCGATCATTGCCGGTACCCTGGCGGTGAAGCGCACGCACGAGCTGATCCCGTTCTGCCATCCGCTGCCCATCGACGGCTGCCGGCTGTCGGTGGACTGGGATGGCGATGCCACGCTGCGCATCGACTGCCACGTGCGCACCGTCCATCGCACCGGCGTCGAAATGGAGGCGCTGACCGGCGCCACGGTGGCCGCGCTCACGGTCTACGACATGTGCAAGGCGCTGTCGCACGCGATTGTGCTGGGACCGGCGAAGCTGGTGGGCAAGCGCGGCGGTAAGCGCGACGTGGGCCAGGTGCGATGACGACGGTGACGCTGCTCTACTTCGCCAGCCTGCGTGAGCGTGCCGGCATCGCCAGCGAAACGATCTCGACGACGGCAGCGGATCTGTCCGGGCTCTACGAAGAAGTGCAGGCGCGCCATGGGTTCACCTGGCCGCGCGAGCATCTGCGCGTGGCGGTGGACGGCGAGTTCGCGCGCTGGGGCGACGCGGTGCGGGCAGGCAGCGAGATCGCCTTCATTCCCCCCGTGAGCGGAGGCTGAGCATGCCTGGCTTCCTGCTGTCCGATGAGCCGTTGGATATCACGTCGCTGCGTGCGCAGGTGCTCGATCCGCGCGCCGGCGGCTACGCCAGCTTCGAGGGCTGGGTACGCGACCATCACGGTGGCCGCGCCGTCGATGGACTGGACTACGAGGCCTATGCGGCGTTGGCCGAACGCGAAGGCCAACGCATCCTCGCGGAGGCCAAGGCCCGCTTCGATGTAATCGAAGCCGGCTGCACGCATCGCGTGGGCACGCTGGCGATCGGTGACCTGGCGGTCTGGGTCGGCGTGAGCGCCGCGCATCGCGGCGCGGCCTTCGATGCCTGCCGCTACATCATCGACCAGGTGAAGCTGCGCGTGCCGATCTGGAAGCGGGAGCACTATCGCGAAGGCGACGCGGACTGGCTGCACCCGATGGCGGAGGATGCGGGGACATGATCCGGTCATTGCCGTTCGCGCTGCTGCTGGCGGGGCTGGTCTGCGCGATGCCGCCCACGGTCCACGCCGCCGAGTTGCTGGTCGGCAACAAGTCCGCCGATACGGTCTGGCGCCTGTCGCTGCGCGACGGCCGTCGGGTGGGCGAGTTCCGTACCGGAGAGGCACCGCACGAGATCGAGGTCGCACCGGATGGCCGCTCGGCGGTGGTGACCAACTATGGCGAGGCGAAATCCGGCAGCACGCTGTCGGTGCTGGACCTGGTCGGCGGTACGCCGACGCGTTCGATCGACCTGGGCCAGCACGGCGCGCCGCACGGCCTGCGCTTCCTGCCCGACGGCCGCCGCGTGCTGGTGACGACGGAAGCCTCGACCAGCGTACTGATCGTGGATGTCGGGACGGGGGAGATCGAACGCGAGATCGACGTCGGCGCCGGCACCGGCCACATGATCGCGGTATCGCCGGATGGCCAGGTGGCGTATCTGACCAAGATCCAGTCCGGCACGCTGAGCCGGATCGACCTGCAGACCGGCACGAAGACGGTGGAGCGACCTGCGGGCAAGGGTGCCGAAGGCGTGGCGGTCCGTCCGGATGGCGCCGAGGTATGGGTGACGAATCGCGAAGACGGCACCCTCACCGTGCACGATCCGCGCACGCTCGCGGTCAAGCGGCGGATGAGCAGCAAGGGGTTTCCGATCCGCGTGGTGTTCTCGGCCGACGGCGACCTGGCCTTCGTCACCAATGCGCGTGCGGCGACGCTGGCCGTGTTCAACGCCCGGACCAAGGTGCCGGTCGCCACCGTGTCGCTGTCGCGCGATGACATGACCTACCAGCCCCCGATGTTGGGCGACGCGGCGCTGCCGATCGGCGTGGCGGTCGCAGCCGACCGGCCGCGTGCCTACGTGGCCATCAGCGGCGGCGACCGGATCGCGGTGATCGACACGCAGCGCTGGCAGGTGATCGACTACTGGGTCACCGGCCGCGAACCGGATGCGCTGGGGATCATCGCGAAGTAGCCAACCGCGCCCCGCGACACTTCCGATGCAGTGGCAATGATGCCGTCGCAACGGCAGGAGTCAGCGAATAGCCAACCCCCCAAAGGCGGTAGCCCCGCCGGCTGACCTCGGCGCCCGCATCAGTCGATCCGTTGCTGCCGCGCCCCGGGATACTTCCGTTGCGATAGCGATGATGCCGTCGCAACGGCAGGCGATAGTGAATAGCCAATGCCCGAGAAGGCGGTAGCCCCGCCGGCTGACCTCAGCGCCTGCACCAGTCGATACCGTTGCTGCCGCGGCCTGGGATACTTCCGTTGCGATAACGATGATGCCGTCGCAACGGCAGGTGATAGTGAATAGCCAATGCCCGAAAAGGCGGTAGCCCCGCCGGCTGACCTCGGCGCCCGCATCAGTCGATACCGTTGCTGCCTTCCGGCCCTGGCGGGATTTTCAACCTAGCGTCGCGAGGGGCCGACGGGGCCACCATAGACACGAAACCGCGCCGGAGCGCGGTTCTTCGTCAACCCGCCTTGGCGGGTTGCGATGAAACTGGCGGAGAGAGGGGGATCGAGTCAACCCGAACCTAAGTCCTTGATTCTCCTACAGGACGCAAACCAGGAGTGTGTCCTGTTTTGTGTCCCGCCATTGTAGCGGCTAGGCCTCCTTCATCGCTAGCCCGCCATGCGTGCCCGGCAGAGATGGCGCTCGCAGGGCGTTCCTCCTCAAGCCGCCCCCGTAGGCCAACCCTCACGGTGATCTTAATCTCATCCTCAGGTGAGATTGACACGCGGTCGTTGCTTTGCTAAGGTGAACCTAATTCCGCATCCGTCAGAACTAATTCTGTGCTGATCCGGAAGTGAACTCACCTGGTGCACTGCCGTCTAGCTGTCGTCCACGCGGCTCTAGACCAACCAGTGTATGGCTAGTCCATCGTCCGGCTGAGGAAACCGTGGTATTAGAAATGGCGCGCCGTTCGGTGCGCCTTTTCGCATTTTGGGGTCAGGAATCATGTCGGCATGGGTGGCAATAATTAAGAAGGCTTTGACGGACGTTATCGAGTCCACTCAAAGGCCCGTGACTGGCGCCAAGCTCCGCCAAGAGGTGGCACGTGTGGCCGCCGATTGGAGTGTTGAATTTCCCCCACCTGAGATGACCAAGTTCTCCTCGTTTGTAGAGAGCTTCGACAAAGATTTCATAGTTCATCGTGTTCCAGGTTCCGACGTGCTGGTCGCGCCGGCGGATCGTGCAGATCTGTTCGCTGCTGCAGTGGCCACTTCACCGACGAACTACTCACGGATGCGCCAAGATCTGTTCAAGGCGCTCACGACTATTCACTCTGCTGAGCATGGCAGAGCGGTATACCTGCCTGCAGATGATGGAGTGAAATGGCTGCAAGCGGATGACGGCGAAGCGCCACAAGATTCAGTCTTCCTGCCATCAACCTCCTTGGGTGAGGAGGTTGGTTTGAGGCGGGATTTCGCAGAGTCATTAGAAGATCAATCTGCTGGAAAGATAGCTTTGGTGGAAGCGCTGAAAAAGGACTCGCCGCTGCGCAGTTTTACACTAGCGCTCCAAGAGTTTGGCCTTGTTCGGCAGTGGCATCTATACCGACTGCGTTTTCTGGCGACGAAGCTGCGTGAGTGGTCGGTCGCCAATGCAGTGCAATGGCAACCAAGCTGGGTGACCACAAACGAGCCGCGAAATCTCCCCCGCCCAACATTGACGGCTTCCATGGCCTCGCAGTCGGATTTCTCGGGGTTGGTCGGTCAACTGAGTGATGACGAGTTAAAGAGGATAATGGTTCCTCTTGACATCGTTTTGCGGCTCATTGCGCAACGATAACTGCCATGCCGTCGGTGATACTGGCCGGATACAGACGTTCCTACGAGCGCATGCTGCGTGAGGCGCTGGATCAACATAGGGCTACGCATCCAAGGTGGACGTGGACGCTGTTTCCAGGGAATTCAAAGAATCTCGCAAATCTTGGCGCAGATCAGATTGACGAGCTACTGGATCTCTCGGCGTCACTGAATGGCGCGCCCATACTGGGCGTTTCAGAGCACTCGCAGCGAAATGAAGTGGCTCGAAGGATCGTTCCACACTTTCGTTTCCGGTGGATAGATGCAAATCTTGTCAATCAAGTTGCTCGCAAGGAGTATGCGGGGCTTCTAAACGCACTTGACGGTGCGATGAGCGAGGAGAGTTATTGGGAGGCGAACATTCGGCCAACTAAATTCTCATCGCCTCTCATGTTGCCTGAGCAGTTT
This sequence comes from Pseudoxanthomonas sp. Root65, assembly GCF_001427635.1. NCBI lineage: Bacteria > Pseudomonadati > Pseudomonadota > Gammaproteobacteria > Lysobacterales > Lysobacteraceae > Pseudoxanthomonas > Pseudoxanthomonas sp. Root65. The sequence continues at coordinate 386,900 of NZ_LMHA01000002.1, forward strand.
GCTGCGGCACGGAGCCTTGACCAGATTTGGAGACTCGCTCGCAGCTTCAATAACATGGATCACCTAGAGACCGCTTGCTCATTGATCGAGCGCTTCAGCACTGAGCATCGAAGAAGAGTCGATGGCACAGATGCAACGCCTTGGCTTGATAGGCGCGGATGGATTTGGACGGATGGGGGCGCACCTCATGGGATTCCAGAGTTTCCTGAAGGCTGGAAGCTTTCCTATCGAATCCCCGATGGACGCCATTTCGATGTCAAACCTGGAAACTCATCCAGCACCTATACGGACGCTTATGGTAAAGGCCACTCTTTGCCGAAGAAGAAAGACTACTGGAACATCACAGTCCATGGATTCGTTCGAGGCGCTGCAAGATCATGAGTATGTCCGTGGTCTTTTTTAAGCCCCCAGTCCGTCATGGGCGAACCGCAAGACGTCGCCGCCGTTTGCCGCGATAAAAATCGAGTGCACTCTTGCGCAGTAATCTAGCGCTAAACTTGCTGGCGCAGTTCAGCTCAATCCAAGCGTGCTTTGCTTGTCAGTTCTAGCGAGGAGCAACAGTTGATCGGATCAAGCTGTAAGCCGTGCCCCCGACCAGCGGCACCACCACGTGCGCCGGCACCAAGGCTAACACCGCCAGACTGAAGATCGCTCCGGTTTGCTCGGGATAAGGAAGCGCTGGCGCAAACCCCATGCCGAGAATGGCAAAAAGGTGGGCGACCAGCACGGTCGCCCAAGTCACGAAGAAGCCCTTCCAGAACCCACCCTGCTTTAGCCCCTGCTGCGCGAAGTGGGAGTAGGGCTGTCGTTCGATCCAGTCCCGCCGCCGGTAGGCACGGTGGCTGATCCAATACAGGAAGCCGAGGACCAAGAGCAGCCCCATCGCGCCCGCAATGGCGAGCCAGCCGAGGGAATATCCCTGCTGGATCGCCTCGAAGCCCCCACCAGCGAAGACCAGGCTGGCCCCGCCGAGCAAGACCGTCGCGCAGCCAACGTGCGCGTATGAGCGTGTGGTTGTCATAGGTGCTCAGGGCCTGTGCGCCGTCCAAGTGCCCGACGCCTTGGAGAACCGGACCGGCTCCGTGAACGGCCGAACCTGGGACGTTCCGGCAATATCCAGCACGATGGAGCCGCCCACGTCGCAGACGACTCCGTCCGCCGTCTCCGATTGTCGGCAGCCACTCAAGGCGAAGTCGCGGTATTCCGTGACCTGGACGGCGCTGCCCATGGCCCCTTCGAACTTTGCTGTGATGGCTTTCTTGGCATCGCTTTCAGATGGCTGGTTGCTGCCGCAGGCGGTCAACGCAAAGGCGGCAGAGAGGGCGAGGGCGGTGTTGCGAAGAATGGTCATGAATTCGTCCTTGTTGAGAATGTGCAGGGAATGAGCTCTTACTTGTCGCGGTTGCCGTTGGGGTCGAACCCGCCGATCCACATACGGGTGTCCCGGAAGGGCGTGAGGATTCCCGAGGGGCCTGGGTAAAGGTCTTCGGCTCGCAGGTAGCCGGAGACCCACGCCACGCTCAAGGCGACCTTCCGGGCCTGCTCGGCAACGCCATCGCGGGACGTAACGACATTGAATGGCTCCCTGGGAGGATTCGGCCCGGTCGTCCGCTGGTCCCCCGTGTTGGGCTTCCCAGGGCGCACCCGCAGACCGACCATGAGATCGCTGGTGGCTTTCGTGCGGGCGTTGTCGTTGAGCTCTGCTTCCTCGCCGAGGTCGTCCCGGATGGTCAGAGGGGCGTCCGCACAGGCTTTGAAGGTTTCCGTGGTGGACGCGGTAGCGCTGGACCAGATCCGGGCTTCCACGGTCCAGCAGGGCAGGGACGCACCCCACTCCTTGTAGGTCAAAGCGACACGGGGCCAGTCCAGGCGACCGAGTTGGGCTTGCTGGTGATCCTCGTTCTTGTAGAGCCCATTGATGCGACCCGCCCCACCGATGTGGGTGTAGGGCGCGCCGGTCTGGGCACGGGTGCCGGAGCGGGGCTTGGCCCCGACCATGCGCTCGCCTGCGTCTTTCAGGCTGTCGCCGAGTTGCCGGAAGAAGCTGGGCTTCTTCTCGGGTTGGTCCTGAGCGAGGGCGGAAAAGCTGGCCAGTGCCAGTGCCAAGAGCGCGAGGGCTCCGTGTCCTGCGTGCTTCATTTGTGTGGCCCCTGTAGACCGACGAGCCGTCGGCATTTACGATAATCGCAGATGTGAAGACGGTGTCCAACCGGCACACTTAGGGGAATTCAGCTGCCGTGCAATTTTCGTCATGCCCCAACCCAAAACGCCGGCAACGGTCTATGGCAAGCGCCTTCGAAGTGCGCGGCTTGCCAAGGGCTGGACGCAAGCTGACCTGGCTAAGCGTATTGGCATGGTGGACACCGTGTCCGGGGCCACCCGCGTGAGCCGCTACGAAACCGGAACACATGATCCGGATCCGGCTACCGCGGAGGCGCTGGCGAAAGCGCTCGGCCTGCCCCTAGCTTATTTCCACGCCACGTCAGACGTGTTGGCAGAGATCATCCTTGTGGTATCCCAGCTGTCGGCCTCCAAGCAAAAAGAGGCGCTCGCGCTGCTCAAGAAGCTGCCCGAAGGGCCGAAAAAAGGATGATCCTTCGACTGTAGACGAGGCGAACTCATGCCAAGGAAGACGCTGATATTCGGAAATGGGCTCGGTATGGCCCTCGACCAGGAGTTCTTCTCGCTCGATAACGCTATCGGACGAGTCTGGGATGGAGAGGGCGCGCTGGACGAGGGGGCTAAGGATCTGATCCGGAGTTGCCTTGTTGAAGATGGAAATGTCGACAGGCCTCACGGTGAAGATGATCTAGACAACCTTCAACTCGTTGTATCCGCCTGCGATTTCCTGGGGCGGGTAGGGCGCCAAGACATCCATTGGCTGAGTGAGCATGGCCGGCAGTTCCCGAACGCAGTAAGAAAATTCCTTTATCGGACTGCGCTGCTCTTTCATCAGCGGGAGAATGGGCTGCCTGTTGAATTCACGCAACCCTTGGCTCAGTTCATCCATGAGACCAAGTCCCATATCGCCACACTGAACTACGACAACCTGCTCTATCAGCCCATGATTGAAGCCTATGTCCTCAATGGATATGCAGGAGCTTTGGTCGATGGGCTGACAAACGCGGGCTTCTCTGAAGAGAATCTTGAGCGTAAGTGGGGGCGAACATTCGGCTACTACATGCACCTTCACGGATCGCCGCTCTTTGTGGACCGCGATGGGAGTATCTTCAAGCTCCGCCAGGGCGAGCTAGATGAGGATGATGAAGTCGTCGGATCCCACATCGTGCTTACCCACGTGAAGCATAAGGAAACGGTCATATCCGCGTCCCCACTTCTAACCGCGTATTGGGATCACCTTGCCAAGGCTTTAGCTGAATCTGAAGAGGTCGTGCTGTTCGGCTACTCTGGCTGCGATCGCCACCTCAACGCGCTGCTGCGCTCTCGAGCGCCAGCGGCCGTGCGCGTGGTGGAGTGGGAAGGCGCCGGCGCTCAGCAAGAACGAGACGCGCACTGGCTCGATCTACTTGGAAAGCAGGTAGCGCTGGTGAGAAGGGATAACATTCTTAGCTTCATGGATTGGTAACACTCTCTCATGGGTAGAACTTCGTGGGGTCACTCAGTTCCTTGGAAAACTGTCCCCGCCGATAGACGGGCAGTTCTACGGGTGGACGGTAAGCAGCCAAGACTTTGATCTGCTTTGTCCTCGCCAATGCAGGCTTCTTGTGGAAGTAGGCCTCGTGTAAGACGGGCACCCTTTTGCTGAGCGAATGGCCTGTGACCAGGGCGATGTCTTCGTCGGACACGCCCTGATGGTGCAACTCAGTGGCAATGGTGTGGCGGAAAGCATGGAAGCCAACGCCTTTCGGAAATCCTAATGCTTTCATGTAAGCGCTGAATTGGTTCAGCGCAGCCTGGCTGTATCGGGCGTTGGTTTCGCCAGTCTTCTTGTTGATGCCGGCCGAGAGGTGGGGGAACAGGCGCGGGTGGCCGCACTGGCGTATGTCTGCCAAGAAATCTAGAAAGCCGGCGTCCAGAAGGGGTTGCGGGACAGGAAGGGTCCGGATGGCAGCCTTTCCCTTCACGCTTTGCCGGCTCCGTCCCCGGTTCCTGTGGGCCAAGTCCGGATCAACGGTCTTCTGGATGCGGATGCACCAGACGCCACTTTCCTGGATAACGTCCGTCAGCTTCAGTTGCGCGGCCTCGTTGATTCGGACGCCGGTGTAGAGCCCGATCATGGGCAGCCACCAACGGTGTGGATACTTCATCGCCCACGGAACGTAGGTCTCTGGAGCGAAGATGCGTTGGAGATCGGCCTCGTCGAACAAGCGCTCCGGCTTGTTGGGGTCAGTCACCAGATCCTTTTTGATCTCGTCAAATGCATCCATGGGCGACGCCGGGATGGCTTTGGTTTTGGCCAATCTTTTGAAGAAGGTGGACAAGAAGCGCCGGTGCTTCTCGAACGTGCCGGGGGAGGGCGGCTCCACGCACAGTTCTTTCCCTCGAGCCACGGCTTGCTCGAAAGTGAAGTTGCGATACAGCGGGTCGGACAGTAGAAGAGGCGGAGACCACCGCATCAGGTCCCAGAGACGATAGATGTGAGCGTGGTCGATGCGGGAAACAGGCACATCCCCGCAGGCCATCTGGAGGAGCGCCAGCGTGCGGGCCGTGGCGTCCACCGTGTCTCGTGCCAAGCCGCGGTTATCGCGGTCCCTCAGGTAGTCGGCGATCTCAACAGAGAGCAGACGTGCCGGGGTGCCGACGGGCAGAGGTTCGAGATAGCGGGTGCCGTTCTTGATCACTCGCGAGCGCCGGGTTCTCTCGTGGGCAGCGTTGAGGATCTCTTGGGCGTGGATAGCAGCTTCTCGGCCCGTGATGACCAGTTCCTCGACACGAAAGCTGCCGATGCGGACATTGAGCATCCGCAATGTGTCGCCTGGCTGGGTGAGGTAGTGCTCGAGGGCCTTCGAGGTGGGGTGTGTCATTGCTGCTGCTTCCATTGTTCCAATGGAAGTAGTCATAAAACGCCAGCCGAATTCGTCAATAAAAGACCGCGACTTTGTGGATAGCCTTAGGCGTTGCCAATCCGCCGAAACTTATGCGATTGATGCGCAGAAAAATTCCGGGCTTTAGTCAGGGCTAGTTCTTTTGCGATTCAACAAGTTAATTCGGCAGCCACACACTGATCCGCGGAGTCATTTCTGTACTGTTTAACGAAACAAGCTAACTTGAAGATCGAAAGTTGTTAGGGAAGATCTGTACGGTCGGTAAACGCCATTCGTCTGTCTCTATCCTAGGAGTAGGGGGCTTGGCTCTTAGCGGCGTCCTGGGGCGCGACGATCGAGGGGTATAGGTGCTCATCGCCACTGATCCTTAGTTGGCCCCGCCGCCATGTGCAGACCCTCGCGGTCCTAGGACGTGTCTTTAAGGGGTGGGCGTCATCCCTTGGGCGGGGGTGCCCTACGAGATTTGACGCGCAACTTGGCCAACCCAGGAGGGTGCCACTTTCCCCTCGCTAGGCGTCTTTGCACGGAGGCCCGATAGGCCTCCGGGGTGGGCGGGGACTTCCGTTTGTGCCGGCGTGAGTTGCATAGCCAGCAGGCAGCGGCGATGTTGCCGGCCACGTCCTTGCCGCCGTCTTGTTGGGCCACTAGATGTTCGGCGGTGCAGCGCAGCGGATAGGCCGTGCGGGCAGTCAGGCCGAAGGGTTCCAGCTCATCGGGTGAGGCGTTCCACATGGGCAGGCCGCAGTAGCAGCAACGGCCCTTTTGGGCGTGGAAAGCGTCGGTTCTCAAACGTTGGAGTTTGGGCATGCGTAGTCTCAGGAAAAGACAGGAAATAGCTCCCCGACGTCTCTAGGCGAGAACGCTTCGGGCACCTGTTGCCTTGAGCTAAGCAGGCAATACACCGGTGGTAAGTTCCCACGCGGCAGGGGTGTTATCGCGCCCCAAGGTGGGCGGTGTCAATATAGGCCCATGACCAGCCTTGACCAGCTAATGGAACTTATCGGTGCCCTGAGAGCCGGGCTTCCCGAGCTCTCTGCGTCCGCCCCTGTTGAAGGGGAGTTCTAGATGGCGTTTGCTGGTGATCATGTCGACCATGTGTGCCGCCGGGTCAACCAGATGTTGGCTCGGCACGCTTTCTGACTCACTTGGAGATGGGCGATGCCTGAGGGAGGAGCAGCATCCGATGTGTGGCCGGTTTGGCTTCAGGACCAGAGAGTTCAAGAGGCGCTGGAGTGGGCCGAGCATGTGCGGCGTTGGATCGAAGACAACCTACACGGGGTGGTTCTGCACGCACCGGAGCCCGACCACATGGCGGTTGTGGCCTTCGCGGTGGTTCATGAGCACCAAGCCTCGGCTACGCTCCTCGTCAAACATGGGCTGCTTGGTTCTGCGACTGCATTGATGCGCCCTTCGTTCGAGGCGTTTGTGCGTGGACTATGGCTGCAGTGGGCGAATGATCAGGAACTGGCTCACTTCCAGAAGGGCCACGACACGGCAACCCCAGAGAAGATCATCCGCAAGGTGATTCAGCGTTCTGGGGAGCAACGCCACACGGATCTTTTGGATACATGGGAACAGTCGCAAAAGACCATGCATGGTTACGTCCATCACGGGTATCAGTCCTTGATTCGCCGCTCTGGAACCATCGACATCCCACCGGGCGAGGTCGTGGATCTGTTGGGCTTCATCACGTCGATGGCCCTCCACGCTTCCCTGGAAACTGTGGAACTGGCTGGCAAGCGGGTGCCAGAGAGCGAAGTGGCGACCCGCCCACAGTGGGTTGCCGAGAGGCAGCTGGAAATCGTGGCCATGCTGCGGGTCATGGGCCTCGTTCAAGTGCTTGGTGAAGCCACTCCTTAGCCGGCCACCTTCGTGAGTGCGCTGTCTTCTTCGCGTGTTCGGCCAGAGGAGCCGAATGGGACGGTTCGCAGGTGACCGCGGCAGCGTCCGGCTTCGCCTTGGAGCGCGGTATGGCCCGTGGCCGTCCGAGCTCTAGCTTAACTAATAATGGGGCGTGTTGTTAGTTTTGATCGGACCAAGTGTCTACTCGACGTCTAACGCCTTGGTTGCAAGGATAATTCCCTTTACATGCATCGCGTTATCAGTCTTCCCGAGTTTCTCCCCAGTCAACTCGAGCGAGAGCATGTTAATCATATTTCCATCCTCATCGGAACGCTCGGTCATGATGCAGCGGGGGTCGCGAGGATTTTCCACAATCGCCGAGTGATTTGCTTCGAGGATCGAAATGTTGATCCTGCGGCAGAGCCTTCCTGAATATATGAAGTCTTCAATGTGGTCGCAAGACTGAAATGGGGCGCCGCAGATCGAGCAGGTGCCTATTGTCGAGCGGAATGCGGGGCTGTTGAAGATCATTTTTTCAGGAAAGAGCAGTCGCTTCGCGCCGATGAGCAGCGCTTCGTGTTTCCGGATTCCTTCGTAATCTTGAATCCTTAGGGCTATGTCTTTGTAGTCAATAGCATCCATAAGAGAGTGCCAAGCGCTCTCCGGCTCATTATTTTTTATGTTGAGCCAAGTCTCCAAGGAGGATTGGATACTTCTGATGAAGCACTGGAAGTGAAAGAGGTCGTTAGCTAGGCGCTCTACTTCATGGTCAATGGCCCAACGTTTGAAGGCCTTAAGCTCCGCGATGAACTTATCTATCTCTTTGATCTTGGCTCCTTGGAGCTTGCTTGAGCGGACGATAAGGTTTAGCTGACCTGCCGACTCTAAGAAGGAAATGCACTTTTCCAGAACGCTTTGAGAGATGAAGGGAGGTGAACCAAAAAATTCACTTTCCACGACGCACCGCCTCTTTTAGGGCGGGCTCAATGGCTGATAGCCCGCTGACAGGTCCTTTATAGTCCAGCTGGACACTGCGCGCCCCTTTTTTCTCTTCTACCACGCAGGACAACTCCACGGGTGCGCTCTCGGATTTTCCAGAGTTCCTAAGGAATGCGCTGATGATGTCAAGTGTAGTCCTTATGAGTTCCTGGTTCTCGATTAAGGCTTGGGCAACGAACAGTATTGGGGGCAAGTAGATAGTCGAAGATCGTTGTTCATAGAGATCATCTATCGGCGTAAGAGAGTCGATCTCTGCCTTTGCTTCGGCATATTTCTTTAAAGAAATGGCGGTGGATGCGTATGAATGTCTGCCGGATTCTAGGCTGCTCAATACTGGGAGAATGATGACGTGCTTCTTGGCCGCAGTTTCGGGAAGCGTTGGAGTGGAAATCCACGTGATGGTGATACGTTGATTGCTGTCCGATTCAGTCATGGCTCGCACTCGTAAGATGGGGCGTTCTGATGAGTGTTGCTAGTTTGCGTTACCACTTAGGCGGCTGGTAGTTTAAAAATCTGTATGCGCGCTTGGTGCAGCTGGCACAAGATGAAGCCATATCGCATTGACAAGGGCTTCCAACGTGGACGAGCTTGTTCCCTTGTCTTTCGCACAGGCAAGCACGCGATGCATGACCTCCGGTATTTTGTGGGTATCTCTGCTTGGCGTTAAGCCAAATGGTTCGCACGCTTCTGCTAGGCACAGCGCGTGCAGGTCTTTTCCTAGCTCTAGAATAAGTGTTGATTCAAGTGTGTCTTCAAAATAAGCATAGTTTTTGGCTATGCAGGTGGAGAGCGGTTCGTCATACTTGGCGTGGGTATCTGCCAAATGAAGGAGCGCGGTATTTGCTGCTGGCTCTTTCTTGTTCAGATCGCAGTCCCATACTAAAAAAGTTGGAATCTCTAGCTCCGTGAACACTGCGTAGGGCCGATCAAGGTTAAGCTTACCCTCGACGGGAAGGATGGCGATGCCCGCCGCATGGAAGTCGAGGCCGAGCAGCCGCGCACATGCTTGAAGCGCAGATCGGTCGCTTCTGCCCTCGACCAAAACAACGCCGTTAGCAAAGAACCCTTCTGAGAGTTCCGTCCCGAGAATGTGCAGTCTGGGGGTAAGGGTTGCTGCGGTCCAAGTTCCTGGCGCCTTGTTGTTCGCTTTTTCTAGGCGCGCAGCAACGTTGGCAAGGCTCAACGAAGTCAGATGTGCATGCTTGAACTTGCTATCGGTCGACTTCAACCGTCGAGCAAGCCGCACCTCGTTGGCTCGTTCCATCGCAACGAACATGGGTGAGTGCGAGCCAAAAGTGATCTGGGTTGGCCCCGTTGCGCCAGGCAGACTTCCGGTGCTCAAGCCTCTTAGGACGCTCGCTAGGTGGCGCTGTTTGGTCGGATGCTGGTATAGCTCCGGCTCCTCAATGGCCAAGATTAGGCTTGGAGCCGCTGGTGGGGGCGTTTGGGCTGCTTCCTCCGTAGTCTCTCCTTCGGTCGCCGGAGGCTGATGACTGGTCTTCGCCAAATGCTGCAAGAGCGTGAAAACAAATGCACGCTGTAGCCCGTGACCTTGGCGATCAACAGGGCCGCCGAAACCTTCGTCACTCAATGAAACGTCTGCGGCAGGCAGGGGCACTGCGATATCCGCCACGTCCCGCCAGGTAAGACCCACAGCAGCGTCCCGATATAGGCTTTTTAGGTCGACGGTTAAGCGGTTCGCGAGTTCTCCGAGCTCGGGCATGTTTGCAGGCGCGACCAGGGCGCGATAACGAGCCGTAACCTCCTCTTGAAAAGTCTGCACATCCTTACGCTGGAGAATTGCGCTGCGAACAACGATCTCGAGTAGTCGCCCGATGGCGCTGGATTTTCCATCGGCGGCATCAAGCGAAGCCTCCCTAACCGCTGGAACGAAGACAAAACTTGTATGGCGCTGTAGCGCCCCACGTCCCGCGTTCTGAAATCCGAAAAACTGGCCGTCGTCCCTCAGTAGGGCCAGCGAATCCGGATGGGCTAGTTCCCACTCCTGTAGACATCCTTCAATTTGCCCAGCACTCGTGACATTGGGAAGCTCTGCGTAAGCGGCGTTCTCTTCTTTGAGTGTTTTGTAGGCAGCTCGCTTTTCAGTTGCACCACCGATGGCACGTATGGCAGAGAAGTCTGGATTTTGAAGAGTCGACCCGTAGTAGCGACCCGAGGATGCCGTCCCGTCGAAAACTCTCGATACCGTCAAGGTTCCATCACGAACCCTGCTTTCAAAGGTCTCTTGCTCCACGGCACTTAACGCCCCGAAGGTCAGCTCAATCTCTACGGGTAGAGTGATGTCGCGGCCGAAGTAGTCATCTTGGTCGAGCGCTTTGCTGGTCGAGTAAAACTTTTCAAGAGCCTTGAGGATGCTTGACTTACCCGCGCCATTGCCGCCGATCAGTGCGGTGTGAGCCTCGAAGTCAATGGACACATCACGCAAAGAGCGGAAGTTCTTGATGCGTGCTCTCAGTAGCTGCATAGAGCAATGCCTCCCAGTCCGTATGAGATCGTTTATTCTTGGCGGCAGTGAGTTGTCGGGCTAGAGCTCGCAATAGATTGTTAGCATGTCCCGGTCTCTTTTCCTGTAGCCAGGTCTTGGTGCCTCAGACCGGGTCGTAGAAAGATGCGCGGAGAAGCTTTTATCTATGAGCATCATTTTCCAGCCGGATCTTTCGCCGCTTATGGACCCGCCGCTCACTTGGTAGACGCGCATGCAAAGCTGACCGGTTTTGCTCGTTCCCACGGCATGGACCTCTACCAGACGTGAGAAACCATCGTAGCGGAGCTCAAGGCACAGCCCGCTCTTAATCGCCGACACCGCCGCATCCCTGGACATCATCCTTCCCTCGTTGGTATCCGGTTTATGGTGTTGGAGGCAACGCCGTCAAGTTTTCATTCCACCATGACGCCGGCCTGCCCTCAGGGCTGATTGCATCACATTTCTTTGTGGTGTGCTGCCTTTGTCGAGACGGCGGCCTAAACGGGGCTGAGAAGCCGGCGGTCCGAGGCTTGGTTCAGTGACGTTTGAGTTGCTCGGAGCCAGTCGCGTGAATGTGTTCGCGAATGCTCTCGTCGTTCCTACGAGCAGTGTGCTCTAACAGTGCGCCCACAATTTCCTCATCGTCCAATGCGTGGGCGCCGGCTAAGAATACTAGTTCGGCCACGCGTTGCCGTCGCTTCATTTCCTCCCGCTTAGCTACTTCCTGAGCCTTTGCGTCGCGTCGCTGGTTTGCTAGAAGCTCCTTCGCTTGCAGTTGGGCTAGCCGTTCCGTGGCACGTTTGATTTGGTCTTGATAGCGATTCGGTGCGGTCATGCGTCTCTCCCTTGGTCCTGGCATTGATTCAATCAGGGAAAAGCGGCTCGTCAAGTTTCGATCCCCGTCGAAAATTCGACGGTCGTGGAATCGCCCTGATCTGAGAAGCAGGGCATAAGAAGAATAAGCAAGAGCGCACTTAGGCATTCCTACGGAATGCGTGCGCAAAGGGCTACGCCCCTTGAACCCCAAGCCGCGAGCGGCTTGCGAAAATCTGAGCCCAAGGCATAAAGAGCGGAGCACAAGCAGGAGCTCCCATGGCCATCTACCACGCCCGCGTCAAAACCTTTAGCCGAGCAAAAGGCCACTCTTCCGTCGCCGCAGCGGCCTATGGCGCGGGCCTGTTGCTCGTCGACGAGAAGACGGGAGCGCGGCACGACTACCGCCGGCGCGGCGGCGTCGTGGAAACGCGCTGCGTGGTTCCGACCGATGCCCCGGACTGGTCGATGGTTCCGGCACAGCTTTGGTCCGCTGCGGAGCAAGCAGAGAGACGCAAAGACGCGACCGTGGCTAGGGAGTTTGAGCTCGCGTTACCTCACGAGCTCAGCGACGACCAACGCTCGGCGCTGGCTGCGGAGATCACCCGCGCCCTCGTCGACCGTTACCAGTTTGCCGCTCAGGCGAGCCTCCACTCGCCGGACGCCAAAGGCGGCTTGAACTGGCACTTACACATTCTCGCCACCACCCGCCGACTCGATGCCGGTGGGTTGGCGGACAAGACCAGGGAACTGGACGGCGGGCCGGCGGGGAGGGCGGAGGTCGAGTGGGTTAGAGAGATGGTCGCTCGCGTGACCAATGCCCACCTCGCTGCTGCGCAGGTAGATGCCCAGGTGGATCACCGAAGCCTTGAAGCCCAAGCCGCAGCCGCCGTGGCCCGAGGCGACGTGGTATCCGCTGCGCTCTTGAGCCGCCGGCCCACCCAACACGTCGGCAAGAACGCATCCGCATTGGCCCGCCGGGGAGAAGACTCCGAGCGTGCTGAACGCAATGCGGCAATCCATGGAGAGAACGACGAGCAGTTTGAGAAGCTCCTCGAGACCTTTGAGCGGGAGGGCCGAGCGATGGCGCCGACAGATGGCCATGGCCCGGAACAAGCCCGCTGGGATCGGCAGAAAACAAACCGCCGTGGTGTCGACATGACGCTGCCGGGAGGCGGACAGATGCGCGGAGTCCAAGGGATCACGGGGCTGAGCGTCGGACAGATCGCTGTGCCTCCCCGAAGCCCTGGCCCTTCGACACAAGACCTTTTTGGTGAAGCAGTCCAACTGTGGCTTGATGACGCATTGGCGGCGGTCATCGATCTGCTCAAGAACACCCGGCGTTTCCTGGAAGACCATGCGGGCCGTCTGGCTGCGTTCGCGGACCATTCTCGCCTCCGCACCGACCTGCGGGAACTCGTGAAGCGGCTCAGGACCCTGAAACGGTGGGCGACGGAATGGAAGCGGCGGCAGCTCGCCGAGCGCCACGCGTTGAAGTTGCTTCACCGCGCGGAGCACGCTCTGGAAGAGTTCGTCGAATCCAACCCGAAGCCGGCGGATGGTAATGAAAAGGAATGGGCAAGACGGCGCGGCCGCCGGCTGGCCGCCATTGAGCAGCGCTTGGCGGCGCTGAAGGCCGCCAGGGAGGCCCGGTCACCCGAGGCCGAAGCCGCGTGCGAACAGCGGCTGGTGAGCGCTGTAGAAGCGGTGGAGGAGTGGAGCGGGCAGATGCTGAAGAGCTACCCCATCCAGTCCGATGCCCTCGCGCCTGCGTTCGGGCCCGTCGACACCTCCAAGCTCAAGGCGGGCGAGACGGCGCAGCCTCTACGTTCGCCTCGTCTGCATTAGAAGGACAACGCCCCGCAATGGGGGGGCGTTGTTACGGGGGAGGGCGCAGCGATCTCAGTGGACCGTGGGTCCTTTGCGGCCTGGCTTCTCAGCAGTCTCTAGCGCTCGCCCACGCCGATTGGCGAGGAGTGTGTCCAGGGGCGCAAGCGGTTCGCGTTCAATGAGGCGCTCTTTCGTTGCTGTCAGCTTGGGACCGAGTTCGGACGTGGGCGGTGAGTTCTCGAAAGTCGGAACGCCGTGCCCGCGTTGCCGAAGAAGCTCCTCTGCCAGTTCAAGTGCGAGTCGAAGGTCTTCAGATCGCTCGTCGGCGCTGAGGCTCCTTACTCGGTGGAGGCTTCCACTCAAGAGTTGAGCGGCGATGCGGATTTGTGCGTCTGGCATGGGCAGTCCTGCTGCAGGGTAGGGACTCGTAGCCAAACAGCATTTACGATTTGCGCAAGCTTGTGCTCCGGAACTTTTTCACACTTTTTCTCTTTAGTCCGCAGGTTCAACTATTTACCAAGCGCTTGCGTCCAGCACGCGGCTTCGGTGCGGTGTCGAGCAACAGTTGAGCGAGTGCGGGAAGATTCAATCCAAAGTTCAGCGCATCAAGTCCTGGAGTCGTGGGGCCGGGGCCATGAAGCTTTTCGCGCACGGTGAAATCGCGGCTATAAGTCGAGTGGTGCTCGTCGTCGAGTTCGTGTCCCACGAGTTGAGCGCGCAGTTCGGATGGCACGCCCGCCCCCTGAAGCGATTGGATGACCGTCTTTCTCAGCGAGTGGAAGCCTCGCTTGCCTGCGGGCCAGTTCTTTCCCACCAGTTCCAGGTGGCGGCCGAAGGCTTTGGTGATCCAATTGCCTTGCCCGTTCTTGGCATCCGCCCTCGCGGCCGGAAACAGACGTTCAGCACCGGCTGCCCGCAGCCCATCGACCCACTCCCGGAAGCCCAGTGACAGCAAGTCCGGATGCACGGGCACGGTTCGCAGGCTGACCTCAGTCTTTACCTTCTGGTGCTCGCCGTCGTCTGACACCTTGATGCAGAGCAGGCCGTCCTCTTCGATGACGTCCGCGACCAAGAGTTGACCCACTTCGGACGCCCTGGCCCCCGTGTAAAGGCCGATGACCGCAGCCCAGCGGGCAGACAGCGCCAAGGCCTCGAAGGCCGCCGGGGCGAACAGGGCTTGGACTTGGTGTGCGTCATAGGCCTTAAACCCGAACTTCTTTCGGGCCCTTTTCTCCCGGATGGAGTAGCTGACATGACCCGCAGCGGGGTTGTCGCCTTTCGGGTAGTAGCCGGAAGCCTGGGCCCATTCAAAGAAGCCACCTTTGCCGCCTACGTAGCTCTGCTTGTTGGTCAGCGTAGGGGTAGAGGCCCCCTCATCCCGCATGTGCTGATACCAGCGAGCGAGATCCGTCCGAGTGACTGTGTGCAGCTTGGTCTTGCTTCCCAGGAAGCGGACCAGGGCCTCCACGGCGGTCTTCTTAATCACGAGAGTCTTAGGCAGCGTGCTGCCCTGCAAGCTGGCCAGCCACCCGTCCCGAGCGTCCGCCAGGGTGATGGGGGTGATCTTCGCCCTGGCCGCTGAGAAGTCGCGCGGTGACAGGGGAGAGTTGACCGCATCCAGCAAGGGGTCGTTCGACTGACGTTGGGCTTGCTGAAAGAGGCGCAGGTCCTCGTCCGAGTCGATCTGCCAGCGCTCACTGACGGTCCCGTCAGGAGCTCGTGTCCGATGGAGCGTAAGGTCCTTCAAGCCCTCCGCTTGCGTCAGTCGGGCGATCAGCTCATCGGCTTCTTTCTTCCCCAGCTTGTCCATCCGCCGATCCCTCAGCGTTGAGAAGGCTTGAGCATAGCGGGACGCCAACACCAGCGCGCGTAGCCGGGCCTCGGACAAGTCATTCGTGCGCAGGGTGCGCTTGAGCAGCCGGCGGCCAACTAGGTCCTGGAGATCCGTGGGAACGCGCTGACGGAACGACCAGAGGCCAGACGGAGATCGAACCAAATGATGGGGAATGCGCATCGGGAGATGTGTCCCGATTTGTGTCCTGCATCCTTCCGGGGCCAGAAACGAAAAACCCCTGACGAGTCAGGGGTTTGCGTGATCTGGCGGAGAGAGGGGGATTCGAACCCCCGAAGCGCGGTTTAGACGCTTACACACTTTCCAGGCGTGCTCCTTCAACCACTCGGACACCTCTCCGGGACCTGAACGCGGCCGGGGCTGCTTTCAGGGTCGTGGATTCTAGCCTTCGCAGGGGGGCGGCCACAAGCGAAGCCGATGGGTACGTGCCGGCCGGAGGGACGACGGGCGGGGCGTGGCACAATGTCGGCATGTCCTACCTCGTCCTCGCCCGCAAGTGGCGTCCCAAGCGTTTTGCCGAGCTGGTGGGCCAGGAGCACGTGGTCCGCGCGCTGACCAATGCGCTGGACAGCGGCCGCGTGCACCATGCCTTCCTGTTCACCGGCACGCGCGGCGTGGGCAAGACCACGATCGCCCGCATCTTCGCCAAGTCGCTGAACTGCGAGAAGGGTACCAGCGCCGATCCCTGCGGCCAGTGCCCGGCCTGCCTCGATATCGATGCCGGCCGCTACATCGACCTGCTGGAGATCGACGCCGCATCGAACACCGGTGTGGACGACGTGCGCGAGGTGATCGAGAACGCGCAGTACATGCCCTCGCGCGGCAAGTTCAAGGTCTACCTGATCGACGAAGTGCACATGCTGTCGAAGGCGGCGTTCAATGCGCTGCTGAAGACGCTGGAAGAGCCGCCGGAACACGTCAAGTTCCTGCTCGCCACCACCGACCCGCAGAAGCTGCCGGTCACCGTGCTGTCGCGCTGCCTGCAGTTCAACCTCAAGCGGCTGGACGAGGAACAGATCCGGGGGCAGATGACCAAGATCCTCGCCGCCGAGGCGATCGAGGCCGATACCGCCGCCATCGCCCAACTCGCGCGCGCGGCCGATGGCTCGCTGCGCGACGGCCTGTCGCTGCTCGACCAGGCCATCGCCTATGCCGGTGGCGCCCTGCGCGAGGACGGCGTGCGCACCATGCTGGGGACGGTGGACCGCACCCAGGTCAGCGCCATGCTGGCGGCGCTGGCACAGGGCGACGGCGAGGCGCTGCTGCAGGTGGTAGCGCGGCTGGCCGAGTTCTCGCCCGACTGGGCTGGCGTGCTCGACGCAGTGGCCGAAGCCCTACATCGCATCCAGGTGCGTCAGCTGGTGCCGTCGGCCGATGTGGACGCGGAAGGGGTCGATGTCGACGCCTTCGCCGGACAGCTGCGGCCGGAAGTGGTGCAGCTCTGGTACCAGATGGCGATCAATGGCCGGCGCGACCTGCACCTGGCGCCCAGCGGACGCGCCGGTTTCGAGATGAGCGTGCTGCGGATGCTGGCGTTCCGCCCGGCGCAGGCCGGCGAGATGCGCGGCGAAGCGCGCCCGTCGCCTGCCACCGACGTACCGGCTTCGGCGTCGATGGCTGCGCCGTCTGCCGCCAGCACGCCCGTGCCGGTGCAGGCGAAGGTGGCGGCAGCGGAACCGGTGATGCCGCCGCAGCAGATGGCGCGCGAAGAACGTCCCGCGCCGTCGCGCGTCGCGGTCGACGACGTGCCGCCCTGGCGTCCTGCCGAACCGGCGGTGGTGGCCGCGCCCGTTGCCGCCCCGGTGGCGTCGAGCACGATGCCGGTCGACATCGGCATCACCGATGCTGAGACCTGGCTGCATTTCGCCGGTACCTGCGGGCTCAAGGGCGTGGGCAAGCAACTGGTCGACAACGTCGCCTTCGCCGGCTACGCGAACGGCACCCTGACGCTGGCGCTGGACAGCGGCTTCGACTACCTGCGCTCCGAGCGCACCCTGGGCGAACTGGGCGAGGCCATCGCCAGCCGCTACGGCGTGGCACCGCGGCTTGCCTTCGCCGCGACCACCTCCGACGCCGAGACGCTGAAGGAGCGCAGCCACCGGCAGCGCGACGAGCGCCAGAGCGAGGCCGAGGAGACCTTCATGAACCATCCGGACGTGCGGCAGCTGATGCAGCAGCATGGCGCCAGGCTCGTGCCGGACTCCATCCGACCTTACGAAGAGTGATCACGACATGCGTGGAAACATCGCCCAACTGATGCAGCAGGCGCAGAAGATGCAGGAGAACCTGCAGCGCGCCCAGGAAGAACTCGCCAAGCTGGAAGTGACCGGCAACGCCGGTGGCGGCATGGTCAGCGTGACCCTGACCGGCGCCAAGGAATGCCGCAAGATCCGCATCGATCCTTCGCTGCTGTCCGATGCGGAGATGCTGGAAGACCTGATCGCGGCCGCGTTCAACGACGCGTCCAACAAGGTCGACGCGGAATCGAAGTCGCGCATGGGTGCGGCCACGGCCGGCATGCCGCTGCCGCCGGGCATGAAGATGCCGTTCTGATGCCGGCGGGAACCGGATGACGGCGGCGCGTCCGCCCACGGTTTCCGGACCACCATGTCCAGTCCGCTGCTCGAACAGCTCATCGAGGCGCTGCGCGTCCTGCCCGGTGTCGGCCAGAAGACCGCGCAACGCATGGCTTACCACCTGCTCGACCGCGAGCGGGACGGCGGCAAGCGCCTGGCTGCGGTGCTGGCCGAGGCGCTGGAGCACATCGGCCACTGCGCGCAGTGCCGCGATTTCACTGAGAGCGAGATCTGCGCGCTGTGCGCCAGTGGCAGCCGTGACCGTCACCAGCTGTGCATCGTGGAGTCGCCGTCCGACCGCCTGGCGATCGAACAGGCCACCGGCTACCGCGGCGTGTACTTCGTCCTGCACGGACGGCTGTCGCCGCTGGACGGCATCGGCCCGCGCGAACTGGGGCTCGAGGCGCTGTCGGCACGACTCGCGCAGGGCGAAGTGACCGAACTGATCATCGCCACCAACCCCACCGTCGAAGGCGAGGCCACCGCGCACTACCTGGCGCAGCTGGCGCGCCAGCAGGGCGTACGCCCCAGCCGGCTGGCGCATGGCGTGCCGCTGGGCGGCGAACTGGAGTACGTGGACCGCGGCACGCTGGCGCATGCCTTCGGTGGCCGCAGCGAAATGGCCTGAAGGCGCTGATCCTGAGCCGGAGACGCGTGGCCGCACCCCGGCCATCCGCGGCCACGGCAGGCGCTATGCTCCCGAATCCCGAATCCCGAATCCCGCCACATGACCGACACCATCTTCGCCAAGATCATCCGCCGCGAGATCCCGGCCACCATCGTCTATGAAGACGACGAGGTCCTCGGCTTCAAGGACATCGCCCCGCAAGCGCCGGTGCATGTGCTCTTCATCCCGAAGAACGAGGCGATCCCCACGCTCGACGACGTGCGCCCGGAGCAGGCGCACCTGATCGGCAAGCTGGCGCTGGCCGCCGCGCATTACGCGCGCAGCGAAGGGTTCGAGCAGGACGGCTACCGCATCGTCATGAACTGCCGCGAGGATGCCGGGCAGACCGTGTTCCATATCCATCTGCATTTGCTGGCCGGTGCGCCGCTGGGTCGCTTCGGCACACCGGGCTGACAACCAGACAAGAAAAAAGCCGCTCATCGAGCGGCTTTTTTCGTTCATCACGCCGTGGACTTACCACCAGCCCCAGCGGCCCCAGCGCGGACCCCAGAAGGGGTCGTAGTATGGATAGGGACGGACCACCTCGACTTCGCGTACTTCCGGCCACAGGTAGACCACATCGGCCGCGACGCGCGGCAACTGGTAGTCGTACTCGCCGATGCGGGTGCTTTCGTAGCCCTCGATCTTGCCGACGAAGGTCACTTCGCGTCCTTCGGCGAACACCGCAGGGTCGTAGAAACCGGCGCGGCAGGCGATGAAGCGCCCGTCGGTGGCATCCGGCGCCGTGGCCATCGGCCGGCCGGTCGCATTGAGCGGCCGCGACACGAGCTGGAAGCAGGTGGAATTCTGTCCCGGTGCCGTGCTGATGATGCGGCCACCCCAGCGCACCGGCGCGCCGACCTGGGGGGCACCCACCGAGTCGCGTGGATTGACCTGGGTGAAGCTGCCCTGCAGCGGCGCAGGCGCGGTGGCGCAGGCGGAAAGCAGCGCGGTGGCTGCAATGACGACGGCGAAACGAAGGTTCATGGCCAGTCTCCAGCGGGTTATGGGCGGTGCCGGCGCAGGTCTTCGATCAGTGCGCGGTGGTCTCCCTCATTCGGAGCGTAGCGTGCATCGGCGAAACGGCGGCTGAGCGACGCCAGTGCCTGCGCGGCCTGCGGACGTCCCGCGGAGGCCCGGCGCGCCCAGTCGGCCGGGCTCTCGTGCGGCTCGCGGCCCAGACCGTGCCGGGCATAACGCGCACCGAGACGATGCCAGGCGCGAAGCAGCGGGTCGCGCTCCCGTTCACCGCGTGCCAGCAGCCAGCCCATCCAGACCAGCGCCGCCATGGCGAACAGGCCGAACAGCGCCGTCAGAGCGCCGCCGCCGAGCTGCTTGGCACCGAAACGCTCGAGCAGGCGCGACTGGCGTCGGGCGTCGAAGCCCAGCACCAGGTCGTTCCAGCCGCGACGCAGCCAGTCGCCCACCTGGCCCAGGTTCTCGGCCCCGATCAGGCCGGCCATGGCGCCCACCGCGCCGCCGGCGCCCAGGCGATCTTCCAGCGTGTCGTAGATGTTTTCCGGTGCGACCGCCGCGGTCGGGTCCACGCGCACCCAGCCGCGTTGCGGCATCCACACTTCCGCCCACGCATGCGCATCCATGTTGCGCACCACCCAGTAGCGACCGAGCGGGTTGTAGGTGCCGCCGGTATAGCCGGTGACCACGCGCGCGGGGACGCCCGCGGCGCGCATCAGGAACACGAAGGACGAGCTGAAGTGCTCGCAGAACCCCTGCTGCTGGTCGAAGAGGAACTCGTCGACCGTGTCGCGGCCGGGAAACGGCGTGTCCAGCGTGTAGGCGAAGTCGGCGCGGATCCATTGCAGGGCGCGCGCGACGATCGCCGCATCGTTGCCGCCGGCCTCGCGACGCCATTGCGTGCCCAGCGCACGCGTGCGCGGATTGAAGCCCGCGGGCAGCTGCAGGGCCTGGGCACGTCGCCATGCCGGCAGGTCCGCTTCGAACTGCGTCGGGCGCGAGGACTGCAGGCGCCAGCGCGTCAGCGAGCTGAGCGGCGCGGGCGTCGCCATGCTGTAGTCGCGCGCCATCCACGCGCCGTCGGGCGTCGCGGTGGGCAGGTCCAGCGCCACCAGGTCGCGGCGGTCGCTGGGTTCCACGTCCATCTGGTAGTCCCAGCTCACCGCAGCGCGGGTCGTCGCGGGTGGCGGCATGCCGGGTGAAGCGGCGCGGCGCGTCCAGGTACGGCCATCGAAATCCGTCAGCACCGGGCCGCGCCAGTACATCTGGCTGGTGGGCGGCGTGGCACCGAAGAACTGCACGCGCAATGCCGGCGACTCATCGGCGACGAGGTCGAGATAGCTGCCGGGCGACATGTCGTCGCTGAGGCCGGGCTTCGACAGGGCCCGTTCCGGCACGCCCCACAGCGGCGACGGGAAGCGCGGGAACAGCCAGAACGCCGCCAGCACCAGCGGCACGCCGATGGCGACCAGCTTGCCGATCTCCCGCGCCTGCTGCAGCGGGCGCGCCACGCCCGCCAGCGATACCGCCTCGGCATCGGCGAGCCGATGCAGCGCAACCAGGGCACCCAGCACACTGGCCAGGCCCAGCGCCATGCTCAGCGGGCCCTGGTCGAGCAGGAAGGCGGCGAAGGGCGCGAACAGGGCGAAGCCGAGCAGGCTACGGTTGTCGCGCAGCGTGCGGGTCTCCGTCGGCTTGATCGCGAGCATGCCGGCGAGGAGGGCGCAGCCGGTGTCGCGACCGAACTGCATGCCGGTCACCGACATCACCGCCGCGACCAGCGCCAGCGCCATCAACGCGCGCAACAGGCCGGGCAGGGGACGGCGCCACGATGCGACGGCCAGCACCACGCCCGTGGCACCGATGCCGAACGCCAGCACCGGCGGCAACTGGATCAGCAGCGGCAGCAGGCAGGCGCCGGCCGCCGCCAGTGTCCAGCGGCGACTGAGGCTGTCCAGGGTGGGGACGTCAGTGGGTTTCATGCGGAAGCAGCGCCAGGGCGCGCAGGCAGAGGTGGCGATGCGCAGGGCCGTTCGCTGGCCCCAGCGCAGGGTGGCCGGGCAGCCGCAGCCGGTAGCGGAGTCCTTCGCGTTCGGCGGAGTCCACCCAGTGCGCGAGTCGCTGGATCCGCCGTTCGTGCGGGAGCGTCGGCAGCGCTTCCCAGTCCAGTTCCACGTCGCGGCCCAGCGGTTGTTCGTAATCGCGTACCAGCAACTGGTTGCGGCGCGCGGACGGTTTCCAGGCGATGGCGCGGCGCGCATCGCCGGCGCGGTAGTTGCGCAACTGGTGGACGTCCTCGCCGGCGGGGTCCAGTCGTGCCCGGGTGCCTGCGCTGTCGGCGTGCGGAAGCGGCGGACCCTGCACTTCCATGGCGGGATAGACCAGCAGGGGCGCGTCGGGCCACACCCATGCCCACGCCCGGGCGAGGCCGAGCGGCTGGGTGGTCGACAACCGCACGCGGTCCAGGTCGTACCAGCCACGCCGGTGGGTCGGCAGCGCCAGGTCGACCACGATCCCTTCGGCGGCCGGCAGCAGGACGAAGGCGTGTTCGTTGCCGGCGTCCACGCGCAGGCCATGGCGCACGCGCGCGTCGCGCGATGCAATGGCGACGTGCAGCCGCAGCGGTTCCCCGAGCGGCACCGGATCCGCGGACAACGCCTCCACGCGCAGACCGGCCAGTTGCAGATGCGCGAAGATCAGGCTGGCCATGGCCGTCGCGCCGAGCAACAACGCCAGCAACAGCGCCGGATTGTTGTTGTAGTTCAGCGCGCCCAGCATCATGGCGGACACCAGCGCGGCGAAGAACAGGCCGAACCGCGTGGGCAGCACGTAGATGCGCCTGCGATCGAGCGCGACCGGCAGCGACTCCGGCCGGCGTGGGCGCCCCAGACGTGCGAAACGCCGGGCCAGGGTCGGCGCCATGCTCAATCGACCGGCACCGCATGCAGGATCGCCTTGGCCAGTACCCCGGCCGACGCCGCCTCCGCTTCCGGTACCAACCGATGCGCCGCGACCGCCGCGAACAGGGCCTGCACGTCGTCGGGCAAGACGTGGCTTCGTCCGAGCAGCAGCGCGTAGGCGCGTGCCGCGCGCAGCAGGGCGATGCCCGCACGCGGCGACAGGCCCACGCGTACCCCCGGGTGCTGGCGGCTGCGCGTGAGCAGTGCCTGCACGTAGTCGATCAGCGCATCGCTGGCATGCACGCCGTTCACCGCGTCGCGCAGCGCGAGCACTTCGTCGCCGGACAGCAGCGGCATCGCCTGCGCGATCATCGTCCGGCGATCACTGCCGGCCAGCAGCTGCCGTTCGGATTCGGCGCTGGGATAGCCGAGCGCCAGGCGCAACAGGAAGCGGTCCAGCTGCGAATCCGGCAACGGATACGTGCCCGACAGGTCCACTGGATTCTGCGTGGCGATCACGAAGAACGGCTGCGGCAGCGCGTGGGTGACGCCGTCCAGCGTCACCTGGTGCTCGGCCATCGCTTCCAGCAGCGCACTCTGCGTGCGCGGCGGCGCACGGTTGATCTCGTCGGCCAGCAGCACGTTGGTGAACACCGGCCCCGGATGGAAGGTGAAGGCGCGCGCCTGTGCGTCGTACACCGACACGCCCAGCACGTCGGCGGGCAGCAGGTCCGAGGTGAACTGCACGCGCTGGAACGTCAGCCCCAACGTGGCCGCCAGCGCATGCGCCAGCGTCGTCTTGCCCAGGCCCGGCAGATCTTCGATCAGCAGGTGGCCATCGGACAGCAGCGCCACGAAGGCGAGCCGCACCTCATGCGGTTTGCCGAGCACCAGCGCGTTCACCTGCGCCTGCGCGCGGGCGAGTGCGTCGGCCAAACCTTCGGATAGCATAGGGCGGGTGCTGGGGATGGCGGACATCGCGCTCTCGGTTCCGATCGTGGGTTGAGGGCAGTGTAGCGAGATGGACGAAGAACAACGCGCGCGACGATGGTTCCTGGCCGTGTGGGCAATCGTGACGGTCGTCAAGGTCGCCATCGCGGCACGCCTTCCGCTGTTTGTGGACGAAGCCTTCTACTGGCAGGAGGGCCGGCATCTGGCGGCGGCCTATTCCGACCTGCCGGGACTGACCGCATGGCTGACCCGCCTGGGCACCGAACTGGGAGGCCATCACGTGCTGGCCGTGCGTGCGCCGTTCCTGCTGATGGCCGCACTGCTTCCATGGCTGGTTGCCCGCAGCGCCGCGCACTGGTTCGGGGCGGCGATCGGCTGGCAGGCGGCGCTGCTGGTCGTGCTGATGCCGCTGTCGGGCACGCTGGGCCTGCTCGCCCTGCCGGATGTGCCGATGGCGCTGGCGACGGTGCTGTGCGCCGATGCTGGTGCGCGGCTGCTGCGCGACGTCGATGCGATGTCGGCGACCGAACTGGCGCTGGGCCTGATGCTGGGGGCGCTCAGCCACTATCGCTTCGTTGGCGTCATCGGCGTGGGCTTGCTCGCATTGCTGTGGTTGCCCGAAGGCCGCAAGGTGCTGCGTGACGCCCGGGTGTGGGTCGCACTGGCGGTAGGGGTGCTGGCGTGGGCGCCATTGCTGGCCTGGAATCTCGAATATGCCGACGCCGGTCTGCGCTTCCAGTTGCTGGACCGGCACCCATGGGCGTTCCATGGCGACGGGTTCCGGTTCCTGCTGGTGCAGGCGGCGATGGCAACGCCGCTGCTGTTCTGGGCCATGCTGGTGGTGTGCAGGCGCGGTATCCGCGGCGACGCGCAGGCCGGCACTGCGTGGCGCTATTTCGCGCTGCTGGGCGCAGTCTCGACGCTGGGTTTCTTCGTGCTGGGCTTCTTTGCCGACAACGAACGGGTGAGCTTCCACTGGCCGTTGCCGGGCTACCTCGCCCTGCTCGTCGTGGTGCCGCTGTTGTTGCGGGAATGGTCGCCGGCGTGGCGTCGCGCCACCTGGGGCGTCGCCGCCATCGGCGCGCTGCTGATGCTGGGCTATTACGTGGCGGTGTCATCGCCGGGACTGCGTGCGCAGATCGCCGGCAGCAAGTACTACCCCGAGAACTTCGCAGGATGGGATGCGTTGGCCGAGGAGGTGCAGGCGATGCGTGCGACGCTCCCGGAAGAAACCGTGCTGGTGGCGGACAATTTCAAGACGGGCGCGGAGCTGGGCTTCGCGTTGGACGACGCGGATATCGCCGTGCTCGATCATCCGCTCAACCACAAGCATGGACGCGCACCGCAGTTGCAGCTCTGGGGCCTGCAGCACGACGGTTCGCGCGATACGCCGTTGCTGCTCGTCGTCGGCGCCACCGACGTGAAGTTCAGTGCGCTGCTCGCTCACTACCAGCAACTGTGCCGGGTCGTCGGTCCGTTGCCGCCGGCACGTGTCGTCAACATCGATCATGGCGCGCGCCGGTTCCTGCTGTTCGCGCTGCCGGCCGAGCAGGGGCAGGGCGATTGCATCACGCCGGTCGTTGCCAATATCGACGTGCCGCAGGCGGGCGTCCGCGTGGAGCGCCGTTTCAACGTCGGGGGCTGGGCGGTGAAGGACGGGGTCGGTGTGTCAAAGGTGGAGCTGCTGCTCGATGGCCGCGTCGTCGCCGAGGCCACCTATGGCGGCGCCAACGAATGGCTGCGCAGCTTCCTCAAGGACGCGTCGCGCGATCCGCGCATGCCGAACGTGCAGTTCACGGCCCGGGTCGATGCCGGCGACGTGCCGGCCGGCCGTTACTGGCTGGGATTGCGGGTGACCGGCGGCGACGGCAGTGTCGAAACCTGGGCGGAGCAGCCGGTCGACATCCAGTGATGCAGGCCGATCAGGGCAGGTCGAAGCCCGCTTCGCGCAGCATGCGGGCGACCGCGATCAACGGCAGGCCTACCAGCGCCGTCGGATCGGAGGATTCGATGGCGTCGAACAGGGCGATACCCAGGCCTTCCGACTTGAAGCTGCCGGCGCAGTCGAACGGCTGCTCGGCATCCACGTAGCGCTCGATCTCCGCAGGCGTGAGCGTGCGGAAGTGGACCGTGGTGACATCCTGGGCGTGCAGGACCTGCTCCTCGCGGACCAGGCACACCGCGGTGTGGAAGCGGACCTGTCGCCCCGACATGGCGGTCAGCTGGGCGATGGCGGCCTCCCGCTGGCCGGGCTTGCCCAGGGCGTGTCCATCCAGCTCGGCCGCCTGATCGGCGCCGATGACCCAGCTGCCGGGATGCTGGCGGCCGATGGCCTCGGCCTTGGCAAGGGCCAGGCGGACCGCCATGGCGGGCACGGACTCGGCGTCCAGCGGGCTTTCGTCCACCTCCGGACGCGCGATGTGGAACGGCACGCGCAGCCGCTCGAGCAGTTCTCGGCGGTAGCGGGAGGTGGAGGCGAGCATGAGCGGCATGGGGGTGGAGCACCGGCAGGGGACGGGGGCGGGGGAGTCTGACCGGCCCCGGGGCGGGCGGCAAGCCATCCTGAGGGACGGGGGTGGTTTGACAGGTCGGTGTTTGATCCTTAACATTCAGCGGCTTATGTCCGCGAATACGCCCGAGATGTTGGATGCTTGGCGCATGGTCGCGGCCCGGCGCAGCTTTGAAGGTCGCCTGCCGTTGTCCTCGTTGACGCGCCTGCAGGGTCTTCTTGTCGATACCGAAGGCGAGGCGCGTTACGCGATCGAGTTCGATCGCGACGCCCTGCAGGTGCCTTACATCGGGTTGCGGATCGAGGCGGAGTTGCCGCTGGTATGCCAGCGCAGCCTGCGGCGGTTCGTCCTGCCGGTGACGGTGGAGCAGCGGCTCGGGCTGGTGCGCAGCGAGGATGAGGAGTCCGCGCTGCCGCCCGGCTACGAAGCCCTGCTGGTACCGGAGGATGGCATGCTGCGCCCCGCCGACCTGGTGGAGGACGAACTGGTCCTCGCCGTGCCGGTGGTGCCGGTGGATCCCACGTCCGAGGCCATCGAGCGCGAATGGGTCGCGGACGAAGAAGAGGTGGCGAAGACCAGTCCGTTCGCGGCGCTGGCCTCGCTGAAGAAGAACTAGCCGCTACCGCGGTCTGGCAACACGAACCGCAAGGTTCACCAACAGATACAAGAGCTGGAGCAATCCCATGGCTGTGCAGAAATCCCGCGTCACCCCGTCCCGTCGTGGCCAGCGTCGTTCGCACGACGCGCTGACCGCCAAGCAGCTGTCGACCGACCCGACCACGGGCGAGATCCACCTGCGCCACCACGTGACCGCCGACGGTTACTACCGTGGCAAGAAGGTCATCGCCACCAAGACGACGGCCGTCGAGGAAGATTGATCCGCGCGGCGCGCCCTCCCGCAGGGCGCGCTTCCCGCATGATCAATGACAATCAGGGCCCTTCGTTGGGCCGGCAATGGGAGCATGCATGAGCGAGCCGGGTAACAAGGGGCGCATTTATGCGCGCATCGCCGGTACGGGCAGCTATCTGCCCGAAAAGGTGCTGACCAACGAAGACCTGTCGAAGCTGGTCGACACCAGCGACGAATGGATCCAGTCCCGCACCGGCATCCGCGAGCGCCACATCGCCGCCGAGGGTGAAACCGCCGGCGACCTGGGCTACCAGGCCGCGCTCCGCGCACTCGAGGCCGCCGGCGTCGATGCCTCCGAGATCGACCTGATCGTCGTGGGCACTACCACGCCCGACCTGATCTTTCCGTCCACCGCCTGCCTGATCCAGGCGCGCCTCGGCGCGGCCGGCTGCGCCGCGATGGACGTCAATGCCGCCTGCTCCGGCTTCATCTATGCGCTCAGCGTGGCAGAGAAGTTCATCCGCTGCGGCGATGCCAAGACCGCGCTGGTGATCGGTACGGAAACCCTCAGTCGCATCGTCGACTGGACCGAGCGCACCACCTGCGTGCTGTTCGGCGACGGCGCCGGTGCGGCCGTGCTCAAGGCCGACAGCGAGACCGGCATCCTCAGCACCCATCTGCACGCCGACGGCAGCAAGAAGGAACTGCTGTGGAATCCCGTCGGCGTGTCCAAGGGGTTCAACCCGGACGAGCCGAACAACGGCATCCGCATCCACATGAAAGGCAACGACGTCTTCAAGTACGCCGTGAAAGCCCTCGACAGCGTGGTCGACGAGACGCTCGACGCCAATGGCCTGGACAAGCACGATCTGGACTGGCTGATTCCGCACCAGGCCAACCTTCGCATCATCGAAGCCACCGCCAAGCGACTGGACATGTCGATGGACCAGGTCATCGTGACCGTCGACAAGCATGGCAACACCTCGTCCGGCTCCGTGCCGCTGGCGTTGGATACGGCCGTGCGCTCCGGCCGCGTGGAGCGTGGCCAGTTGCTGCTGCTGGAAGCCTTCGGTGGCGGATTCACGTGGGGCTCGGTGCTGCTGCGCTACTGAGTTCCGCGTGGCGGAACCGACAGAAGGCGATGCTGCGAAGCATCGCCTTCTTCGTTTCGGGCCTCGTGCTTCGATACCGCGAGAATCCACGTGCATGTGCCCGCGACATCGCGTCGCAGGGCATACGCCCCGGTACAGACAATCCGGCGGGTTCGCCCGTATCATCGCCGCCTGATTTCATGCAGGGTGTCCGAGTGACTTCCACGCAACTCGCTTTCGTTTTCCCGGGCCAGGGGTCGCAGTCCGTCGGTATGCTGGCCGAGCTGTCCGAACTGCATCCGCTCGTGCGCGAGACGTTCGCCGAAGCCTCCGAAGGTGCTGGCGTCGACCTGTGGGCGCTGTCGCAGGGCGGGCCCGAAGAAATGCTCAACCGCACCGAATACACGCAGCCCGCGCTGCTCGCGGCCGGCATCGCCGTGTGGCGCGCATGGCAACAGCAGGGCGGCGCGCAGCCTTCGCAGCTGGCCGGCCATAGTCTGGGTGAGTACACCGCGCTGGTCGCCGCCGGTGCGCTGTCGCTCAAGGACGGCGCGCATCTCGTGCGTCTGCGCGGGCAGCTGATGCAGGACGCTGCGCCCGCAGGTGTCGGTGCGATGGCGGCCGTGCTGGGCGCCGAGGATGCGATGGTGGCGGAGGTCTGCGCGCAGGCATCCGACAGCAAGGTCGTCGTGCCCGCCAACTACAACTCGCCGGGCCAGATCGTGATCGGCGGCGACGCCGACGCGGTTGATCGCGCGGTCGCGATGCTGACCGAGCGCGGCATCCGCAAGGTGGTGAAACTGGCGGTCAGCGTGCCGTCGCACACGCCGCTGATGCGCGAAGCCGCCAATCGGCTGGCGGAGGTCATGGCCGGTCTGTCGTGGCATGCACCGTCGCTGCCGGTGGTGCAGAACGTCGACGCCAAGGTGCACGACGGCGTGGATGCGATCCGCGACGCCCTGGTGCGCCAGCTGTACCTGCCCGTGCGCTGGACCGACTGCGTGCAGGTACTGGCATCGAACGGCGCCACGCGCATCGCCGAATGCGGCCCCGGCAAGGTGCTGGCCGGTCTGGCGAAGCGCATCGACAAGGGCTTGGATGCACGCGCCATCGGTGGCGTGGGCGATTTCCAGGGCGCACTCGCGGACTGGCAGGCTTGACGCACGCTGCGTCCCTTCGCTTATCCTGATCCGCTGCATGCCGAACCGTTTCGAGGACATCATCATGAGCAAGCCCCTGCAGGGTGAAATCGCACTGGTCACCGGCGCCAGCCGCGGCATTGGCGCCGCCATCGCCGACGCACTGGCCGCGCAGGGCGCGACGGTGATCGGTACCGCGACCAGCGCTTCCGGCGCACAGGCCATCGGCGAGCGGCTTGCCGCCACAGGCGGCCACGGTCGCGAGCTGAATGTCACGGATTCGGCCGCGGTCGATGCGCTGATCGATGGCATCGCGAAGGAGTTCGGTGCCATCTCGATCCTGGTCAACAACGCCGGCATCACCCGCGACAACCTGCTGATGCGGATGAAGGACGAGGACTGGCAGGCCATCCTCGACACCAACCTCACCAGCGTCTACCGCACGTCCAAGGCGGTCATGCGCGGCATGATGAAGGCG
The DNA here is from genome assembly GCF_001427635.1 of Pseudoxanthomonas sp. Root65. Lineage (NCBI taxonomy): Bacteria > Pseudomonadati > Pseudomonadota > Gammaproteobacteria > Lysobacterales > Lysobacteraceae > Pseudoxanthomonas > Pseudoxanthomonas sp. Root65. Next base: position 415,864 of record NZ_LMHA01000002.1, read on the forward strand.
CGCAAGGGCCGCATCATCAACATCGCCTCGGTGATCGGCGTCACCGGCAATGCGGGGCAGGCCAACTACGCCGCCGCCAAGGCCGGCATCATCGCCTTCTCCAAGTCGCTGGCGAAGGAAATCGGCAGCCGGGGCGTGACCGTCAACGTGGTCGCTCCGGGCTTCATCGCCACCGACATGACCAAGGACCTGCCCGAAGAGACCAAGAAGGCGCTCGGCGAACAGATCGCGCTGGGGCGGCTGGGCGAGCCGGCCGACATCGCAAACGCGGTCGCCTTCCTCGCCGGTCCCGCCGCCGGCTACATCACCGGCGAAACCCTGCACGTCAACGGCGGCATGTACATGCCCTAAAGAATTAGCTGTAAGTGGTTGATTCGGTAGCGATTGGCGATACCTGCCCGCCGTCGCCGGTTTCCACTACACTATCCCCCGGTTTGCCTTCGCACGGCGTCGGCAGAATCCAACAAGTCACCCATCTCCGTCTGGAGCGAATCCATGAGCAGCATCGAAGAACGCGTCAAGAAAATCGTCGTCGAACAACTCGGCGTGAAAGAAGAAGAAGTCACCACCAGCGCATCGTTCGTCGATGACCTGGGCGCCGACTCGCTGGACACCGTTGAACTGGTGATGGCGTTGGAAGAAGAGTTCGAATGCGAAATTCCGGACGAGGAAGCCGAGAAGATCACTTCGGTGCAGCAGGCCATCGACTACGTCAAGGCGCACGTCAAGGCGTAACGGCGGCAGTTGCAGCAAACCGTGTCGGGGCCGCGCATGCGGCCCCGCGCGTATCCGGCCCCCCTGCGCCCGCGCACTGCGGGCAGGGCCGCCAAGATCCACGAGGAATCCGATATGAGCCAGCGTCGTCGCGTCGTCATCACCGGCATGGGCCTGGTGTCCCCCCTGGGCAATGACATGGCCAGCAGCTGGGACGGCATCGTCAACGGACGGTCGGGCCTGGGTCCGATCACCACCTTCGATACCGAGGGCTACAGCACCAAGATCGCGGGCGAGATCCGCGGTTTCGATCCCACCGCCTTCGTACCGCCGAAGGACGTGAAGAAGATGGATTCGTTCATCCACTACGGACTGGCCGCGTCGCTGATGGCGATGGACGACGCCGGTCTGGAAGTGACCGAAGCCAATGCCGAGCGCATCGGCGCCATCATCGGCGCTGGCATCGGCGGCATCCTCGGCATCGAGGAGACCGCGGTGAAGCTGCACGAAGGCGGTCCGCGCAAGATTTCCCCGTTCTACATCCCCAGCACCATCATCAACATGTTGCCGGGTCATCTGAGCATCATGAAGGGCCTGAAAGGCCCCGGCTATTCGGCGGTGTCGGCCTGCGCCACCTCGAACCACTCGATCGGCATCGCCATGCGCAGCATCCAGTACGGCGACGCCGACGTGATGGTCGCCGGCGGCGCCGAACGCGGATCGTCGCCGACGTCGGTGGGCGGTTTCTGCGCGATGAAGGCGATGTCCACCCGCAACGACGATCCGGCGCGCGCTTCCCGTCCCTGGGACAAGGATCGCGACGGTTTCGTGCTGGGCGACGGTGCCGGCATCCTGGTGCTTGAAGAGTACGAACACGCCAAGGCGCGTGGCGCGCGCATCTACTGCGAACTGGCCGGCTTCGGCGCATCGCAGGACGCGTACCACATGACCGCGCCCAGCGAGAACGGCGAAGGCCCGTCGCGCTGCATGCTGTCCGCGCTGAAGGATGCCGGTCTGAATGCGGACCAGGTGGAATACCTCAACGCGCACGGCACCTCCACGCCGCTGGGCGACCTGGCCGAAACGCTGGCGATGAAGCGCGCGCTCGGCGACCACGCGTACAAGATCATGGTCAGCTCTACCAAGTCGATGACCGGCCACCTGCTGGGTGCGGCCGGCGGCGCGGAGGCGATCTTCTCCGTGCTGGCCATCCATCACGGCATCATTCCGCCGACCATCAACCTGGACGAGCCGGGCGAAGGCTGCGACCTGGACTACGTGCCGCACACGGCGCGCGAGAAGAAGATCGATGTGGCCGTCTCCAACGGTTTCGGCTTCGGTGGTACCAACGGCACGCTGGTGTTCAAGCGGATCTGACGATGCATCCTTCTCCCTTCGGGAGAGGTGGCGCATAGCGCCTGATGAGGGTGCGGCGAAATCATCGGCCCCTGAACCATTGCATCTTCTCCGCACCCTCACCCCAACCCCTCTCCCCGAGGGAGAGGGGCCAGGAACACCATGATCGAAACCCGCGCGCTTCCCCCCGATACCGACCTGCTGGCCCTGCACCGGCAGAATCCGCAGCGCTATCCGGTGCTGCTGGAATCGGTCGCTTCGGGGACCGCGCAAGGCCGGTGGGATTTCCTGCTGGTCGCCGACGGCACCGGCATTCGTCTGGATGCCGATGGCATCACACGCGATCTGCGTGGCAACGTGGAGCCCGGCGATTTCCTCGATGTGCTCGACCGCCACTGGCAGGCGCAGCGCACCCCGCGCGAAGAGCCGCGCTGGCCGTTCCGTGGCGGCTGGGCCTTGCTGCTGGCCTATGAGCTGGCGCAGCAGGTGGAACCGGTGTTGCAGCTTCCGCATGCGTCGGCCATGCAGCCCATCGCACTCGCGATGCGGTGTCCCGCGGCCGTGCTGCGCGACCGCAGCACCGGCGATTGTGTCGTGGTGGCGGAAGCGGGACAGGGTGACCTGATTGCGCGCACCGTCGAGGACGTTGCGCATGCCCTGCAGCTTCCCCCGCTACCCGCCTGGCAACCGCCTGCGCGCATCGACGAAGACGCGCCGCGGCGCTTCACCGACGGCGTCGAGCGCATCCTCGACTACCTGCGTGCCGGCGACATTTTCCAGGTGAACCTGTCGCGTGCCTGGCATGCACGTTTCGACGCGCCGCTCGATCCAGCCGCACTGTACGCACGCCTGCGCACGGCCAATCCCGCGCCGTTCGCCGGACTGTTCGCCACGCCGGACTGGACGGTGGTGAGTTCATCGCCGGAACGGCTGGTGTCGGTGCGCGGCGAGGTGGTCGAAACCCGACCCATTGCGGGCACCCGTCCGCGCTTCGAGGGCGATGACGATGCCGCCCGCATCCGCGAGCTGGTCGGTCATCCGAAGGAGCGCGCAGAGCACGTCATGCTGATCGACCTGGAGCGCAACGACCTGGGCCGCGTCTGCACGCCTGGCAGCGTGCAGGTGGACGAACTGATGACGGTCGAGAGCTACGCGCACGTGCACCACATCGTCAGCAACGTACGTGGCCATCTGCGCAGCGATGCGACGCCCGGCGAGGTGATCCGGGCCACGTTCCCCGGCGGCACCATCACCGGCTGTCCGAAGGTGCGCTGCATGCAGATCATCGCCGAGCTGGAACAGGTGCCGCGCGGCGCCTACACCGGCGCCTTCGGCTGGCTCAACCGCGACGGCGACCTGGACCTGAACATCCTGATCCGCAGCGCCGAGGTCATGGCCGACGGTGCCGGCAGCGTGGCCTGCTTCCGCACCGGGGCCGGGATCGTCGCTGATTCGGTCCCGGACAAGGAACTGGACGAGACGCGGGCCAAGGCCCGTGGCGTGCTGCGGGCACTGGAAGGCTGAGGCCACCGCCTGGGACGGCTTCCAGACGCTGTCACGGATCTGCAGGGGTCTTCGAGCAGCGGTTTGACACGGATAAAGGCGAAAAAGCGGATCGCACACAGAAGCGCCATGCGCGTTGTGGACCTCATCTGGGTTGATCTGCCTTGATTCGTGTCTTGCGTTTTTTTCCACCACACCGCTGCAGCTGAATCCGTTCCTGCCCGGGTCGGCTCCCTCGGGGCCGCAGGTTGGGGCGGGCGTCCGCCGGGAGGTCAGGCGCGCGTCTACAGCCTGAGACTGCGACCGGGTATCCTGCCCAGCCTGCTTCAAGCACCGAGGACTACGTGGCGTCAGCTCTCAAGCGCGGTTGCCGCTTCATCGTCATCACCTTCTTCCTGCTGCTGGCCCTGGCCGCCGGCGCGGCGTTCTGGCTGTGGCAGGGCCATCGCGGGTTCGCGGACATGCCCATCGGCGGCGTGGCGGCCGACGCCACCGTCGAGGTGGTGAGTGGCGATGCCTTCCCGACCGTGCTGCGCAAGCTGCGCAAGACAGGGGTGTCGCATGGCACCGACCTGCAATGGCGCCTGCTGGCCCGCCAGACCGGTACCGCCAGCCAGCTCAAGGTCGGCGAGTACGCGATGGACCCGGCGCTGACGCCGCGCGAGCTGCTGCAGCGCATGCGCGAGGGCCGCACGCTGCAGTACCGCTTCACCATCGTCGAAGGCTGGAACATCCGCCAACTGCGCGCGGCGCTGCGCAATGCCACGCCGCTGCAGCAGAAGACCACGGACCTCAGCGATGCCGAGTTGATGGCGGCGCTCGGCCATGCCGGACAGCATCCGGAGGGCCGCTTCCTGCCCGAGACCTACGTCTACACGCGCAGCGAAACCGACCTGGACGTGCTCAAGCGGGCCCACGCGGCGATGGAGAAGGCGGTCGATGCCGCCTGGCAGGCGCGTGCGCAGGACATCCCGCTGCAGTCGGCCGAAGAAGCGCTGATCCTGGCGTCGATCATCGAGAAGGAAACCGGGATCGCCGAAGAACGTCCGGCCATCGCCGGCGTGTTCGCGCGGCGCCTGAAGATCGGCATGCCGCTGCAGACCGATCCCACCGTCATCTACGGCATCGGCAGCAGCTACGACGGCAACATCCGCCGCCGCGACCTGACCACCGACACGCCCTACAACACCTACACCCGTCGCGGCCTGACGCCGACCCCCATCGCCATGCCCGGCGTGGATGCGCTGAAGGCGGCGGTGAATCCGGCCGACGGCACCGCGCTGTATTTCGTCGCGGTGGGCGACGGCAGCGGACGGCACATCTTCTCGACCACGCTGGCCGAGCACAACGCGGCGGTGGCGCGCTACCTGGTCACGCGCCGCGAGACGCTGCGCAAGGCGGAAGCCCCATGAGCGAAGCCCTGCTGTCGCAGCCGCGCCTGATCACCCTGGAGGGCGGCGAAGGTGCGGGCAAGACCAGCGCCATCGCCGCCATCCGCGACCGGCTGCTGGCCGCCGGCCACGAGGTGGTACTGACCCGCGAGCCCGGTGGCACGCCGCTGGCCGAGCGCATCCGCGAGCTGCTGCTCGGCGCACAGGACGAGCCGCTCGCCGCCGAAAGCGAGCTGCTGCTGATGTTCGCCTCGCGCGCACAGCATGTGCGCGAAGTGGTGCGCCCGGCACTGCGGCGCGGTGCGTTCGTCATCAGCGACCGTTTCACCGATTCCAGTTATGCCTACCAGGGCGCCGGCCGCGGACTGGATCCCGAGTGGATCGCCGCGCTGGAGCGCCGCGCGGTCGGCCTGAAACCCGGATTGACGCTGCTGCTCGATCTCGACGTGCGCGAAGGGCGTGCGCGTACCGCCGGCCGCGACCTGTGGCCGGACCGCATCGAGAGCGAACAAGATGATTTCTTCGAGCGCGTGCGTGCCGGCTTCCGTGCGCGCGCCGCCGCCGAACCGCAGCGCTTCCGCGTGATCGATGCCGCGCAGTCGCCCGCGGACGTGGGCGCCGCGGTCGACACGGCGATCGCTGCCTACCTGCGCACGTTGACCGACAGCGACCTGGCATGAGCACCGTGTTCTCGCCCTGGCAGCAGCGCGCCTACGACCACGCTGTCGCAGCGCTGGAATCGGGCCGTCTGGGCCATGGCTTGCTGGTCTGCGGTCCCGCCGGCCTCGGCAAGCGTGCCGTGCTGGATCGCCTGGCCCGACGCGTATTGGCCCAGCACCGCGATGCGAACGGCGAACCGACACCCGATGACCGCAGCACGCGGCTGATCGATGCAGGCACGCATCCGGACCTGCAGGTCATCTCGTTCGTCGCCACTAAGGACGGCAGCAAGCTGCGCACCGAGATCGTCATCGACCAGATCCGCGAGGTCTCGCAGAAGCTCGCCCTGACGCCGCAATACGGCGGTGCGCAGGTCGCCTTGATCGACCCGGCCGATGCCATCAACCGCTCGGCCTGCAACGCCTTGCTGAAGACGCTGGAAGAACCCGCGCCCAACCGCTACCTGTGGCTGGTCAGCGCGCAGCCCGCGCGCCTGCCGGCCACCATCCGCAGCCGCTGTCAGCGCATCGAGTTCCGCCTGCCGCCACGCGACGAAGCACTCGCCTGGCTGCAGGCACAGGGCCATGCCGCTGCCGACGCGTCGCGTGCCCTGGACGCCGCGCGCGGCCATCCCGGTCTGGCCGACGACTGGCTGCGCAACGACGGACTGGCACTGCGCGAAGCCGTGGCACGTGATTTGCAGCGGCTGGAAAAGGGCGAGATCGGCGTGGTGGAAACCGCGCAGCGCTGGGCCAACGACGAACTGGCCGATGCGCGCCTGCGCCATGCGGCAGACCTCGCGCTGGCGCAGGCCGGCACCGTTGGCTTGACCGATCCAGCCCGATTGAACAAGCTGGCCACCTGGTTCGACGCCGCCAACCGCACCCGCGACTTGTTGCGGACCACGGTACGCGGCGACCTGGCCATGGTGGAACTGCTGCTGGCCTGGGCCGGCAGCGATCGCGGACGCGCTGTCGGGGCGCGCCGATGACCGAAACACGGAGACGGGAATGAATGCAGCAGGTGGACGGCAGGGCATCCTGTCGCTGGCAGTGAAGGACAAGGCCGCGCTGTACAACGCCTACATGCCGTTCGTGAAAGGCGGCGGCATCTTCGTGCCCACGCCGAAGCGCTACTTCCTGGGCGATGAAGTGTTCCTGCTGCTCACCCTGCCCGAATCCAGCGACCGCCTGCCGGTGGCCGGCAAGGTGGTCTGGGTGACGCCGGTCGGCGCACAGGGCAACCGCGCGGCCGGCATCGGCGTGCAGTTCGCCGACAATGGCGAAGGCGAAGCCATCAAGAACCGCATCGAGACCATGCTGGCCGGCAGCCTCGGCGGCGAGAAGCCCACGCATACGATGTGAAGCAAGGGACCGGTCGCGCTGCGGCCGATCCTGCGTGTCTTCAGGTCCGTGAGTGTCGCAGGTAGCGGATCGCTGCGCGCTCCCATTGCCGGGGGCCGCTCGCATGGCCGGCGGCGCGCTGGAGTTCACCGGCTTCCCAGCCTGCGAAGACGCGCGGGTCCACGTAGTTCTTCTCGCAGATGCGCGGGGTGTTGCCCAGCAGGTCGGCGGCAGCGCGCAGCACCGCCATTTTTACCTGCGTGCGTTGCATGTCCTCGCCGTCGGCGGGAGGCGCCACGCCGGCCAGCGTGCGGAAGGCGAGCAGGGTGGCCCCGAAGGTGCGGAAGTCCTTCGCGCTGTACGGGCCTTGCAGATGCTGCTGCAGGTACGCGTTGACGTCGCCGGAGGTGATGCGGTGGACGGTCCCGTCCTCGCGGTACTGGAACAGCGCCTGCCCGGGCAGTTGCCGGCACTGGCGCACCAGCCGCACCAGGCGCGCGTCGGACACGCGGGATTCGAGCGCCTTGCCGCCCTTGCCGCGGAAGGCGAAGCGCACCTCGCTGCCGGCCACGAAGCGCGCATGCACATTGCGCAGCGTGGTCAGGCCATACGAGCCGTTTTCCTTCTGGTAACTCGCATTGCCGACGCGGAGCAGTGTGTGGCCGAGCAGGGCCACGACCAGCGCCACCACCTTGGGGCGGGGGAAACCGGGCAGGCCGAGGTCGGCGCGCACCTGCCGGCGCAGGCGGGGCAGGGCTTCGGCGAAGGCGATCAGGCGGTCGTACTTGCGGGCGCCGCGCTCGGCCTGCCACGCGGTGTGGTAGCGGTACTGCTTGCGGCCGCGTGCGTCACGGCCGGTGGCCTGCAGATGGCCGCGCGCATCGGCGCAGATCCACACGTCGGTGTAGGCGGGTGGAATGGCGAGCTGGCGGATGCGGGCAAGGGTAGCGGCGTCACGGATCGTCCGGCCGCGCGCATCGACATAGGCGAAGCCGCGTCCGCGACGCCGACGGCGCAAGCCGGGCATCGCATCGGAGGTGTAGTGCAGGCCGGCCAAGGCGCCTCAGAAGGCGTCGACGTACTCGAGGACCAGTCCATAACGGCTGGCGACGTCATCGGCGGTGTTGCGCACGTCGTCGGCGCGCGACGAGGCCGCTTCCACTTCCACCGCATGGACATCGCCACCGGGCATCTCGTCAGACAGGCCGGCGGAGCTGGAATCGTCGTCGTCCATGTGGGGCATCAGGTCGGCCACCTCCTCCACGTGCTCCACGCCGTCCACCCCGTGCAGGGCCGCCAGCAGGGCGTCGAACCCGCTGCGCGGGCCGGTGGCCCGCAGTCTGATCATCGTCATCGTGTCCCTCTGCGCCAGGCGCGTTCGTCGTTACCGCGAACTTAGGTGCGGCCGAGTCACGCTTCCGTGAAGTCCGCCAGAGGCCGGCAGCGATGTGTTCAGGCTGCAACGCCCACGCGCCTTGCCGCGGCCGGGCTGCCGGCGACAACAGGACAGGAAGGCCGGCGCGAACCCCGCTGTCAGGCTGTGCCGGCTACCGATCTCGTGGGGGCATCCACCCCGTGCTTCGGCAACGAGATCGTGAAGATGCAGCCCGAACGCGGGATGGACCGCACGGTCAGTTGGCCGTGGTTGGCCTCCACGCTACGACGGGAGATGGACAGGCCCAGGCCCAGGCCACTCTTGTCTTCGCCCGCCTGCACGAAGGGCTGGAACAACGTATGCATGTGTTCTTTGGACAGTCCGCCGCAGCGGTCTTCCACGTCGATGAAAATACGGTCCGAAACAGCATAGGCGTCCAGCGTGATCTCGCTGCCCGCAGGAGAGAACTTGAAAGCATTCTGCAGCAGATTCCCTGCGGCGGAGGCCAGCAGGTCGCGATCCACCTTGATCGCAAGCAGGGGGTCGACACCGGAGACGGACAGTACACAAGACCTGAGCCGTGCCTCCAGCGAGGCTGACTGCGCAATTTCGGCAATGAAGCACGACAACGGATACAAGCGCTCCTGCAGCGGCATTCCCACCTTCATGCGGACTTCGGCCAGGGAGCGATCGATCAGGCTGCCCATCGCCACGAGGGCGCGATCGAGCGTGGCGCCGGTGGCGCCCGAGAGTCCCACGCTGCCCTGTTTGATGAGGGACAGCGCCAGCGTGGCGGTGCACAACTGATTCCTGAGCTCGTGGGCCAGGAAACCAAGACGCTCATTCAGCGCGACCGCCTGTGCTTCCGCAATCACCGCATCATGCTGATAGCCGAATTCGGTGACCGCGTTCGCTATGGCATTGTCCAGGCAGCGGTTGAGCGTACGGAACTCGTCGATGGTGACGGCTTCGCTGCGCTCGAATGCGAGGTCGGAAATCGCCTGGCACAGGTCGCCATAGTCATGGACGACTTCATCGACCGTGTATCCGTGGGTCAGCAATTCGCGCCCGTGCAGTCCCGCCGATTCGCTCATTTCCGACAGGGCGGGCAATCCGCCGCTGGGTCCGGATATCTTGCGGCTGCGCATCGGGTCGTTGGAGTCTTCCAGTTGCAGCGTCCTGACGAGCTGCTCGAGAAAGATCGTGACGCCATGGTCCAGTTCGTCGTCAGGCGTACCGGACGACGCACGCAGGGCGACCTTCGTCCTGCAGCGGGCGATCAGCTCCTCACGGTTGTCGTTGAGAAAGTGGTGCAGCATCGTTTGACCATACGCGCATTGCAGCCCCGTAAGTGAATTAACTGCCGGGAATCCTGCCGTTCGTCGGTCCGGTGCTTGAGTTGCTGATGGGCTCATCGTGGCGTGCACACGGTCGTCATGTTGGGTGACGCATGTTGGAGTGCTGCGGGCGGCGATGGTTTGCGCGCATCGCATCCCTCGGGACGCGCACGAACCCATCTGGCCCACCACGACTACAGATGGGTAGCAACGGAAATGAGGACGTCATCAGATATCCGCGCGTGCCTGAAGGAAAGCGCGGCCCGACTACGCGACGGTCAGGTGGGCGGGAATCCCCGCGAGTTCCTTCGGACGCTTCGGCGTCAGCTGCGGTCTGAAGCACCTCACGAGATGCAGCTGGCCATCGTTGAGGGCTTGGCAGCATTGGAGGCAATGGTGGACACCATGGGCACGGGGGTGCCTGCCTCCTACCGCCATGTCGCCCCTTCCGCCGATCCTGCCTGACATCCATTCCGGCCCGCGTGTCGAATCAGCCTGTGCCCGATCCTCCGCACAGCGCCGGCAGCTGAGGCACGGCGGGCGGCAGGGTGGCGCCCGGAAAAGGCTTCACGAGTGAGGAACGGGATGACCTGGAGCGGTGTCCATCCAGACGCTCACGTCGCGTGTCACGCCGTAGAGCGGAGGCGGCGGCAAGGAGCGACGCGCCGCGCCCTGCACTGGTGCACAATGCGGCGCCTTGAACAGCTCTGGATGACGCATGGAGATCGAAGACCTTTTGAGTGCCGCCCTGCGCGAAGCCGGTTACGGGCAGGATGCGATCGGCTCGGCCATGCCGAGGATCCTGCGCATCCTGGAGGCCGAGGACGTACGCATCGCCCTGGGTCGCGCCCTGTCGCGCAAGGAGCGCGAGTACGTGCGCCTGCAGCTCGAACTGGGACTGAGCGTGTCGGAAGTCGTCGCGGGCCTGACCAAGTAAGCCGGCGCGATGCGCGGAAGCGGTTCGCGTCGTTCCCCTCACAGCCGTCCGCCGCCTGTCGATGGATTGGCCGCGAGTACGCTGCAGTTGCCGCCCGGCGGATGGGTAACGGTGCTGGACGGCCTCTGCGCGCGGTTTCCGTCGGTTCCCCGCGCGCAGTGGATCGAGCGGATGGCGCGCGGCCGGGTCGTGGATGGCGAAGGAAGTACGGTGACGCCCGGATCGCCGTATCGCGTCGGGCTGGACATCCATTACTACCGCGACGTCGTGGACGAACCGCGGATTCCGTTCGACGAAACCATCCTCCACCTGGATGCGGACCTGCTGGTGGCCGACAAGCCGCATTTCCTGCCAGTGACGCCGACCGGCGTCCACGTCCATGAAACCCTGCTGGGGCGGCTGATCCGCCGCACAGGCAACCCGGCGTTGGCGCCGCTGCACCGGATCGATCGCGAGACCGCCGGACTGGTGCTGTTCTCGACCAACCCCGACAGTCGCGCGCACTACCAGGCGCTGTTCCGCGAGCGGCGGATCGAAAAGCGCTACCAGGCGACGGCGCCGGCGCTGCCGCACCTCGTGTTCCCCTGCGCTCGCACCAGCCGGATCGTCGCCGGCGAACCGTTCTTCCGCATGCAGGAAGTCGAAGGGGTGGCGAACAGCGAAACCCGGATCGATGTCATCGCGCGCGTCGGCGATCGCTGGCGCTATGCGCTGACGCCGGTCACCGGCCGCAAGCACCAGCTGCGCGTGCACATGGCGGCATTGGGCGCGCCGATCGCCGGTGATCCGCTGTACCCATCCGTGCGTCATCGCGCTGCCGGCGACCATGCGGCGCCCTTGCAGCTGCTGGCCGAGCGGCTTGCGTTCGTCGATCCGCTCCGCGGTATCGAGCGCTGTTTCACCAGCGGCTTTGCGCTCGGCGGGTGAGCACCCTCCAGCCGCTCGATCGGCCAGGCCTGGTCGGGGAACGCATCCCTCCTGTCCTTGGCGCGCAGCAGCCGGCGCAGCAGGTCCGGGCTCTGGCCACGGGCAACAGGCTCCTGCGGGTCGTCACGAGGCGAGGGTGGTCAGGCGTGATGGTCGCGCATAGTCTGCCCGCCCCTCGTGGTCGCTCGAAGCGGTCGGTGGTCGCCATAATGGGCGCTGCCGCAGGGCCTGGCCGTGATGGAGATTCCGCATGATCCGCTGCACGATCCTCTTGTTCGCAGGGCTGCTGACGCTGGCGGTGTCAACGGCCCGCGCAGCGCCTCCCGCGGCCGCGTCCCATCCCCCGGTCACTCCGCTGGAACACCTGCCGGCCTTGAAGGGCGACTACTTTCCGCTGACTGATCCGGGCTCCGGTCGCGTCCACCACGTCTACGTCCGCTATCCCGAGGGCTACCACGCCCGGTCGGCCACGCGCTACCCGGTGGTGTACGTGCTGGACGGCGACAGCCTGTTTCCGCTGCTGGCGCCGACGCACCTGTTCCTGCATTACGACGAGCAATTGCCGGAAGCGATCATCGTCGGCATCGCCTACGGCGGTTTCGACCCGGCCATCAACAAGCGCCATGTCGATTTCACTGCGCCGGGCAGTGACACCACCGCAGAGCAGGGTGGAGCGCCCGGCTTTCTCGCGTTCCTGCGCGCGCAGCTGGTGCCCGAAGTCGAGCGTCGCTATGCCGCCGACCCGGCGCGGCGCGTGCTCGTGGGACAGTCGCGCGCCGGCTACTTCGTGCTGTGGTCCGCATTGCAGGATCCGGACCTGGTCTGGGGGCGGATCGCCAGCAATCCTTCACCCGGGCCGGCGCGCGAAGCGCTATTTGTTGCAGCGCGCCCGCATACGCGCACCGACCTGCGCGTGGCGGTCGCCAGCGGCACGCGCGACACCGCCGAGCGCCAGCGCATCGCGCGCGACTGGACCACGCATTGGTCCGCAGCGTCGATGGATGCGCCATGGCAGGTGACCCTGCTGACGCTCCAGGACGGCACCCATGCGGCGACGATCGGCGAAACCTACCGGCGCGCGATGCTGTGGCTGTTCCACGAGGACATCCCTACGCCGTGACCACGATGCCCCGGCGTGGCGCAGCGCGTCATGCATGCGTGCAGCGGTGGCGATGCGGACGCATCGCCGGGCGCGATCCGTAACCGGCTTCACAGAACGGCGCCGGTCGTCGGAAATCGACGGCTCGTGTCACACGATGGGCATCGAGGCGGCTTAGGCTCGCCGCATGGACACCTTGGCTGACATCCGGGCCATCCTGGCCGCCGCGGGACAGCGCATCGAACACGGTGCGCTGCGCGAGGACCCGCGCGAGTTCATGGACGCCTTGTGGCGGCAGGTCTACGACCGCGCGCCCGACGACCTGCAGCCCTATGTCTGGGCAAGGCTGACCGACTTCTCAGCGCAGCTCGGCGTGATGGCCGACCTCGCCGCCGAGCGCAGCCCGGTGCGCGCGCCGCCGGACGTGTTCGCACGACGCTAGCGCGCGCTTCTGCGCGACCGTGGCAGGGCATCGTGAGGGTGCGCTGACCTCTCCGCGCGCGCGTCTGCGTTGTCATGTGCATGGAAACAGGCAAGACTTACGGCATGAAAGCCGGTATCACTGTCCGCCCCGCACGCCCCTCCGAAGCCGCCGCCCTGTCCGCGATGATGCGGCGCACGTTCCTGGCCACCAACGGCCACTGCAGCACGCCCGAGAACGTGGCTGCGCACGTGGCGGCGATGTATTCGCCCGAACGCCAGGCCGAAGAGATCCGCGACCCGGATACGCTCACCTTGATCGTCGAGCAGGACGGTGTGTGGGCCGGCTATGCGCAACTGCGCTGGGCCACGGTGCCGCCGACCGAGGTGGTGCTGCGGCCCACGGTGGAACTGGCACGCATCTACCTGGACGAGGCCTTCCATGGTAAGGGCATCGCCGCCGTGCTGGTCTCGCACCTGCTGGCCGCAGCCAAGCTGCGCGGCTCGCGCTCGGCCTGGCTCACCGTCTGGCAGGAGGCGCCGCAGGCGATCCGCTTCTGGCGCAAGCACGGCTTCCAGAGCGTCGGCCGCTCGATCTTCTACATCGGCGACGATCCGAAGGAAGACTGGGTGATGACGCAGGCTCTGCCTGAGGGGTGACGCCCGGGTCAAGGCGCGGGGCCGAGGGAAAAAGAAGGCCGCTCTGAGAGCGGCCTTTTTCGTGCGCGGGTCACACCGTCGGCTGTCGGAGCACCGGATTGTCCCAGCCGGGACGCGGCGCAAAGCGGTCGCCGTGGCGGGCCTGCAGCGACTTCAGTTTTTCCAGCAGCACGTCGGGACCGACTGCCTTGACGTGCTCGATCGGACCGCCGCGGAACGGGGCGAAGCCGGTACCGAAGATTACCCCGGCATCCAGCAGGTCGGCATCGGCCACCACGCCATCGTGCAGGCAGGCGACGGCTTCGTTGAGCAGCGGCAGGATCAGGCGGTCCTCCAGGTCGTCCGGTGCCTTGTAGTCCTGCGGGACCTGCGGTTTCACGGCCTTCCCGTTTTCCCACGTGTACAGGCCCTGGCCGTCCTTTTTGCCGCGCTTGCCGGGTTCCACCGTCGCCAGCGCCGCGGGCAACGTCAGGCCGAGGAAGGGTGATAGCTCCGCGCCGACGCCCTGCGCCACATCCAGGCCGACGGTGTCGATCAGTTCGATGGGGCCCATCGGCATGCCGAACTTCACCGCCGCCTTGTCGATCACCGGCCCGGGAATGCCTTCGGCATAAGCCGTCGCGGCTTCCAGCATGTACGGGAACAGCACGCGGTTGACCAGGAAGCCCGGCGTGCCGGCGACCGGCACCGGGAACTTGTCCAGCGCCTTGCAGAACGCGGCCAAGCGCTTGACGTTGGTCTCGTCCAGCGCGTCGTGCTGCACGATCTCCACCAGCGGCATCATTGCCACCGGGTTGAAGTAGTGCAGGCCGGCGAACTGCGCCGGACGCTGGATGTGCTCGCGCAGTTCGGTCAGCGGGATGGACGAGGTGTTGGTGGTCAGCAGCGCGTCGGCCTTCAGGCGCGGCTCGAGGGTCTGGTAGAGATCGCGCTTGGCCTCGGGGTTCTCGATGATTGCCTCGATCACCAGGTCGGCCTGCGGCACGCCGTCGCCGGCCAGGTCGCCCTTCAGGCGCGCGGCCACGGCCGGACGCTTGCTCTCGTCCTTCACCTTCTTGGCGAACAGCTCCTGCGCGCGCGCCAGGGCGCCATCGATGAAGCGCTGCTCGCGGTCCTGCAGGGTGACGTTGAAGCCCTTGTAGGCCGACCATGCGGCGATGTCGCCGCCCATCACGCCGGCACCGACAACGTGGACGTGGGCGATGCCGTGGTCTTTGCCACCCAGACCCTTGAGACGTTCGGTGAGGAAGAAGATGCGGATCAGGTTGCGTGCGGTGGGCGTGCCGGCCAGCTTCACCACCGCCCTGCGCTCGGCGTCCAGGCGAGCCTGGATGCCCTTGCCGCCGGCGGTCTTCCACACGTTGATGAGCGCATACGGAGCGGGGTAATGCGCCTTCGGTGCCTTGCGCGCGACCTGCTTGGTCATCTGCGGTGCCAGGATCTGGCGGGCGAGCCAGCTGTTGCTGATCCAGCCGGTGAAGCGCTGCTTGAACGGACGCTGCGGCCGCGAAGCGATCAGCGCGACGGCAGCATCGATCAGCACGGCAGGCTCGGCGATCTTGTCGACCAGCCCCATCGCCTTCGCCGAACTCGCCGACAGCGTGCGGCCCGTCAGCATCATGTCCATCGCCTTCGGCGAACCCACCAGGCGCGGCAGGCGCGCGCTGCCGCCCCAGCCGGGGAAGATGCCCAGCTTCACTTCGGGCAGGCCGATGCGGGTGGACGGGTCGCTGCTGGCGACGCGGTAATCGCAGGCCAGCGAAATCTCGGTGCCGCCGCCCATGCAGAAGCCGTGGATCGCGGACACCGTGGGGCAGGGCAGCTCGGCCAGTTTCTGGAACACGCTCTGGCCGCGGCGGATGGCGTCGTTGACGGTGCCCTTGCGGTCGAACTCCTGGAACTCCTTCAGGTCCGCGCCGGCGATGAAGCCGCTGGTCTTGGCCGAGCGCAGCACCACGCCCTTCGGTGGATCGATGGACAGGCGCTCGATGATGTCGGCCAGTTCGATCAGCACATCCTGCGAGAACGCGTTGACGCTGGCGCCCTGGCGGTCGAAGGCCAGCACGACGATGTCGTCGTCGCGCAGCTCGGTCTGCCAGTGACTGAATCGCAGCCCATCGAAGTTCGTGGCCATGCAGGGGACCATCCGTTCACGTATGGATAAGGCCGCTATCATCCCGAGGTTGTTTCATCCCCGTCAAATCCACATATCCGGGTGAACGTCGTCACGGGCGTGACCGGCAGCAGGGGATGTTCCCGCTGCGCCGGTTAAATTCTTGATAGGGCAACGGTTTGGACAAGGCGTTGAACTTTCCTCCGCTAGCGCGGTCACAGGGCCCGGCCAACGCCGAGCCGACAGGAGTGCGGCCCGGCATGGCCGAAGTTGATCCAACCCAGGAGCTGGACCTCGAGCTGGTCAGGCGCGTGCAACGCGGCGACAGCGCGGCCTTCGACCTGCTGGTGCGCAAGTACCAGCATCGCGTGGTGGCGCTGATCGGGCGTTACATCCATGACTGGAGCGAGTGCCAGGACGTGGCCCAGGAGACGTTCCTGCGTGCATACCGCGCGCTGGGCAATTTCCGGGGCGATTCCCAGTTCTATACGTGGCTGCACCGTATCGCCGTGAATACCGCCAAGAACCATCTGGTCGCGCACAACCGCCGTCCGCCCACAGCGGACGTCGACGCCGCCGACGCCGAGCAGTACGACATCGGCGCGCGGCTGCGCGACACCGACACCCCCGAGCGCGAACTGATGCGCCAGGAGATGGAGGCGACGGTGATGCGCGCGGTGGACGGCCTGCCTGAGGAACTGCGGACCGCGATCACCTTGCGCGAGGTCGAAGGCCTCAGCTACGAGGAGATCGCGCAGAAGATGGACTGCCCGATCGGCACCGTGCGTTCGCGCATCTTCCGTGCGCGCGAAGCCATCGACGAACAACTGCGTCCCTTGCTGGACACCGACAGTGCAACCCGGGAGCGTGCCCGCTCATGACCGCCCGCAACGAGACACCGACCATCGACAAGCTCGACATCCATCACCGCCAGCAGCTGTCCGCCCTCGTGGACGGCGAACTGGCCGCCGACGAAGCGCGCTTCCTGCTACGCCGCCTGCAGCACGACCACGAACTGGCCGGTCGCTGGGAGCGCTGGCAGCTGTGCGGCGACGTGCTGCGCGGAAAGGGCCATGCCCCTGCACCCGCCGGTTTCGCCGAGCGCGTGGCGCTGGCGATCGCGGCCGAATCGTCGGCATCTGCCACGGGCGCGGCGCCACACGCGCAAGTCACGCGTCCGCGCAACCTGCTCGCCCGCTGGGGCGGCGGTGCGCTGGCGGCCTCGGTGGCGTTGGTGGCCTTGTTCATGGCGCGCCAGCAATCGCCGCAGGACATGCCGGTGGGCGAGGGCACGCAGATGGCGTCGACCCAGGCGACATCGCCCGAAGTGAGGCCGGAAGCGCCGGCCGCGCCGGCCCCTGACGCCGAAGCCTATGCCGCCGCGGCGGTGGCCGTGGCGGCGAGCGTGCCGCGCCGGCAGGAAGCGACACGCCGCAGCGCAACCCGCAGCCAGCAGGCGGCGCGCAGTGCGCAGCGTGTGGCCCGTGCCGACGTCCCCGCGCGGGCGAACGGCACGGCGCAAGGCGCGCCACGGGGTGTGGATGCCACGACGCTGGTGGCCTCCGCGCCGGTGCCGGCGGCGTCCTCCAACCCGTTCTCTCATCGCCCGCAGGAGACCGGTGTCGTGGCATCGCGCCCCTGGCCACGCTCCGCACTGTCGGCCTATCCGTCGGCCAGCGGCAGCCTGGCCACCGGCTACAGCGCGGATTCGGCGGCGCGGACGTTCTATCCGTTCGAGCCCCGTCTGCCTTCCAGCGCGCCGATCGCGGCGCCCGTCGACGCTCCCCGCGACTGACCTTCGCGCGTCCGGCCTCGGTGCGGACGCGCGCGACTTCCTTGTTCCTTTTCTGATCGAGGCATGCATTCGATGACTCCCCACGTCCGTCACCCCCTGTTGGCCCTGCTGATGCTGACCACGCCGCTGGCCGCCTGCGCGCAGCAGGCCGACGCGCCCGCGCCCGTGGCGTCCGCCGTTCCCGCCGTGGCGCAATCGACCGCGCCGCAACTGGTCACCGGGCTGCCCGATTTCACCCAGCTGGTGGAACAGGTCGGTCCTGGCGTGGTGAACGTGGAGGCCACCGTCGGCTCGCGCCGCAGCGCGCAGGCTCAGACGGGCGAAGAGGTCGAGATCCCCGAGATCTTCCGGCGCATGCTGCCGCCGGGCTTCCAGATGCCGGGTCACGGCCAGCAGGGCCCGCAGCGTCGCGGTACGTCGATGGGCTCGGGCTTCATCATTTCCGCCGACGGCTACGTGCTGACCAATCATCACGTCGTCGACGGTGCCGACGAGGTCAAGGTGACCCTGCCGGACCGCCGCGAGCTGACCGCCAAGGTCGTCGGCAGCGACCAGCAGTACGACGTGGCGCTGCTGAAGGTGGACGCCAAGGGGCTGCCGACCGTGCGCATCGGCAACTCGACTACGCTCAAGCCGGGCCAGTGGGTGGTGGCGATCGGTTCGCCGCTGGGCCTCGACCATTCCGTCACGGCCGGTATTGTCAGTGCCGTCGGTCGCAGCGCGTCCCCCGAGCAGCGCTACGTGCCCTTCATCCAGACCGACGTGGCGATCAACCAAGGCAATTCCGGCGGTCCGCTGCTCAATACGCGCGGTGAGGTGGTCGGCATCAATTCGCAGATCTTCTCGGTGTCCGGCGGCTATATGGGCATCAGTTTCGCGATCCCGATCGACCTGGCGATGGGGGCGGTGGAGCAGTTGAAGTCCACTGGCCGAGTCAGCCGGGGCCAATTGGGCGTGATCGTCGAGCCGCTGGATGCGGCCAAGGCGCGCGGCCTGAACGTCCCCGATGCCCGCGGTGCCTTGGTCAATCAGGTGCTTGCAGGAAGCCCTGCCGGCAAGGCGGGTATCGAGATTGGCGACGTGATCACGTCGTTCAACGGGGCTCCGATCAACCAGTCCAGTGATCTTCCGCCGCTGGTCGGCGTGCTGACCCCGGGAACCAAGGCCAAGGTGACGCTGGTACGTGATGGAAAACCGCGTGAGGTCACGGTTACGCTGACCG
The DNA here is from genome assembly GCF_001427635.1 of Pseudoxanthomonas sp. Root65. NCBI lineage: Bacteria > Pseudomonadati > Pseudomonadota > Gammaproteobacteria > Lysobacterales > Lysobacteraceae > Pseudoxanthomonas > Pseudoxanthomonas sp. Root65. The sequence continues at coordinate 434,716 of NZ_LMHA01000002.1, forward strand.
AGCTGGATGAGGGCCAGGCGGTGGGAGGTACCGGTGCCACTCCCTCGCCGAATGCGCCGCCCGCGACATCGGGAGGCAATCCGCTGGGTATCGTCAGTCAAGCGCTGGATGCCAATACCCGCAAGCAGCTGGGTATCGAGGGCAATGACGGCGTACTGGTGACCCGTATCAATGATGCCGCGACCCGTGAGTCCGGCCTGGTGGGCGGTGACGTGATCCTGCAGGTAGGCCGGGCCAAGGTGAACAGTCCCGCCGCGCTGGATCGTGAGCTAGCCGGCGTGAAGCCGGGTGACACCGTCATGCTGCTGGTCCGCAGCCGGGGCGGGGTGACGCGCTTCCTCGCGGTGACCGTGGAAAAGGGCTGACAGCCCGTCCGCGATTGCTTTAGCGTCCATCGCTCCGTCCTGGCGGGGCGATGGCATTTCGCGGCTCGGTCAAGCCGGGACGGCAAGCCCGCCCGCCGTCCGTGCGATAATGTCCCGCTATTCCTGACGACCGCACAGGCCGCCGCGCACTCCCCATGTCTTCCGATTCCATGCGGAATATCCGCAACTTCTCCATCATCGCGCACGTCGACCACGGCAAGTCGACCCTGGCCGACCGCATCATCCAGCTCTGTGGCGGCCTCGAGGCGCGCGAGATGGAAGCGCAGGTGCTCGACTCCAATCCCATCGAGCGCGAGCGCGGCATCACCATCAAGGCCCAGTCCGTGTCCCTCCCGTACAAGGCCAAGGACGGGCAGGTCTACCAGCTCAACTTCATCGACACCCCCGGCCACGTCGACTTCTCCTACGAAGTCAGCCGCTCGCTGGCCGCCTGCGAAGGCGCGCTGCTGGTCGTGGACGCCGCCCAGGGCGTGGAAGCCCAGTCGGTCGCCAACTGCTACACCGCGGTGGAGCAGGGCCTGGAAGTGGTGCCGGTGCTCAACAAGATCGACCTGCCCACCGCCGACATCGAGCGTGCCAAGCGGGAAATCGAGGCCGTCATCGGCATCGACGCGGAAGATGCCGTCGCCGTCAGCGCGAAGACGGGCCTCAATGTCGACCTGGTGCTGGAGGCCATCGTCCAGCGCATCCCGCCGCCGCAGCCGCGCGACACCGACAAGCTGCAGGCGCTGATCATCGACTCGTGGTTCGACAACTACCTGGGCGTGGTCTCGCTGGTGCGCGTGATGCAGGGCGAGATCGGGCCGAAGAGCAAGATCCTGGTGATGTCCACCGGCCGCACCCACGAGGTGGACAAGGTCGGCGTGTTCACTCCCAAGCGCAAGGAGCTGAAGAAGCTCGGCGCCGGCGAGGTGGGCTGGATCACCGCCAGCATCAAGGACGTCCACGGCGCGCCCGTCGGCGACACCCTTACCCTCGCGGCCGACCCGGCGCCGGGCCCGCTGCCGGGCTTTCAGGAGATGCAGCCGCGCGTGTTCGCCGGCCTGTTCCCGGTCAATGCCGAGGATTACCCGGCCCTGCGCGAGGCGCTGGAGAAGCTGCGCCTGAACGACGCCGCGTTGCGGTTCGAACCGGAAAGCTCTGAGGCCATGGGCTTCGGCTTCCGCTGTGGCTTCCTCGGCATGCTGCACATGGAGATCGTGCAGGAGCGCCTGGAGCGCGAGTACGACCTGGACCTGATCAGCACCGCCCCGACCGTGGTGTATGAAGTCCTCAGGACCGATGGCACGGTGCTCTCGCTGGACAATCCGGCCAAACTGCCGCAGTCCAACCTGATCGAAGAGGTGCGCGAGCCCATCATCCGCGCCAACATCCTCACCCCGGAAACCTACATCGGCGCGATCATCAAGCTGTGCGAGGAAAAGCGCGGCGCGCAGATCGGCATCCAGTACCTGGCCAGCCAGGTGCAGATCAGCTACGAGCTGCCGATGGCCGAAGTGGTACTGGATTTCTTCGACAAGCTGAAGTCGGTCAGCCGCGGCTATGCGTCGCTGGACTACTCGTTCCTGCGCTTCCAGGCCGGACCGTTCGTGCGCCTGGATACGCTGATCAACGGCGACAAGGTCGATGCCCTCAGCCTGATCGTGCACCGCAGCCACGCCGACCGGCGCGGACGCGAGCTGTGCGAGAAGATGAAGGAGCTGATCCCGCGGCAGATGTTCGACGTGGCGATCCAGGCCGCCGTGGGCTCGCAGATCATCGCGCGCAGCACGGTCAAGGCCATGCGCAAGAACGTGTTGGCCAAGTGCTATGGTGGCGACATCACCCGCAAGAAGAAGCTCCTCGAGAAGCAGAAAGAGGGCAAGAAGCGGATGAAGCAGGTGGGCCGCGTGGAGATTCCGCAGGAGGCCTTCCTCGCGGTGCTGCAGGTGGACAGCAAGTAGCGTTTTCCTTCTCCTTGCGGGAGGAGGTGGCGCGTAGCGCCGGATGAGGGTACGGCGAAGTCCGCGAAGCCGTCAGTGCGTGGACTTCGCCGTACCCTCACCCCAACCCCTCTCCCGGCGGGAGAGGGGCCCTTCAACGGAGTGTGTATGGTCTGGTTTGAAACGATCCTCGTGGTGCTTACCCTGCTGACCGGCGTGGTGTGGCTGGCCGACAGGCTGTTCCTGGCCAAGCGCCGCCAGGCCAGGGGAGGGCTGCTGGACGAGGAGCCCGTGCTGGTCGACTACTCGCGCGCGTTCTTCCCGGTCCTGGCCGTGGTGCTGGTGCTGCGCAGCTTCATCGCCGAGCCTTACAAGATCCCATCCAGCTCGATGATGCCGAACCTGCTGATCGGCGACTTCATTCTGGTCAACAAGTTCTCCTACGGCCTGCGCCTGCCGATCAACAACCGCAAGTTCCTGGCCATCGGCGAGCCCAAGCGCGGCGACGTGGTGGTGTTCAAGCCGCCGCACGACCCGGAGAACAACTGGATCAAGCGCGTGATCGGCTTGCCGGGCGACCGCGTGGGTTTCCATGGAGACACCGTCTACATAAACGGCCAGCCGCTGACCTACGAGAAGATGGGCAGCTACGTGGGGCATGGCAGTGGCGCCGGCGAGACCGGGGCCGCCCTGTTGCGCGAAAACCTGCCCGGGCGCCCGCATACCGTGCTGGAATGGCTGGACCGCAGCCGTCCGGAGGGACAGGGCGACTGGGTGGTCCCGCAGGGCCAGTATTTCGTCATGGGCGACAATCGGGATAATAGCGAGGACAGCCGCTTCTGGACCCAGACCCATTTCCTGCCCGAGCAGAACCTGCGCGGGAAGGCGTTCCTGGTCTGGCTGAACTGCGAGGGCTGGTTCTGCAAGAATGGCTTCGATGCCTCGCGCATCGGCAACGGCATCGAGTGATCGATCAACGCTAACGGGGACGGACGGGGGATGACGATGAAGCGCAAGCAGAGTGGCATGACGTTGTTGAGCTTTGTGATGGTGCTGGCCGTGGTGGGCTTTGCGGCCTACATCGCGATGCGGCTGTTCCCGATGTACCAGGAGTACTACGCGGTCAAGTCGTCCATGAAGGGGCTGGCCAACGAGGCCGGCGTGTCCGACATGGACCCGGGCCGCATCAATGAGTTGTTCTTCCGGCGCCTGGACATCAACTACGCGACCAACATCAAACCTTCGCACGTGAAGATCGAGCGTATGGAAGGCGGCTGGAACATGAAGGTCAGCTACGAAGTGCGCCGCCCGCTGGTGGGCAACCTCGACGTGGTGGGCAACTTCAACGCCGAGCAGGCGATGACGCGTCGCGGCGCGGACTAAGGGCTTGGCGGTTGACCGCATCGGTCATGTGTTCGCTGACCAGGGCCTGCTTGCGCAGGCCCTGACCCATCGCAGTGCGGGGGCACCGCACAACGAGCGCCTGGAATTCCTCGGCGACAGCATCGTCAACTTCCTGGTCGCCGAGACCCTGTTCCAACGCTGGCCCAAGGCCGACGAAGGCGCCCTGACCCGCGCCCGCGCCGAACTAGTGCGCGAAGCCTCGCTGGCCACCATCGCGCGCCACCTGCAACTGGGCGAGCGCCTGACGATGGGGCCGGGAGAGATGAAATCCGGCGGCCACCGGCGCGACTCGATCCTGGCCGATGCGCTGGAAGCCGTGGTCGCGGCGATCTACCTGGACAGCAGTTTCGAGGTCTGCCGCGCCGTGGTACTGCCGTGGTTCGAGGAATCGCTGGCGGCGCTGCCGGTCGGGCGGCCCGAGAAGGACGCCAAGACCCGGCTGCAGGAATGGCTGCAGGGACGCCAGCGTCCGCTGCCGGTGTACGAACTGGTGTCGGAAAGCGGCGACGACCACGCCAAACTCTTCCTCGCGCGCTGCACCACGCTGGATCCGCCGCTGGCGGCCGACGGCGAGGGCACCTCGCGCCGCAACGCCGAGCAGGTCGCCGCCGCGGCGCTGCTCGACAAGCTCGATATCTCGAAGTGAGTCCTCCCGGTGAGTAAATCCCCCCCCTTCCGCAGCGGCAGTGTCGCCGTCATCGGTCGCCCCAACGTGGGCAAGTCCACGCTGACCAACGCCCTGGTCGGCGCCAAGGTCAGCATCACCTCCAACCGGCCGCAGACCACGCGGCACCGCCTGCTCGGCATCGCGACCTTCGCGGCGGGCAAGGACCGCCCGGCGGGGCAGATCGTGCTGGTCGACACACCCGGCCTGCACAAGCAGCAGGGCAAGTTCTCCGCCTCGGCGATGAGCCGGGTGATGAACCGAGCCGCACGCGGCGCACTGGAGGAGGTCGACGCCGCCCTGATGGTGGTCGAAGCCGGTCGCTGGGACGACGAGGACACGCTGGCCTACAACGTGTTGCGCGATGCCGGCATCCCGGTGGTGCTGGTGGTCAACAAGGTCGACCGGATCAAGGAGAAGGCGGCGATGCTGCCCTTCCTGGCCGAGGTCGGGCAGGACCGCGCGTTCGCGGCGGTGCATCCGGTGTCGGCACTGAAGCGCAACGGTCTCGAGGCGCTGGTGAAGGACATCCTGGCCTTGCTGCCGGAGCAGCCGCCGATGTTCGGCGAGGACGAGATCACCGACCGCAGCGAGCGTTTCCTCGCCGCCGAGCTGGTGCGCGAGCAACTGATGCGCCAGCTCGGCGCGGAACTGCCGTACGCCACCACCGTCGAGATCGAGAACTTCACCACCGAGGCGTCGCCCAAGGGCGAACTGGCCCGCATCGGTGCGGTGATCTGGGTGGAGCGCGAGAGCCAGAAGGCCATCGTGATCGGCAAGGGCGGCGCGCGGCTGAAGGAGATCGGCAGCAAGTCGCGCCAGCAGATGGAGCATCTGTTCGGCCGCAAGGTCTTCCTGGAGACCTGGGTGCGCGTGCGCGAAGGCTGGTCCGATGACGAGACCGCGCTGAAGGCCTTCGGATACGAGTGAGCCACCGGTCGGGCCCGGTTGCATGCGCCTGAGCGATACCGCCTTTGTCCTGCATGCGCGCCCCTGGCGCGAGACCAGCCTGCTGGTGGAAGCGCTGGGCCGCGAGCACGGCCGGCTTGGCCTGATCGCGCGCGGCGTGCAGGGACCGAAGAAGCATGTCCTGCGCGCGGCCCTGCAACCGCTGCAGCTGATCCGCCTCGATGGCGACCTACGTGGCGAACTGGCGCGACTGGTGGGCGCCGAAGCGCTCGATGCCGCGCCCCAGCCCGCCGGCGACGCCATGTTGGCCGCGTTCTATCTCAACGAACTGGTGCTGCGGCTGGCGCCGCGCCACGATCCCGTGCCCGACCTGTTCGATGCCTACGCGCGTGCACGCGAGCAGCTGCGGCAGCGTGAGGGACTGGCGTGGTCGCTGCGCCGCTTCGAGCGCGACCTGGTCGAGGCGCTGGGGTTCGGCTTCGCACTCGATTGCGATGGCGACGGCGATCCTATCGACCCGGCCGCACGCTACCGGCTGGATCCCGAGCACGGGCCGCGACGGCTGCGCAGCGATCGCGGCCACGAAGAGCGCAGCCAGGCGGCGACCGGCCGTGCGCTGCTGGCCTTGGCCGAAGACGTGCTGCCGTTGCCCGACGACCTGGCGAGCCTGCGGCTGCCGATGCGGTCGGTGCTGGCCCACCACCTTGGGCCGCGCGGCCTGAAATCATGGGAAATGATCGGTGAACTGGGCCGGCTGAAGCGCCCCGGCAACGCGACCGACTAGCGCCGTGAGGCCGGCGGCGCGAGCAGGCGTTCGCAGGCGGCCACGAATGCCTCGCGCAAGGTCGCGTCGGTCGGCGCGGCATGCCAGCGTGAAGCGATGTCCGCCAAGGCCGTGGCGCCGGCGAAGCCGCAGCTGGCCTGCAACCGGTGAAGCTGGGCGCGCAGCGTCGCCTCGTCTGCGCGGGCGAATGCCTCCAGGCAGGCGTTCCGCGTCGCAGGCAGCTCGGAGAGGAACAGTTGCCGCAGTGTCGCCACGTGCTCCCGGTTGCCGGCCAGGGCGGCGAGCGCCGCGGCGTCGTCCCAGTCCGGAGGCGCCGACGGCAGGCTTCTTCCGGACCCGGCCAGCGCCGCACGTACCGCGCCCCGCAATGACTGGGCCGAGAGCGGCTTGACCAGCACATCGGCAAAGCCCGCCTGCAACAGGTGCGCGCGCGTGGCCAGGCCGGGGTCGGCGGTATGCGCCAGCGCGCACGTCGAGGCGCCGGAGGCGCGCAGCTGCCGCAACAGGGCCGCCCCACTGCCATCGGGCAGGTTGGCATCGATCAGCCATGCGTCGAACGGTCCGCTGGCCGCCCGCGCCTGCGCGCAGTCCGCCGCGACCTGCACGTTCGCCGGCAAGCCCTCCAGTGCGGCGGACAGGAACAGCGCGCTGATCGGATCGTCTTCCACCAGCAGTATCGAGGGCATCGTGCCGTGGGCGAGGGACATGGTCGGGCTTCCTGCGGACTGGTCGCATCTTAGCCTCGGGAAGCGCCGCCGGTGGCCATGCGACAATGCCGCCCCGCCAAATGCCTGCAGCCTGACGCCACGTGGCACGCAACCGCCCCCCCCGCATCGACAAGACCCCCTTTGAAGCCCGCATCACCGACCTGACCCACGACGGACGCGGCGTGGCCCGTCGCGACGGCAAGGCCGTGTTCGTGTCGGGTGCCTTGCCCGGTGAGCGGGTGATGGCCGAACAGACGGCGAAGAACCGCCATTTCGATGAGGCCAGGACGCTCGATGTGCTGGAAGCGTCGCCCGACCGCGTCACGCCGCGCTGCCCGCATTTCGGCACCTGCGGCGGCTGCGTGCTGCAGCATCTGGACGAAACGCGGCAGATCGAAGCCAAGCAGCGCGTGCTGCTGGACAACCTGGAGCGCATCGGCCATGTGACGCCGAAGACCGTGCTGCCGCCGCTGACGGGCGCCGCATGGGGATATCGCCGCAAGGGCCGATTCTCGGTGCGCCGGGTCAACAAGAAGGACAAGACCCTGGTCGGTTTCCGCGAACAGGATCCACGCTTCGTGGCCGACCTGTCCGAATGCCATACCGTCATCCCGCAGATCGGTAGCCGGGTGGCCGATCTCGCCGCGCTGGTCGACAGCCTGGACGCACGCGAACACATCCCGCAGATCGAGTTCATCGCCGGTGACGCGCGTGCCGACTTCAGCGGTATCGCTCTGGTGTTCCGCCACCTGCAGCCGCTGGGCGACGACGACCGCGCCAGGCTCGTCGCGTTTGCCCAGGCCAGCGGCTTCGCACTCTTTCTGCAGCCGGGCGGGCTGGAAAGCGTGCATCCGCTCTGGCCCGAGGCCCCGCAGCTGGCATTCGCGCTGGCACCGTGGGACGTGTCGCTGGCCTTCCGTCCGCTGGATTTCATCCAGGTCAATGCCGCGCTCAACGAGAAGATGATCGCGCGCACCTTCGAACTGCTCGATCCGCAGCCGCAGGACCGCGTGCTGGACCTGTTCTGCGGCCTCGGCAACTTCACCCTGCCGATGGCGCGCCTGGTGGGCGAAGTGGTCGGTGTGGAAGGCGATGCCGGGCTGGTGGCGCGTGCGCGCGACAACGCGCAGCGCAACGCCCTGCCGAACGCGCAGTTCCATGCCGCCGACCTGACCCAGGACCAGCGCGGCACGGCGTGGATGCGGCAGGGCCCCTCGACAGGGCTCGGGACAGGCTTCAACAAGCTGCTGCTGGACCCGCCACGTTCCGGCGCCATCGAGGTGCTGCAGCAACTGCCACTGAAACAGTTCGACCGTATCGTCTACGTCAGCTGCCATCCTGGTTCGCTGGCGCGCGACGCGGGTTATCTGGTCAACGAGCAGGGATATTCGCTTGTTTCTGCAGGGGTGATGGATATGTTCCCGCATACCGCACACGTCGAGTCCATCGCCTTGTTTGAACGGCTGTGATTCGTGATTCGCAAGAGCGGACTTTGTACTGCTCCGGGTGGTGAAGTTGTCATCCAGTTCGCGTCAATCACCTATCACTAATCACGAATCACGAATCCCATGGCTCTAGAGATCGAACGGAAATTCCTGGTGACCGGCGAGGGCTGGCGCGCCGCCGCGCACGCGGTGGTGCCGATGGCGCAGGGCTACATCAACGACATGGGTGCGATGGATCGCGGCGAGCAGAAGGCATCGGTGCGCGTGCGCATCCAGGGCGAGGAGGCCTACCTGAACCTGAAATCGCGCGAACTCGGGCACACCCGGCAGGAGTTCGACTACCCCATTCCGGTGGACGATGCGCGCGCGCTGCTGGCGCTGTGCGTGGGGGGGCTGGTCGACAAGCGTCGCCATCTGGTGCGCCATGCCGGGCACCTGTGGGAAGTGGATGAGTTTCTCGGCGACAACGCAGGATTGGTGGTGGCGGAGATCGAGCTCGATCACGCTGACGAAGCCTTCGAGCGGCCCGACTGGCTGGCGGGCGAAGTCACCGACGATCTGCGTTACTACAACCTGGCGCTCGCCAGCCGCCCCTATCGAAACTGGCCGCGGGATTGAGTCCGCAGTAGGCGCATCCGGCGGTGGCACGCGCGCGTAGGAGCCGCTACGTAACTGCCATCCCGATCCATGCGCCGCAAGTCCGACCTCCCCAGCAAGCCCTGTCGCACCTGTGGCCGCCCGTTCACCTGGCGGCGCAAATGGCGCGATGTCTGGGATGAGGTTGCCTACTGCTCCGAGCGCTGCAGGCGGCAGCGCAGGGCGCGCCAATGACGTCGCCCGCGCGGACATCGGCTCCGGCCCGCACGTTGCGCCTGGTGCTGGGCGATCAGCTGGACCCGCAGCATCCCTGGTTCGCGCGCGTCGATCCCGGCGTGATCCACGTACTGATGGAGATCCGGCAGGAAACCGACTACGTGCTGCACCATGCGCAGAAGATCCTGGCGATCTTCGCGGCCATGCGCGCGTTCGCGGCACGCCTGCGCTCCGCCGGCCATCGCGTGCATTACCTGGCCATCGATGATCCCGGCAACCGCCAGCGGCTGACCGCCAATCTGCAGGCGCTGCTGGCGCAGTACGGTGCCGGCACGTTCGCCTACCAGCCGGCCGACGAGTGGCGGCTGGATGCGCAGCTCCTGCAGTGGACGGCGTCCCTCGATATCGCGGTCGAACGCGCCGCCGACGTGCATTTCCTCGCGGCCCGCGAGGAGGCCGGTCGATTGTTCGGTGCGCGCAAGCAGTGGCGCATGGAGACCTTCTATCGCGCGATGCGACAGAAGCACGGCGTGCTGCTCGAGCCCGACGGCACGCCGGCGGGCGGGCGCTGGAACTTCGACCGCGACAACCGGGCGGCCTGGTCCGGCACGCCGCCCGAGCCGGTGGACTGGCGCAGGGCGCACGACCATCGCGCACTGTGGACGACCATCGAAGCGGCCGGCGTCGGCAGCTTCGGCGATCCGCAGGCCGGAGCCCTGCGCTGGCCGCTGGACCGCGACGAAGCGCTGGCGGACCTGGAGGCGTTCGTCGCGCACGCGCTGCCGTGGTTCGGGCAGTTCCAGGACGCGATGAGCACGCGCGCGCCACGCCTGTTCCACTCGCTGCTGTCGTTCGCACTGAACACCAAGATGCTGCGGCCGGCGGAGGTGATCGCGCGCGCCGAGACGGCCTGGCGCGAGGGCAGGGCACCGCTGGAGGCGGTCGAAGGCTTCATCCGCCAGATCCTGGGATGGCGCGAGTACGTGCGCGGCGTGTACTGGTCGAAGATGCCGGGCTATGGGGAACTGAATCACTTCGGCCACGCCACGCCGCTACCTGACTGGTTCTGGACAGGGCGCGTGCGCATGCGCTGCCTGGCGGAGGCCGTGGGCCAGTCGCTGTCGCAGGCGCATGCGCACCACATCCAGCGGCTGATGGTGATCGGGAATTTCTCGCTGCTTGCGGGTCTGGATCCGCAGGCGCTGCATCGCTGGTACCTGGGCGTCTACATCGATGCGTTCGAGTGGGTGGAACTGCCCAACACGCTGGGCATGAGCCAGTTCGGCGACGGCGGCCTGCTGGCCAGCAAGCCGTACGTGAGCGGCAGTGCCTATCTGGACCGGATGAGCGATTACTGCCGCGGCTGTCCGTATGACCGTCGGCAGCGCACCGGTGCACGCGCCTGTCCGTTCAACGCGCTGTACTGGAACTTCCTGGACCGCAACCGCGACACGCTGGGGCGCAATCCGCGCCTGGCGATGCCCTACCGCCAGCTCGCACGCATGGACACGGCCACGCGCGACGCGCTATCGGCGCACGCCCGCCACGTGCGCGGCACGCTGGCATCGCTCTGAGGCGGTGCGCCGGCTGCGTGAACGTCGCTGTCTGACGGCCGCGCGGGCTTCTGCGACAATGCAGGCCCCGCGCCCCCGGGCGCCGCCCATGAGGCTTCCAACGCAATGCTTGTCATCGGCATCGCCGGCACCGAACTCACCGCGCAGGAGCGCAACTGGCTGCAGCACGACGCCGTCGCCGGCGTCATCCTGTTCACCCGCAACTTCGCCTCGCGCGCGCAGGTGGCGGAACTGTCGCAGGCCATCCGTGCCGCGGCCCCGCGCCCGCAACTGGTCTGCGTGGACCAGGAGGGCGGCCGCGTGCAGCGTTTCCGCGAGGGCTACAGCGACCTGCCCGCGCTGGAGGTCTTCGGCAAGCGCTACGCGCAGGATCCGCAGGCCGCGCTGCAGCGCGCCGAGGAACACGCCTGGCTGATGGCCAGCGAGATCCTCGCCAGCGGCGTCGACCTGAGCTTCGCACCGGTCGTCGACCTGGCACGCGGCAACCGCGCCATCGGCAACCGCGCGTTCGATGCCGATCCGCAGATCGTCGCCGAATTCACCCGCGCCTACGTGCGCGGGATGCACGCCGCAGGCATGGCCGCCACGCTGAAGCATTTCCCCGGCCACGGCACCGTGCTGGAAGACACGCACTTCGACGATGCCGTCGACCCGCGTCCGCTGGACGTGCTGCGGGCCGAGGACCTGGTCCCGTTCGTCGCCGGCATCGAGGCCAAGGCCGACGCGGTGATGATGGGCCACGTGAAGTATCCGGCCGTCGCACCGGAGCCGGCGGGCTACTCGCCATTCTGGATCCAGCAGGTCCTGCGCGAGGAGATGGGTTTCCGTGGCGTGGTGTTCTCGGACGACATCGGCATGGCCGCGGCGTTCTCCGCCGGCGGCGTCAAGCAGCGCATCCACGATCACCTGGATGCCGGCTGCGACGTGGTGCTGGTGTGCTCGCCGAAGCTGGTGGACGAATCGCTGAAGGCCGTGGAAGGCCGTGCCTTGAACACCGCCGCTGTGCTCGGCGTGCTGGGACGCGGCGCGCTGGGATGGGATGGACTGATCGCCGACGCGCGCTATGGGGACGCGCAGGCGCGCGTGATCGACAACATCAAGGGAGGGGTCTGATGGAATCGCTGGGCAATCCGCGACCGAAGCTGGCCGATGCGCTGGCCAACGCCGACCTGCTGGTCGACCGCGCCACGATCGATCGCGCCATCACGCAGATGGCCACGCCCATCGCGCGCGACTACGCCGGCGAAGTACCGGTCTACCTGACCATCATGCATGGCGCGCTGCCGTTCGCCGGCCAACTGGCGCTGGAACTCGGTGCGCTGGGGCTGGACCTGGAATTCGACTACCTGCACGCCACCCGCTACCGCGGCGAGACCACCGGCGGCGAACTGGTATGGAAGCACCGTCCTGCGACGGCGCTGTACGGCCGCCGCGTGCTGCTGGTCGACGACATCCTCGACGAAGGCCACACCCTGCTGGCGGTCAAGCAGTGGTGCATGGAACAGGGCGCCACCGACGTGCGCATCGCCGCGCTGACCACCAAGCAGCACGACCGCTGCGTGGCAGGCATCTGCGCCGACTACGTGGGCCTGGAAGTGGCGGACCGCTACGTGTTCGGCTTCGGCATGGACTACCACGAGCAGGGCCGCAACCTGCCGGGCATCTACGCGTTGAAGGAATGAGCATGGCCGACATCGCGCTCGCCATCATCGGCGGCACCGGCGTCTACACGCTGGCCGACCTGCAGGACGTGGAGACGCGGGAACTGCATACCCGCTTCGGCGCACCGTCGGGGCCCGTCCGCATCGGCACGCTGTCGGGCCAGCGCGTGGCCTTCCTGGCACGCCATGGCGAGGGACATTCGGTGCCGCCGCACCAGGTCAACTACCGCGCCAACCTGCAGGCACTCAAGGAGCTGGGCGCGACCCGCGTGCTGGCGCTCAATACCGTCGGCGGCATCACCGATGCCTGCGGACCGCGCGTGCTGGCCTGCCCGGACCAACTGATCGACTACACCTGGGGCCGCATCTCGACGATCTGCGAAGAGCCCGGCAGCGAGGTGCTGCATGTGGACTTCGGCGATCCGTACACGCATTTACTTCGTCAGCAGATCCTCGCAGCCGCCCGTGAGGCCGGTGTCGAGGTGGTCGATGGCGGCTGCTACGGGGCCACCCAGGGGCCACGCCTGGAGACGCGCGCGGAGATCCGCCGGATGCGCCGCGATGGCTGCGATCTGGTCGGCATGACGGGCATGCCCGAAGCCGGCCTGGCGCGGGAAATGGGCCTGCAATACGCGTGCCTGGCCATCGTCGCGAACTGGGCCGCCGGCTGCGGCACTGACGAGGAGATCACCATGGACGAAGTGCTGGCGAACGTGGCTGCGGCCTCGGCCGGCATCCCCGCCCTGGTGGCCGCGCTGGCACGCGGGTGATTGTCAACGCGCGCGGAGCTTTGCATACTCGCCGGGTGTGACGTCACGCCACACATTCCACCCGCATCCAGAAAAGGAAATACAAGCGCTATGCCGTACGGTACCGTGAAATGGTTCAACGATGCCAAGGGCTTCGGATTCATCGCGCCAGAAGATGGCAGCGCCGATGTCTTTGCGCACCACACCGCCATCAACAGCAAGGGCTTCCGCAGCCTGCAGGAAGGCCAGCGCGTCAGTTACGAGCTGACCCAGGGCCCGAAGGGTGCACAGGCGTCCAATATCACGCCGGCAGCCTGATCCAAGACGATTTTCTTGAACCCCGCTCCGGCGGGGTTTTTTAACGCCTGTCGTTTCCGCTACACCGGTTTACCGCACGACGAAGGACGCACGCGCGCCATGCAAGCCCAGCACATCGCGATCATCGGCTACGGCACGGCCGGCCAGGCGGCGGCGCTGTTGCTGGCGCGCGATGGCCACCGGGTCGAGGTGTTCGAGCGCGCACCGGAGCTCGGGCCGGTGGGCGCGGGCTTCCTGCTGCAGCCGACCGGGCTGCAGGTGCTGTGGGAACTGGGGCTGCTGCCCGAGGTGATGGCGCACGGCAGGCGCGTCAACCGGCTGTATGGCGAAACGCCGTGCGGACGCGCGGTGATGGATATGCGCTACGCGGGGCTGGATGCGCGCCTGTTCGGGGTCGGCATGCAGCGTGGCGCGCTGTTCGCGCTGCTGGCGTCCGCCTGGGCCGAACATGGGGAGGTGCATCGTGGCCACGCGATCGAGGAGGTGAGCGAGGACACCCGCCGCATCCGCGACCAGCATGGGCGCTGGCACGGTCCGTTCGACCTGGTCATCGCGGCGGACGGGTCGGGCTCGAAATTGCGCGCCTTCACCGGCGCAGTGAGGCGCGAGGCCGTCTATCCCTGGGGAGCGCTGTGGCGGCTGGTGCCGCAGGGCGACTGGGCCTGGGGCGACGAACTGCGGCAGCGCTACGTGGCGGCACGCAAGATGATCGGCCTGCTGCCGGTGGGCACGCGGCCCGGCGACGACACGCCGCGGCTCAGCTTTTTCTGGAGCCTGCCCATCGCGGACTTCGATGCTTGGCGGCTGCGTGGACTGCCGGCATGGCGCGACGAGATCGCCGGCCTGTGGCCCGACGCGGATGCCTGCCTGGCCGACATGGTGGATCCCGACGAGTTGGCGCGCGCGAGCTATCGCGACGTCACCCTGCGGCAGTGGCACCGCGACCGGCTGGTCGTGCTGGGCGACGCCGCCCACGGCATGAGTCCGCAACTGGGGCAGGGCGTCAACATGGCGCTGATGGATGCCCAGGCGCTGCGCGATGCGTTGCGCAGCGAACAGACCATCCCGGCCGCACTGCATGCCTATCAGCGCGAGCGCCAGGCGCATGTCGGCGTGTACCAGTTCTGGAGCCGCTGGCTGACGCCGATCTTCCAGTCCGACCAGGACTGGATCGCCCATGCCCGGGACATCGCCTTCCTGCCGGCGGGCCGCCTGCCGGGCGGGCGCGGCCACATGCTGCGCGTACTGAGCGGCACCCAGCACGGCTTCTTCGGCACGCTCAAGCTGAAAGCCGATTTCCTCCGCGCACTCACCGACCTCCGCCCTTCCCTGTAGGAGCGACGTCAGTCGCGACCGCACACCCTGAACGCATTGGACACGGATCAACATGGATCGATACGGATGAAAAGCCTTATCTATCCGATAGGTATCCGCTTTGATCCGTGTCAAAAAAATGATTCCACGCACACCCTGCGACCTCCGATTTTCGGTGTGGGAGCGACGTAAGTCGCGATTGCAGTACCAGGAGCGCATTGGACACGGATCAACGCGGATCAACCTGGACCAAAGGCCGTGTTGATCTGCAGCCAGTCGCCCTGATCCATGTCCTCTGCGGTTGCGCTCCGCGCTTAACGATCTCCGTCCCGATTCGTAAGAGAATCGCGGCATGCAGCGGGAGCCGACGATGCACGATCTTCCTCCGTTCGACACGCATCGCGTGGACAACCAGCCGCCGCCGTTCGAGCCGCGCGACCTGTGGGCGGACGATGTGGCGCTGCGCGAGGCCGTGGCCCGTGAGAGGGCCGACGCGTTTGCCGAACGACTCGCCGGCTACGGCGCATGGGCGGGCGATGAACTGTATCGGCTCGGCTTCGACGCCAACCGCGACCGCCCGCGCCTGCGTACGCATGACCGCGCCGGCCAGCGCATCGACACGGTCGAGTTCCATCCCGCCTATCACCGCCTGCTGGAGGTGGCGAAGACGCAGGGCGTCGCCGGCCTGTCGTGGCATGAGCCGGCGTCCGGCGCGCATGTCGCGCGCGCAGCACTGAGTTATCTGCATCACCAGGCCGAAGCCGGCACCAGCTGTCCGCTGACGATGACGCATGCGGCGGTACCGGTCCTGCAGCGCGAGCCGGGCCTGCGCGAATGGGCGGCAAAGGCGGCCGCACCGCACTACGACCCGCGTGACGTGCCCATCGCCGAAAAGGCCGGCATCACGCTGGGCATGGGCATGACCGAGAAGCAGGGCGGCTCCGACGTGCGGACGAACGCCACCACGGCCACGCCGGCCGACGACGGCACCTACGCCCTGCTCGGCCACAAGTGGTTCTTCTCCGCACCGATGAGCGACGGCTTCCTGGTGCTGGCGCAGGCGCCCGGCGGGCTGACCTGTTTCCTGATGCCGCGCCGCCTGGACGACGGCGGGAAGAATGCATTCCGATTGATGCGGCTCAAGGACAAGCTGGGCGATTGGGCCAACGCGTCCAGTGAGGTCGAGTTCACCGGTGCGCGCGCCTGGCGCGTGGGCGAGGAAGGGCGAGGCGTGGCGACCATCATCGAGATGGTGATGCTGACGCGGCTGGATTGCATGCTGGGCTCCGCCGCCGAGATGCGCATGGCCCTGGCGCAGGCGCTGCACCATGCGCGCCATCGCGTCGCGTTCGGCAAGCGGCTCGCCGACCATCCGCTGATGCGCAACGTGCTGGCCGACCTGGCGCTGGAGTCCGAAGCGGCGACCGCCTTCGCTTTGCGCGTGGCACACGCGGTCGACACGGCCGCCCGCGATCCTCACGAAGCGATGTTCGCGCGCGTCGCCACGGCGGTGGGCAAGTACTGGATCTGCAAGCGCGCGCCGGCATTCGTCAACGAAGCGCAAGAGTGCCTGGGCGGTGCGGGCTATGTGGAGGAATCGATCCTGCCGCGCCTCTACCGGCAGGCACCGCTCAATTCCATCTGGGAAGGCAGCGGCAACATCCAGTGTCTCGACGTACTGCGGGCGTTGTCGCGCGAGGCCGGCGCGCGAGAAGCGATCGTCAGCGAGCTTGCGTCGGCCATGGGCAGGGATACGGTCTACGACGTGTTCGTCGATCGCCTGCGCGGCGACCTGTCGTCGGCCAGCGAGGCAGGCGCCCGCCTGATCGTGGAGCGACTGGCTCTGGCCCTGCAGGCGGCGGTGCTGCTGCGGGCCGGCAGCCCGGCCGCCGCGCTGTTCGTGCGAAGCCGACTCGGCGGCGCGCATGGGCTGGCATTCGGCACGCTGCCCGACGACGCGGACCTCCGTCCGCTGCTGGCACGGGCGCTGCCCGCGTGAAGCCGTGGCGGTGGCCGCTCCTGTTGCTCGCGGCCTTCGGCCTGTCCTCGCAAGCGCGTGAGCGGGATCCATGGCCGCCACCGCTGTTGCCGGCCGTGCAGCAGGCCGATGCGATCCACGTCTACAAGGCACAGCGGCGCATGGACCTGCTGCGCGAGGGCCGGGTCATCGCGACCTACCGCGTCGTGCTGGGCGGCGCGCCGGTCGGACACAAGCGGCAGCAGGGCGACCGGCGCACGCCGGAAGGCGATTACCGCATCACCTACCGCAACGACCGCAGCCGCTTCCACCTGTCGCTGCGCATCTCATATCCGAACGAGGCCGACCGCCGGCAGGCCGCGGCGCGGGGTGTCGATCCCGGCGGCGACATCATGATCCATGGGGCGACGCCGCCCGGTTCGCGGACGGACTGGACCGAAGGCTGCATTGCGGTGACCAATGCGGAGATGGAGGCGGTCTGGCAGCGCGTGCCGGTGGGCACGCCGGTCCGCATCGGGCCGTGACGGGATCGCCGCTCAGCGTCCGCCGCCGCGCGAGGCGAGGGCGCGCGAGC
This sequence comes from Pseudoxanthomonas sp. Root65, assembly GCF_001427635.1. NCBI lineage: Bacteria > Pseudomonadati > Pseudomonadota > Gammaproteobacteria > Lysobacterales > Lysobacteraceae > Pseudoxanthomonas > Pseudoxanthomonas sp. Root65. The sequence goes on from NZ_LMHA01000002.1 coordinate 451,918, forward strand.
CGGTGATGATCAGGCGGACCATTTCCGACAGCTGTTCGATCAGCTCCGGATCTTTCTCCGGCGGCAGGTCCATCGCGGTGGCGCCCATCGCGAACACCAGGCGGGTAATCGCCTTGGACACCAGGGCGGGTTCGTGCAGGGGCGCATTGTCGCGCGTCGCCAGCCGCACCAGGTCCATGCACAGTTCCTCTTCGAAGAACTGCAGTTCCCGTTCCACCGCATGCTTGAACGCATCCGAGCCCACGTTGCCCTCGCGCAGCAGCACGTGCAGCAGCTTGTCGTCGGCGCGCAGCTGCTCGATGAAGGCTTCCACCGAGCCGCGCACCACGCTGCGGTCGCTGCTGGTGGCGCGGTGCCGCGCCTCGCCGATGATCTTGCGCAGCGAGCGGCCGGCCAGGTCGATCAGCGCCACCGCCAGTTCGTCCATGTCCCGGAACTGGCGGTAGAAGCTGTTGGGGGCGATGCCGGCCTCGCGGGCGACCTCGCGCAGGCTCAGGGAGGAGACGCTGCGGTGCGGGCCGACCAGTTTCAGGGCGGCCGCCATCAGGTCTTCGCGCGAAATGGACGCCTTGCGGCCGGGGCCGTGGTCGTCCTGGAGCTGCGGTTGCGGGTTCGGGATCACGCGAGGGCGCCGGGCATACGGAGTAGTCGGGGCATCATAGCCCTGTAAATTAATATACAAGTGTATACACATGCGTCTTCACAGGGGTATAGTGAGGCCATGAACGCTCAGATCCGTCCGTCCCCACGCCGGCCCGGTCCCCTGAAACGCCTGCTCCGGCCGTTGGTGAAGCCGGATGTCTTCGATTTCTGGGCCACCCGTTTCCACCGCACCTGGACCTGGGAGCGCCCGCTGGCGCGGCTGGTCGCGCGCGAGGCCGCCTCTGCGGATGCCGTGACCCTGCTGTTCAAGCCCAATCGCCACTGGGCCGGCCATCGCGCCGGCCAGCACGTGAACCTGGGCATCGAGATCGACGGCGTGCGCCTGACCCGCAGCTACAGCCTGACCGCGCCGCCGCGTGCGGACGGGCTGCTGCCCGTCACGGTCAAGGCGATCGAGGGCGGCAAGGTCAGCCGGCATCTGTGCCGGGACGCCCGTCTCGGCGACATCGTCGACCTGGGCCCGGCCTTCGGCGAGCTGACGCTACCGGCGTCGCCCCAGGGCGCCTTCCTGCTGCTGGCCGCCGGCAGCGGCATCACCCCGCTGATGGCGCTGGTGCGCGAACTGGCCACGCAAGGCATGCCGGTAGACCTGACGCTGCTGTACTGGGTGCGCCGGCGCGAGGAAGCCTGCTTCCTCGATGAATTGCGCACGCTGGCCGCCGCCCACCCGCGCTTCCGCTTCCGGCTGCTGCTGACCCGGGATACCGCCGCGTCCAGCGATGAAGCCGAAGGCCGCATCGATGACGCCCTGCTCGGCGTGCACGCTGGCGACCTTGCCACGCAGCAGGCGATGGCCTGCGGCGCCGGCGGATTCGTCGAAGCCGCGCGTAACCTGCTGGCCTCGCGCGCGGCCACGTTCCAGGCCGAAGCCTTCACCGCGCCGCCGGTGACGGTCGTGGACGAAGGCGAGGTCGACATCCGCCTGCAACGCAGCGGACGCACACTGCGGGTAGCGCGCGGCGAGTCCCTGCTCGTGGCCCTGGAGCAGCAGGGACTGAAACCGCCGTCGGGCTGCCGCATGGGCATCTGCAACACCTGCGCCTGCGGCAAATCCGCCGGCAGCACGCGCCACCTGCCCAGTGGCGAGCTGATGCACGAACCCTCCCAGGCCTTGAAGCTGTGCATCCACAGCGCCGCCACCGACCTCGATCTGGATCTGTAATGGCCACCCCTTCCGTTTCCCGCAACCGCAAACTCAGCGCCGACGAACTGGACCGCTTCGGCCAGGAACTCGATGCGCTGCGCGCCCGCACTGTGGCGACCCTGGGCCAGCGTGATGCCCGCTACATCCGCAACGTGGTCAAGGCGGTGCGCTACGCCAATCTGGGCGGCCGCGTGCTGCTGTTCGCGGCGGCCGTGGCCGGTGGCCTGTGGCTGGCCGACAGCGCGGTGGGCTGGCTGTTCTGGGTGCTGTGGGCGCTGGGCGCGCTGTCGCTGGGCCTGGGCAAGATCCTGGAGAACATGGAGCTGGGGCACAACGTCATCCATGGCCAGTACGACTGGCTGGGCGACCCGCAGCTCAACGGCAAGACCTACGACTGGGACATCGTCGGCACCGCCGACAACTGGCGGCATACGCACAATTTCCGCCACCACACCTACACCAACGTGCGCGGGCTGGACGACGACATCGGCTACGGCCTGCTGCGCATCTTCCCCGAGCAGAAGTGGCGTCCTTTCTACCTGCTGCAGCCGGCGATCGCGGTGGTGTTCGCGCTGCTGTTCCAGTGGGGCATCGCCATCCAGGACCTGAAGCTGGGCCGCTGGTGGAGCGGCAAGATGTCGGGCAGGCAGCTGCGCCACAAGTCCGCGCCGGTCGTGCGCAAGATGGGCAAGCAGCTGGCCAAGGACTACGTGATCTACCCCGCGCTGGCCGGTCCGTTCTTCCTGCCGGTATTGCTGGGCAACATGGTGGCCAACGGGCTGCGCAACGTCTGGACCTACGTGATCATCTTCTGCGGGCATTTCACCGCCAACGCGGAAACCTTCCCGAAGGAATGCATCAAGAACGAGTCGCGCGGCCACTGGTACCTGCGCCAGCTGCGCGGCTCGTCCAACCTGCGCGGCGGCTTCCTGATCAACGTGCTGTCGGGCAACCTGAGCCACCAGATCGAGCACCACTTCTTCCCGGACGTCCCGGCCAACCGCTACGCGGAAATGGCCCGGGAAGTACGCGCCATCTGCGCGCGTTACGGCCAGCACTACAACACCGGCACGCTGCTCACGCAGTTCGGCCAGGTATGCTGGCGGATCGTGCGGCATGCGTTCCCCAGCCGCCCGCGTCCGATGCAGGCGCTGGTGCAGGCCGACGCGGCGGCGTAAGCGCGCACCGTCGGAGAGCATCGCGGGCCATGCCCGCGATGCATCATCAATCCAGGAATTGCAGCCGCGCCAGCTCCGCGTACAGGCCGTCCTGCGCCAGCAGCTCGTCGTGCGTGCCTTGCGCCACGATCCGGCCCCGGTCCATCACCACGATGCGGTCCGCCTTCAATACGGTCGCCAGGCGGTGGGCGATGACCAGCGTCGTGCGCCCGTCCATCAGCCGCTCCAGCGCATGCTGCACGGCGCGCTCGCTCTGCGCATCGAGTGCGCTGGTGGCTTCGTCCAGCAACAGGATGGGCGCATCCTTCAACAGTGCGCGCGCAATGGCGATGCGCTGCTGCTGTCCGCCGGACAGGCGTGCGCCGCGTTCGCCGAGCGGGCTGTCGAAGCCTTCCGGCAGCTCGCGGATGAAATCGTCGGCCTCGGCGGCTTCGGCCGCGGCCTGCAGTTCGGCATCGGTGGCATCGAGCTTGCCGTAGCGGATGTTCTCCGCCGCGCTGGCGGCGAAGATGGTGGGCTGCTGCGGCACGAGCGCGATGTGTTCGCGCAGCTGCGCGGGATCGAGTTCGCGCAGGTCCACGCCGTCGACCCGCACGCTGCCCGATTGCGCGTCGTGGAAACGCAGCAGCATCGAGAACACCGTGCTCTTGCCGGCGCCGGAGGGGCCGACCAGGGCGACGGTTTCGCCCGGATGTACGGTCAGCGCGAACGCGTCAAGGGCGGGCAGGTCCGGGCGCGACGGGTAATGGAACGAGACGTTGTCGAAGCGGATCTCGCCTTTCACCGGCGTCGGCAACGCGCGCGGCGCGGCGGGTGCGCGGATCGCCGGGGTCTCGTTGAGCAGTTCGGCGATGCGGCCCATGCCGCCGGCCGCACGCTGCAGTTCGTTCCAGACCTCGGCCAGCGCACCGACCGAACCGCCGCCGATCAGCGCATACAGCACGAACTGCCCCAGCGTACCCGCACTCATCGTGCCGTCGATGACATCGTGCGCGCCCGACCACAGTACCAGGGTGATCGCACCGAAGATCAGCGTGATGGCAGCGGCCGTCACCCACGCCTGCGCGCGGATGCGGCGACGCGCAGTGTCCACGGCGATGGCGATCGCATCGCCGAAGCGGCCCCGTTCATAGGGTTCGCGGGCATGCGCCTGCACGGTACGCACGGCGCCCAGCGTTTCGCTGGCCAGCGTGTTGGCGTCGGCCACGCGGTCCTGGCTGGCGCGCGACGCCTTTTCCAGCCGGCGCGCACCCAGCACGATGGGCAGCACCGCCAGCGGAATGCCGATCAGCGCGAACGCGGCCAGTCGCGGACTGGTGACGAACAGCATCGCCAGGCTGCCGATCACCGTGACGCTGCTCCGCAGCGCGACCGACATGCTGGTGGCCACCACCGTCCGCAGCAGTTCGCTGTCGGCGGAGAGCCGCGACACCAGTTCGCCGCTGCGGCTGCGGTCGTGGAACTCGGCGTCCAGGCCGATCAGGTGGCCGTAGAGCTGGCCGCGCAGGTCGGCGACGACCTTCTCGCCCAGCAGCGACACGAAGTAGAAGCGCGCGGCGCTGGCCAGCGCCAGTACCACCGCCACCACGAACAGGAACAGGAAGGCGCGGTTGATGTTCGCGCCATCGGTGAACCCGTTGTCGATCATCTGCCGGAACGCCACCGGCAGGCTCAGCGTCGCTGCCGAAGCCAGCGCCAGCGCCAGCAGCCACGCGGTGAACAGCCCGCCATGCTGGCGCACGAACGGCCACAGCGCGCGCAGCGTGCCCAGCTTGGGTTTGGGCTTGGCGGCGGTGCCGTCCAGGGTCTCGCTCGGCGTACTCATCGGAATCGGTTCTCGAAGCGGTTGTGGAAGAGGCTTCAGCCCCGACCAGGCCGCCACGCTCCCGTGATGCCGGAAGCCCCTTCCACAAACACCTGCCGCAGGCCGGATAGCTAGGCCGGCCCGACAACGCGCACCCGGTTACGGGTGGCGTCGCGGAGCTGCGATTTCAAGGCGTCCACGCGATCGGTGGGCAACTGCACGACCAGACGCGCACCCGTTTCGTCGAAGGCTTCGTCCTGTTTCGTCGCCTGGTGGGCGGTGAGCGCGGCATGCACATGGCCCAGGTCGTCGAACGGACAGCTCAGTTCAAGCGTCGCCAGGGCAACGAGCGGCTCACGCGGGGCAAGGCGCAGGCATTCCGCCGCCGCCCTGCCATAAGCCCGCACCAGGCCGCCGGCGCCCAGCTTGATGCCGCCGTACCAGCGCGTCACCACCACCATCAGCCGGTCGAAGCCCTGGCCATCGATCGCGGACAGGATAGGCCGGCCCGCCGTGCCCGCAGGCTCGCCATCGTCGCTCGACCGGTAGTCGTTGCCGATCCGGTAGGCCCAGCAGTTGTGGGTGGCGGCCGGGTCGCCGATCTCGCGCAGGAAGGCAAGGGCCTCATCGGCACTGACCACGGGCGCGGCCTGGGCGAGGAAACGGCTGTGCTTCACCTCCAGCAGCTGCGAGGCGCGCGCGGTGAGGGTGTCGCTCACGGGTTGCCGAGCAGGGGGCGCAGGTCGTCCGGGACGCGCTGGAACGGATGCTCCTGCACGAACAGCTGCAGGCTGCGCAGCGCGTTGGCGTCGTCGCCCAGATCGCGGCGCAAGCGGATGCGGTCCAGCCATTCGGCCGGTGGAAGCCGCGTGTCCTGGTCCACCGGCGCCTGCAGTTCGGTGCGGCGCAGCGCGTTGCGCGCCGCGCTGGGCTGGGTGCTGCCGGCGCTGGCGGCCGGCGCCGGGGGAGGCGGCGGTGCGACGGCTACCGGTGCGGGTGCCGGCGCAGCGTCCTGTGTCCTGGCCTGACGCTCCCGCGATCTCATGCGGCTGCCGGTGACGGCAATGGTGTCCAGGGTGCGGCTGTCCTCGGACTTCGCCGCGTCGTCGCGCTGCGCCTCGACGTAGCGGGCGCGCTGTTCCTGCTGCTGCGCGCTGGCGGCGCGCTCTAGCTGCTCTTCTTCCCGCATCGCGCCGCCCAGCACGTCGGCCGCAACCGCGGCGGGAGCCGCGTACGAATCGCTGGCGGCATCGGCGGGAAACGCACGCGGTGCGTCGCCTGCCTCACGCGTCGGCGCTTCCGATGCGGGCGCGCTGGCCGGGGCGGGAAGCAGCGCGAACGGACTGCGCTTGGGTATGGCGTCCTGGCGAGCCGCGGCTTCCGCGTTCTTGCGGGCGGGACCGGGTGCGGTGGCGATGCGTGCGGGGGGCGGAGGCGGCGGTACCTTCGCGGACGCAGGCGGGGCGACGTCCTCGGCGATGACCGCCAGCGGGGGCGTCTGCGGTACTGCCGGGTCGGCGACCTCGGCTGCCATCGCCGGCGCTTCCTGCAACGACGCGTCCGCATGCGCGCTGGCGGACGGCATTTCGCTGGCCACGGGGATGTCGTGCGACGGCCGCAGCTGCCAGGCGACGCCGGCGGCGAGCAGCACCGAGGCGGCCACGCCCATGCCCAGCGGCCAGCGACGACGCGTCGGCGGGATCTGGCCACCGCGCGCCGGTGCCGCCTGCACGGCCGCGCGCGCGGCGCCGAGGATGCGCGCATCCAGCTCGGGCGACGGACCGCCATGCGGTCCCAGCCGCGACAGCGACTGCGCCAGCGCGTGCTCTTCGGGGGTCAGGGGCTCGTGGATCATGCTCATTCGTTCAACCTCGTCCGCAACCGGTCCATCGCATACCGCAGCCGCGATTTCACGGTTTCCCGGCCCACGCCGGTGATCTCGCCGATCTCCTCCAGGGTCAGTTCCTGTTCCAGCCGCAGCAGCAGCACCTCGCGCTGCTCCGGCGGCAACTCGTCCATGGCCAACTGCAACCGCCGCCGCTGCTCGAACTCCGACAGCTGCCGCTCCGGCGTGTCCGGGTCGGGCACGCGCGCGGTGCGCTCGTCCGCATCATGGGGTGCGGCGGGCCGGTGCTTCGATGCGCGCCAGTGGTCGTTGAGGCGATTGTGCGCGATCCGGTACAGCCAGGTCCCGAACGCGGCTTCCGGTTTCCAGCCCTCGCGCGCGGCGATCACCCGCTGCCAGGTGTCCTGGAAGAACTCGTCGGCCAGCGCGGCATCCCGCAGGTGCCGCAGCAGGAACCGGTACAGCGGGCCGCGATGGCGCGCGTAAAGCTGCTCGAAGGCCGACGCATCGCCGGCGGCATAGGCCAGCATCAGGGTTTCGTCGGCGGGTTCGGCAAGGTCGTTCACCGCCGCCAGCGTAAGCGGTCCCCGTGCGCCCGTGAAGACGGGGAGGGGAACGTCGGCCACCTCGTTCATCGATCCGCACCCACCTGCAGCGGGTACGGACATGAGGAATCCGACGGTGGCGAGGGGAGGCAGCACAGGCAGGGCGAACGGCCCAGCGCCCGGGGCGGGGTTGTCCCGGGCGTTTCCGTTCAGGGGGCGGCAGGCGGTATGCTCGCCCGGGGGACTTCCAGACACCACGCACCGACGCGTTCGGGACACAGGCATGCCTACGCCATCGATCAGCGCCGACAACCCGGCCAGCGCGGACGCCTCGCCGGCGGAACGGATTGCGCTGATCCTGTGTGGGCTGCTGCCGGCGGGGTCGGAACTGGCGGTCTGCTGGCGGGACTGGGCCCTGGGCAACGGCAGCGGCGCCACGCCGGGCGCGCCGGCTTCCCTGCGTCGCCTGGCCGAGCATGCGCTCGCCGACAGCGGGGTCGGACACGACGGCCCCGGGCTGCGCGTGCATGCCTGGGACAACGCCGATGGCAATGCCCGCGTCGCACTGGCCCTGGCGTGTCCGCAGCCGCTGGCCGACGCCGACGAAGCGTCCTGGGTCCTGCTGGCGCGCGCCCTGCTGGTGACGTCGCTCGACGCCTCGCGCGCGCAGGCGCGGGTGGTGTCGCTGGAGAAGTCCAAGCGGTTGCAGCAGGCGCTCTACGAGATCGCCGACCTGGCCGGCGCCGACCTGGAAATGCCCGAGATGCTCCGCCGCATCCATGCGGTGGTGAACTCGCTGATGTATGCGGAGAACTGCTACATCGTCCTGTACGACGACCAGCGCCGCAGCGTGCGCTTCCTCTACTTCGCCGACCAGCGCGACCCCTATGTCGCCGAGCCCGAGCGCGAGTTCGGCGAGGAGGAGATGGCCAACAGCATGACCTTCGCGCTGCTGCGCCATGGCCAGCCGCTGCGCGGGCCGTCGGCGGTGATCCGGCAGAAGCTGGGGGTCGTGCGCGATCCCTCGCACGGCCCCGACAGCCTGGACTGGCTGGGCGTGCCGATGCGCCGCGACGACCGCGTCTGCGGCGCCATCGTGGTGCAGAGCTATGACGCGCCGGCGAGCTATGCCGACGAGGACCGCGCGCTGCTGGGCTACGTGGCGCAGCACATCCTCACTGCGCTCGACCGCAAGCACGCGCATGTCGAACTGGAGCACCGGGTTGCAGTGCGCACGCACGAGCTGCAGCGCGCCAACCGCGAGCTGCAGGCCGAAATCATGGAGCGCAAGCGCGCCGAGAAGCTGCAGCGCGCGCTGTTCCGCATCACCGACCTGGCCATCACGTCGGAAAGCCTCCAGCGCTTCTACGCCGACGTGCACGTGGTGGTCGACGAACTGATCAATGCCCGCAACTTCTACATCGCGCTGGTCTCCGACGATGGGGAACAACTCAATTTCCCCTATTCGATCGACGAACGCGACCCGATGCGCAAGGCCCGGCGCATGACGAACGGCCTGACCGAGTACGTCATCGCCAACGGCCGCCCGCTGCTGGCCGATCGCGCGGTGATCGGCCAGCTGGCGGACGAGGGCAAGCTGTTGCAGCACGGCCCGCCGGCCCACAGTTGGCTGGGCGTGCCGTTGTTCAGGGGTGAGGACGTCGTCGGCACGGTGGTGGTGCAGAGTTATTCCGAAGATGTGAAGTTCACCCTGCACGACCAGAACCTGCTGACCTTCGTGGCCCACCACATCGGCAACGGCCTGGACCGCCAGCGCGCGCAGGAGCGGCTGCGCAGCGCGCATGCCGAGCTCGAGCGGCGTGTGGACGAGCGCACGCGGGAACTCAACGAGGCCAACCACCAGCTGCGCTCGCAGATCGGCGAGCGCCTGCGCATCGAGCAGCAGCTCACCCACCAGGCCACGCACGACGCGCTGACCGGGCTACCCAATCGTCCACACCTGCTGGATCGTCTGGCCGCATCCATCGAGCGCGCACGGCATGGCGATGGGCAGGCGTTCGCGGTGCTGTTCCTCGACCTGGACCGCTTCAAGCTGGTCAACGACAGCATGGGCCACGCCGCCGGCGACGAACTGCTGGTGGAAGTGGCGCGCCGCATCACCATGAGTGTGCGCGACGAGGACGTGGTCTCGCGCCTGGGCGGCGACGAGTTCGCGCTGCTGGTCGAGTATGCCGAGGGCGTGGAGAACGTGCGCGACTTCGCCCAGCGCCTGCTCGCGGTGCTGGGTCTGCCGATGTGGGTGGCCGGGCGCGAACTGTTCCCGTCGGCCAGTCTCGGCATCGCGGTGTGGCACCCACGCTACCGCAACGGCGAGGAACTGCTGCGCGATGCGGATGCGGCGATGTACCGCGCAAAAGAACAGGGTCGCGACCGCTGCGCGATGTTCGACGAAGCGATGCGTGAAGCCGCTATGCAGAGCCTGGACCTGGAAGCCGACCTGCGGCGTGCGATCAATCATCGCGACTTCCTGCCGTTCTACCAGCCGATCCGACGCATGGACGACGGCCGGGTGATCGGCCACGAGGCGCTGCTGCGTTGGCAGCACGAACGGCGTGGCCTGCTGCTGCCGGCGGAATTCATCGCGGTGGGCGAGGACAGCGGGTTGATCGAACAGGTCGACTGGTTGCTGTACGAACAGGTGGTGCGTCAGATCGCGCGGGGCATCGAGGGCTACATCTCGGTCAATGTGTCGCCACGGCATTTCCGCTCGCCCGATTTCGGCGACCGCCTGCTGGCGATGTTCGAGGCACAGGGCGCCGATCCGTCGCGCCTGCGGCTGGAGATCACCGAAGTCGCGCTGCTTGACGACGCGCCCCGCACGCTGCGCATCCTGCGCACGCTGCGCCAGCACGGCATCCTGGCGCAGCTGGACGATTTCGGCACCGGCTTCTCGGCGCTGTCCTACCTGCACCGCTTTCCCATCTCGGTACTCAAGATCGACCGCAGCTTCGTCTCGGGGCTGGGCAACGAAGCGCGCCCGGAAAGCCTGGCGCTGGTGCGCGCCATCCTGGCACTGGCCGGCACGCTGGGCATCGAGACGATCGCCGAGGGCGTGGAGACCGATGAGCAACGGCAGGCGTTGCTGGACCTCGGCTGCCACCTGGGCCAAGGCTATCTGCTGGGGCGGCCTGCGGCGCAGATGGAAGCGGTTGTCGCCGATGTGGCGTGAGTGTGGAGTTCGCATGTCGCGCTAGCGGATGTCGATGGACTGGCCGTCATGGGGTCGCAGTTGCCCCGAGGGGTTGGCTTCGCCCATGGCCGAGACCACTCGCCAATTGAGCCAGAAGTCGCCTACGCAGATTCGCCGGAATCGCACGTCGACGGTGTTGCCGGCAGGAATGTCGACCTGTTCCAGTGACGAGAGACGGGAACGCAGAACGCCGTCATGCACGGGCTTGTCGAAGTCTTCCGGCAGGGGTGCCGGAAGACTTCGGTCCATGTGGAAACTCTTCAGCTGTACGGTAACCGCATACGACCGATGGTTGACGACCACGACGTGGATTCCACAGCTCGTCGCGCGGGTGGCAGCGGGGTAGAGAAGGGCGGCGAGCACAACAAGCCTGAGAAGCGTCATGGTCATTGGGTTCACTCATTGACGTAAGAACATGGCGGAGCCCGTCCTTGGACCTCCGCCGCTTACGGGTCATTCGCCCGCGATGGCGGGCGTATCGCCTTCCACGGTGACCAGTCGCTGCGCCTGGTCCACCATGCCGATGAACTCCGCCTTCAGCCCGTATAGGTCGCGCCCGGTCGCCGCACGCGCGGTGCGCACCGCATCGTCCCAGTTCCAGCCGTCGATGCGCTGGCCGCCACGCAGCAGATCAGCGTATGCAGCCACCGCACTGGCGAAGCGGAAGGCGTCGCTCGGCTGCGTGCTCAGTGCCGCGCGTGCGATCGGCGTCTCGATCAGGCGACTGCTGTCCTGGCCGGGCAGCTTGTAGCGCAGCCGCACATGCGCGATCTCATCGGTGGACGCGCCGGCCGCGACCTGCTTGCCGCCGTAGCGCAGCGCGGGCAGGCGTTCAGCGCCGCTGCCCACCGGCGTGATCTCGTACAGGGCGGTGACTTCGTGGCCTGCGCCGATGTCGCCGGCGTCGACCTTGTCGTTGGCGAAGTCCTCGTTGGCCAGTACCCGGTTTTCGTAGCCGATCAGGCGGTACTCGGACACGACAGCAGGATTGAACTCCACCTGGATCTTCACGTCGCGGGCGATGGTCAGCAGGGTGGACTGCATTTCGTCCACCAGCACCTTGCGGCCTTCCTGCAGCGTGTCGATGTAGGCGTGGTTGCCGTCGCCGACGTCGGCCAGCGTCTCGGCCAGCGCATCGTTGTAGTTGCCAGTGCCGAAGCCGAGCGTGGTCAGTGCGATGCCGGACGCGCGCTGGTCGGCCACCATCGTTTCCAGCGCGTCCTGGTTGACCGTGCCGACATTGAAGTCGCCATCGGTGGCCAGGATCACGCGGTTCACGCCATCCTTGACGTAGGCCTGCTTCGCCATCGCGTACGCCAGGCGGATCCCGTCGCCGCCATTGGTGCTGCCGCCGGCCTGCAGGCGATCCAGGGCGCCGAGGATCTCATCGTGCCGATCACCAGGCGTCGGCGGCAGCACCAGGCCCGCCGAGCCGGCGTAGACGACGATGCTGACCCGGTCCTGCGCACGCAGTTGCGGGACGAGCTGGGAGAACGACTGCTTCAGCAGTGGCAGCTTGTCCGGCGAATCCATCGACCCGGAAGTGTCGAGCAGGAACACGAGATTGGCCGGCGGCAGCGTCGCCTTGGGCACGTCGTAGCCCTTGATGCCGACCATCAGCAGTTGGCGTTTGGCATTCCACGGCGCGGGGGCGAGTTCGGTGGTGACCTTGAACGGACGGCTGCGGTCGGTGGGTCCGGCGTGACCGTAGCGGAAGTAGTTGATGAACTCCTCGGCGCGCACCGCGTCCGCGGGCGGACGCTGCCCTTCGCGCAGCATGCGGCGCACGTTGCTGTAGCTGCCGGTATCCACGTCCACCGAAAAAGTCGAGACGGGCTCGTCCAGCGTACGGCGCACCGGGTTGTCGTCGCGCTCGGCGTATTTCTCGGTGTTGGCGGGCGCAGCCTGCGGGCTCTGTGGGGCAATGGCGACGTTGGCGGCCCGGTACTCCAACATCCTCATGGGGGCCGGTGGTGGCGGTGCGGCCGGTGCATGGGCATGTCCCGCCGTGATCGCGGCCTTGGCCTGATCGCGGCGCAGGCGGGCGCCGGTGACGACGACGCTGTCGAGCGTCGCCTGCTCGCTGCGCACCGCTTCGGCGGCATCGGCGGCATCGGCGGCGACGTATGCGTCGGCCGCCGCGGCCTCCTCGGCGTCGCGGGCTTGCTGGGTAGTAGGGTTGGACTGGCATGCGGCCAGCAGGGCGGTGGCCAGCAGGGTAACGGTCAGACGGTGCGGCATGGCGTGACTCCGTGTGTGGGACAGGGAGTCGAACGCGCAGGCCCGGGAAACGGGGTTGAAGGGGGGCGCCATCTCGGGTCGGTACCCGAATCGTGCGCCGACCTGTCAGTCGATGGCGCCCACGTCCATGCCGTCGTAGGCAGCCAGTCCGTGTTCCTCGGCGAAGCGGTACAGCGCCTGGTTGCGCTCATGCAGGCTGTCGGGCGTGTGGACTTCGGTCTTCTCGACATGCAGCCACCACAGGTCCGGGTCCTTTCGGTTGTCCTTGTCTTCCAGGTACAGCGCGATCACGCGATAACCCTGTTCCTGCAGCAGCGGGACGACCGCCTCCAGCGGCGCGCGCGAGCCATGGGTGAAGAAGTAGCCCCACACCAGCGGCTTGCGCAGGTCCCAGGTCGTCTCCCGGGCCATGTTGTCGAACATCTCGACCAGTTGTTCGTGGGTGATCATGAAGCGTGCTCCAGGCAAGGCGATGTGTGTTCTTGGAATAGGGGATGATGCGAAGACGGTGTGCGAAGCGGCTGCATCGAGACCGCTATTCCGCCCGCAGCCTCATCCGGCCATCGGCTACCTGCGCTTCCAGCCGATCCCCCGGCTGCACCTGCGCCACCGAGCGCACCAGGGTGCCGTCTTCCTTGGTCACCAGCGCGTAGCCGCGGGCGACGGTCGCCAGCGGGCTGACCGCTTCCAGTGAGCGGGCGAGGGCGCGCAGGCGCAGGGCGTCGCGTTGCAGGGTGCGCGCGACGGCGGCCTGCGGACGCGGGGCGAGAGCGAGCAGACGCGCGCGCAGCTGTTCCAGGCGACGCCGAGGCGCGTGTGCGCGCAGGACGGCGTCGGCGTGGCGCAGGGCGGCGAGGCGGCGCGCGTGCTGGTCGCGCCAGAGCGCGTGCAGCCGTCGTGCGGCGTCTTCCTGGCGGCGGCGGAACATGTCCAGCCGCGCCTGCGGACGCAAGGCGTGCAGCCGCAGGGCGGCGCGGTCGGCGCGCTGCATGGCGTTGCGCAGACGGTGCGCGTGCGTGGTGGCCAGGCGGCGGTGCAGGGTCTGCACGCGCGCCAGCAGGTCGCGCCGGTCCGGCACCAGCACTTCGGCCGCGACCGAGGGCGTCGGTGCGCGCAGGTCGGCGGCGAAATCGGCGAGGGTGAAGTCGGTTTCGTGGCCGATGGCGGAGACCACGGGCACCGGCGAGGCGGCGATGGCGCGCGCCAGGCGCTCGTCGTTGAACGCCCAGAGGTCTTCCAGCGAGCCACCGCCACGGGTCACCAGCAGCACGTCGTAACGGCCACTGCGCGCCGCGCGCTGCAGCATGTCGACGATCTGCGCGGCCGCCGTTTCTCCCTGCACCTGCACCGGCAGCACGTCCACCTCCAGCAAGGGGAAGCGCCGCTGCAGCACGCTGAGCACATCGCGCACGGCCGCGCCGGTGGGCGAGGTGAGCACGGCGAGGCGCCGCACGTGGGCGGGCAGGGGACGCTTGCGTACATCGTCGAACAGACCTTCCGCGGCAAGCCGGGCCTTCAGTTCCTCGAACGCGCGCCGCAGTGCGCCTTCGCCGGCTTCCTCCAGGCTGTCGATCACCAGCTGGTAGTCGCCGCGCGCTTCGTACAGCGTCAGCCGCCCGCGCGCGAGCACGCGCAGTCCCTCGCGCGGCGCGAACTTCAGCCACTGGCTCTTGGGCTTGAACATCGCGCAGCGCACCTGCGCACGCGCGTCCTTCAGGGTGAAGTACAGATGGCCCGAGGCAGGGCGGGTGACGTTGCCCAACTCGCCTTCCACCCACACCAGCGGAAAAGCGCCTTCCAGCAGGTCGCGCGCCAGCGTGTTGAGCTGGGTGGGCGTGAGGATGTCGCGGGCGGTGTCGGTCATGCGACAAGGATAAACGGTGGCGAGGACAGGCGCCGCGAACGCCTGCGACAGGCGGTCGCAGTCCGCCGGGCGTGTTCCGTGGTGGAATGGCGCGATCCCGATGACCGGAATCGTCCGCATGCCCGTGTCCTGCTGGTCCCGTTACGTGGTGCCGATGCTGCTTGCCGTGCTGGCGGCATGTTCGCCTGCGGGCGTGCCTCCGCCCGATGCCGTCGCGTCGTCGCCCGTCGTGGAGCGGGTGAGCCTGCCGTCACCCGCCGGTGCCGCGCAGCCCGACCTCGTCTCCACGCCCGACGGGTCCCTGCTGCTGAGCTGGCTGGAGCCGGTGGGCGAGACCGGGCATCGCCTGCGCTTCAGCCGCCGTCCCGCGCAGGTCGCCGACTGGGACGCGCCGCGCACCATCGCCGAAGGCACGAAGTGGTTCGTCAACTGGGCCGACACGCCGCACGTCTACGCCTTGCAGGATGGTTCGCTATGGGCACACTGGTTGCGCAGCACCGGGCCGTCGCGGATGGACTACGGCATCGACCTGGTGCGCTCCGGCGACGGTGGCGCCACCTGGAGCGCGCCGCAGCGGGTGCATCCCGCCGGCACGCCCGGCGATCATGGCTTCGTGACCTTCTGGCCGCAGGCGCGCGACCGGCTGGGCATCGCCTGGCTGGACAGCCGGCAGAAGGCGGCTGCCGGTGCGCACGCGCACCACGACGACGGCCATCATGGCGGCGGTGCCCCGATGATGCTGCGCGCGGCGTTGTATGGCGCGGATGCGACACAGCGCGCGGAATGGCCGCTGGATGCGTCCACCTGCGACTGCTGCACCACCGCGTCGGCGATGACCGACCGCGGCGTAGTGGTGGTCTACCGGGGGCGCGGTGAAGGCGAGATCCGCGATACCCGCGTTGTCCGCTTCGATGGCGAACGCTGGACGCCGCCGCGCGACGTGCATGCGGATGGCTGGATGATCGCCGGCTGCCCGGTCAACGGGCCGGTGGTCGTCGCCGACGGCGCCACGGTCTGGGTCGCGTGGTACACGGAAGCGGACGGACTGCCGGAGCTGCGGGCCGCACGTTCCGACGATGCGGGCGACACGTTCGCCGCGCCGGTCACGCTGGCGAAGGGCACACAGGTGCTGGGACGCCTGGGATTGGCGCGCGGCGGCGATCACCTGCTGGTGAGCTGGCTGGAACAGGCGCCGGACGAACGCCAGACCCTCGTGCTGGGCCGCTACGACGGCGCATGGCGCCAGACGCAGCGCGTCGATGTCGCCACGCTGTCCACGCGCGGAAGGGCCAGTGGCATCCCGCGTCTGCAATGGAGCGACGATGCGGCATGGCTTGCCTGGACCGATGTGGCCGGTGAGACGCCCGGCCTGCAGGCTGCACGCGTGCGGTTCCGCTGACGGCAACGGGTGCGACATTCCGTCGCATCTGATCCGCATGGCCGGCAACGCTTAAAATCACGGCGTGATCCGCTCGCACGCCTTCCTCCGACCGATGCTGCAGCTGGCGTTGCTGGCCGCGCTGTTGATGGCGTTTGCGCCGTCGGTGACGCGGTGGGTGAGCGTTACCGGATCGCAGGTGCTGGCCGGCTGGACCGAGCTGTGCACCACCGATGGCATCAAGTGGGTCGACACCCGCACCGAATCTACGATTGCAAAATCGCCGCTTGGCAAGGCGCCGTCGCCCGCCGGCATGTCGATGGGAGCCGATTGCGCCTATTGCACGCTGGCCGCTGCGCTGCCGTTGCTGCTGCTCTGTCTCGCGCTGCTGTTTCCCCGTCTGCCGGGGGACATCGCTGCAAGCCCGCTGACGCTTCCATCCGTCAGGCGCCAGCGCCTGCGCGGTCTCGGCGGACAGGGGCCGCCGATCCTGCTCTGAACCACAAGACCTCTCGTTGATCGTGCGGCCGGTGCGCCGCGTCCTTGTGCTTTGGAGTGCCCATGTCCCTGATTTTCCGGGCGACGCCGCGTGCGTCGCGCCTGTCCGTGGCCGTTGCCGCGGTCCTGTCCCTTCCTCTCGCCGCCCGCGCCGCCGACCCCGTCGTGCTGCCGGACGGCACCCGCGCCACCCAGCTCGACACGGTCGAAGTGAAAGGCCGTCAGGCCGATCTGGAACAGGCCGCCGGCACCGGCACCCGGCTGTCGCTGAGCCTGATGGAGACGCCGGCTTCGGTCACCGTGATCGACCGCGATACGCTGGACGCGCGTGGCGTACGCACCACGCAGCAGGCACTGGCGGGCATTCCCGGCCTGACGGTCGCGTCGCCGCCCGGCAACGGCAATGCGGTGACGTATCGCGGCTTTTCCGGCAGCCAGATCACCCAGCTGTTCAACGGCATCGACGTGCAGTACGCCAGCATCGCCGCGCGGCCGGTGGATGCGTGGCAGTACGAGCGTGTGGAAGCGATCGGCGGACCGTCGAGTTTCCTTTATGGCGCCGGTGCGGTCGGCGGCACGATCAACTACGTCACCCGGCTGGCGCGGCTGGATCGCGATGAGGCGTCCTTGCAGGCGTCGTGGGGCTCGTTCCGCGACGGCACGCTGGCGATGGGTGCCAATCTGCGCGTCGGGGGCGATGACGCGCGGCAGGCGCTCCGCCTGGACGCGAGCACGCGCGATGCGGAGAGCTGGATCGACGGGCAGGAGCGCGAGGCGTCGACGCTGGCGGCCTCGTGGCTGGCGCAACTGGCGCCCACGCTGCGCCACACGCTGGCCGTCGAGTATCAGCAGGAAGACAGCCACCGTCCGTACTGGGGCACGCCGGTGCACCAGCCGGCCACCGGTCGCCTGGCGGTGCTGCCGCAGACCATCGGCCGCAACTACAACGTCGCCGACGGCTACTACGGACAGGACGTACTGTGGGCGCGATCGCTGCTGGAGTGGACGCCGGGCGAGCGCGACACCGTACGCAACACCGTCTACCACTACGACGCGCTGCGCGATTACCGCAATGTCGAGAGTTATCGCCTGACCACCGGCAATGATGGCGTGATCCGTTCGGGCACGCTGCTGCAGCGTCACGATCAGCAGCTCTACGGCAACCGGCTGGAGTGGAGCCACGAAGGCGCCCTGTTCGGCCTGCCCACGCAATGGGTGACCGGCCTGGACGTCAGCTACAACCGGCAGACCCGCTTCCCGTTGTCGCTCTCCGCGACGGTCGACACGGTGCCGCTGGATGCCGTGACGCCCGGTCGCTTCGTCGACGTCCCGGGAGCCTCGATCGTCCATACGCCGGATCGCACCAACCGGCTGCACACGCAGGCGGTGTACGTGGAGAACCTGACCGAGCTGACGCCGACGCTGTCGTTGCTGACTGGCCTGCGCCGGGATAGGATCGTGCTGGATGTCGTGAATCATCGCGCCGTGTCGACGACCAACCCCGCGCGCTTCGATCGCGAGTACGTGTCGACGACCGGACGCGTCGCATTGAACTGGGCCATCACGCCGCAGGCCAGCGTCTACGCGCAATACAGCACCGCAGCCGATCCGCCGGCCGGCATCCTCAGCACGGCCAACTTCGCCACGCTGCGCGACTTCGACCTGACCACCGGCCGGCAGGGAGAGATCGGCGCGAAGTTCCAGTCGGAGGATGGGCGCAGCTTCGCCACGCTGGCCGCCTACCGAATCGTCCGCCGCCACCTCGCCATCACCGATCCGGCCAATCCCGGCCAGACGCTGCCGGTCGGCCAGCAATCGTCGCGCGGTGTCGAAGCCGCCTTCGGCTGGCGCCCGCGGGCGGCAGTGAGCGTGCAAGGCAACCTGGCCTGGGTCGATGCCACGCTGGACGACTTCTACGAGAACGTCGGTGGCGTATCGGTATCGCGCGCCGGCAACCGGCCGACCAACACGCCATTGCGCGTGGGCAACCTGTGGGTGGACTACACATTCACGCCGCGCTGGTCTGCCGGCGTCGATCTGCGCGGCGTGTCGTCGCGCTACGCCAACGCCGCGAACACGCTGTCCACCGCTGGCTATGCGACGTGGGGGGCGCATGTCGACCTGCGCTGGAACGACGCCACGACGTTGACGCTGCGCGGCCGCAACCTGGGCGACCGCACCCATGCCGTCTACGCACTCGGCAGCACGATGGTCTATCTCGGCGATCCGCGCAGTTGGGAGGTGGTGCTGCGCAAGACGTTCTGAGGCCATACGCGGCGATGGCGTGGATTTCGGTAAGGTAGCGTCCGGACATCCGGAGAGCTCCTGCCATGCGCGGTCTCGATTTCAGTTCGTGGCAGGGCCTGTTGACCACGCTGGCGGGGCTGGCGCTGATCACGGTGATCGGCGTCGGCATCCGCCTGCTCGTGATGCAGACGGTGCAGGAGCGGCGCGCGCGCGAGAACCGCCAGATCAACGAGCGCCTGCGCACGCTGATCGCCGCCTACAAGGTGTTGGGTGGCTCGTTCACCGGTGCGCTGGAGGTCGATCCACGCCACCTGCGCGACCTGCGTGCACTCGCTCGTGAGACCGGTGACGAAGCCTTCGACGAGGGCAGCGATCGTCCCCGGCGCATCCGCGATGCCGTGGAGGCGGCGCTGTCGGACATCATCCTGCTGGGCACCGACGAACAGGTGCGACTGGCCGCGCAGGCCGCCACCGACCTGGCGGCGGGGCGCCCCATCCACACCGATGCGCTGGTGGTGTCGCTGCGCGATTTCATCCGCAGCGTGCTGGACCTGGAACCGATCCCGTCGTCGCTGCCGATTCCCCGCCAAGGGCCGACCCGGCCGGTCGCTTCCAAGGGCAAGGGCGATGGCGCGAAAGGCGAGGGACGCCAGGGCGGTGGCGGGGGTGCGGGCGGCGCCGGGATGGGCGCGGCCGGCATGGGCGCCGGCGCCGGCATGGGCATCGGTGCGACGGCCGATGCGGACCGCGATCCGTCGCGCTGAAGGTTACTCGTCGATCCAGCGCCGTTCCGGCCCGGGCCGTTTGGCCAGCTTGCGCTGCAGCGAGCGCCGGTGCATGCCCAGCAGGCGCGCGGCGGCGGAGATATTGCCTTCGGTTTCCGCCAGCGCCTGCTGGATGTGTTCCCACTCCAGCCGGCTCAGTGGGGTCATGGTGTCGTCGGTGGCGCTGGTGTCTTCCGGCGCTGCCGGGACTTCGAGTCCGAGCGCCCGCAGGATGGTCGGTACCGTCGCCGGCTTGGGCAGGTAATCGTCGGCGCCGCGCTTGATCGACTCCACCGCGGTGGCCACGCTCGCGTAGCCGGTGACCAGCAGGATCTGCATGTCGGCGCGCAGGGCGCGCAGCGGCTCGATCAGGGTGAGGCCGGAGTCGGCGCCCAGCTTCAGGTCGACCAGGGCGAAGTCGGGCCGGTACTCGCGCGCCTTCTCCAGCGCGCTGGCGACGTCCAGCGCGATTTCGGTTTCGATGCCCTTGCGCGCCAGGCTGCGCTGCAGCGTGCGCGCGTAGAGTTCGTCGTCGTCGACCAGCAGGCCTTTCATCGGATGCCTTTCATCAGGGAGTTTCGTCGTGCGCCGCCACCGGCAGGCGGAACTGCACCTGCACGCCCTTCGGTGGCACGGCGCGCATGGTCATGCGTCCACCCAGCCGCTCGATGGTGGCATGCGACAGGGCCAGGCCCACGCCCATGCCTTCGGGCTTGCTGGTGCGGAAGAGTTGTTCGGACTGGAAAGGCAGGGCTTCGTGGAAGCCGTTGCCGTAGTCGCGCACGGTACCGACCAGTTCGTCGCCCTCGCAGCGCAGGTCCAGGTCCACGCGCTGCGACCCGGCCTGGCGGCTGGCGTCGGCGGCGTTGTTCAGCAGCGCCTGCAGCAGGTGGCCGGTGGAGGCGTCGGTCGCCAGCCAGGGCGGCAGCGCGCCGGTGCGCTGCAGGTCGACGGTCGGGCGGATCAGCTGCCAGCGCTGCACCACGTCGTCCAGATCCACGCGCTGGTGGACGCCCATGTCGGCCGAGGCGGCGAGGGCGCGCACGCGGTCGCGGCAGACATCGATCAACTGGCGCATGGTGGCCGCATCTTCGCGGATGTCGGGCTCGGCGGCGTGTTCGCGGATGTCCTCGGTCAGCAGCGTCATCGTCGCCAGCGGGGTGTTGAGTTCGTGCGCCACGGCGGCGGCGTGCGTGGCGAGGGCGACGATGCCCTCGTTGCGCGCGAAGCGCTCGCGCAGGCGCGCCAGTTCCTGTTCGCGCAGCCGCAGCGCGGCCACCAGCCGCGTGGAGAAGTACAGCACCACCCCGGCCGACAGCACGAAGTTCACCGCCATGCCCCACAGGTGCACGTTGAAGTTGTTGCCGTGCAGATGCGGCAGCGGGCGGCCGAACACCGCCGTCACCACGTAGCCGAGCAGGCAGGCCACGCCCGTGGCCAGCACCCACCGCAACGGCAGCGCCAGTGCCGAGACCGCGATCAGCAGCAGGAACATGGAACTGAACGGGTTGCCGATGCCGCCGCTCCACGCGACCAGCCAGGACAGCACGGCCACGTCCACCAGCATGTGGGCGAAGGCGTCGGCCGGGGTTTCTTCGCCGGGCCGATGGCTGCGCCAGGTGGCGTACACGTTGAACAGCGCCAGCGCGGCGATGCCGCCCCACAGCGGCCAGCGGGGCAGGGCGATGCCCAGCGGTCCCAGCGCCACCAGCACCGTCACTGCCTGGCCCACGATGGCCACCCAGCGCAGGTTGCACAGCGTGCGAAGGAACGACGGCGTGGTGGTCAGCAGCGTGTTCGGCATGCGGACATGCTAGTGCAAGCGCGCGGGCCCGGCCTGCGGCAGGGCGTCGCAGGCCGGGAGGGACCGGCCGGCCCGACGTCCCACGCTACAATGCCGGCATGCACGACGCCGTCACCCGCCCCACGCCCCCCACCGACGCCGCGCCCTGGCCGCGCCGCATCACCCAGGCCGTCCAGATCGGCAACACCATCGTCGGCGGTGGCCGTCCGGTGGTGGTGCAGTCGATGACCAACACCGACACCGCCGACATCGCCGGCAGCGTCAAGCAGGTGGCCGAACTCTGGCGCGCCGGCTCGGAAATGGTCCGCCTGACCGTCAACAATCCCGAGTCCGCGGCCGCCATCCCGCGCATCCGCGACAAGCTGGAGATGATGGGCGTGTCGGTGCCGCTGATCGGCGACTTCCACTACAACGGCCACCAGTTGCTGGCCGGCGAACCGGCCTGTGCCGAGGCGTTGGCCAAGTACCGCATCAACCCGGGCAACGTCGGCTTCGGCAAGAAGCGCGACACCCAGTTCGCCCAGCTGATCGAGTTCGCCATCCGTTACGGCAAGCCGGTGCGCATCGGCGCCAACTGGGGCTCGCTGGACCAGGCGCTGGCCGCGCAGCTGATGGACGAGAACCACACGCGCGAGGTCCCGTGGGACGCCGGCCGTGTGCTGCGCGAGGCGCTGATCCGTTCGGCGGTGGATTCGGGCGAGCGTGCCGTCGAACTCGGACTGCCACGCGACCGCATCGTGCTGTCGGCCAAGGTCAGCGGCGTGCAGGAACTGATCGCGGTCTACCGCGACATGGCCAGCCGCACCGACTTCGCCCTGCACCTGGGCCTGACCGAGGCCGGCATCGGCAGCAAGGGCATCGTGGCGTCGAGCGCCGCGCTGGCGGTGCTGCTGCAGGAAGGCATCGGCGACACCATCCGCATCTCGCTGACGCCGGAACCCGGCCAGTCGCGCACGCAGGAGGTCATCGTCGCGCAGGAACTGCTGCAGACCACCGGCCTGCGCGCGTTCACGCCGATGGTCACCGCGTGCCCGGGTTGTGGCCGCACCACGTCCGAGTTCTTCCAGGAACTGGCCAAGGTGGTGCAGGAACACGTGCGCGGCAAGATGCCCGAGTGGAAGGTCACCCATCCCGGCGCGGAGAACATGACGCTGGCGGTGATGGGCTGCGTGGTCAACGGCCCCGGCGAATCGCGCCACGCCAACATCGGCATCTCGCTGCCGGGCACGGGCGAAGCACCAGCGGCGCCGGTGTTCGTCGACGGCGAGAAGAAAGTCACCCTGCGCGGCGAAAACATCGCGCACGAGTTCGTAGCGCTGATCGACGACTACGTCGAGGCCAAGTACGCGCGTGCTGCCGGTTGACACGCTGGCGAACGGCCGGCGCTTCATCGCCGGCCTGTTGCGCAAACATGGCGGACGCTTCGTCCTGCTGTTCCTGTGCCTGCTGGCGCCGCTGTGGCTGTTCGTCGAACTGGCGGACGAAGTCCACGAGCTTGAGGATTTCTACTTCGACGATGCACTGCTCTGGCAGGCCCACGCCATGGCCGGGCCGGCGCTGGACCGGTTCTTCATCGTCGTGTCCGCGATCGGCTATCAGTGGGGCGTGGTGCCGGTCGACATCGCCCTGACGGTGGGCCTGCTGATCGCAGGGCGCTGGCGCGAGGCCACCTTCGCCGGCGTGTCGTTCGCCGGCTCGGCGCTGTTGAACATGGCGACCAAGCAGTTCTTCCAGCGCGACCGGCCCACGTTGTGGGAATCCATCGCGCCCGAGCATACCTTCAGCTTTCCCAGCGGCCACGCGATGGGCTCGGCGACGCTGGCGATGGTGGTGGTGCTGCTGTGCTGGCACACGCGCTGGCGCTGGCTGGCGGTGGCGCTGGCCGCGGCGTTCGCGTTGACGGTCGGCGCGTCGCGCGTCTACCTGGGCGTGCATTACCCGTCCGACATCCTGGGAGGCTTTGCCGCAGGCATCGCGTGGGTCTCGGGCGTGTACCTGGTGCTGTACCGCATCCGGGAACGGCCGTGGCAGGTGAAGGGCTAGGATTCCTGTGGGAGCGACGTAAGTCGCGATGAGGCGCTACAGGTGGTCTATCGCGACTTACGTCGCTCCCACATCTTTCTCATGATGCTTCGTGCCCTCACGGCGCGTACGCCCGCTCGCGCTCTTCCTGCAGCCGTTGGCGCAGGTACTGGTCGCGGGTGAGACCGGCGGGGATCGATGTGGCGGCCATCACTTCCGCCACCACCTGCGCTTCGCGTGCCTTGTAGGCCTGGAAGCGGGGATCGTTGCGCTGCTGTGCGGCGAAGGCGGCCATGCGCTGGTCGGCATGCGCGCGATAGCGGTCGGCAATGGCCGCGACTTCCTCCGCCTGCCGCGCGGGGTCATCCACGGTCGCCTTGACCAGCGCGGTCCGCAGCAGCACGGCTTCGCCCGCAGACAGGCCGCCCGCTGCTTCGTACTTGTCGATCTGCTGCGTCAGCGCATCGGCGCGTTCGCTGCGTTCCACTGCGCGCAACGACGCGGAACGCGCGAAGAAATCTTTCGCATCGGCCTCGAAGCGCTGGCGCTCGAGGTGCTCCTGCGCCTGTGGCGTGGCCTGCAGGGACGGCTGGGGCGACGACACGGTGTCCGCGACTTCAACCGATGATGGCGGCGCGACCGGCCTGCCGGGGTCGTCGCGCTTCCACCAGACGATGGCGGCGACGAGAACCAGGCAGGGCACCAGCAGCGTCAGCAACTTCTTCATGCAGAACCCCTGTGTGCCGGGACCGTCGAAGCACGACGGTCCCGGACCCGGACATCACCCCAGCAGCTGGTCCACCAGCCAGTACAGCAGGTTGAACGGCTTGGCCTTGTCGGCCCGGTCGTCCTGCTCGCTGGCGTCTAGGACCTTGCCCTGGCCATCGAGCACGCTGTCGATGAAGTGCTTCAGCTCCAGGTTCTGCGCCTGCACGTCGGCGTTCTTGAAGTCGACGATGGTGGTGCAGTGGCTCTCGTTGAGCGCGCGGTACTGCGGGAAGTAACCGCCGACATTGTTCAAGCCGTTCAGGCGGTCGCGCAGGCGCGCGGTGTCGGTGTTCCAGCGGGCATGGATGCGGGCTTCCTTGGTCGCCTGGTCCGGTGCGTTGGCGATGTCGGGGTAGAAGCGCTCGTACGAGTACGAGGAATAGTTGAGGTCCTTCCAGAAGTGCGTGTGGCCCAGGCGGTCGCCGGCGTACTTGCTGGACAGCGCGGGGTACAGGCTGCCGAGTTCGTTGAGGTCGAACTGCGGCAGGCCGCTGGCGAGATAGGGCAGCGGACCGTTCGGCTGGTCCAGGCCCCAGGCGCTGCGGATCAGCGCCATCAGCGGCTGCGATGGATAGTCGACCGGGTTGCCGTTCTTCGGCGTGGGGAAGATCGGGCCGGAGTCGTCGATCAGGAAGCTGCGCGTGGGCGCCAGGTCGCGCCGCAGCGGGTGGTAACTGGTCAGGCTGCCGGCGCCGCCGGCGCTGCAGCCGGTGGACAGCATCTGCGTGGGCCGCGGCAGGTTGTCCTTCAGCCAGCTCACCACCGCGCGCACGTTGCGCGTGCCGTTGTGGTGCCAGACAAGCGGCGCGTTCTGGCCGCTCGGGTCGTTGTACACCGCGACCTTGTCGCCGCTGTAGATGTCGCCGGTGCAGTAGGGAACGTAGACCATGTTCCAGCCCTGGGTCTTGACCGACTCGAACGGGCTGACGCGGGTGACGAACGGACTGACCAGGCTGGCGCCCGGGTTCAGCAGGCTCATGTAGTCGTCGGGAATGCCGTTGGGATTGCGCGCGCCGCGGATGCCGCTCTGGCCGCTGCAGCTGGCGTAGTCCCAGCAGGCGCCACCGCCTTCCATGTAGATGATGGTGTTGCGCGTATCGGCCACGCGATTGACGAAGAACTTGAACGGCGAGCCGTCGCCGCACACCGCGCCGGTCGAAGGCGCCAACTGGATGGTCTGCCACGCGTCGTAGCGACCGGGCTGGAAGCCGTCGCTGAAGCCGGACGGATTCGACAGCAGCGGGTAACTGCCGGTGCGCTGCGCAGCGGTGACCTTGTTGTCGGCCTTCGGCGGCGAGACCAGGTTCACCAGCGTCTGCCAGAAACTGTAGTCGCCTTCTTCGGCCTTCAGCGGTGCGGCGATGACAAGCGTGAGTGCCGCAGCGGCGAGGGCGAGCGGCAGGCGGGTGGGTCGTACGGGTGCAACCATGATCGGATCCTCCGGCGAGAGTCAGGCGGGACGTTCAACGGGATGGACTGCCTTGGCGTGCGGCACGCGTGGGGGCGGCGACCGTACAGGGGCGGATGGTGGGGTGTCGGCGCGGCCGCGGCATTAAGCGGGCGTGATGGCGGCGGCTTTGGCTGCCGGCGCCCCTGT
Organism: Pseudoxanthomonas sp. Root65; assembly: GCF_001427635.1. Classification (NCBI taxonomy): domain Bacteria; kingdom Pseudomonadati; phylum Pseudomonadota; class Gammaproteobacteria; order Lysobacterales; family Lysobacteraceae; genus Pseudoxanthomonas; species Pseudoxanthomonas sp. Root65. The sequence goes on from NZ_LMHA01000002.1 coordinate 477,492, forward strand.
GTTGGCCGCGATACCCCCCTTCCTGGCCGCCCGCTGCGTTGCAGGTAAACGCGAGGATCCTGCGTTGCAGCAGCCTTGCGCGATTCTGGTACTCGCGTGCGCGATCGGGGGTGGGCAACGGATCGTTGCGGATCGGCGCCTTGCGGATGCCCAGTGGAGGATCGAACATGCCGGCTGGCCGCCCCGTGCGGTACCCACTGGCAGGGATCGCGATGCAGGACGTGGTGGACCAATACGGTGTGCTGATCGTCTTCGCCAACGTGCTGGCGTTGTCGCTGGGCCTGCCGGTGCCGGCGATGCCCACGCTGATCCTGGTCGGTGCCGGGCTGGCCATGCAGCCGGAGACGATGTGGCTGCCGCTGCTCGGCGTGCTGGCGGTGTCTGTGGCCGCCAGTCTGATCGGCGACAGCGTGTGGTTCTACGCCGGCCGCCGCTACGGCAATCGCACGATGCAGTCGCTGTGCCGGCTGTCGCTCTCGCGCGACACCTGCATGAAGCGCACGGAGCGCTTCTATGGCCGGTTCGGCATCCGCGTGCTGTCGGTGGCGAAGTTCATTCCCGGCCTGTCGATGGTGTCGGTGCCGCTGGCCGGCGCCATGCAGGCGCGCCTGCCGTCGTTCCTCCGCTACGACGGACTGGGAGCGGCGTTGTGGGCCATGGTGGGCCTGGGCCTGGGCGTGGTGTTTTCGAGGCAGGTGGAAACCGTCCTCGACACGCTGTCGCAGCTCGGTACCGGTGCGGGCGGGGTGATCGCGATCGTGCTGGCGGCCTACGTGGGCTGGCGCTGGTGGCGGCGGCGCACGTTGCTCGCCTCGCTGGAATCGGCGCGGATCGAACCGGCGGAACTGGAGGGCCTGCTGCAGGCCGGACGGTCGCCGGTGCTGTTCGACATCCGCGCACCGGGCTTCCGCGACCTGGATCCCTACGTGATTCCCGGCGCCGTGTTCGCCGATGAAGCCGAACTGGGCGGCATCCTGGCGACGTACCCGCGCGACGGCAAGGTCGTCATCTACTGCGCGTGCCCCGATGAAGTGTCGGCCGCGTGGATGGCGGCGCGGCTGCGCGAGGCGGGTTTCGCCGACGTGCTGCCGCTGCGGGGCGGCATCGATGCCTGGCGCAGCGCCGGCTACGGGGTGGAGCGCATCGTCGGGTGAATCCGCCGCCCGGGCTCAGTGCTCGATGCACACCCGGTTGCGGCCTTCGCTCTTGGCGCGGTACAGCGCCGCGTCGGCGGCGGCCATCATGCGGCTGACCGTGTCGCGCTCGGGCGTCAACGCGGCAATGCCGATGCTCACCGTGATGTGCTGCGCTTCGCCGCCGGGCCGGAACACCACCGCTTCCACCGCTTCGCGCAGGCGCTCGGCGAAGCCGTAGGCGGCCGCCGGCCCGCACTCGGGCAGCAGCACGGCGAACTCCTCGCCGCCGATCCGCGCGGCCGCATCGTCGTTGCGCACGTGCCGGCGCACCAGTGCGGCGATCTGCTTCAGCACGTGGTCGCCGGAAATGTGGCCGTAGCGGTCGTTGATCGGCTTGAACAGGTCCACGTCGATGATGCACATGGTCAGTTCGCGCTGGTGCCGCATGGCGCGGGCGATCTCCTTCTCCACCGTTTCGATGAAATGCCGCCGGTTGTACATCTCGGTCAGCGCATCGTGGGTGGCGAGCTGGTAGATCTCCTCGTGGTAGTGCGCTTCCACGCTGCTGTGGCTGATGAACTTCAGGATGCACTCGCCGAGCGTGATGTGGTCGCCATCGACGAGCGCGGCTTCGCCGACCGGCGCATCGTTGACGCGGGTGGCGTTGGTGGCGCCCAGGTCGCGCACGCGGTAGCTGTCGCCGTCGCGCCAGATCTCGCAATGCAGGCGCGAGACGCTGTTGTGCGGGATATGCAGGTCGGCTTCCTGCGAACGGCCCACGCGCACGCGGGCGCTGTCGATGTCGGCGCGCCGGCCCAGGCCTTCGCCATGGATCACTACCACGCACGCGGACCGGTGCGAGGCCGGCCGCGGGCCGTCGCTCAGGACGGTCCGTTGCGTGGTCGGTGGGTCGTGGGAATCCCGTGACATGCGAAGGCGACTGGCAGGTGCGGGCCCGAGTGTAACGGATCGCTCGGTCAACTCACGCTTCCGCTACCATGGCCGGGCGCACGGGGACAGTGGCATGACATCGCAACCTTACGACGACCTCGCACCCACCGAGAGCCTGGCCACGCGCCTGCAGGACGCGCCCACGGCGGCGGACGGCACGCTTGCGCCCGGTGCCCGGCTGGGGCGTTACCGCATCGAGGGCCTGCTGGGCCGCGGCGGCATGGGCGAGGTCTACCGTGCCGCGCAGCTGGAACCGGTGCGCCGCGAGGTGGCGCTCAAGCTGATGCGCGCGCAGCGCCTGCAGGCGCGCCACCTGGCCTGGTTCGAGGTGGAGCGGCAGGTGCTGGCGCAGATGCGCCACCCGGCGATCGCCCAGATCTACGACGCCGGCACCACCGAAGAAGGCTATCCGTTCTTCGCGATGGAGCTGATCGACGGCAGCCCCATCACCCGCTACTGCCGCGAGCAGCGCCTGCCGCTGGACGCGCGCGTGGCGTTGTTCATCCGCGTCTGCGAAGGCGTGCAGCACGCGCACCACAAGGGCGTGGTGCATCGCGACCTCAAGCCCGGCAACCTGCTGGTCGACACGCTCGACGGCCGTCCGGCGCCCAAGATCATCGACTTCGGCATCGCCATGGCGGCGTCGCTGGCCGGCGACGCCGCGCTGGAGCGGGCCGGCACGCCCGAGTACATGAGCCCCGAGCAGGCGCAGGGCGACGCCACCCAGGTGGACACCCGCAGCGATGTCTATTCGCTCGGCGTGGTGCTGTGCGAACTGGTGAGCGGCGTGCGCCCCGACGCGGTGGGCGAAACCTGGGCCGCCGAGACGCCGACCGCGGTCGCGCCGTCGTCGCGCCTGGCCGCGCTGCCGGCGGAGCAGGCACGGCAGATGGCGCAGGAGCGCGGGCTGTCGCTGGCGCGCATGCGCGACCGGCTGCGGGGCGACCTGGACTGGATCGTGCTGAAGGCCATGCAGCACGACCGCGATGCCCGCTACGGGTCCGTCGCCGCCCTGGCCGACGACCTGCAGCGCTATCTGGATGATCGCGTGGTGACCGCGGCACCGCCGGGCCGCGCCTATGCGTGGCGCAAGTTCGTGCGGCGCCATCGCGCCGGCGCCATCGCCGCCGGCGTTGCCCTGCTGGCGTTGCTGGGCGGGCTGGGCCTGTCGCTGTACGGCCTGCAGCAGGCACGCGCGCAGCGCAGCGTCGCCGAGGCGCGCAGTGCGGAACTGGAGAAGGTGGCGGCGTTCCAGCAGTCGATGCTGGAGGGCATCGACATCGAGACCATGGGCGTGGGCCTGTCGGAAGGCCTGGTGCGCCAGGTCGGCAGCGTCGATCCGTCGGCGGCCGATGCCTTCGGCGCCACCCTGGCCAAGACCAGTACCGGCGACCTGGCCCGCGACCTGGTCGACCGGCAGTTGCTGGCGAACGCCGAGGAGGCGATCGCGCGCGACTTCGCCGACCAGCCCGATGTCGCCGCCAGCCTGCGCGAATCGGTCGGCCACGTATATGCCGCCATCGGCCTGTACGACAAGGCGGCCGCGCATTTCGCCCAGGTCGCCGACTACCGCGGCCGCGTGCTCGGCGACGGCGCGCAGGCGACCTTGCGCGCGAGGAACGACCAGGTGCAGGCGCTGCTCGAAGGCGCGCACCTGGACCAGGCCGAGGCCGTGTTGCAGAAGGCGTTGCCGCGCGCGTTCGCGCTGCCGGACAACGACCGCGTGCGGGTGAAGCTGGAACTGGCGCAGGCGCAGGTGATCTCGGCGCGCGGCGACCGGCCGCGCGCGAAGGGCATGGTGCAGGCCGTGCAGGCACGCCTGCTGACCAGCGCCGGCAAGGACGATCCGGCCACGCTGGAAGCCATCAACGACCTGGCCGCCGTGCAGCGCAATCTCGGCGAACTGCCCGAGGCGCGCGCGAACATGGAGCAGGTCGTCGCCCGGCGCACCGCCACGCTCGGCCCCGACCACGAGGAAACGCTGTCGGCGATGGGCAACCTGGCGGTGCTGCGCATCATGAACCGCGAGAAGGCCTCGGCGATCAGCCTGCAACGCGACCTGACCGACCGCTACGTGCGCAAGCTGGGCAGCGAGCATCCGGTCACGCTGCAGGCGCGCAGCACGCTGGCGACGATGATGATCGACGGCGCCGATGCGGCGTCGGTGGCGCAGGCGCTGCCCCTGCTGCAGGACGTGCTGGCCGCGCGCGAGCGCGTGCTGGGCCGCGACCACCCGCAGACCATCCGCACGCGCCTGAACCTGGCCACCGCCCACGCCCGGCAGGACAACTACGCGGCCGCGCTGCCGCTGGAAGAGCAGGTCATCACCGCGCGCACCCGCGTGCTCGGCCCGGGCCATCCGGACACGCTGTCCATCCTGGTCAACCACGCCGGCACGCTGCTCAACGCAGGGCAGGCGGAAGCATCGCTGCGCTTGCTGGGCGACGTGCAACCGCTGGCCCTGAAGACACTCGGCGCGAAACATCCGCAGGCGCAGGCCACGATGGTGATCCGCGCCGAAGCGCTGCGGATGCTGGGCCGCGTGCCGGAGGCGCTGGCCGAGTTCCAGCGCCTGTTCGACCTGCGCCGCGCGGCACTGGGCGAAACCCACGTCGAGACGCGCACCGCCGCATGGAACCTGATCGACACCTATCGCGAACTGGGCCGGCCGGCCGAGGCGGAGCCGCTGTACCGCCAGTACATCGCGCCGTTGCTCGCCGCGGACCCGAAGACGCTGGAGGATGCCGACGCCGAGTTCGCCAAGCGCTACCGCGAAGGCAAGCGGCCGGGCAAGCAGACCCGCGACGGTTGAGCCCGGGCGGCGATCACTCGCCCGGTTTGGCGCCCGCGCTCGGCGCGTCCGACGCCGACCGCCGCGACAGCACCGCCTCGCGATGGGCGATGTAGGCGTTGGCGCCGAAGATGATGCCGGCCCCGAGCAGCATCCACCGGTCCAGCGTCTCGTCGAACAGCAGCCAGCCGAAGACGGCCACCACGGGCAGCTGCATGAAGCTGATCGGCGTCAGCGCCGACACTTCGCCCAGCTTCAACGCCCGGGTCCACAGCATGTGCCCGCCGGTGCCCAGCACGCCGGACGCGATCACCCACACCCAGGTGATGCCCTGCGGCCATTCCCACACCGCCAGCGCCGGCACCAGCGACATCGGCACCCACAGCAGCGTGGTGTAGATGACGATGCGGTCGGCCGGTTCGGTGTTGGAGAGCTGCTTGATCTGGATCGCCACCAGCGCGCTCATCACCGCCGCCAGCACCGCGATCATCGCGTCGACGGTGAACTGCGCCGTGCCCGGTCGCACGATGATCAGCACGCCCACGAAACCCAGCGCCACGGCCGTCCAGCGGCGCGCGCGTACCTGTTCGTTGAGCATCGCGGCGGCGGCGAGGGTGACGAACAGCGGCGTGGAGTACGACAGCGACACCGCCTGCGCCAGCGGCAGGTGGCCGATGGCCCAGAAGCCGGCCAGCATCGAGCAGATGCCGATGACGCAGCGGAACAGGTAGCGCGGGAACTGCGTGGTCTTCAGGAAGCCCGGACCATGGCGCAGGATCAGCGGCGCCGCCGCCAGCAGCCCGAAGAAGTTGCGGAAGAAGGCGATCTCGAACGTGTGCAGCGTCGCCGACGCCAGGCGGATCGCCACCACCATCAGCGCGAACAGCACGGTGCTGCCCAGCATCAGCACCGCAGCGCGATAGTGGGTGGGAAGGTTCGGCATCAGTGTTCCGGATCTGCCCCTTCCCCCGCCTGCGGGGGAAGGCTGGGATGGGGGCGAGCGCCACCGCGAAAATCGAGCATGCTGCCGATCATCGCCGGCACGACAAGGCGCGGCGTTCGATTCGGTCGTGCAGACAACAGGAGACGGGCTCCGGTCTGCCCCCACCCCAACCCTCTCCCGTGAACGGGGGAGGGGGCGGTGTCAGGGGCGCCGGTGGGCATCATCCAGGACTACCAGGTCGCCCCGATGAGTTTCGGTTCCGGCTCGATGGCGACGCCGAAGCGTGCCTGCACCGAGGCGGCGATCTTCCTGGCCAGCTCCAGCAGCTGCGCGCCGGTCGCCAGCCCATGGTTGACCAGCACCAGCGCGTGCGCGGCGGACACACCGGCATCGCCGTCGCGGTGTCCTTTCCAGCCGCAGGCCTCGATCATCCACGCCGCCGACAGCTTGCGATTGTGGACGGCGTCGCCGCGGAAGACCGGCAGGGTGGGGTAGTCCACCAGCAGCGCATCGGCCTGGGCCTGCGAGACGATCGGATTCTTGAAGAAGCTGCCCGCGTTGCCGACCACGGCCGGGTCGGGCAGCTTGCGCTGACGGATGCGGATCACCGCCTCGGCCACGTCGCGTGCCGTCGGCGCGGCGATGCCCATCGCGCCCAGCTCATCGCGGATGCCGGCGTAATCCAGCCGCAGGGTAGGCGTGCGCGGCAGCAGGAATTCCACGGCCGTCACCAGGTAACGGTCGGCGTCGCGCTTGAACACGCTGTCGCGGTAGGCGAAGGCGCAGGCATCGCGGTCCAGCCGCAGGCGCGTGCCGGCATGGCGGTCGAAGGCTTCGACCACGTGGATGAACTCGCCCACTTCGGTGCCGTAGGCGCCGATGTTCTGGATCGGCGATGCGCCGGCGGTGCCGGGAATCAGCGCGAGGTTTTCCAGGCCGCACAGGCCCTGTTCCAGCGTCCACATCACCAGCGGATGCCAGGCGACGCCGGCGTCCGCGCGCACCAGGGCATGTCCGCCATCATCCGACAGCACGCGCAGGGCCTGCGTGGCCATCGCGATGACCGCGCCCGGCGCATCGCCGGCGAACAGCAGGTTGCTGCCACCGCCGATCACCAGCGTGTCGCCATCGGCCACCTGCGGCAGGAGGGCGAGGACCTCCTCCAGCGCGGCGGCATCGTCCACCTCGACCAGCCACGGCGCCCGCGCCGGCACGCCGAAGGTAGTGCGCTCGCGCAACGAGGCGTTCGCCGTGACGCGGTAACCCGTGGTCATTCCGGGGCTACCGGGCCGCCGCTGCGCGCTTCGCGGCGGCGGCGGATGGCTTCCACGCATTCGCGGACCAGCTCGGGGCCGCGGTAGACCAGGCCGGTGTAGCACTGCACCAGCGAGGCGCCGGCCGACATCTTCGCCACCGCGTCGGCGCCGGACAGGATGCCGCCCACGCCGATCAGCGGAATGCTGTGCGGCAGGCGCGTGCGCAGGCGGCGCAGCACCAGCGTGGCCTGGCCCATCAGCGGCGCGCCGGACAGGCCGCCGGTCTCGCGCGCGTGGGGATGGTCCTGCACGCTGATCCGCGAGACGGTGGTGTTGGTGGCGATGACGCCATCCACCTGCATGTCGCCCAGCACGCGGGCCACCGCATCGATGTCGCTGTCGGACAGGTCGGGCGCGATCTTCACCAGCATCGGCACGCGCTTGCCGTGCTGCGCGGCCAGGTCTTCCTGCGCCTCGCGCAGGGTGCCGATCAGCTGGCGCAGCGCCTGTTCTTCCTGCAGTTCGCGCAGGCCGGCGGTGTTGGGCGAGGAAATGTTGACGGTGATGTAGTCCGCCAGCGGATACACGCGCTCCAGGCAGTACAGGTAGTCCGACGCGGCGCGCTCGTTGGCCGTGTCCTTGTTCTTGCCGATGTTGATGCCCAGCAGGCCGCGGTCGCGGCGTGCGCGCTCGACGTTGCGGATCAGCGCGTCGACACCGTCGTTGTTGAAGCCCAGGCGGTTGATGACGGCCTGGTGCTGCGGCAGCCGGAACATGCGCGGCTTCGGGTTGCCGGGCTGCGGCCTGGGCGTGACCGTGCCGATCTCGACGAAGCCGAAGCCCAGCGCGAACAGCGCATCGATGTGCGCGCCGTTCTTGTCCATGCCGGCGGCCAGGCCCACCGGATTGGGGAACGTCAGGCCCATGACCTTGGTGGGCATCGGTGTGATGGGGCGCGCCACCAGCGGCGTGGTGCCGGTGCGATAGGCCAGGTCGAGCGCCTTCAGGCCCATGCCATGGGCGGTCTCGGCGTCGAGGCCGAAGAGGAAGGGGCGGGCTAACGAATACATGGACGCGCGCGGGTCAGTTCAACGTCGCCAGCCAGGCCATGCCGCCCAGGAACAGGAAGATCACCGCGATGCCGATGATCCACAGCAGCGCCGAGATCCAGCCCAGTACCAGTCCGCCGATGGCCAGACCGTCTCCCTCCAGCGTGCCTGCGCTGCGGCGGATCTCCGCGCGCGCCATGTGGCCGGTGATGATGGCCACGATCGTGCCGATGACGGGCATCAGCGTCCAGCCGAGGATGCCGGAGACGAGGCTGGCGATGGCGAGGCTGCTGGTGGTGCGGGCTTGGTTCATCAGGGGCTCCGTGCAGGGGTCAGGGAGGCGATGGCGCGGGATCGGGCGGGCAAAAAAAACGCGCCACCCGGAGAGGTGGCGCGATTATCCCAGATGCGGGCCCGTCCGGGGCAGCCGGCATGCAGGCATGCCGGCGGCGTTGCGGATCAGAGGTCGAACTTGATGCCCTGGGCCAGCGGCAGCGAGTCGGAGTAGTTGATGGTGTTGGTCTGCCGGCGCATGTAGACCTTCCATGCGTCCGAGCCCGACTCGCGACCGCCGCCGGTTTCCTTCTCGCCACCGAACGCACCGCCGATCTCGGCGCCGCTGGTGCCGATGTTGACGTTGGCGATGCCGCAGTCGCTGCCCGCCGCCGAGAGGAACTGCTCGGCCGCCTTCAGGTTCTGGGTGAAGATCGACGACGACAGACCCTGCGGCACTGCGTTCTGCATGTCGATGGCTTCGTCGAGGGTCTTGTACTTCATGACGTACAGGATCGGCGCGAAGGTCTCGTGCTGGACCACTTCATCCGAGTTCTTCAGGCCGGTGACGATGGCCGGCAGCACGAAGTTGCCCTGACGGTCGATCGCGGTGCCGCCGGTCTCGACGGTGCCGCCGCTGGCCTTGGCCTTGGCGATCGAGTCGAGGAACTGCTGCACGGCGCCCTGGCTGTTGAGCGGGCCCATCAGGTTGGCCGGGTCGGTCGGGTCGCCGATCTTGCCTTCCACCTGCTTGTACGCCTTGATCAGCGTGGCCAGCACGGTGTCGTAGATGGATTCGTGCACGATCAGGCGGCGCGTGGTGGTGCAGCGCTGGCCGGCGGTGCCGACGGCGCCGAACACGATGCCGGGGATGGCCAGCTTCAGGTCGGCGGTTTCGTCCAGGATGATGGCGTTATTGCCGCCCAGCTCCAGCAGGCTGCGGCCCATCCGGCGCGCGACGCGCTCGCCGACGGTGCGGCCGACCTGGGTGGAGCCGGTGAAGCTGATCAGCGGGATGCGTTTGTCGTCGACGAACTGCTGCGCCAGCTCGACGCCGGCGTCGTTGATGAGGAAGAAGATGTCCGGGAAGCCGCCTTCCTTCAGCGCCTCGTTGCAGATCTTCATGCTGGCGATGGCGGTGAGCGGCGTCTTGTTGGACGGCTTCCAGATGCAGATGTCGCCGCAGATGCCGGCCAGGAACGAATTCCATGCCCACACCGCGACCGGGAAGTTGAACGCGCTGATGATGCCGACCAGGCCCAGCGGCTGGTACTGCTCGTACATGCGGTGGCCCGGGCGCTCGGAGTGCATGGTGTAGCCGTAGAGCATGCGGCTCTGGCCCACGGCGAAGTCGGCGATGTCGATCATCTCCTGCACTTCGCCGTCGCCTTCCGGCTTGCTCTTGCCCATTTCCAGCGCGACCAGCGAGCCCAGCGCATCCTTGTGCTTGCGCAGCGCGTCGCCGCACAGGCGGATCGCTTCGCCGCGACGCGGGGCGGGAGTGGTGCGCCAGACCTTGAACGCGGCCTGCGCACGGGCGACGACCTTCTCGTAATCCGCCTGGCTGCTGGCATGGACTTCGGCGATCACCTCGTTGGTGGTCGGGTTGATCGACTGCAGCAGGCCGGCATCGGTGGTGGTGGACCACTCGCCGCTGCCCAGATAGGTACCCGAGTTGGTGGTGGCGAGGCCGAGGGCCTTGAGGAGGTCAGCAGACATGGAAGCTCCAGGGGATCGAATTGCGGAGGACGCCGGCGCAAACCGCGGCGTCGCAGGGGGCACGATTCTACCAGAGCGACGTGCGTCGGCCTCGCGTAACTCCGTGTTTTTCCAGAGGTTCTTGTGCAACAGGCGCTTGCGCGCGCGGCCGTTGATCCGCTGCCGGGGTTTGTTCGGTTCGCCGACTCACGGTGGTGGCATTCGGCGATTCGCCGAGTGGGTCGGTGCGGTGCCGTTGCACCGGTCTGCAAGAAAGGATGGTGACCCCGGCGCGATTCGAACGCACGACCTGTCCCTTAGGAGGGGACCGCTCTATCCAGCTGAGCTACGGGGCCATCGGCCGCGATTCTCGCACGAAGTGCTCGCGCGCACGATGCACTTCGCGGCGGCGGTACCCAGGCGACGGCCCGCATGGCACTGTGGCGGTCACCCCATTCCCACGCCGTCACGCTCGCATGGACATCCGCCTCGACGACCTCCGCCATCCTGCCGTCGTGGCGCTGCTGCAGGAGCATCTGGACTGGATGCATCGCACGTCACCGCCGGAAAGCGTGCACGCGCTGGACGTGGACGCATTGCGGCGGCCCGACATCAGCTTCTGGACGATCTGGGAGGACGACGTGCTCGCGGGCTGCGGCGCGCTGCGCCAGTTGGATGCGCGGCATGGCGAGGTGAAGTCGATGCGCACGGCGCAGACCTGTCTGCGTCGTGGCGTGGCGGCACGGATGCTCGACCATGTGCTGGCCGAGGCGCGCCGACGCGGCTACGCGCGGCTCAGCCTCGAGACCGGGTCGATGGACTACTTCGCGCCGGCACGCGCGCTCTACGCGCGCGCCGGTTTCGTCGCCTGCGCGCCGTTCGGCGACTACGTGGAAGACCCGAACAGCGTCTTCATGACGCGCGCCCTGTAGCGTGCGGCATTGGTTTCAGATGCATCCAACTGACATCATTGGCTTTGTTGCGACGCAGCGCTTGACAGCCCCCCGGGGTGGCGTGTTTTTCTTCCGCCATGCGCTCCCCTTTCCCGCACGCAACGCTTCCCCTGCCGGCCTTGTCGCCGGCGTTGGCGCGTGCCGGCGAAGGACGCAACGTCATTACCACCACCATTACCACCCTGACTCGTCGGGTGCGGCTGGTTGTGTTCGCGTAAACCGCAGACCACGGCCCCGCACCCGGATCAGGATGCAGGGCCACCCCACTTCCTGATGCCGTGCCGGGCCTCCTACCCGAGGTTCCTGACCCATGTCGTCCCGCAACGCCGAAGTCGAACAACCCAAACCGCGCACCGTCGTCCACAAGTTCGGCGGCACCTCCGTTGCCGATGCCGAACGCTACCGCCACGTGGCGCAGCTGCTGCTGGCGCGCGACGAGGACGTGCAGGTCACCGTGGTGTCGGCGATGAAGGGCGTCACCGATGCACTGATCGAACTGTGCGAACTGGCTGCGACCAACCGCCCCGAGTGGCATGAGAGCTGGCACGCCCTGCGCGCCCGCCATCGCGGCGCGGCCGTGGCGCTGCTGGGCGAGGCGTCGGGGCCGGTGATCGAATGGGTGGACGAGCGTTTCAAGCGACTGGAAGAGATCCTCAACGCGCTGATCGTCATCGGCGGGCTGCCGGAACTGGTCCTGCAGCGCGTGCAGGGACTGGGCGAAGTGTGTTCGGCGCGCCTGCTGGGCGAGTACCTGTCGTTGCAGGGCGAAGAGTGTGCCGTGCTGGACGCGCGCGAGGTGCTGCGTGTCGATCATGGCGAACTCGGCGTGGTGGTCGACTGGGAGACCAGCGCGCAACGGCTGGCGGCGTGGCAGGCCACGCACCCGCAGCGCCGCGTGGTGGTCACCGGCTTCGTCGCGCGCGATCGCGAGGGCCGCTTCACCACCCTGGGCCGCAACGGCAGCGATTACTCCGGGGCGATCTTCGCCGCGCTGTACGACGCCGCCGAACTGCATATCTGGACCGACGTGGACGGCGTGCTGTCGGCGGACCCGCGGGTGGTCCCGGAGGCGGTGCAGCTCGGCGCGCTGAGCTACGACGAGGCTTGCGAGCTGGCCTACTTCGGCGCCAAGGTCGTGCATCCGCAGACCATGTCCCCGGCCATGGAGCGCGGCCTGCCCATCATCATCCGCAACACCTTCCATCCCGAGCATCCTGGCACGCGCATCACCGCCGAGCGCGACGCCGTGGGGCCCGTGAAAGGCCTGACGCTGAGCGCCGACCTGGCGTTGCTCAACCTGGAAGGCACCGGCCTGATCGGCGTGCCGGGCACGGCCGAACGCGTGTTCGCCGCCCTGCGCAACGCGCATGTGTCGGTGGTGATGATCTCCCAAGGATCGTCGGAGCATTCGATCTGCTGCGTGGTCAGGGCCAGCGAGGCCGCCAAGGGACAGGCGGCGCTGCTGGATGCCTTCGCGCATGAACTCGACACCCGCCAGATCCAGCGCGTGCAGCGTCGCGACGACGTCAGCGTGCTGGCGGCGGTCGGTGACGGCATGGCCGGCACGCCGGGCGTATCGGCGCGCCTGTTCGGTGCGCTAGGCCGCGCCCAGGTCAACATCCTGGCGATCGCGCAGGGCTCGTCCGAACGCAACATCTCCGTGGCCATCGACAGTGCCGATGCGACCAAGGCACTGCGCGCCGCGCATGCCGGGTTCTGGCTGTCGCCGCAGACGTTCGCGGTGGGGGTGATCGGGCCGGGCAACGTCGGTGCGGCGCTGATCGAACAGCTGCGCGCCGCACAGCCGCAGCTGCTGGGCAAGGCCAACGTCGACCTGCGCCTGCGTGCCATCGCCTCCAGCAAGCGCATGCTGCTGGACGAGCGCAGCATCGGCGCCGACTGGCGCGCGCGCTTCGACGCCAGCCCGCAGCCGGCCGACCTGGACCGCTTCACCCAGCATCTGCTGTCGGCGCACATGCCGCATGCAGTGATCGTGGACTGCAGCGCCAGCCCTGTCGTGGCCGACCGTTACGCCGAATGGCTCGCGGCCGGCATCCACGTGATCACCCCGAACAAGCAGGCCGGTGCCGGTCCGTTGCCGCGCTACCACGCGATCCGCGAGGCGGCTTCGGCCAGCGGCGCGCGGTTCCGTTACGAAGCCACGGTCGGCGCCGGCCTGCCGGTGATCTCCACGTTGCGCGACCTGCTGGATACCGGCGACGCGGTGCTGTCGGTGGAGGGCATCTTCTCCGGCACGCTGGCGTGGCTGTTCAACCGCTTCGACGGCAGCGTGCCGTTCTCGCAGCTGGTCACCGAGGCGCGCGGCCTGGGTTACACCGAACCCGATCCGCGCGACGACCTGTCCGGCACCGACGTGGCGCGCAAGCTGGTGATCCTGGCACGCGAGGCGGGCCGTGAGCTGGCGCTGGAAGACGTGCAGGTGGAGAGCCTGGTGCCGGAGACGTTGCGACAGGCCAGCGTCGACGACTTCATGGCGCGCCTCACGGAAGTGGATGCGGACTTCGACGCACGGCTTGCGGAAGCACGCGCGGCCGGCAAGGTGTTGCGCTACGTCGCACGACTGGATGCGGAAGGCCGCGCGAGCGTGGGACTGGTCGAACTGCCGGCGGCGCATGCGTTCGGCAATCTTCGCCTGACCGACAACATCGTGCAGTTCACCACGCGTCGTTACTGCGACAATCCGCTGATCGTGCAGGGTCCGGGCGCAGGCCCGGAAGTGACCGCCGCCGGCGTGTTCGCCGATGTGCTGCGGGTGGCGGCGGGGCAGGGAGCGAAGCTGTGAACGTGGAGGGAAGCGTTTTGCGACACGGATCAACGCGGATAGAGGCAGATGGAAGAAGTGCGACCGGTGCGAAAGACGCACCGGTGCAGCCAAGGATGGCGCGTCGAAGTGCCCCCGGGTTCGCTGCCTTCGCGTCAGCGCTCTCATCTGCCTTGATCCGTGTCGATCCGTGTCTACCCGCTGTTCGCCACGACGCCCGGCAAATGAGGGGTTTCGACGCATGAGGACGCAGGCGACGGCGTTCTCGCCGGCATCGGTGGGCAACGTGGGCGTGGGGTTCGACATCCTGGGCCATGTGATCGAAGGCGTCGGCGACACCGTGACCGTGCGCCGCATCGATGCGCAGGAGGTGCGTATCGCGGCGATCCGTGGTGCCACGGTGGACCTGCCGCTGGACGCACCGGGCAACACCGCGGGTGCGGCGCTGATCGCATTGCGCGAGGCGCTGGCGCTGCCGTTCGGGTTCGAGGTGGAGATCGACAAGGGCATCCCGCTCGGTTCCGGCATGGGCGGTTCTGCCGCGTCATGCGTGGCGGCCCTGGTCGCGGCCAATGCATTGCTGGACGCGCCGCTGACGCCCGCGGCCTTGTATCCGTATGCGCTGGTCGGCGAAGCCGTCGCCAGCGGCGGCAAGCACGGCGACAACCTCGGCCCGATGCTGCTGGGCGGGCTGGTGCTGTCCACCGCGGACCGGCTGGTGCGCGTGCCGGTGCCGGAACACTGGCATAGCCTGTTGGTGCACCCGGAGGCGGTCCTGGAGACGCGACGTGCGCGCGCCGCGTTGCAGGGCGCGTACGAACTGAAGGATTTCGTGGCGCAGAGCGCGAACCTGGCGCTGGTGCTGGCCGGCTGCCATGCCGGCGATGCCGCGCTGGTGCGCGAAGGCCTGCGCGATGTGCTGGTCGAACCGCGTCGCGCGCCGCTGATCGTCGGTTTCGCCGCCGCCAAGCAGGCCGCGCTGGACGGGGATGCGATGGGCGCCAGCATTTCCGGTGCCGGCCCCAGTGTGTTCGCCTGGTTCGAATCGCGTGCTGAGGCGGAGGCGGCGGCGCCCGCCGTGCAGGCCGCCTTCGCGGCCGCCGGTTTCGACAGCCAGGCCTGGGTGTCGCCGATCAATGCGACCGGCGCCGAACTGCTGCCCGCCAACTGACGTTTTCCACCCGGCCGTCCCGCGTCGTGCGGGGCGCCTTCCCTACGGCAGATCATGAACTTCATTTCGACCCGCAACGCCGCCCCCGCCGCCACGCTCAGCCAGGCGATCGCCGCCGGACTGGCGCCCGATGGCGGACTGTATGTTCCCGACGTGCTTCCGCCGGCCCGCGACCTGGTCCCCGGGCGCGCCATCGCCGACACCGCGGCCACCCTGCTGGCGCCGTTCTTCGCCGGCGATGCGCTGGAAGGCGAACTGGCGGCGATCTGTCGCGAGGCGTTCGACTTCCCGGCGCCGCTGCGGCCGCTGGGCACGCCTGGCGACCATGTACTGGAGCTGTTCCATGGCCCCACCGCGGCCTTCAAGGATTTCGGTGCGCGCTTCCTCGCCGGAGCGATGACGCGCCTGCGCCGCAGCGAAGCGAAGCCGCTCACCATCCTGGTGGCGACGTCGGGCGATACCGGCGCAGCCGTGGCCGCGGCCTTCCATCGGCAGCCCGGCTTGCGCGTTGTGGTGCTGTATCCCGATGGTCGCGTGTCGCCGCGGCAGGCGCACCAGTTGGGCTGCTTCGGCGACAACATCACCGCGCTGCGCGTAACCGGCTCGTTCGATGACTGCCAGGCACTGGTGAAGCGCGCGCTCAACGACGCGGACGTGCAGGCGCAGGCGCCGCTGAGTTCGGCCAACAGCATCAGCCTGGGGCGGCTGCTGCCGCAGATGAGCTACTACGCGCATGCGGCGTTGGTGCATCGCGCGGCGACCGGCGAGGTGCTGAACCTCGTCGTCCCGACCGGCAACCTCGGCAACGCGCTGGCGGCGATCCTGGCGCGCGCGCTGGGCGTGCCGCTGGGTCGCATCGCGCTGGCGACGAACGCCAACCCGGTGCTGCCCGACTTCTTCGCCGGTGGCGACTACGCGCCGGCGGCGAGCGTGGCGACGCTGGCCAACGCGATGGATGTCGGCGCGCCCAGCAACTTCGAGCGCCTGCGCTGGTTCTACCGGGACGACGACGCAGCGCTGCGTGCGGCATTCATCGCCATGCGCGTGGACGACGCGAGCATCCGCGAGGTCATCGCGCGCCGCTTCCACGATCATGGTGAAGTGCATTGCCCGCACACGGCGACCGCCATGAAGGTGCTGGAAGACCTGCGCGCCCAGGGTGAGCGCGGCCACTGGGCGGTGGCGGCCACCGCGCATCCGGCCAAGTTCGAAAGCGTGGTGGAGCCGCTGGTCGGGCACGCGGTCGACGTGCCGCCGGCGCTGGCCGATCTCCTGGCCCGTCCCGCACACGCCGACCCGATCCCCGCCAACTACGACGCCTTGCGCGAGCGCCTGCTGGCGTAATCGGGCGCCATGTCCCGCCTGTGGGAGCGACGTAAGTCGCGATGAGGCTTTACCGCCGGCCTTTCGCGACTTACGTCGCTCCCACAAGGCAGATAGCCTTCGCTGTGGCAGGCATGCCGTTTAGCCTTCTGGCGCCGCCTGCGCATGCCTACCCGATGCCCGCCGACTGCGACGTCTTGCGCGAGCGCCTGCTGGCGTAGCCGGACGCCCTATTCCGCCTGTGGGAGCGACATAAGTCGCGATGAGGCTTTACCGCCGACCTTTCGCGACTTACGTCGCTCCCACAAGGCAGATAGCCTTCGCTGTGGCAGACGTGCTGTTGGGCCTTCAAGCGCATCCCGCGCACGCCGATCCGATCCCCGCCGACTACCACGCCTTGCGCGAGCGCCTGCTGGCGTAGTCGGACGCCATATCCCGGATGTGGGAGCGACGTAAGTCGCGATGAGGCTTTACCGCCCACCTTTCGCGACTTACGTCGCTCCCACAGATCACGCAGCCTTGTCCGCTGCAGCCGCGTCCTCCTGCGCTAAGCTCATCCGATGACACGAAACATCCTGCCCACCGTCCTGCTGGCTACGTTGCTCGCCGCCGCAGCCCCGTTCACCACGCACGCGCAATCCGCCGTGCCGCAGGCCGATGTCCGCGCACTGAAGCCGGGCGAGTTCCTGTGGTATCCGCAGATCGCGCCCGAGGGGCCGGTGGTGCTGGTGGTCAGCCTGGACGAGCAGCGCGCCTACGTGTACCGCAACGGCATCGCCATCGGCGTGTCGACCATCAGTTCGGGCAAGGCGGGCAAGGACACGCCGACCGGCGTGTTCACCATTCTGCAGAAGAACAAGGACCACCGCTCCAACCTCTACAACAACGCGCCGATGCCCTACATGCAGCGGCTGACCTGGGACGGCATCGCCCTGCATGGCGGCCATCTGCCGGGCTACCCGGCGTCGCACGGCTGCGTGCGCCTGCCGCAGGCCTTCGCCGAGAAGCTGTTCGGCATCACGCGTTTCGGCGACTCGGTGGTGGTGGCCAATGCCAAGGCGTCGCCGGCCAGCCTGGTGCATCCGGCCGTGCTGGCACCGGTCACGTCGGGAGGGCAGGCGGCGCATCCCGACCTGTCGGCCTACGAGGTGTACTGGAACGAGGCGGCCTCGCCGGAGGGTCCGGTCAGCATCCTGGTCAGCCTGTACGACCAGCGCGTATCAGTACTTCGCAACGGCGTGCTGATCGGTGCGGCGCCATTGCAGATGGTGCGCGAGTTCGCGCTCAACGGCACCGTGCTGCTGGTGATGACGACCGGGATGGAGGACATCCCCAGCCTGCTCGATCCCCGGCAGAAGGAACACCGCTGGGTCGCCCATCGTGTGCTGGGCGAGGAGGGCGCGCCGATGCCGCCGCTGCGCTCATTGGGGGATTCGTTCTGGATTCCGCAGGGTTTCGCCCGTCGCCTGTACGCTGTGCTGAAACCCGGTACCACCGTGCTGCTGTCCGATCTGCCGGGCGTACGTGCAACGCCCGATGACCAGCCGTCGGTGCCGGTCTTGGAATCGGACGAAGCCAGCCCCACTCCGGTATCGCGCTGAGCCTTGCGGACGGAATCGGGACGCTGGCGCCATTCCCCGATCCTTGGGCCTCTGCATGAACCGATTCCCCTCCCTGCTTTTGTTGTGCATCGCCGCGATGGCGCTCTCGCAGGCCGGCGCTGCGCACGCAGGATCGACCACTGTCGCGTCGCCCGAGCGCCTGGTCGAGCAGTTGCATCGTGCGGCGCCATCGCTCGACCGCGAGGTGCTGTCGATGGCGGCGCACGCGATGACCTGCTCGATCCGTCGCGGCGAACCCGTGCCGATGCGCCGGCTCAGCGTGATCGACTATTCGCGGCCATCCACCCAGCCGCGCCTGTGGGTGTTCGACCTGGAAGCCGCCCGCCTGCTGTTCGAGGAGCGCGTCGCGCACGGTCGCAACACCGGCGAGAACCTCGCCACGCGCTTTTCCAATGCCACTGGCAGCTACATGTCCAGCCTGGGGGCCTTCGTCACGCAAGAGTCGTACCGCGGCGCGAACGGTTACTCGCTGCGCCTGCAGGGGCTGGAGCCCGGTTTCAACGACAAGGCGCGCGAGCGCGCCATCGTCATCCACGGCGCGCCCTATGTCAGCGATGCGCTGGTGCGCGCGCAGGGGCGGCTCGGGCGCAGCCTGGGTTGTCCGGCGGTCGGCACTGCCGTGGCCAAGCCGCTGATCGACAGCATCCGCGGCGGCTCGTTCCTGTTCGCCTACTACCCCGATCCCGCCTGGCTGAAGCACTCGCGCCTGCTGGGCGCCGACTGCGGGAGCGGTGTCGCCGCCCACGCCGCATCGCCTACGCCGGGCGGATGACGGCGGTCAGAGCTTGAGCGGAATTTTCAGGTAGCGTCGCCCGTTGTCCTCCGGCGCCGGCAGATGGCCGGCGCGGATGTTGACCTGCAGTGACGGCAGCAGCAGCGTCGGTGCCGGCAGCGTCGCATCGCGCGCTTCGCGCATGGCGACGAAGCTGTCTTCGTCCACGCCGCCACCGATGTGCACATTGCCGGCCTTTTCGTCGGCCACCGTGGTTTGCCATGCGTAGTGGTCGCGCCCCGGCGCCTTGTAGTCGTGGCAGAGGTACAGCGTGGTCTGTGGCGGCAGCGCCAGCAGTTTCTGGATCGAGCGGTACAGCGTGCGCGCATCGCCGCCGGGGAAGTCCGCGCGCGCGGTGCCGTAGTCGGGCATGAACAGCGTGTCGCCGACGAACACCGCATCGCCGATGCGATAGGACACGCAGGCCGGCGTGTGGCCGGGGGTGTGGATCACCTCGACCTGCAACTCACCGAGCGGGAACGTCTCGCCATCGCGGAACAGGCGGTCGAACTCGCGGCCGTCGCCACTGACATCATCCAGCCCGAACACCGGCGCGAACGTGCGCTGCACCTCGATGATGTGTTCGCCGATGCCGACCGGTGCGCCGGTCTTCTCCTTCAGGTACGGCGCCGCGCTGAGATGGTCGGCGTGCGCGTGCGTTTCCAGGATCCAGTGCGCCGTCAGGTCGTGGTCGGCGATGAAGCCGAGCACGGTATCCGCCGCGCGATGCGAGGCGCGGCCGGAGCGATGGTCGTAATCCAGCACCGGATCGATGATCGCGGCGTGGCGCGTGGCCGGGTCCCACACCACGTAGGTGATGGTGTGGGTCGCCTCGTCGAACCAGGCATGCAGGGCAGGGGTGGCCATGGAAACTCCGGTGGGGTTGCCTTTAAATTTAGGCAATACTAAATTAAGTTATATCTAAAGCAAGGGTGGTCCGATGTCCTTGAAGCAACGCGAACTGGAACAGCTGCGCGCCAGCGCCGCAGATGCCGCGGCGTTGATGCGGGCACTGGGTCATGACGGCCGGCTGCTGGTCCTGTGCACCCTGGTCGCGCAGGGCGAGTGTAGTGCCGGCGAACTGGCGCAGCAGGTCGGGCTGAGCCCGTCCGCGTTGTCGCAGCATCTGGCCAGGATGCGCGAGGACGGGCTGGTCGACAGTCGCCGCGAGGCCCAGAGCATTCATTACCGCATCGTCGAGCCTCGCGTGGCGCGGGTCGTGGCGCTGTTGAAGGACCTGTATTGCCCATGAGGAGGCACCCATGACGATTCCTTCGATTTCACCCGAACAGGCCCGGGCGCTGTTGGCCGACGGCGCGGTGCTGGTGGACATCCGCAACCACGACGAACACGCGCGCGAACACATCCCGGGCGCCGTGCTGTGGCTGGTCTCGCAGCCGGCGGTGCCTTTGCCGAAGGGCGCGGCGAAGACGGTGGTCTTCCATTGCCGTTCCGGTGCACGCACGCAGGCGAACGCCGCCAGGCTGGCCGCTGCGGCGGGCTGCGACGCGTTCCTGCTGTCCGGCGGACTGGACGCCTGGAAGCGGGCCGGCCTGCCGGTAAAGCAGGACCGTCGCCAGCCGATCGAACTGATGCGGCAGGTGCAGATCGCCGCCGGTTCGATGGTATTGACGGGCGTGGTGATCGCAGCCACGTTGTCGCCCTATGGCGTGCTGCTGTCCGGTTTCGTCGGCGCGGGGCTGGTGTTCGCCGGTGTCAGCGGCTTCTGCGGCATGGCGCGCCTGCTGGCGTGGATGCCCTGGAACCGCCGCACAGTGCCATGATCCCCTCCATCCCCTGTCCGCCGCCCGGAGCCGTCCATGAGTGATTCCCAGCACATCCGCATCACCCTGGAGCAGGAAGAGGACTACAGCTTCCGCATCCGTTTCGACGACACCACCATCGCCGACCTGATGGCCGACGAACCCCCGCCGCTGGGCAAGGGCGAGGGCCCGAATCCGACGCGGCTGCTGGTATCGGCGGTGGCCAACTGCCTGTCCGCCAGCCTGCTGTTCGCGCTACGCAAGTTCAAGAACACACCCGGCAAGCTGGTGACCCATGCCACGGCGGAACTGGTGCGCAACGAGCAGGGCAGGCTGCGGGTGGGCCACATCCATGCCGACATCCGGCTGGCCGAGGCCGGCACGGCGCATGCCTCGCTGGAGCGCATCCTGGCCCAGTTCGAGAACTTCTGCGTGGTGACCGAGAGCGTCCGCCACGGCATCGAGGTGTCCGTCAGCATCACCGACGCCGATGGCGTCCAGCTGCACGGCACCGCACGTACGGCACAGGGCGAGTCCTGAGCTGTGGGTGGGGGCGGGCTGCTCCTGTGGGAGCGACGTAAGTCGCGATGAAGCTTTACCGATGGCCCTTCGCGACTTACGTCGCTCCCACAGGACAAGGGAGGAGACCGGCAAGCCTAGCTCCCCCGGATCGCCGCCGGCGGTCGGCCATGGCATGATCCTGTCCTCCGCCGTCCGTAGCCGAAGCCGTCCGTGATCGCGCCCATTAAGGGGAAGGCCACCTCGCTGGACATCGCCCACCTGGCGGGCGTGTCGCAGCCCACCGTGTCGCGCGCACTGCGCGGAAGCCCGATGGTCAACGAGGAGACGCGCAAGCGCATCCTCGCCATCGCCGAACAGCTCAACTACAAGGTCGACAAGAACGCGTCCAACCTGCGCCGCCAGCATTCCGGCACGCTGGCGCTGCTGTTCTTCGAGGATCCGACGCCGGACGAATCGGCGATCAATCCCTTCTTCCTGTCGATGCTGGGCAGCATCACCCGCGCCTGCGCGCTGCGCGGTTACGACCTGCTGATCTCCTTCCAGCAGCTGTCCAACGACTGGCAGGCCGACTACGAAGACAGCAAGAAGGCCGACGGCATCATCCTGCTCGGCTACGGCGATTACCTGGAATCGCGCAGCCGGCTGGAGCGCCTGGTCGAGCAGGGCACGCATTTCGTCCGCTGGGGCGCGGTGCAGCCGGACACGCCGGGCGTGTCGATCGGCTGCGACAACACCCAGGGCGGGCACGACATCACCGCGCACCTGCTCGCGCAGGGGCGTCGTCGTGTCGCCTTCCTCGGCCACGCCTCCAACCACTATCCGGAATTCTTCGAGCGCTACCTCGGCCACCGGCAGGCGCTGGAAGCCGCCGGCCTGATGGCCGATCCGGCGCTGCAGGTCGATGCGATCACCACCGAACAGTCAGGCCACGAGGCGGCCAGCGTGTTGCTGGCGCGGGGCGCGGTGTTCGATGCGGTGTTCGCCGCCAGCGACCTGATCGCGGTCGGCGCGATGAAGGCGTTGATGGAGCATGGCAAGCGTGTTCCGGAGGACGTCGCGGTGGCGGGCTTCGACGATATCCCGCTGGCCAGTTCGATGAACCCCGGACTGTCCACCGTGCAGCAGGACACCAAGCGCGCGGGCACCTTGCTGGTGGAAACCCTGCTGGCGCTGATCAATGGCGAACCGGCGGAGAGCCAGGCCATTCCGGTGAAGCTGGCGTTGCGGGGGTCTACGGCAGCGAAGTGACCGGGCTTTTGTGGGAGCGACCTAAGTCGCGAAGGTATGCGCTCAGCCGACCATGATGTCGGAGGGCAGCTCCCAAGCTTTCCCGGCAGGCATGGTCTGCGATCGCGACTTACGTCGCTCCCACAACGGAAGGTGCGCTGCTCAATCCGCCTTCGGTGACTTGCGCGCCATCAGCTCGGCGAGGCGCGCGCGGGTGTCGACGCGGGTGATCGGCGCGTCCAGCAGGAACACGCGCACGCCGTGCGCCGGCACGTCCGCCTGCAGACGGTTGCGCACGCGCTGCGTCTTGCCGGTGAACGCATCGCGCCAGGTGCCGGCCTGCAGGTGATCGGACACCGACAACGTCGCCGGTGCGTCGGCCTTGTTCAGCAGCACCAGGGCGGTCTGGTTGATGCCGTCGTGCTGCAGCACGCGGTAGAACACCGCCTGGTCACCCTTCAGGCGCACGTTGAGTTGCAGGCCGCGCTGCAGGGCCGGGGTGTCGCGGCGCAGGTGGGCGATGCGCTTGAGCGGCGCGAAGATCGCACTCTCCGGCGCCGCGTCGATGCGTTCCTGGCCGAAGTAGTTGCGGTTGCCGGCGTGCTCGGCGTTGCCGCGCTCGAAGCCCACCTCCGAGCCGTAGTAGATCACCGGAATGCCGCGCGCCGTGAACAGCCAGTTGTGCGCATCGATGAAGCCGGTATCGGCGGCCTTCATGCGCGCCATGTCGTGGTTGTCGTAGAACGTCATCAGGTCGTACGGATTGGCGTACGGGCCGTCTTCCAGATACAGCGCCTTGCCGAGCTCCTCGTAGCTGACGCCGGGCTTCTCGAACACCTCCGTCAGCTTTCCCTTCAGCGGGAAGTCGAGCACGCTGTAGCCGCCGTTGCGGGTCCAGGTATGCCCGGCGATGCTGGCCGCGTCATAGTTGAAGTTCTCGCCGAACATGAAGAAGCCCGGCTTCTTCGCGCGGATGCGGTCGGCGAATTCCTTCCAGAACGCGTGCGGCATCCAGGCGATGGTGTCCACGCGGAACGCGGCAGCGCCCTGGTCGATCCACTGCTCGTACGCACCGACCAGGTACTCCATCACGGCCGGATTGTCCTCGTTGAAGTCCGACAGCTGCGCCAGTCCGCCGCCGGTGTTGTAGAACGCGTGCATCGGCTTGCGGCGCGGGTCCAGCTTGTCGGGGTCCAGGTTCTGGTGATCGGCGATCAGTTTGCCGTCCTTGTCCCACACCTTGCCGTACTGCGGCTGCAGGGTCGGCATGGAGTAGGCGGGCGAGCCGTGGTTGCCGACGATGTCGAGCACCACGTCCAGCTGCTGCTCCTTCATCGCCGCAGTGAAGCCGGCGAAGTCCAGGCCCTCGCTGGGCAGGTGTTCGTCGAGCTTGTAGAAGTTGATGCCCCAGTAGCCGTGGTAGCCGGTCTTGCCGCGGTCGGTGAACATCCCCTCCCACTTCACTTCTTCGCCGCCGGTGAAGGCCTGGTCGGGGTTGTCGATGATCGGCGTGATCCACACCGAGGTGAAGCCGAGGCCGCGGATGTAGCCGGCGTTGTCCAGCACGCCCTTGAAGTCGCCCCCCAGGTAGCCGACGTTGTCGCTCTGGCCCGCGGGTGCGCCGGGCGTGGGGCGGTCGAACGTCGGATTCTTCCCCCCCTGGTCGCGGTGATCGTTCGACGGGTCGCCGTTGACGAAGCGATCGGTCAGCACGAAGTAGACGGCTTCCTTCGCGAAGGGTTCGGTGGTGCCGTAGAACGCATCGACGGGTGTGGCCGCCAGCGTGGTCGCGGGCGCACACAGCAGCGAGGCCAGCAGCAGGGCGAGCGGACGGGGTGTGGGAAGACGCATCAGTGCACCTGCGGCGGGAGGGAAGACGGGGTATCGGTGGCTTCGTGCACGCCGGCGAGCGACACGGCCGCGATCAGCAGGCTGGCCCCGCTGATGACGAGGGCGAAGATCGCCTGGTTGTCGAACAGGCCGCGCAATGCCGGGCCGAGCACGGTTGCCGCCACGATCTGCGGCACCACGATGAACATGTTGAAGATACCCATGTAGATGCCCATCTTCTCCGCCGGCACATGGCTGGAGAGCAGGGCGTAAGGCATCGACAGGATGCTGGCCCAGGCAACGCCGACCAGTGCGAACGAGCCGATCAACCACACGGGCTCGGGCACGAACCACATCGACAGGAAACCGATGCCGCCCAGCACCAGCGAACCGGCATGCACGGCCTTGCGGTTCAAGGGCAGGCGCGCGGCATAGAAGCTCAGCAGCAGTGCGACCAGCATCGACGACAGGCCGTAGTAGCCCATGTACGAGCCCACCAGGTCCGCCGCGTCCTGGAACGCGGCGTTGGCCGACTGGAATGCGGCCGCCTGCGCCGGCAGCGCCATGTCGAACGCAGCGGGATCCGGCGCGGCCGCCTTGAACACGTGCTCGGTCAGCCCGGGCGTGGCCATGCTCCACATGGCGAAGAACGCCAGCCAGCTGAAGAACTGCACCACGCCCAGGCGACGCATCTGTGCGGGCATGTGGATCACGTGGTGGACGATCTCGCTGACGACATTGCCCTGCGCGCGCTTCTCCGCCTTGAAGCGCTCGAGATCCTCGGGCGGATACTCGCGCGTGGTGAGGATGGTCATCAGGATGCTAGCCATGAAGACGAATGCACCGATGGCGAAAGCGATCTTCACCGACGGCGGCACCACCCCGGGGCCGGCCTCGTTGGAGACGCCGAGCTGGGCGATGAACCAAGGCAGATTGCTGGCCACCCAGGTGCCGATGCCGATGATCAGGGTCTGCAGCACGAAGCCATAGGAGCGCTGTTCTTCCGGCAGCTTGTCGGCAACCAGCGCGCGGAACGGTTCCATGCTGATGTTGATGCTCGCGTCCAGCACCCACAGCAGGCCGGCGGCGATCCACAGCGTGGGCGAGTGGGGCATGAACACCAGTGCGATCGAACTGAGGATCGCACCGGCAAGGAAGTAGGGACGACGACGGCCCAGCAACGGATGCCAGGTGCGGTCGCTGAAGTAGCCGATCACCGGTTGCACCAGCAGGCCCGTCAGCGGCGCGGCGATCCACAGCAGCGGCAGCGCTTCCTTCTCCGCGCCCAGCGTCTGGAAGATCCGCGACATGAAGCCGCCCTGCAGTGCGAAGCCGAACTGGATGCCGAGAAAGCCGAACGACATGTTCCATATCTGCCAGAAGGACAGGCGGGGCTTGGCGGTCATTCGGGTTCCCTGGCAGCGTGGCGCGGTCGAAGTGCGTACTCGCCATGGCGAGCGTGGCGGCATCTTGCCGACATGCGCGACCGATTCCATGCTGCACCGCAAACAACACCGGCACGCGAGGCAGAGTGTGTCGAGGCGCATGCTTCGACCATGCGTGTGGCCCAAACCCTTGGCCTGCCTGCATTTCGGCAGCGGTACGTGGCGATCGGCACGCCGTCGCGCATGGCGAATGCATTCCAACGGCTGCATGAGCTGCATACGTATTCATGCCCGACCGCTCCGCGTCACACTCACGCGTGGCGACCGCTCGTGGAATAGTGGCGCCCGCCGAGCGCACCGGAGGGGTGCGCTACGCATTGCGACGGGTGCATCGATGACGAAGAACAACTGGTGGCGCGGCGCGGTGATCTACCAGATCTACCCCCGCAGCTTCCTGGACACCAACGGGGACGGGGTCGGGGACCTGCCGGGCATCGTCGAGAAGCTCGACTACATCGCCGGCCTGGGCGTGGACGCCATCTGGATCTCGCCGTTCTTCAAGTCGCCGATGGCCGACTTCGGTTACGACATCGCCGACTACCGCGACGTCGATCCGCTGTTCGGCACGCTGGAGGACTTCGATCGCCTGCTGGCCAAGGCGCATGCGCTGGGCGTCAAGGTGATGATCGACCAGGTGCTGAGCCACTGCTCGGCCGAGCATGCGTGGTTCAAGGAAAGCCGCGAGAGCCGCGACAATCCGAAGGCCGACTGGTACGTGTGGGCCGATCCGAAGGAAGACGGCACGCCGCCCAACAACTGGATGTCGCTGTTCGGCGGCGTCGCCTGGCGCTGGGAGCCGCGCCGCGAGCAGTACTACCTGCACAACTTCCTGGCCAGCCAGCCAGACCTGAACTTCCACAACCCGGCGGTGCAGCAGGCCACGCTGGACAACGTGCAGTTCTGGCTGGACCGGGGCGTGAATGGCCTGCGCCTGGACGCCATCAACTTCTGCTTCCACGACGCGCAGCTGCGCGACAACCCGCCGAAGCCGAAGGACCAACGCGTGGGTCGCGGCTTCAGCCCCGACAACCCCTACGCCTACCAGTACCACTACTACAACAACACGCAGCCGGAGAACCTGCCGTTCCTGGAGCGCTTGCGCGCGCTACTGGACCGCTATCCGGATGCCGCCGCGCTCGGCGAGATCTCCTCCGAGGATTCGCTGGCGACCACCGCCGAGTACGTCACCGACCAGCGCCTGCACATGGGCTACAGCTTCGAGCTGTTGACCGACGACGGCACTGCGGCCTACATCCGCGGCACGGTCGAACGGCTGGAAGCGGCGATGGTCGAAGGCTGGCCGTGCTGGGCGGTGTCCAACCACGACGTGCAGCGCGCGGTGACCCGCTGGGGCAACGGCGACGCTTCGCCGGCGCTGGCCGCGCAACTTGTGGCGCTGGTGTGTTCACTGCGCGGTTCCGTCTGCCTGTACCAGGGCGAGGAACTGGGCCTGCCCGAAGCCGACGTGCCTTACGAAGCGCTGCAGGATCCCTACGGCAAGACGTTTTGGCCCAACTTCAAGGGACGCGATGGGTGCCGTACGCCGATGCCGTGGAACGACGGTGAGCGCGCCGGCTTCAGCGATGGCGCGCCGTGGCTGCCGATTCCCGCCGAACATCGCGCGATCAACGTGGTGAAGCAGGAGGCCGATCCGGACTCCGTCCTCAACACCGTGCGTGGGTTCCTCGCCTGGCGACGCACGCTGCCGGCGCTGCGCAGCGGCAGCATCCGTTTCCTCGATGCGCCCGAACCGGTACTCGCCTTCGTGCGCGAGGAAGCCGGGCAGCGCGTCCTGGCCGTATTCAACCTGTCCGCGCAGGCCGTGCACTGGCCGTTGCCGGATGACGTCGCCGCCGAAGCGCTGGAAGGCCACGGCCTGCAGCGCGCAACGGTGGAGGGCAGGACGTTGTCGCTGCCACCGCGCGGCGTGCACTTCGCACGGATGGCCTGATTTCCGCTGCGCGGCGTCCTGCCGCAGGCGGTCTCCGCATCGTGGTCGGATGCCATGGGGCGCGCTCTCGCGTGTCATTCATGAAGCATGCGCGCGCACGTGGGTGCAGGCATCCGCATGCCTATTTTTCCGTACGGAATGCGTGTTACGCGCGGCGCCGGAAATATGCATGAATACGTATGCAGCGCGATTTGTGCGGCTGCGCACGCCACTACCATGGCCGCACATTCCGGGGCGCCTTGTCCCGGCATGGAAGACCCGGGCGATCGCATCGTGCGACGCACCCGGTTCATCGCATACAACGTCCTTGGAGAGGGGAACATGCAACTCAAGCGCAACCTGCTGAGCGCGGCGTTGGCGTCCGCCATCGCGCTCACCGCGACCGGTGTACAGGCCCAGACCGCCCAGACCGCCACCGACCAGACGCCCGCGACCGACGCGACCGAACTCGACACCGTTGTCGTCACCGGCATCCGCCGCGGCATCGAGAGTGCGATTTCGGTCAAGCGCGACGCCACCTCCATTGTCGAAGCCGTTTCCGCCGAAGACATCGGCAAGTTGCCGGATGTCAGCATCGGCGAATCGATCGGCCGTCTGCCCGGCCTGGCCGCGCAACGCGTCGCCGGTCGCGCGCAGGTGATCAGCGTGCGCGGGCTGTCGCCCGACTTCTCCACCACGACGCTCAACGGTCGCGAGATGGTCAGCACCGGCGACAACCGCAGCGTCGAGTTCGACCAGTATCCTTCCGAACTCGTCGCCGGCGTGACGGTCTACAAGACACCCGATGCCGGTCTCATCGGCCAGGGCCTGTCGGGCACGATCGACATGCAGACCGTGCGCCCGCTGAGCTTCGATGCGCCGGTCGGTACGATCGGCGTGCGTGGCCAGCGCAACTCGCTGGGCGCCGCAGCGGATTCGTCGGCTTACGGCGAACGCATCAACGCCAGCTACATCACGCAGAACGAGGCGCGCACGTTCGGCTTCTCGATCGGCTACTCGCACACCACCACGCCGATCCAGGAGAACCAGGTTGGCCTGTACGAGCCGTGGCAGGCGATCGGCGACAACTGGCGTCCGGGCGTACCGGCCGGCACGTTCTACTCCGACGGCATCAAGGCGCTGCGTCGCACTGGCGAAACCAAGCGCGATGGCGTGATGGCGACGCTGCAGTTCCGGCCGTCGAACGCATGGACCAGCACGCTGGACCTGTTCCACTCGGAGGCCGAGCAGGTCGATACGGCCAACCAGTTCGAAGTGCATATCGGTGACTACAACGGCGGCTACGGCCGGCTTCAGGTCACCAACCCCGCGATCAACGGTAGCAACACCTTCACCGGCGGCACCGTCGGCAATGTGTATCCGCTGGTTCGCGGCATGTACAACAAGCGCGAGGACGAGATCAACGCGTTCGGTTGGAACAACGAGTTCACCGCCGGCCAGGCACGCATCGTCGCCGACATCGGCTGGTCGCGCGCCAAGCGCGACGAGCTCAATCTCGAGAACAACACGCAGATGCTGCCGGCGCCGCAGTTGGACGCGTTGCAGCTGCAGATTCGCAACAACGGATTTTCGCAGATCAACCCGGGTCGCGACTATTCGAATCCGGAATCGTTGTACCTGACCGGCACGATCTACGGCTCGGGCTACGGCAAGGTGCCGAACGTGGTCGATGAGCTGCGCACGGGCAAGCTGGCGGCGTCGTTCCCCGCACCGTCGTTCCTGTCTTGGATGTCCGACATCGACGTCGGCCTGAACTACGCCGACCGCGAGAAGAACAAGCGCCAGCCCGAGGGCAACATCAACCTCGGCCCACAGGGCAACACCACGATCGCCTCGGACCTGCAGTACCGTCCGGTCGACCTGAGCTTCGCCGGCATCGGCTACATCCCGTCCTGGAACGTGCCGGCGGCGGTCGCTCGCTACATGACGTTCGAGCCGAGCGACGACGCGTTCCCATACCTGGTCGCCAAGGCCTGGGACGTGCGCGAAAAGACCACCACGGCCTACCTGCGCGGCAACATCGATACCGAGTGGGGCAACGTCAGCGTGCGCGGCAACGCCGGCGTGCAGGTCCAGCGTGTAGACCAGTCGTCCGACGCAATCCGTCTCAGCAGCGGCGGCAATCCGCAGTCCATCCAGCTGGGCAAGACCTTCACCGACGTGCTGCCGAGCATGAACCTGGCGTTCGGCTTCGAGAACGACCAGACCCTGCGCGTTGCACTGGCCAAGCAGGTCGCTCGCCCGCGCGTCGACCAGTTGCGTGCCTCGCTGGAGGTGAATGCGTCCGATGGTCCGGATCAGGACAACGGTCTGCGCAACAGCTTCGCCAGTGGCGGCAACCCGCTGCTGGATCCGTGGCGCGCCTATGCGTTCGACGTGTCCTACGAGAAGTATTTCGGCACCAAGGCGTATGTCGCGGCGGCCTATTTCTACAAGGACCTGCGCAACTACATCTACACCCAGACCGACCCGTTCTACGACCTGTCGGCTTACACGCCCGACATTCCGCCGAACGCGAACTATCCGGGTATTGGCGTCGATCCGATCGGCAGCTACACGCGGCCGGTGAACGGCGAGGGCGGCACGCTGCAGGGCCTGGAACTGACGGCGTCGCTGCCGTTCGAGATGTTCAGCGAAACGCTGCAGGGCTTCGGTGCGGTGGCCAGCGCCACGTTCAACGACAGCAACATCCAGATTCGCGATCCGGAAAGCGCCTCCAGCGTCGGTGGCGGTGACATCGATCTGCCAGGTCTGTCCAAGCGCGTGTACAACCTGACGGTGTACTTCGAGAAGAACGGCTTCGAGGCGCGCGTCAACCAGCGTCGTCGCTCCGACTTCATTGGCGAGATCGGCAACTTCAACGGCAACCGCACGCTGCGCTACGTCGTCGGCGAGAACATCACCGACGCACAGATCAGCTATTCGTTCCCGGAAGGTCATGCGCTGGGTGGGCTGAGCATCCTGCTGCAGGCCAGCAACCTGACGGACGAGGCGTACCAGACCTACGCCGGCACCAAGGACCGTCCGCTGGAATACGTCGAATGGGGTCGCAGCTACCTGCTGGGTGTCAGCTACAAGTTCTGATCACGTAAACCGTGCGCTCCCGGCCCGTCGGCGTCATGCCGGCGGGCTTTTTCTTTGCAGGACCGTGCCTGTTGCTGGTCCACACGCAACAAAAAAGGCCAGGCATGCGCCTGGCCTTTCGTGTTGGATGGTGGAGCCAGGGAGGATCGAACTCCCGACCTCGTCATTGCGAACGACGCGCTCTCCCAGCTGAGCTATGGCCCCACAAGAACGGTTTCATTCTAGCCCGCCGCCGCGGCCGGTGCCAAGCCTGCGCGGTCCAGGATCGGGGTCAGCACCGGGGCCAGTTCGCGGTGCCGCCAGCCCGACAGCGCAGCCGGCCACTGGCCGGATTCCTGCAGCGCTTCGAGATAGCGGCGGGAGGCCAGCACGCCATCGGGCAGGCCGAGTTCCGCGCTGCGCGCCGACACCGCATCCTGCAGCCGCTTGACCTGGGCCTTGTCGCCGTCGGTGGCCGCGCGGGCCACCGGCATCGACGACTCATCGTCCAGTGGCGTGGCGAGCGCCTGCCAGACCGCATCGGCCAGCTTGCGCGGCGCCTTGGGCTGGGTATCGAACAGGCGCAGCAGCGCCCCCTTGTCCTCCGGCGGCGTGCGCGCCAGCGCCACCGCCAGTTCGTTGTCCAGGATCCAGCTGCGCGGCTTGTCGCTGGCGCGCGCCTGCGTCTCGCGCCAGCGCAGCAGGCGCACCAGCCGCCGCTGCGCATCGGCATCGAGGAACTGCGCACTGCGCATCGACAGGTGCGGCCAGCGCTCGCCTTCGTCGTGCGCGGCGTTGTCGACGAACCGCGCGCAGTCCTCTTCCACCCACGAGCGGCGGCCGGTGGCGTCCAGCCCGGCCAGCAGCGCATCGTGCACGGCGAATAGGTAGCGCACGTCGTCGGCGGCGTAGTGCAGCTGCGACTCGCTGAGCGGACGACGCAGCCAGTCCGAGCGGGTCTCGCCCTTGGGCAGGGCGACGCCGGTAATGCGCTCGACCAGCTTCTGGTAGCCGATGCCCGACGCGATGCCGGCGATGGCGGCGGCGATCTGCGTATCGAACAACGGCGAGGGTAGGGCGTCGCAGGCGACCTTGAACGCCACCAGGTCCTCGCTGGCGCTATGCATGACCTTGGTGATCGAGGTGTCCAGCAGCCACGGCCGCAGCGCATCGGTCATGCCCGGGGCCAGGGGGTCGACCAGCAGCACGTCGTCGTCGAGGGCTATCTGTACCAGCGCGAGCTGGGGCCAGTAGGTGCGCTCGCGGACGAACTCGGTATCCAGGCCGATCCGCGTCGGCCGGCGTTGCAGGTGCGCGTCCAGCGCGGCGGGGGTGTCGATCCAGTGGGGCACGTAATCTCCGCGTGATGCGTCGTTTGCTCAGTCAGGGGACAATAACCTAAGGTCCCGGCTCAGCCGGTATGGTCTGCCGGTCTTGTCGGCCGGCATTCTCTCACGGGGCCGCCGGCTCCCATCACGGAGGGTGTTTGCGCGCGATTCTCGCCGCCTTGTTGCTGTCGCTTCCCTGGATCGCGGGGTGTTCGCGCGATGCGGCGGAAGCCGGTGCCGCGGATACCGGCGCGGACGCAATCCGCATGCCGAGCGTCACCGTCACCGGCGATGACAGCGCCGTGGACGAACTGAACTGGCGCCCGCCCAGCGTCGAACTGACGACCGAGGACGTCGCGGATGCGCATCGGCGTGCTGCCAGCGCCCTGTCCGAGGGGCGGCTGTTCGACGGCCCCGACGATGCAATCCCGCTCTACCTCGCCCTGCAGCGCCTCGATGCCGACGATGCGCGTGCCAGGACCGGTCTGGGCCGCAGCCTCGATCGCCTGCTGGACCAGGGGGCGCAGGCGCTGCGGCATGCCGAGGACCGTACCGAATCGCTACGCCGTGCACGCCAGATCGCGGCCGTGGCGCGCACGGTGGCGCCGGCGGATCCGGCGGTCGGCACCTACCTGGCGCGGGTGGACGAGATCGACCAGCTCACGCGACTGAACGTGGCCGCCGAGCGCGCGTTGCGCGAAGGTGCGCTAGGCGAAGCCGGGGGCGGCGCACTGGCGGGTTTCCGCGAAGTGCTGAAATGGAAGCCGGGCCAGGCGCGTGCGTTGCAGGGCATCGCCGCGGTCGAGAGCGCGATGATCCGTCGCGCCGAAGAAGCCGCATTGGCCAGCGATTTCACGACCGCGCGGACCTGGCTGGAGCATGCGGCCCGCGTGCGCGAGGATGCGCAGACGGTGGCCGATGCGCGCGTGCGGGTGGAAGCGATTCGCCTGGCGCGCATCGTCGAGTTGCGCGACGCCGGCGTGCGCGACATGGCCACGCCGCTCGGGCTGAAGGACGCGCGCATGAAGCTGGCCGAGGTGCTGCGCATCGCCGAACCGGGCAACCGCGTGGCGGCCGACTTCCGCCAGCGCATCGACCTGGCCACGCATTACGGCCTGTTCCGTCCGGGACAGGCATTCACCGATGCGCTGCACCATGGCGGACGTGGGCCGGAAATGGTGGTGGTGCCGCATGGCGGCTTCCTGATGGGCGCGGCCGATGACGAGGCCGGCGCGGCCGACGCCGAGAAGCCCGCGCATTACGTGCGCTTCGATCGCGGCTTTGCGATGGCCAGGCACCCGGTGACGGTGGGCCAGTTCCGCCGGTTCGTCGAGGCCACCCAGTACCGCCCGCGCGCCACGCGGCGCGGGCATTCGGTGGTCTACGACGAGCGCAGCGGCAATTTCGTCCGTCGCAGCGGGGTGGACTGGCGGTCGGACTACGCGGGCCAGCCGGCCAGCGACGACATGCCGGTGCTGCACGTCAGCGTGTACGACGCCGAAGCCTACGCCGAATGGCTGGCCGGCCAGACCGGGCACGGCTACCGGCTGCCCAGCGAAGCCGAGTACGAATACGCGCAGCGCGCCGGTCAGCAGGGCCGCTATCCCTGGGGCAACGGGCAACCTCCGCGCGGCATTGCCAACCTGACCGGCGGCAACGACCGCTCGCCCAGCGGGCGCGACTGGAACAATGCCTTCGTCGGCTACGGCGATGGCTACTGGGGCCCGGCCCCGGCGGGGCGCTTCCGTGCCAACGCATTCGGCCTGAAGGACCTGGAGGGCAACACCAGCGAGTGGGTGGGGGACTGCTGGCACGCCAGCTACCGGCGCGCGCCTGCGGACGGGGCGGCGTGGTTCAATCCCGGCTGCCGGTCGCGGGTGGTGCGGGGTGGCTCGTGGGCCAGTTCCCCGGCCCAGGCGCGCGCGGCATGGCGTTCGTCCTCGGATTCGGATATGACTAATGCGCGGGTGGGCTTCCGCGTTGTACGCGGCATCTAGCCGCCAGGGAGAGGGCATGAGGCAAGATCCTAACGGGCGTTCGCAATACGGGCAGGGCGGCGGCCGTCGTGGCGGCGGACTGGGCAACCTGCGCTGGCTGATCCTGCTGGGCTTCCTGATCTACGGCGGCTGCTATTACCTCAACAACCGCGTGGTCGATCCCTACACCGGCGAGAAGGTGCTGATCGACGGCTCCATCGGCGTGGAGGAAGAGAAAGCGCTGGGGCTGCAGGCCTACGAGGAAATCCTGCAGCAGGAGCGTCCGGTCGATCCGAATTCGCAGATCGCCCAGCAGGTGCGCACCATCGCGCAGCGCCTGATCGCCAAGATCCCCGAGGTCGAAGCGGCGATCGCGGCGGAGAAGGGCACCCAGCCCAGCGGCAACTGGAAATCCTTCGAGTGGGACGTCAACGTCATCGAGTCCGAGCAGGCCAATGCCTTCTGCCTGCCGGGCGGCAAGATGGCGGTCTACACCGGGCTGATTCCCGTCGCCCAGAACGCCGACGCCGTGGCAGTGGTGATGGGCCACGAGATCGCCCATGCGCTGCTGCGTCATGGCGCGCAACGCATGTCGCAGCAGAAGCTCACCCAGATCGGCCAGATGGCCGGCGCGATGAGCGGCATGGACCCGCAACAGCAGCAGATGGTGATGGCCGCGATGGGCTACGGCTACCTGCTGCCGTACGCGCGCGAGCATGAAACGCAGGCCGATGAAGTGGGTCTGATGCTGGCCGCTGCCGCCTGCTTCAATCCGCAGGAAGCCGTGCCGCTGTGGCAGCGCATGAGCGAAGCGAGTGGCGGCCAGGCCCCGCCGGAATTCTCGTCCACCCATCCCAACCCCGGCACGCGCATCCAGAACCTGACCGCGCTGATGCCGAAGGCGATGGAGTACCGGCAGAAGTTCTGCCAGCAGGGCGCCGCGCAGTGATGCGCCTGCTGCGAGCGGTGCTGCTGGCGACGGCGATGGCCGCCGCGCCGGCACATGCCGAGGTCAAGGACGCCACGCCGCAAGGCTTCACCCTGGAAAATTCGGTGTGGGTGCCCACCACGCCCCAGGCCGCCTACGCCGCGCTGATGAACGATGTCGGCCGCTGGTGGCCGGCCGACCACACTTGGTGGGGCGATGCGTCCCGACTGTCCATCAGCGAGAAGGCCGGCGGCTGCTTCTGCGAGATCAACGGCGCGCAGCAGGCCTGGCACATGACCGTGACGTTCACCGATCCCGGCAAGCTGCTGCGCATGACCGGCGGCCTGGGCCCGTTGCAGGGCATGGGCCTGCACGGCGCGCTGGAATGGCGCTTCGTCGCGGAGAACGACGGCACCCGCATCACCCTGTGGTACCGCGTCGGCGGTTACACGCCGGACGACATCGGCAAGTTCGCGCCGGTCGTGGACAAGGTGCAGGGGCAGCAACTCGGCGGACTGGCCACGTTCCTGCGCACACCGCCCGCATCGACCCCTTCGCGTTGAGCTTCAACCCATTCCCACAGGAGAGCAGGACCGCATGAGCATCCGTCTGACGGAAAAAGACACTGGCCGCACGCTGGGCACGATCTCGCAGGAAGACTTCCAGCTGCTGGTCGGCCACATGGAAGAGGAGTCCTCGACCGACCAGGACTACTACGTCGAACACACCGCGATCGACGCGCTGGAAGCCCTGGGCGCCAGCGCCGGATTCGTCACACTGCTGCGCAATGCGGTGGGCGAATCGGAAGGGATCGATGTGGTGTGGGCGGAGGCGTAAGCCTCGGCGGCTACCGGGGATGGGTTGAGCAGGAGAGATGCGATCTGGACGCTGTGCTCAGATCCAATCGCGGCGTATCGGAGCTGACGCTGCGCTTGGTCCAGCGCAGCGCTTCCGAGTGGGGTTGCACGCTCTCGCTCGTCGGCGAGCATTGGGATGTCGGCCAGGGTCGTCCGTTCACGGGAACCGTGGACGGGTTCATCTTGACGACGACAGCGCTCGATGCGCTGCATCGCCATCTGCTGTCCTGGCTGAGCAGCCCCTTGGACGCACTCGTCCCCTCGCGCCTGGACGCGGTGTTGGAACTTGCGGCGCCGGGCCAGACCTTGTGCTTCCGATTCGGTCCAGTCGATCACGTCCTTGCCGCCGTCGGAAAGCCTGTCGTAGGCATCCGCTTTTCCATGGGTGAGCTGGCGGGCAGCTTCCACCTGGTCTGCGACCCGTCGTGCCTCGCCCTGTTTGCCGACGGGTTGGCGCATGCGTTGCAGACCATCAGGGCGTAGGGCGATGGCGCAGGAAGGAGAGGGTGACGGGAATCAACAAGGACGCCGTCTTTCGTCTGCCATCAAGTCGAGGCGCTGAATGAGATTCTCACCGGGCGAGTTGGCGATCCGTCGCCCCCTCTGGATCGCATTGAGCGATCTCTACCTCGACACGGAGCCGTCGTGGAACCGGGTCGCCGAACAATGTGCCCGCTCGCCGTTCGCCATCCCGGCATTGCAGCGCATCCTGTTCGACGAAGTGCATCCCGTGGTCCATCTGAACCTGTGGTCGGTTGCCGGCGTCTGGGATGGCTTCGACGAGGATTGGCTCGTCAGCCGCATCGTCTCCCGCAGGCGCAAACCCTGGTTCCGGCTTCCCTGGCCGGAGGACCGACGATATCCCTGGCGCGAACTGAAGCCGCTGATCATCGCGTTGCGCCAGGGTGACGAACCTGTACGTTGACGGGAGCAGTCAGACGGCCGTGGACGCGGGATACTGAGGTAGCCCGGGTAGAGCCGAAGGCGAAACCCGGGAATCCGCGCTGCCAGGCGTCCCGCGATCTTTCCTGCAGGGCATGCCATGACGAGCACAACGCCCTGCATCGCCATCACCAGGCTGACCTCCGGCAGCGCATCCTTGCGTTGGGACAAGAGTCGGCCGCCTCTCGGCGGGTGACGTCCCCCTTTCACATGGAGCCCTGCCCATGGCCGTACAGCGTGACCGTCCCTATGCCGGCATGAACTTTCATGTCGACCTCGGCCTGGGCCACGGGCCCGATGCCGGCGTGTCGGAGGTGTTGTTCCCGGCCGCGCGGCTGCAGCTCAACGAGTACCGCAACGGCAACGACAAGGTGCCCGAAGCGATCAAGCTGTCCACGCTGACGCACTACGACAATCTGGTGCTGCGGCGGGGCGTGATCGGTTCGCTGGCGTGGTACCAGTGGTGGAACGAGGCGCGCAACGGCGGCGATGCCCGACGCACCGTCACGGTCACGCTGCTGGACGAACAGGGCAATCCGGCGATGAGCTGGCGCTTCCTGCGCGCGCGACCGGCGGGCTACCTGACCTCGCCCCTGGATGCGGTGGAAGCGGAGACGGTATTCGAAACGCTGGAGATCGCGTTCGACCGCTTCGAAGTCGAGTAACCGTCAGTCCAGAGGATCGCGCGGCGGTTCGCGCAGGAACTCCAGGATGCAGCCGACCGTCAGTCCGAGCAGCGCGCATCCGAGCGCCATCGCGGCGGAGGCGGGTTCCTTGCCGGTCAGGTGGAACAGACCCAGTCCCGCGACGACCCCCAACAGCAAGGGCACCAGCAGGCGGGGTTTGGACCACAGGTCCGCCAGCAGGTACGCCATCAGTTCCATGGGCGCTCAGCGCGCAGGAGAGGCGGGGCAGGTGGCGACGGTAACCGTTTCGTACATCTGCAGCGTCCATCCATCGGGTTCGAGCCGGTAGCGGCGCTGCGTCTGCGTGGCGCCGACGCACTGGACGAGCAGCACGGTAGAGCCTGGACCGGCGGCGGCCAGGTCGAGCGGCTCGGTACAGCCGACCGCCTTGCATCGTGGCGTCGTCTGCGCGGTGGCGGTGTGCGTCGCCCATCCCGCCAGTGCAGGCAGGATCATGACGGTCGAGTACAGCGCGAGCCTGATGAAACCTGGCATGCATCGTCTCCGCAGCGCCACGTGGCGTGGTCCGGTGACGGTACGCCGCCGCCAGGTCCCGGGCAAGCCCGGGACGCGGGAGCTTCGCTCAGAGCTTGCTGAAGAGCGTGGCCGCGACCAGCAGGCCGAAGCCGGCGACCACCAGCCAGAACGCATGCGGGGCCAGCACCGGCACGTAGCCGAACTTCGCCGCGATGCCGCCGCCGCCGAGCAGCAGCGCGATCAGCCAGACGCCGAAGGTGGGAGGAGTGAGTTTCATCGGGAATCCTTGTCGAAGGTGCGTGTTGATTCGCAGGGAACGGGAAGACGGGGACGCGGCGTGCCGCTCAGAAGCTCATGAACAGTCCGCCGTTGACCGGCAGGTTGGCGCCGGTGATGTAGCCGGCATCGTCGGCGCTGAGGAA
Organism: Pseudoxanthomonas sp. Root65; assembly: GCF_001427635.1. Classification (NCBI taxonomy): domain Bacteria; kingdom Pseudomonadati; phylum Pseudomonadota; class Gammaproteobacteria; order Lysobacterales; family Lysobacteraceae; genus Pseudoxanthomonas; species Pseudoxanthomonas sp. Root65. The sequence goes on from NZ_LMHA01000002.1 coordinate 515,629, forward strand.
GGCGACCGCGCGCGCGATGTCGCCCGGCTGGCCGATGCGGCCGACCGGCACCGAGGCGACGGTGCGGTCGCGGACCTCGTCGGGCATGGCGCGCGTCATCGGTGTTTCGACATAGCCGGGCGACACGCTGTTGACGGTCACGCCCTTGCGCGCGACCTCGCGCGCCAGCGACATCGAGAACCCATGCAGGCCGGCCTTGGCCGCGGCGTAGTTCACCTGGCCGAAATTGCCGGTCTGCCCGCTGACCGAACTGATATTGACGATCCGTCCGAAGCCGCGCGCCTGCATGCCGTCCACCGCGTGGCGGCACAGATTGAACACGCTGTCCAGGTTCACAACGAGCACCGCGTCCCACTGCGCCTTCTCCATCTTGCGCAGGGTCGCGTCGCGGGTGATGCCGGCGTTGTTGACCAGGATGTCGAGCGTGCCGTAGCGGGCTTCGATATCGCGCACGAACGCAGCACAGGCATCGAAGTCGGCCACGTCGACGGTGGCGGTTTCGATGTCCAGCGCGGCCGTCTGCGCGCGGAACTGTTGCAATCGCTCAGGGGAAGCGGGCAGGTCGGCGGCGATGACCTTGCGACCGGCGCGTGCCAGGGCCTGGCAGATCGCCAGTCCCAGCCCACCCATGCCACCGGTCACCACGGCGATGCGTTGCGTCATGCGGAGTTCCTGTATTTCGGCTCAAAAAAAGGCCCGCGCAACGGGGCGCGGGCCGGATTTCACTGCGTAGGGCGTCAGCGTGCGCGCGTCTTCGGCGTTTCGCGCGGGGTTTCCTTCGGCTTGACCGTGGTCGGGCGACCCATGCCACCGGTCAGGTTGCGCTGGAATTCCTGCCACAGCTCCATGTTGCGCTCGGTGAGCTGGTTCATCATGGTCCACGGCGTCTGGCCGAGCAGGTTGCCCATCTGGCTGCGGAACTGCTGCTGCTGTTCCATGAACAACTGCATGCTGCGCTCCAGGTAGTTGCCCATGAAGCCCTGCAGCGAGTCGCCGTAGAAACGGATGATCTGGCTCAACAACTGCGTGGACAGCACCGGCTCGCCGTCCTGTTCCTGCTCGCTGATGATCTGCAGGAGCACGGTGCGGGTCAGGTCGTTGCCGGTCTTGGCGTCGCGAACCTCGAAGTCCTCGCCATCGACGATCAGCTGGCGCACGTCCTCGATGGTGATGTAGCTGGAGATCTCGGTGTCGTACAGGCGACGGTTGGGGTACTTCTTGATGATGCGGATCGCAGCCATTGAGTCTTCGCTCTAAACGCGTATGACGGCAGCATGACGCAGCGCAACAGCCCTTGCAACAGGCCGCAAGGCAGGGGCGCCCTGTTCAGCGAAGGAAACATGCTGCGCAGCATCGGAACGGACGACGCCCCTTGCGGGGCGTCGTGTGACATGTCATCGGGGCAACGTGAAGGGCCTCACCAGCCCATGTGGTGGCCGCCGTTGATGTCCAGGTTGGAGCCGGTGATCCACGCCGCCTGGTCGTCAACCAGGAACGCCACCGCATAGGCGATCTCCTCCGGTTTGCCGAGGCGGCCGGTGGGAATGTCGGCGGCGATCTTGGCGCGCACCTCCTCCGGCACCGCCATCACCATGTCGGTGGCCACGTAGCCGGGCGAAACGGTGTTGACGGTGATGCCGAGCTTGGCATTCTCGCGCGCCAGCGAAATGGTGAAGCCATGCATGCCGGCCTTGGCGGCGGCGTAGTTGGCCTGGCCGTACTGGCCCTTCAGGCCGTTGATCGAACTGATCTGGATGATGCGGCCCCACTTGCGGTCGCGCATGCCTTCGATCACCGGGCGGGTGACGTTGAACACCGAGTTGAGGTTGGTGTTGATCACGTCGCCCCACTGCCCGGAGGACATCTTGTGGAAGGTGCCGTCGCGGGTGATGCCGGCGTTGTTGATCAGCACTTCGACCGGGCCGAGCGTCTGCTCGACCTCCTTGACCATCGCTTCAGCTTCGTCGGGCGAGGTCACATCGCCCTTGACCAGCGCGAAGTCGTAGCCATCGGCCTTCATCTGCGCCTGCCACGCGCGCGCCTTTTCCTCGTTGCGGTAATTGGTGGCGACCTTGTGGCCCATGTCGGCCAGCTTCTTGCAGATGGCGGTACCGATACCTCCGGTGCCGCCGGTGACCAGGGCGACGCGCGATGTCATGTGGGGAATCTCCTTGGACCGTCCAAGCCGACGGCCGTCCGATTCTAGACAGCGCCTGCGGCAGGATTGTTGTGCGCTGCAGCGAACATCAGTGATGTCACTTTTGGCAGGCGATCCGGGCGGAATTCGCGTCGGGCGAGCCGCAGGGCGACGGCCGGCGTCCGTGCACCGTCGAGCGCCGTCGGCGGTTGGCCCAGCAGCTGCCACGCGGCCCGCAGGGCGGGAAGCGGTGCGTCGTCGTCGACCGGCAGGGCCGCCATCGATTTCGACAGCTTGTGGCCTTCGGCATCCACGATCAGCGGCAGGTGCAGGTACGCGGGCGTGGGCAGGCCGAGCGCGCGTTGCAGCAGGATCTGCCGCGGCGTCGAATCGAGCAGGTCGGCACCGCGCACCACGTGCGTAATGCCCTGCGCCGCGTCGTCGACGACCACCGCCAGCTGGTAGGCCCAGAAGCCGTCGGCACGGCGCAGGACCACATCGCCCACGTCGCGGTCCACCTGTTGCTTTAGCTCACCCTGCAGGCCGTCCTGGAAGGCCACCGTCGTGTCGTCGACCACGCGCAGGCGGACGGCGGGCGGCCGCGCGGGATCGTGCGCGATGCACCTGCGATGGATGCCGCTGCTGGCGGCCAGGTCGGTACGGCTGCAGCGGCACTCGAATGCGCTGCCGTCGGCCAGCAGCTGCGACAGCGCGTCGGCATACAGCGGGTGCCGGCCGCTCTGCCAGACCACCGGTTCGTCGGACACCAGGCCGAACGCGGCCAGCGTGGCGAGCTGCCGCTGGGCGGCGCCGGGCACTTCGCGAGGTGGATCGAGGTCTTCCACCCGTACCAGCCAACATCCGTCGTGATGGCGCGCCAGCAGCCAACTGCCCAGCGCGGCCACCAGCGAGCCGAAATGCAGCGCGCCGGTCGGCGACGGCGCGAAGCGGCCGCGGTAGGGCATGGAGGGATCGCGTTCGGTCATTCGTCAGACACTACCGGAAGCTGAACCGTACAGTCAGCAAGCCGCTTGAATTCGCAGCGGCACAGCCGCAATTCTGCGTCGTTGCCGTTCGCTCATGCACGACCCTTGGAGATCCGAACCGTGTTTACCCGTGTTGCATTGTTCCTGGCCACCAATTTCGCGGTGCTCGTGCTGGCCGGCATCGTCATGTCCATCCTGGGGGTCAACCCGAACCAGATGGGCGGCCTGCTGGTGTTCGCGGCGATCTTCGGTTTCGGCGGCTCGCTGATCTCGCTGCTGACCTCGAAATGGATGGCCAAGCGCGCCACCGGCGCGGTGGTGATCGAGCAGCCGCGCAACGATACCGAGCGCTGGCTGGTGGCCACTGTCCAGCGGCAGGCGCAGGCCGTCGGCATCGGCATGCCGGAAGTGGCGGTCTACGACGCCCCCGAGATCAACGCCTTCGCCACCGGCGCCAACCGCAACAACGCCCTGGTGGCGGTGTCCACCGGCCTGCTGCGGCAGATGAACCAGGACGAGGCCGAAGCCGTGCTGGGTCACGAGGTGGCCCACGTCGCCAACGGCGACATGGTCACCATGGCCCTGCTGCAGGGCGTGCTGAACACCTTTGTGATCGTGCTGGCGCGCGTGGTCGGCGGCATCGTCGACGGCTTCCTCTCGGGCAACCGCGAGGGCGGTGGGCGTGGCTTCGGCTACTACATCATCGTGATGGTGCTGGAAGTGGTGTTCGGCCTGTTCGCCACGATGATCGCGATGTGGTTCTCGCGCCGCCGCGAGTTCCGCGCCGACCACGGCGGTGCCACGCTGGCTGGCCGGCAGAAGATGATCGCCGCACTGGAACGCCTGGGTCAGCAGCAGCGCCCGAGCACGCTGCCGGCGCAGGTCGAGGCCTTCGGCATCGCCGGCGGCATCGGCCAGGGTATGAAGAAGCTGTTCCTGAGCCACCCGCCGCTTGAGGACCGCATTGCCGCGCTGCGCGCGCAGCAGGGCACGTTCGCCTGAGCCGCATCGGCCTGCTGCATTGAACGAAAAACCCGCCGGAAGGCGGGTTTTTCTTTTCGCGTCTACGGCGCTGAGGGCCGGTCAGCTGAAGTCGTAGTTCATCGCCGGGCCGGGCGCGGCCAGGAAGTTGCCTTCCACGTAATCCAGGCTGGCGGTGAACAGGAACGCCATGGTCGCTGCGTCCTGCACGTGTTCGGCCACCGTCAGGATGCCCAGCGCCTGCGCGCGCTCGGAGATCTCTCGGATCTTCTGCTGGTGCTCCGTGTTCTTGCCCAGGTCCTCGCTGAAGACGCGGTCGATCTTGAGGAAGGTCGGCTGGAAGTGCGACAGCAACTGGAACGAATCCAGGCCCGCGCCGAAATGCTCCAGGCCAACCTGGCAGCCGAGCTTGGCCGCTGCGGACTGGAACGCCTGCGCCTGCCGCAGATGCGTGAACACCTTGGCTTCCGGCGTCTGCAGCCACAGGCGGTCGCCCGGCACGTCGTGCGCGGCCAGTTGCTTGGCGATCACGTCGAGCAAGCGGTTGTCGGCGAAGGAGGCCGGGCTGACCTTCACCACCATGCGCGTGTCGTGACCGGCGCGCTTGCGCTCGGCCAGCACCTCGATGGCGCGGTTGACCACCCAGCGGTCGATCGCATCGAGCAGGCCGTTGTCCTCGGCGATGCCGATGAAGGACTGCGGCTGCACGATTTCGCCATTGGATTCCAGCCGCAGCAGCGCTTCGTACACTTCGCCCGGCTCGCCCTGCAGGCTGACCACCGGCTGGTAGTGCAGCCGGAAGCTGCCGTCCTGCAGTGCCGACTGCAGGCGCTGGATCCAGTTCTGCACGCGCTCTTCCTCGGCGCGATCCACCGCGCCGGGGTCGAAGATCTCGATGCGGTTGCCGCCGAGGTTGGTGGCCGTCTGCAGCCCATCCGTCGCGCGCGTCAGCACCGGGCCGACGCTGGCGATCTTCTCGCCGATCTGCACGCCGCCGATGCTGGTGGTGACCGAGGCGGAACGCTCGCCCACGTTGAAGACATGCGAGGCGTAGGACGCGCGCAGCTTCTCGGCCAGTGCCGCGGTCTGCGCATGGTTGCCGCGCAGCAGGACCGCGAAGGTGCGTTCGCCGAAACGCGCGGCGATGGTGCCGGCGTCCAGCTTCTCCGACAGGCGCGCCGCCAGGGCGGCGGCCAGCGCATCGGCCGAGTCGATGCCGATCTCGGACAGCAGGCGCTGATAGTGATCGGGCTCGATCAGCAGCAGCGCGTACTGGTCTTCACCACGGGCCACTTGGGCCACCGCGTTTTCCAGCTCGCGCAGGAAGGTGGGCCGGTTGAGCAGGCCGGTAACCATGTCCCGCTGGCGCAGGTCCTCGACCTCGCGGGCGAGTTCGGGGTCGAACTCCTCGCGGCGGCGGAACACCACCTGCACGCAGGCCTCGCCCTCGTAGGTGGCGGTGGCGAACTCCAGCGTGGCCGGGAAACTGTCGCCGTCGATGCTGCGGGCTTCCAGTTCGAAGCGCGGCGGCGGTGGTTCGCCCTTGCTGAGCTTCTTCAGCAGGGCCTTGAAGTCGTTGACGTACTGCGGACCCACCAGGTCCAGCAGCGAAAGGCCTTCGACATCCTCGAACGACTCGAAGCCGAACATCTCCAGATAGGCGTCGTTGGCCCGGATGTGCATGCCTTCGTGGATGTAGGCGATCGGGTCGCGCGAGGACGAGATCAGCGCATCGCAGCGACGCTCGGTTTCGCGCATCTGGCCTTCCAGCCGGCGCTGCGAGCGACGCGCGTCCAGGTCCGCCCATTCGCGACGCAGGACCGTCAGCACGTGCTCCGGGCGACCGCGCAGGGCGATCGCGCGGGCACCGGCGGCCTGATCGGCGAGCAGGTCGGCCTCGCTGATCGCATCGGCCAGCACGATCACCGGGATGTCCTTGCCGCTGGCATCGACCTGGCCCAGCACGGTGGCCAGGGGGATGCCCTTGGCCGTGCGCGAGGCCAGCAGCAGGTCCATCGGCTGGGCGGCGACCATCTGGCCCAGTTCGGCGGCGTCGAGCGGTCGCAGCGGACGCACGGCGATGCCGCCGTTGCGCAAGGTGGAAACGATGGCTTCCGCGTCCTCGGCGCTGTCGTCCACCAGGGTCAGTCGAAGCGTGGTGTCTTTGCCGATCTGCATGCAGCGTTTCCGCGAGGAGAGCGCGTTTAATACCCGAACGTGTGAGACGAGTCCAATGCAACCGTCGCAGATGCGGACATGGCCGGCGGCCGGTGGATCAGAGCGGGCGCTTGCCGGTGTCGCCGGCGACTTCCCGCACCAGCCGCGGCACCAGGTAGCCGGAGAGGCGGGCGGCCAGCGCCGCATGCAGCGTTTTGGCCTGTGCGTCGTCGACCTCGAAATGGGCGGCACCGGCGACCCGGTCCAACTGGTGCAGGTAGTAGGGCAGCACGCCCGCCGCGAAACCCCGTTCGCTGAGCGCGGCGAGGGCGTCGACGTCGTCGTTGACCCCGCGCAGCAGCACCGCCTGGTTGAGCAGGTGCGTGCCGACGGCGCGCAGGCGCTGCAGTGCGGCGTCGACGGTGGCGTCGAACTCGTTGGCATGGTTGGCGTGGAGGACCAGCGTCACCGGCCAGGGCAGGCTGCCCAGCCAGGCCAGCAGTCCGTCGTCCACCCGCTCGGGCAGGACCACCGGCAGCCGGCTGTGGATGCGCAGGCGGCGCAGGTGGGGAATGCCGGCCAGGGCGTCGGTCAGCTCGGCGAGCTTGCTGTTCGACAGCGACAGCGGGTCGCCGCCGGACAGCAGCACTTCCTGCACGCTGGCGTCGGCGCGTATCAGATCAACGGCCTCGCGCCAGCCCTTGCGCGCGGCGGTTTCGTCCGAATAGGGGAAGTGGCGGCGGAAGCAGTAGCGGCAATTGATCGCGCAACTGCCGGTGGCCACCAGCAGGGCGCGGCCGCGGTATTTCTGCAGGACGCCAGTGCCGGTGCGGGCGGCGCCATCGCCCACCGCATCCAGGCCGTAGCCGGGGACCGGCCGCATCTCGTCGTCCAGCGGCAGCACCTGGCGCAGCAGCGGGTCGTGCGGATCGCCGTGACGCATGCGGGCCACGAAACCGCGCGGCACCCGCAACGGGAACTGCGCCGCCGCCGCGTCGGAGACCCGGCCGGCCAGCGCATCCAGCCCCAGCAGCGACAGCAGCTCGCGCGGATCGCGCACGGCGTCGCGCCAGGCCTGTTGCCAGCGCGGTGCGGCCAGGGAGGCGGGGTGTCGGGGGTCGGGGGCTGCGGTTATCATGTCGGGTCTGAAAACAAGCACCCGCCGGGTCCGGCGGGTTTCCGCATTCTATCCGGCCGGCCGCCCTGCGCGGCGGGTACGCCTCACCTCCAGGAGCAGCAGCATGGCCAGTTATGGCATGAACGACGTCAAGAACGGGATGAAGATCCTGATCAACAACGAGCCGGCGATCATCAGCGACACCGAGTACGTCAAGCCGGGCAAGGGCCAGGCCTTCACTCGCGTGAAGTACCGCCTCATCAAGAGCGGCCGCGTGCAGGAAATCACCATGAAGAGCACCGACTCGGTCGAGGCGGCGGACGTGGTGGACACCGACATGCAGTACCTCTACTCCGATGGCGAGTACTGGCACTTCATGCAGCAGGAGACCTTCGAGCAGGTGCAGGCCGACAAGGCCGGCATGGGCGGCGCCGAGAAGTGGCTCAAGGGTGAGGAAGACTGCGTAGTGACGCTGTGGAACGGCAATCCGATCCAGGTGACCCCGCCGAATTTCGTCGAGCTGCAGATCACCGAGACCGACCCGGGCGTGAAGGGCGACACCGCCGGTACCGGCGGCAAGCCGGCCACGCTGGAAACCGGCGCGGTGGTGCGGGTGCCGCTGTTCGTCGGCCAGGATGAAGTGATCAAGGTCGACACGCGCACCGGCGAATACGTCAGCCGCGTCAAGTGATGGAGCAGCTCGCGCTTTACCTGGGCGTCTGGGCCGCCGGCGTGTTGCTGGCCGGGCTGGGCGTGATGCTGTGCTGGAATGCCACCCTGCCGCGGCTGTTCCCGCAGGTGCCGCGGCTCGGCTACGGGCGGGCGCTGGCACTGATGCTGCTGTGCTGGCTGCTGTTCGGCGCCGGCGCTTTCGGCATCACCTACACCCTGGGCTTCGGGATCTGACCCTGCATGACCGACACTGCACCTGACCCCTGCGACCTGTTGATCGAAGCCGGCTATGTGGTGCCTGTCATCCCGCATGGCGTAGTGCTGGAACAGCATGCGGTGGCCGTCACCGGCGGCCGCATCGTCGCCATCCTGCCGGTGGCCGAGGCGCGCACGCGCTTCGCCCCGCGCGAGACCGTGTCGCGGCCGGAGGCGGCGCTGATTCCCGGCATGGTCAACGCGCATACGCACAACCCGATGACACTGCTGCGTGGCGTGGCCGACGACCTGCCGCTGAAGGTATGGCTGCAGGAGCACATCTGGCCGATCGAAGCGGCGGTGATCGGCCCCGATTTCGTCGCTGACGGCATCACCCTGGCGATCGCGGAGATGCTGCGTGGCGGCACCACCTGCGTCAACGAGAACTACTTCTTCCCGGACGTGCAGGCGGCGACCTACAAGCGGCACGGCTTCCGCGCGCGCGTCGGCCTGCCGGTGATCGACTTCCCGACAGCGTGGGCGTCGTCGGACGATGAATACTTCGAGAAAGCGGGCGAAGTGCACGATCAATGGCGCGACGACGCGCTGATCGCCACCGCCTTCGCCCCGCACGCGCCGTATACGGTCAACGACGCCAATTTCGAGCGCGTGCGCATGCTGTCCGACCAGCTCGACGTGCCGGTGCACCTGCATCTGCACGAGACCGCGCAGGAAGTGGAACAGTCGCTGGAGAAGCACGGACAGCGCCCGATCGCGCGGCTGGACCGGCTGGGCCTGTTCAACGACCGCCTGATCGCCATCCACATGACCCAGCTGACCGAGGCGGAAATCCATCTCTGCGCCGAACGCGGCGTCAGCGTGGTGCACTGCCCGGAATCCAACCTCAAGCTGGCCTCCGGCTTCTGCCCGGCCTGTGCGCTGGAACGTGCAGGCGTGACGCTGGCGGTCGGTACCGACGGCTGCGCCAGCAACAACGACCTGGACATGTTCAGCGAAACCCGCACGGCCGCGCTGCTGGCCAAGGCCGTGGCGCAGGACGCCGCCGCGCTGGATGCGTTCAGCGCGCTGCGTGCGGCTACGCTGGGTGGCGCGAAGGCGATCGGTTTCGACGACCGCGTCGGCTCCATCGAGCCGGGCAAGGACGCCGACCTGGTCTGCGTGGATCTGTCGGCACTGGAGACGCAACCGCTGCACTACGTGGTGTCGCAGCTGATCTATGCCACCGGCCGCCAGCAGGTCAGCGACGTGTGGATCGCCGGCAAGGCCAAGCTGCGCCAGCGCGTGCTGGTCGACATCGATATCGACGGCGTCATCGCCAATGCGCGGCAGTGGCGCGAGCGGATTGCCAGACTGGGCCGTTGAATCTACCGTCGTCATCCCGGCGAACGCCGGGATCCATGCTGATCTTCCCCTTGATGGGGATGACGAACGCAACGTCAACGTGGGTCCCAGCTTCCGCTGGGACGACGTAATGGCGTCCCATTGGGCCGGCCCGCTCTACAATGACGGGATGAAGACCCAGACTTCCCCCCTCGACGACAACTTCAACCAGGCCGAACTCGACAAGTTCGGCGCGCTGGCGAACCGCTGGTGGGACCCGGATGGCCCGCAGAAGGCGCTGCATGCGCTGAATCCCGTCCGCCTGCAGTACGTGCGCGACCGTGTCCGCCTGCCGGGCGCGGCGGTGCTGGACGTGGGCTGTGGTGGCGGCCTGCTGAGCGAGGCACTGGCGCGCGAGGGCGCGCAGGTCACCGCGATCGACCTGGCGCCGGAACTGGTGAAGATGGCGCGGTTGCACAAGCTGGAATCGGGCGTGCAGGTGGACTACCAGCTGCGTTCGGTCGAATCGCTGGCCGAGGAGCGGCCCGGCAGTTTCGACGTGGTCACCTGCATGGAGATGCTGGAGCACGTCCCCGATCCGGCCTCGATTATCCGCGCCTGCCACGCGCTGCTGAAACCGGGCGGGCAGTTGTTCCTGTCCACGCTGAACCGCACGCCCGCCGCATTCGCGCTGGCCATCGTCGGCGCGGAGTACCTCGCCCGCCTGCTGCCGAAGGGAACGCATCACTACCGGGAATTCATCCGGCCCTCGGAACTGGCCGCCTGGCTGCGTGATGCCGGCTTCCAGCTGCAGGACGTGACCGGCCTGGCCTACGAACCGTGGCGCCAGCGCGCGCGGCTGACCTCGCGCACCGACGTGAACTATCTCGCCAGCGCGGTGAAGCCATGACGGCGCCGGGCTTTCCGCGCGCTGCGTTGTTTGACCTGGACGGCACGCTGCTGGACAGCGCGCCGGACATGCTCGCCACGGCCAACCGCATGCGCGCCTCGCGCGATCTCGGCCCGATGACGCTTGACGTATTGCGCCCGCATGTGTCGAAGGGTGCACGCGCGATGCTGGCCGCCGCGTTTCCCGCAATGGAGCAGGCGCCTCGCGAAGCACTGGTGCCGGAGTTCCTGGCGATCTATCAGGAAGAACTCGGCCGCCACAGCGTGCTGTTCGACGGCGTGGCGGAGATGCTCGACGCGCTGGAGGCGGCGGGCAGCACCTGGGGCATCGTCACCAACAAGCCGGAATACCTGGCGCGCGACATCCTGCCGCAACTCGGCTGGGACACGCGCTGCGCCGTGCTGATCGGCGGCGACACCCTGGCCGAGAAGAAGCCGCATCCCTTGCCGCTGCAGGTCGCCGCCGAACGCATCGGCATGGCCATCGCCGACTGCGTGTACGTGGGCGACGACGAGCGCGACATCCAGGCGGCCCGTGCGGCCGGCATGCCGTCGATCGCGGCGTTGTGGGGGTACCGGCAGGCGCATGAGGAGCCGGCGGAATGGGGTGCAGATGTCCTGGCGGAATGGCCGGCGGAACTGGCCCAGACGACGGCCTGGCCCTCGACAGAATTCAGCGTGGCAGCGACGTAAGTCGCGATCGATGTGGCGGGATGGCCTGTCTCGCGTCATTGGTATCCACGTGCTCGACTTCCATCGCGACTTACGTCGCTCCCACACGTCTCCCGCACCGCCAACACGCCGATGTCCGACTCCGCCGCCCTCGACAGCTTTCTCGACAAATGGCGTGCACGGTGGCCAGAGTGGTCGGTGGCCGAGGTGTTCGTCGCGCCGGCGCGCCGTGACATCGCCGTGGCATGGTTCGCGTTGCTGCAGGAGTTCGATGACGTACTGAACGTCAGCGGCGACCCCATGCCCGCCGATGCCAAGCTGGCGTGGTGGAGCGAGGAACTGCGGGGCTGGAGCGCGCAGCGTTCGCGCCACCCGTTGGGCCGCCGGCTGGAGCCGGTGCGTGCCGCATGGTCTGCGCTGGGCGACGCCTTGCCCGCCTTGGTGGCCGCGCGTGAAACCCCGTCGTCGGGCGAAGCGGCCTTCGCCGCGCTGGCGGGCTATGGCGCGGCCGTCGCCGCAGTGGAGGCCGAGGTGCTGGGGCGTGCGCCCGCGACGGATGCGGTCGTTGCACAGGTGCTGGCCGCTCGTCTGGCCGACCTGGGCGCGTCCGCCGTGCCGACCGCCTTCCGTCAGCCGGACGACGGGGCGGCCGTGCCCGCTTGGGCGACGGACCTGCTGCGGCGATGGGACGGACGGCGGGAAGGCGCGCGCGAACGTCGCGTCCTCGCCGCCTACATGCGGGGAAGGGTGGTGCGCCTGGCCCGACAGGGCGTGCCGGCGGCATTGCCGTCGCGTCCCGTGTTGCTGTTCGCCGGCTGGCGCGCCGCCCGCGGCGACTGAAGGCGCCGCATATCGCCGCGATAGCCGCAGGAAAGCGTCGTAACGGACTGTTTCATCTGGGGATTCGGGGCAGGGCGTACAATGCGCGGCATCCACTCCCCCGTGCATGATCATGTCGCCCTCGCTCCCTGCGGTGCCCCGCGCCGACCTTCCCGATGTCGCCCATCAACGCGTGCCGCTGGCCCGTCCGCTGGACTGGGTGGGCATGGAACACATCGCGCTGCCGGTGCGCGTCGCCGACGGGCAGGGCGGACACCTGCAGGTCGCCGCCAGCATCGACCTGTCGGTGAACCTGGCCAACGCCGATGCACGTGGCATCCACATGTCGCGCCTGTACCTGCAGCTGCAGGACGGGCTGGCGCGTGAGGCGATCACGCCGGCCGGACTGCGGCACCTGTTGCAGGACAGCGTGGCGTCGCAGGCGGGACTGGCCACCAGCGCACACCTGAAGGTCCGCTACGACGCCCTCCTGCAGCGCAAGGCGCTGGAGAGCGATTACGCCGGCTGGAAGCGCTACCCGGTGGAGATCGACGCCACGCTGGTCGACGGCCATCTCCATCTGGCGCTGGCGTTCTCGGTCGAGTATTCCAGCACGTGTCCCGCCTCCGCCGCACTGTCGCGGCAGGCCAATGCCGAGCGCTTCGTCGGCGATTTCGCCACCGCGCAGGGGGTGTCGGTCGCGGCCGTACACGACTGGCTGGCCTCCGAGCGCGGCCTGGCCGCCACTCCGCATGCCCAGCGCAGCCGCGCCAGCGTGCGCGTGGAATTGCGGCCGCAGTTCGACGAATTGCCGCTGGTGGCGCTGGTCGATGCCATCGAAGCCGCCCTCGGCACGCCCGTGCAGACCGCGGTCAAGCGCGTCGACGAACAGGCGTTCGCCCGCCTCAACGCCGAAAACCTGATGTTCTGTGAGGACGCCGCCCGCCGCGTGGCATCCGTCCTCTCCGGCGACGCCCGCGTGGCCCGCTACGACGCCACCGTGGCGCACTACGAAAGCCTGCATCCGCACGATGCCGTGGCCCGGGTCAGCGGCAGCAACGACTGAGCCGCCGGCCGGCCCCACCGTCGAGTCACATTTACCCGCTATCCGCGCTATGCTCCGTCGCTGACGGTACGGCGGAATGGATATGGGGAATCCACGGCGCCCGGCACGCTGTCTGCTGCTCTGGCTCTGGCTGAGCGTAGCGGCACTGCCTGCCACTGCACAGACTCTCAACGTGTCCCGGCTCGCGGACGACGCGCCCGCGCGCGAGGTCGTGTCCGGCGCGCTCGACGGGCGCTTCGTACCCGCCCGCGACGGTCTGATCTTCGAGTCCGTGACCGAACCGCGCTGGTGGCGCGTGGTCAGCCCGGTGGATGTGGATGCCGGCCTGCAGCCGCACCTGGTGGTGCGCGCGCCGTATCAGAACCGCATCACCCTGTGGATCGGCGACGGGCCGCCGCTGACGCGGAGCCTGTTCGCCGACGACGCCGACCTGGCGTTCTCGGCGCGCGCATTGGCGTTCCCGCTGCCTGACGGCGTGCGTGCCGGGCAGCCACTCTACCTGCGCGTGCAATCGGTAGGCGGCACGCCCATGCCGTTGTCCATCGAGCCGTTGCGGTCGGTCCATCGGCAGGACCTGGAACACGTCACCTGGCGCGCGATGGTGCTGGGTGCGATGGGCGTGCTGACGGTACTGGCGCTGGGCTTCTGCATCGGGCTGGGCGAGCGCAGCTACGGCTTCCTTGCGCTGACCCTGCTGTCGCAGGCGCTGTTCCTGGCACTGGCCGGCGGCGAGTTGCGCAGCGTCGAGATCTTCGGCCACGTGCTGGGTTCGGACCCACGCATGGCGCGCGTGGCGGGCATGCTGTCGGTGATCGCCAGCAACACCTTCTTGGCGTTCTACCTGGAACTTGCGCGGAATGGGCCCCGCATCTTGTGGTTGATGCGGGCCTGCAACTTGCTGCTGGGCGGCCTGATCCTCGCGTCGCTGGCCACCACCCACACGTGGGTGCCGCGGCTGGGCAATGGCGTGCTGCTGCTCGCCACGGCCGCCGTGCTGCTGGCCGCCATAAACGGCACGCTGCGGCGGCAGCGGCCCGCCTTCTTCCTGCTGCTCTCGTGGCTGCCGATGATGCTGCTGACCGCCGCGCGCGTGGGCGAACTGCTCGGCTGGTGGGTGGGACCGGTCTGGTTGATCCATGCGTTCCCGATGGGCTTCGCACTGGCCGGCCTGGTGCTCACCGTCGGTCTGGCCGACCGCATGCAACAGCTGCGGCGCGATCGCGACCACGCCAGCCAACTCGCCGCACAGGACACACTGACGGGCGTGCTGTCGCGGACGGCGATCATCGAGCAGTTGCAGCGTGAAGTGGAGTTCGCCCATGCACAGGGCACGCCGCTGTCGGTGGTGTTCTTCGACATCGACCACTTCAAGCGCATCAACGACGAACACGGCCATCCCGTGGGCGACCAGAGTCTGCGTCTTGTGGCCACCCGTACGCGCGGCAAGCTACGCAAGCGCGATTTCCTCGGCCGCTACGGCGGCGACGAAATGCTGGTGCTGCTGCCCGATACCACGTTCGACAACGCGCTGGTCGTGGCCGAGCATTTGCGGGCCGCAGTGAACAACCGTCCCCTGACCATCGATGGCCGCGTCATCGATACCAGTCTCAGCCTGGGCGTGGCGCAGCTGGCCGAAGGCGAAACCTTCGAGCGGCTGCTGGAGCGTGTGGACGTGGCGCTTTACTCCAGCAAATCGGCCGGACGCGACCGCGTCACCGGCGACCTTTCCCTGCAACCAGGAGATGCCTGAGTGGATCCGCAAGCCGCGCGCCCCCGTTTCCCCGTCGACCAGTTGCAGGTCGGTGACCTGTTGCTGATGCTCGGCAAGAGCCAGCTGTCGAAGCTGATCGCCTGGTTCGGCGACAGCGCCTACAGCCATGTATCGCTGGTGTCGGCGGACGGACTGCTGATCGAGGGCATCCGTCCGGCGGTCAAGGAGAGTCCGCTGGCGGCGCGACTGGCACCGGACGGCCCGGTGGTGTTCGTCGATGCCTATCGTTCGCTGGCCGCCGACGGTAGCCCGTTGAGTGAGGACGATCGCGCCGTGGTGCTGCGCCATGCGCGCTCGCTGATCGGCACCACGTTCGCGCAGGACGACTTGGTGACGATCGGCCTGCTGGTCGCCCTGCGCGGCAAACCGCGGCATCTGCCGGTGTGGTTGCGCTGGCTCATCCGCGAAGCCACCGACCATGCGATTCGTGCGGATTCGGACAGGATGCTCTGCAGCGAATTCGCCTATCGCGCCTTTGCCGACGCGGACACCGTGCCTGCGCGCCGGCTGGCGCGTCCCATCGTGCCAGGCGAACCGAGCGACCTGCCGTTCCCCGACGTGGATTACATCAAGCTGCAGGAAGAAGTGCGCGAGATGCTGAAGCCGAAACGCAAGGCGCTGGAGCAGGACGCGCTCGGGGTCGATGCGGTCACCGGCGGCACGCCGGTCTGGGACTCGGTGGATGCCCTGCATCTGGACGATGCCGCGCTGGACGCTTCGATCATGGCGCTGCGTGAGCGACTGGGACTGGAATCGCCGCATGCGAAAGCCGCCAACAGCGTGGACGCCGTATTGGGCACGGCCTGGCCCGAAGTAGGCCCGCCGAACCCCAAGCTGGTCCGCCCGCGCGATCTGGCGGACAGCCCCGCCAGTCGTTATCTCGGGCGACTATAAGCAGGCTGGAGCCATCTGCCTGTTGGAAAGTCCCTGTATCCGTCGTCCCAGCGTATGCCGGGATCCAGTGCCTTTGCTGGGACTGCACGTCGGCGAGTCCCAGCTTGAGCAATCGGCTTTGGAAGACATCGGCATGACGATAGCGGCCCCGTTGCATCCAGATCCGTCGTCCCAGCGAACGCTGGGACCCATTGGCTCGTGCTGTTGCTCGTAACGCGGCGCGTCGACGCAGAACCGCGCACAGGCAACAGCAAATGGGTCCCAGCGTTCGCTGGGACGACGAGCCGGGGGGGGCGTTGCCTTGCTAAGACCCAATCCGTCGTCGCTGCAGCGTCGGGATGGCGGGAAGGGTTTGCGTCGTCGACGCAAGCGCGTCGCAACGCGCCCGGTTGGCGAACAACGTGCGGTTACTTCCCGCGTTCGAGGACGAGCAGGGGGTCGATGCGCGTGTCGAACCGCGCCCCCGGAAACCTGAAGCGCCACGGCGCTCAAGCGCGTCGCAACGCGCCCGGGTGGCGAACAGTGGGCGGTTACTTCCCGCGTTCGAGGACCAGCAGAGGGTCGATGCGCACATCGAACCAGTTCATCCCCCAATGCAGATGTGGCCCCGTCGCACGCCCGGTCGCGCCGACGGCGCCGATCACCTGGCCCGGCTCGATGCGGTCGCCCACCTTCACGTCGATGCGCGACAGGTGCAGGAAGTTGGAACTGACGCCGTGGCCGTGGTCGAGCAGCACGGTGCCACCCGTCAGATAGAGGTCGGGGGATGCGAAGGTCACGATGCCACCCGCGGGCGCCTTGATCGGAGTACCGGTCGGCGCCGCGATGTCCATGCCCGAGTGGCCGGCGCCAGGCTTGCCGTTGTAGATGCGGCCATTGCCGAAGCGGCCGCTGATGCGGCCTTGCACCGGCCACTGGAACGGCAGGGCGAAGTCGGCGCGATCATCGTCGCGGAGGCGCGCGGCGGTGACCATCGCCTGTTCGCGCTGGATGCGGGCGGCGATCTCCGCGGGCGGGTCGACCGTCTTCGGCGGCACGCCGTTGACGCGTTCGAGCGGCCAGTCGCGCGGGGTCACCGCGACGACGACCGATTCCGTGCGGCCGGACGGCGTGGTGACGTCCACGGTCAGCGGCCCCGTTTCATCGCGGCCCACGCCGAGCACGACGGTACCGTAACCGGTGCTGCGCAGCAGGCGGTCGCGATAACGCACCTGGCTTCCCGGCGGCACCTTGCCGAACACCAGCGCGCCCTGCGACACGCTCGCCGGGAACACCACACGCTCTTCCTGCGAAACCGGCGCTATCGACGCGGCATCCTGCGCGGCGACCAGCGGAATCCATCCGGCACACACTGCGGCGAACAGCGCCGCCACCACCAGCTTCAACGTGCGAACTCCAGGCGCTGCCCATTGGGGGTGCCGACCAGGTGTTCGCCATTCCAGACCATGCGGCCATTGACCCAGGTGGCGCCGATCCGAGAGCGGAACGTACGGCCTTCGAACGGCGACCAGCCGACCTTGGACAGCACGTCCTCGCGCTTCACGGTGAGCGGCTCATCGTCGATCAGCACCAGATCGGCGAAGTAGCCTTCGCGCAGGTAGCCGCGCTCCTTCACGTCGAACAGCTGCGCCGGCGCATGGGCGAACTTCTGCACCACGCGGGTCACGTCCATACGTCCTTCGTGCACCAGTTCCAGTGCGGCGACCAGCGCGTACTGCACCAGCGGCAGGCCGGAGGGCGCCTGCACGTAGGGCTTTTCCTTCTCTTCCAGCGTGTGCGGCGCGTGGTCGGTCGCCAGCACGTCGATCACGTCGTCCACCAGCGCACGGATCAGCACCTCGCGGTCGCTGGCGTCCTTGATGGCCGGGTTGCACTTGATCAGGTTGCCGAGTGCGGCGTAGTCGGCGCGGTCGAAGCGCAGGAAGTGGATGCAGGTTTCGGCGGTGATCTGCTTGCGCGCGCCATCCGCGTGCACCAGCGGGCCGGGGGTGAACAGCGCCAGTTCGTCGGCGGTGGAGATGTGCAGCACATGCAGGCGTGTGCCGTGCTTGCGCGCCAGCGACATCGCCAGCCGGGTGGACTTGATGCAGGCCTCGCGGCTGCGGATGTCGGGGTGGTGTTCGGCCGACAGGGCGTCGCCGTACTTCGCCTGGAACGCCGCCAGGTTGGCGTCGATGGTCGGCGTGTCTTCGCAGTGGGTGATGATGGGCGTGGGCGCTTCGCGGAAGATCGCGTCCAGCGTGTCCGGATTGTCGACCAGCATGTTGCCGGTGGAGGCGCCCATGAACACCTTGATCCCCGGCGCGGTCTTCGGGTCCAGCGTGCGGATCGCCTCCAGGTTGTCGTTGCTGGCGCCCATGTAGAAGCCGTAGTTGCCCCAGGCGCGGCCCTTGGCGCGCTGGTACTTGTCTTCCAGCGCAGCGGCGTCGAGCGTGGGCGGGCTGGTGTTGGGCATGTCCATGAAGGTGGTCAGGCCACCGGCCACGGCCGCCGCCGACTCGGTCGCCATGTCGCCCTTGTGCGGCATGCCCGGTTCGCGGAAATGCACCTGGTCGTCGATCATCCCCGGCAGCAGCAGCCGACCGGCGGCGTCGATCACGAGGTCGTCGCCCTGCGGCCGGATCTCGGCGGCGATGCGGGCGATGCGGCCGTCCTCGATGCGCAGGTCACCTTCGGTGACGCGGCCTTCATTGACCAGACGGGCGTTGACGATGACGGTGGCGGGCATCAGGGGTTCCTGGAGGGGCAAGAAGGGGAGGGGTGCGCGTGGCCGCAGGGCGGCACCGGATCGTATCCGCCGGGGTGCAGGGGATGGCAGCGGCCGATCCGGCGAAGCGCCAGCCAGCCGCCCTTGACCGGGCCGAAGCGGCCGATCGCCTCCATGGCGTACTCCGAGCACGACGGGACGAAGCGGCAGCGCGGCCCTAGCATAGGACTGATGAAGCGCTTGTAGCCCTTCAGCAGCAGGATGAGCAGGCGGGCGAGCATGGCCCGATGATACCGCGTCGGGTTGCCGCTGCCCGCTGGGTAGGCTATAAAAGCGCGCTTTCCCGATGCTCGGGAAGAACAAGGAAGCGCTGTTCGTGGCTGCAAAGAAACCTGCGAAGAAGGCCGCCAAGGCCGCCAAGAAACCCGCTCAGACCGTCGCCAAGAAGCCTGTCGTGAAGAAGGCTGTCGCCAAGAAGCCGGCCCCCAAGCCGGTCGCGAAGAAAGCGGCCCCCAAGCCTGTCGCCAAGAAACCGGCTGCCAAGAAGGCCGCTCCGGCCAAGAAGGCGGCCCCGGCGAAGAAGCCCGTGGCCAAGCCTGCGGCCAAGAAGGCAGTGCCGGTCAAGAAGGCGGTCGCCAAGGTAACCAAGCCCGCAGTCGTCAAGAAACCTGCGCCCGCGCCGGCCACCAAGGCGCCCGCCGCCAAGGCGGCTCCGGCGAAGGCACCGGCCAAGTCCGCAAAGCCCGCTCCCACCCCCGCACCGAAGCCTGCTGCAAAGCCGGCTCCGGCAAAGTCCGCCCCCACCGCGGCTGCGACCAAGACTCCCGTGCCTGTGACCGCCGCGAAGGCGGCTGCCCCGGCCCCGGCGCCCGCCGCCAAGGTTCCGTCCCCCCCGAAGCCTGTGCCAGTCCCGAAAACGAATACCAAGAACGCCAAAACCGCTGCTGCCGTCGAAGCGCCCCTCAGCCCCCGTCCCGCCGTCGCCCGTCCCGTGGGGAAGGTTGCGGTCGCCGTGGCGGCCCGGCCTTCCGCGCCGGTCGTGCGCGGCAAGGTGAAAGAAGTGCCCTACAAGACCGATGAAGCCACCGGTCGTCCGATCGTGCCGACCGGCTACAAGCCCTCACCCGACGAGGAGTACATGAGCACCCTCCAGCTCGAGT
Organism: Pseudoxanthomonas sp. Root65; assembly: GCF_001427635.1. Taxonomy (NCBI): domain Bacteria; kingdom Pseudomonadati; phylum Pseudomonadota; class Gammaproteobacteria; order Lysobacterales; family Lysobacteraceae; genus Pseudoxanthomonas; species Pseudoxanthomonas sp. Root65. The sequence continues at coordinate 535,213 of NZ_LMHA01000002.1, forward strand.
ACTTCCGCCAGCGCCTGCTGCAATGGCGTGGCGACCTGGTCGAGGAATCCAAGCAGACCATCGAGAACCTCAAGGACGAAGTCCGCGACATCGGCGACGAGGCCGAGCGTGCGACCCGCGAGACCGAGAACTCGCTGGAGCTGCGTACCCGCGACCGCTACCGCAAGCTGATCGGCAAGATCGACAGCACGCTCAAGCGGCTGGACGCGGGCGATTACGGCTACTGCGTCGATACCGGCGAAGAGATCGGCCTCGATCGCCTGGAGGCGCGCCTCACCGCCGAGCGCACCATCGACGCGCAGGAGCGCTGGGAGCACCTGCAGAAGCAGCAGGGTGACTGAGCCCGGCCTCTTCCGCAAACGAAAAGCCCCGCTCCGGCGGGGCTTTTTCGTGGGCGACCGGATCCGCTACTGCAGTTCGCGCAGGTCCAGCCGCCGCAGCCGCGGCGCTTTCCAGGCGGTCACGCCGGCCACCGCCAGGATCGCGAAACCGCCCACGATCACCGCCGGCACCAGTCCCAGCAGGCGCGCCATCGTGCCGGCGTAGAACGCACCCAGTTCGTTCGACGAACTGACGAAGATACCGTTGATCGACGACACGCGCCCGCGCATATCGTCGGGCGTGGACAGCTGCAGGATGGTCGAGCGGACCACCACCGAGACGCCGTCGCACATGCCGTAGAACAGCAGGATTCCCGCCGACAGCCAGAAACTGCGCGACAGGCCGAAGGCGATGACGGCCAGGCCGAAGCCCGCCACGGCGAACAGCAGCACGCGTCCGGCGTGTTGCTGCAGAGGATGGCGGGCCAGCCACAGCCCCACGCAGACAGAACCGGCTGCCGGCATCGCGCGCAGGATGCCGAGGCCTTCCGGGCCGTAATGCAGGATGTCGTGGATGAAGGCCGGCAGCATCGCCACCACGCCGCCCAGCAGCACCGAGAACATGTCCAGCGCCATTGCGCCCAGCATGATCTGGTTACCCAGCACGAAGCGCGCACCCTGCGCGATGCTGGCGAACACCGGCAGGCTGACCGCCGGCGGTCCCGGCTCTTCCACGCGCAGGCGCGCCAGCACGATGGCCGCCATCAGCGCGAACACCACCGCCATCGCGTACGACAGCGTCTTGCCACCGAAACCCACCAGCAGGCCGCCCAGCGCGGGGCCGGTGACCAGCGCCGCCTGGAAGATTACGCTGCCCAGCCCCGCCGCCCGTACGAAGTCCTCGCGCGGCAGCACCTTCGCGAACAACGCGTTGTAGACCGGACCGAGGAAGGAGCGCGCCATCCCGGTCAGCGCGATGGCGGCGTAGATCGGCCATGTGCCGTGGAACGGCAACCGTCCGGCGGCGACGGCGACCAGGATCGCTGCCGTGGTCGCCAGCGCCGCGCAGGCGATGATGCCCACGCGCCGCCGTGGGAGGTGATCGACGAGGTAGCCGGCGAACGGCGCCACGCAGAAGAAGGGCAGCACTTCCGCCAGGCCCACCAGGCCCAGCGAGAACGGATCGCGGGTCAGTTCGTAGATATGCCAGCCGACGGTAACCGCGACGATCTGGTACGACAGCAGCGCGCAGATGCGGTACGCCAGTACCGCCGCATAGCCACGGTTGCGCAGCAGCGAGAACGCGGAAGGTGTACCGGTTCCGCTCACTTCGCGTTCGCGGCCGTCTCGCGGATGAAGGCCAGCAGTGAGGCCAGGCCGTTGCTGCGGGTGGGCGAGAGATGCTTGGCCAGGCCGATGTCGGCGATGTAGTCGGGCGAGGTGGCCAGGATCTCCGCGGCAGAACGTCCCGCGTAGACGCGCAAGGCGAGGAAGATCAGTCCGGAGACGATCGCCGAATCACTGACCGCATGGAAATCCAGCTTCGCCGCGTCGCCCGCGGGCACGATCCAGACCATCGACTGGCAGCCGAGCAGGCGGTGCTCCTCGCGCTTCCATTCCTCGGGAAACGGCGGCAGCTTGCGGCCCAGATCGATCAGGTACTGGTAGCGTTCGGACCAGTCGCCGAAGAAGGCGAATTCGTCCTTGATTGCCGCCTGCGCCTCGGCAGCGGTGGGTTCGAGCGGGAAGATCGTGTCGGTCATGGGGTGAGCAAGTCTGGTTCAGAAGCCCCTCTCCCGTCGGGAGAGGGGTCGGGGAGAGGGTACGGCGAAGTCCGTGTGGTGCCGGCATCCAGATCTCGCCACACCCTCATCCGGCGCTGCGCGCCACCTTCTCCCGCAGGGAGAAGGGAGCAGCAGCTCACGCCCGCTTCCAGCGCACGCCCTGCGGCGTGTCTTCCAGCAGGATGCCTTCGGCCGCCAGCTGGTCGCGGATGGCATCGGAACGGGCGAAGTCGCGGGACGTCTTGGCGGCCGCACGCTCGTCGATCAGTGCCTGGATACGCGCATCGTCGTCGGTCGAGGTGCCACGGCCGAACCACTCGGCCGGATCCTGCTGCAGCAGGCCGAGCACGCGACCGGCGCCGAGCAGTTCCGATTTCAATCGCTGCTTCTCCGCGTCGCCGCTGGCCTTGCGCGCTTCGGCGGCGATGCGCGCCACCTCGGCCAGCGCCAAGGGCGTGTTGAGATCGTCGTCCAGCGCGTCCTCGATCGCCGGCGGCGTCACCGCGGGGCCATCGACATCGCCCAGGTCACGCAGCGTGCCGTACAGCCGGTCCAGCGTGTTCTTCGACTGCTCGACCAGCGCCTCGGACCAGTCCAGCGGCTGCCGGTAGTGCGCGGACAGCAGGGCGTAGCGCAGCGCTTCCGGCGGATGCCGCTGCAGCAGGTCGTGCACCTTCTCGATGTTGCCCAGCGACTTGCTCATCTTGGCGCCGCCGAAGTTGAGCATGCCGTTGTGCAGCCAGAAGCGCGCGAACGGCTTGTGCGAACCGTCGGCATGCTTGTGTGCGCACTCGCTCTGCGCCACTTCGTTCTCGTGATGCGGGAACTGCAGGTCCACGCCGCCGGCATGGAGGTCGATGGTTTCGCCCAGGTGGGCCGCGGCCATCGCCGAGCATTCGATATGCCAACCCGGACGACCGATGCCCCAGGGCGACTCCCAGCCCGGCAGATCCGGGGTGGAGGGCTTCCACAGCACGAAATCGCCCGGATCGCGCTTGTATGGCGCCACTTCCACCCGCGCACCGGCGAGCATTTCCTCCGGGTCGCGGCCCGACAGCTTGCCGTATTCGGCAAAGCTGCCCACCGCGAACAGCACGTGGCCTTCGGCGGCATACGCATGGCCGCCGGCGATCAGCTGTTCGATCATCGCGATGATGTGCGGGATATGCGCGGTGGCGGCCGGTTCGATGTCCGGCGCGAACTCGCCGGTGACGCCCAGGCCGGCCATGTCGTCGCGGTAGGCGGCGGCATAGCGGTCGGTGATGGCCGAAATCGGCACCCCCAGCTCCTTGGCCGCCGCGTTGATCTTGTCGTCCACGTCGGTGATGTTGCGGGCGTAGCGCAGCTGGCCGAAACGGCGGCGCAGCAGGGCCGCCAGCACGCCGAACACGACCGGCCCGCGGGCATTGCCGATGTGAACGTAGTTGTAGACGGTGGGCCCGCAGACGTACATGTTCGGGATCGGGCCAAGCGGTTGGAAATCCTCGACCCGACGGGTGAGGTTGTTGTGCAGGCGCAGGGTCATGGGGACAGGGCAGGAGAGAGCACGGGAATTCTAACGCCACCGCCGCGCGCAGGGGCCCTGCGGCGCATCCGGCGGCGATGTTCAGCCCCACTCAAGGCGCGATCCCTACACTGAGGCCCCTGGATACCGCTCGCAGGCCACATGCTCCGCCTCCGCACCACCCTTTTCCTGTCCTGTCTTCTGCTCACCGCGCCCGCCGTGGCGCAGGAGCGGGTGATCCCGACGGAAAACGTGCGCCTGGACTATGCGCAGGTGCTGGGTGTCGAGCCGGTCTACCAGACCCTGCGCGCCACGCGCACCGAGCAGCGCTGCGACGAAGTGCCCGCCGCCACGCCCGAGGCGCAGCCGCCGGAGCAGGACGAAAGCCGCTGGAGCCGGATGGTCGACTCGGTCCGCGGCTGGTTCGGCGGTGACGCCGAGCCGGAGCGGGCGCCCCCGGTGACGCTGCCCCCGGTCAAGGTCAACTGCCGCGTGGTGCCGATCGAGCGCGAATTCCAGCGCCCCATTGCCTACGACGTGGACTACATCTACAAGGGCGTGAAGTACCGTTCGCGCCTGGCCGAAGACCCCGGCAACCGCCTGCGCATCCGCATCTCCGTGGTGCCCTACGTGGCGCCCGCCCAGTCCACCGCCAGCGGCCCCTGATTCCGTGCCTGGTTGCACACGCAACCGAATCCATCCTTGCGCTGCGCCGCAGCACATGCGAGCATTCGCGCCCATGAAGATGAACGCACACGCCCATGCAGACAGCGCGGCCTCGCAGGCCTCGAGCATGACCTCGCGTGCGCGTCGACCGGAATCCTGCATCTAGCTGGGTAGCCCGGACGTTTTCGCCTGTTCGCCGGAACCCAGCCAGAGGCTGGGTTTTTTCGTTTCTGAAGCCCGTTTGCCACATTCCCGACACCAGGATGCCGTAATGAAGCACTTCTTGAACACGCAGGACTGGAGCCGCAGCGACCTCGACGCGCTGCTGACGCAGGCCGCCCTCTACAAGCAGCACAAGCTGGGCGATGCGCTGAAAGGCAAGTCCATCGCCCTGGTGTTCTTCAATCCGTCCATGCGCACCCGCACCAGCTTCGAGCTGGGCGCGTTCCAGCTGGGCGGCCATGCGGTAGTGCTGCAGCCGGGCAAGGACGCGTGGCCGATCGAGTTCAACCTGGGCACGGTGATGGACGGCGACACCGAAGAGCACATCGCCGAAGTGGCGAAGGTGCTGGGCCGCTACGTCGACCTGATCGGCGTGCGTGCGTTCCCGAAGTTCGTCGACTGGACCTACGACCGCGAGGACATCGTGCTCACGTCGTTCGCCAAGTATTCGCCGGTGCCGGTGATCAACATGGAAACCATCACCCATCCCTGCCAGGAACTGGCGCATGCGCTGGCGCTGCAGGAGCACTTCGGTACCCAGGACCTGCGCGGCAAGAAGTACGTGCTCACCTGGACCTATCACCCCAAGCCGCTCAATACCGCCGTGGCCAACTCGGCGCTGACCATCGCCACGCGCCTTGGCATGGACGTGACCCTGCTGTGCCCCACGCCGGACTACGTGCTGGACGAGCGCTACATGGGCTGGGCCGAACAGAACGTGGCCGAGAGCGGCGGTTCGCTGCAGGTGAGCCACGACATCGACAGCGCCTATGCCGGCGCCGACGTGGTGTACGCCAAGAGCTGGGGCGCGCTGCCGTTCTTCGGCAACTGGGAGCCGGAAAAGCCGATCCGCGACCAGTACAAGCACTTCATCGTCGACGAGCGGAAGATGGCGCTGACCAACAACGGCGTCTTCAGCCACTGCCTGCCGCTGCGCCGCAACGTCAAGGCCACCGACGGCGTGATGGATTCGCCGCAGTGCATCGCCATCGACGAAGCCGAGAACCGCTTGCATGTGCAGAAGGCGATCATGGCCGCCCTGATGCAGCAGTGAGCGGAGAGGAGTGAGGAGTGAGCGAAAGCGCTCGCCCGCCACTCCCCCCGCGATCCCGCTTCTCCTCACTCCTCACTCCTCTCCACTCACTCCTCCCACACCCATGAACGACTCCAAAGACATCGTCCTCGCCTTCTCTGGCGGCCTCGACACCAGCTTCTGCGTGCCCTATCTGAAGGAACGCGGCTGGAACGTGCATACCGTGTTCGCCGACACCGGCGGGGTGGATGCCGAAGAGCGCGCCTTCATCGAGCAGCGCGCCGCCGAGCTGGGCGTGGCCAGCCACGTCACCGTCGATGGCGGTCCCGCCATCTGGGACGGCTTCGTCAAGCCGTTCGTGTGGGCGGGCGAGGGTTACCAGGGCCAGTATCCGTTGCTGGTGTCCGACCGCTACCTGATCGTCGATGCGGCACTGAAGCGCGCCGCCGAACTGGGCACCAATGCCATCGCGCACGGCTGCACCGGCATGGGCAACGACCAGGTGCGCTTCGACCTGGCGGTGAAGGCCAGCGGCGACTACCGGATCGTGGCGCCGATCCGCGAGATCCAGAAGGAACACACGCAGACCCGCGCGTACGAACAGGCCTACCTGGAAGAGCGCGGCTTCGGCGTGCGCGCCAAGCAGAAGAGCTACACCATCAACGAGAACCTGCTGGGCCTGACCATGTCCGGCGGCGAGATCGACACGTGGTCCGCGCCGGGCGAAGGCGCACGTGGCTGGTGCGCACCGCGTGCCGAGTGGCCCGAAGCACCGCTGCGGGTGACGATCGGTTTCAAGCACGGTGAAGCGGTTAGCCTGGACGGCCAACCCGTCGCCGGGGCCGCGCTGCTGGCCAAGTTGAATGCGCTGTTCGCGCCTTACGGAGTCGGTCGTGGCGTGTATACCGGCGACACCGTGATCGGCCTGAAGGGCCGCATCGTGTTCGAGGCGCCGGGCCTGGTGTCGCTGCTGGCCGCGCACCGCGCGCTGGAAGAGACCGTGCTGACCAAACAGCAGAACCGCTTCAAGCCGGAGGTCGCGCGCAAGTGGGTGGAGCTGGTGTACGAAGGCTTCTACCACGATCCGCTGAAGGCGGACCTGGAGGCCTTCCTGCAGTCCTCTCAGGCCACCGTCAACGGCGAGGTGGTGCTGGAGACCCGTGGTGGTCGCGTCGATGCGGTGGCGGTGACGTCGCCGCACATCCTCAACGCCAAGGGCGCGACCTATGCGCAGTCGGCAGACTGGGGCGTGGAGGAAGCGGAAGGCTTCATCAAGCTGTTCGGCATGAGCTCGACCCTGTGGGCCGAGATCAATCGCTGAGTCTTCAGGAAAAGCCCTGCCGTCATTCCAGCGCAAGCTGGAATCCAAATTGATTCTGCCTCGAATGCTTCAGAGGCAAGAGCAGAATGGATCCCGGCGTTCGCCGGGATGACGTCTGAAACGACGACGGTCCACGGATACCCACCATGTTGCCATCAGTTCTCCAACACCTCGAAAAACTGGTGTCCTTCGACACCCGCAATCCCCCGCGCGATATCGGCACCGATGGGATCTTCGACTACCTGCGCGCGCAGCTGCCGGACTTCCGCATCGAAGTGACCGACCACGGCGCGGGCGCGGTGTCATTCTTCGCCGTGCGGGGCCAGCCGAAGCGGGTGTTCAACGTGCACCTGGACACGGTGCCGTCGTCGCCGGCCTGGAGCGCCAGCCCGCATGTGCTGCGTGTCGAAGGCGATCGCGCCATCGGCCTGGGGGCCTGCGACATCAAGGGTGCGGCGGCAGCGCTGGTCGCGGCCGCGCAGGTGACGCAGGGGGACGCAGCGTTCCTGTTCACCACCGACGAGGAAGCGAACGATGCGCGCTGCATCGCCGCGTTCCTCGCCCGCGACCACGGCTTCGGCGAAGCCATCATCGCCGAACCGACGCGCTGCGAAGCCGTGCTCGCACACCGAGGCATCAGCGCCGTCCGCATGGCATTCACTGGACAGGCGGGACATGCCTCGGCCGAGAACGCGCTGTCGCTCAGCGCGCTGCACAACGCCATGCGCTGGGGCACGACCGTGCTGGATTTCGTGCAGGACCAGCATCACCTGCGCTTCGGCGGGCTGACCGGCCTGCGCTTCAACATCGGTCGGGTCGAAGGCGGCATCAAGGCGAACATGATCGCCCCGAGCGCGGAAGTCCGCTTCGGCTTCCGGCCGCTGCCGTCGCAGGACATGGACCAGTTGCACGCCACGTTCCGCGGGTTCGCCAACGCCGATGCGCTGGCCGAGTACGAAGAGACCTTCCGCGGCCCGTCGCTGCCATCGGGCGATGTCGCCCGCGCCGAGGAGCGCCGCCTCGCCGCGCGCGACCTGGCCGACGAACTCGGCTTGACGATCGGCAACGCGGTGGATTTCTGGACCGAGGCCTCGCTGTTCTCGGCCGCGGGCCTCACCGCCTTCGTCTACGGGCCGGGCGACATCGCCCAGGCGCATACGGCGGACGAGTGGGTGTCGCTCGAACAGTTGCAGCGTTACGCCGATAGCGTGGCAAGGATTCTCCAGTAACCCCGTAGGGCGGGCCTTGGCCCGCCGTGCGCAACCCGAAGAGGTGGCGGGCCAAGGCCCGCCCTACAAAGCAAGAAGACATGGAATCGAACAAGCAAACCCGCCAGACCATCATCCGCCTGCTGTCCAGCATGGCCAGTGCGAAGGAGATCTCCCAGTACGTCAAGCGTTTCTCGCAACTGGACGCGAAGCGCTTCGCGGTGGTGAAGGTCGGCGGCGCGGTGCTGCGCGACGACCTGGAGGCACTGACGTCCTCGCTGACCTTCCTGCAGGAAGTCGGCCTGACGCCGATCGTCGTGCACGGTGCCGGTCCACAGCTGGATGAGGAAATGACGGCCGCCGGGATCACCAAGCAGACCGTCAACGGCCTGCGCGTGACCACGCCGGAGGTGCTGGCGATCGTGCGCAAGGTGTTCCTGCAACAGAACTTGGCGCTGGTGGAAGCGCTGCAGCAGGTCGGTGCGCGCGCGACGTCCATCGTGTCGGGCGTATTCGAGGCCGAATACAAGGACCAGGCGACTTACGGCCTGGTCGGCGACGTCACCCGCATCAACCAGGCCCCGATCGAGGCCAGCATGAAGGCCGGTTCCATCCCGGTGATCGCCAGCATGGGCGAAACCGTGGGCGGCCAGATCCTCAACATCAACGCCGACTTCGCCGCCAACGAACTGGTGCAGGTACTGCAGCCGTACAAGATCATCTTCCTGACCGGCACCGGTGGCCTGCTGGATGCGGAGGGGCGCGTGATCGATTCGATCAACCTGTCCACCGAATACGACGAGCTGATGGCGCAGCCGTGGATCAACGGCGGCATGCGGGTGAAGATCGAGCAGATCAAGGACCTGCTGGACCGGTTGCCGCTGACCTCGTCGGTGTCCATCACCAAGCCGGCCGAACTGGCCAAGGAGCTGTTCACCCATCGCGGCTCGGGCACGCTGGTGCGTCGCGGCGAGCGGGTACTGCGTTTCGAGGGCGGCTGGGAAGGCGTGGACCTGCCGCGCCTGAAGACGCTGATCGAATCCAGCTTCGGCCGCACGCTGCTGCCGGACTACTTCGAGCGCACCACGCCCTACCGCGTCTACATCAGCGAGAACTACCGCACCGCGCTGATCCTGACGCAGGAGGAAGGCTTCGCCTATCTCGACAAATTCGCGGTGCTGGACGATGCGCAGGGCGAAGGCCTGGGTCGTGCGGTCTGGCACGTGATGCGCGAGGAGAACCCGCAGCTGTTCTGGCGCTCGCGCCACAACAACCAGGTCAACATCTTCTACTACGCCGAGTCCGACGGCTGCTACAAGCAGGAGAAGTGGAAGGTGTTCTGGTACGGCATCGAGGACTTCGGCGACATCGAGCGCTGCGTGGCGCATTGCCGCACGCGCTTGCCGACACTGAAGGACTGACATGACGAACCCATCGCTTCCCGCCGCCTGGCAGCAGGTTCCCGTCCTGACCGGGCGCCACGCGCGCCTGGAGCCGATGTCGCGCGAGCACATCCAGTGCCTGCGCGCCGCCTTGGCCGGCGACGCCCTGGCCACGCTGTGGTTCACGCAGGTGCCGAAGGCGGCGGATGCGGAGGCCTACGTCGAGGTCGTGCTCGCGGCGCAGGCCGACGGTCGCGTACTGCCGTTCGTCGTGCGTGATGCCAGCGGCCGCGTCGTCGGCAGCACGCGCTACTACGGGCTGGAAGCGGACGTGCCCAAGCTCAGTATCGGCTACACCTGGTATGCGCCCGAGGTGCAGCGGACCGGCGTCAACACCGAGACCAAGCTGTTGCTGCTCGCCCACGCGTTCGAGACACTGGGCTGCATCAGCGTGGTGTTCGAGACCAGCTGGTTCAACCAGCGCTCGCGCGCGGCCATCGCCCGGCTGGGCGCCAAGCAGGACGGCGTGCTGCGCAACCACAAGCGCCACGCCGACGGTTCGCCGCGCGATACCGTCGTCTTTTCCATCATCGACAGCGAGTGGCCCGCGGTGAAACGCAACCTGCAGGCCCGGCTGGCGCAGCACGAACAGGATTCCCCATGAGCAGCAAGAAGACCGTCGGCATCGTCGGCGCCCGCGGCCACACCGGCGCGGAGCTGATCCGCCTGATCGCCCACCATCCGCATCTCGCGCTGGCCTTCGTGTCCTCGCGCGAGCTGGACGGGCAGCGGGTCAGCGACCACATCCCCGGTTTCAGCGGCGAACTGCGCTACGAGAACCTCAGCCACGAGCAGGTCGGCGGCAAGGGCGCGGACGCGGTGATCCTGGCGCTGCCCAATGGCAAGGCGGCGCAACTGGTCGCCGCCATCGACGCGCAGGCGCCGGACGCGGTCGTCGTCGACCTGTCGGCGGACTTCCGCTTCGATGAGCGCTGGTACTACGGCCTGCCCGAGCTGACCCGGCAGACGTACGCGGGGCAGAAGCGCATCAGCAATCCCGGCTGCTATGCCACCGCCATGCAGCTGGCCATCGCGCCGCTGCGCGACCGTCTGGCCGGACCGCCGCAGTGCTTCGGCGTGTCGGGCTATTCCGGCGCCGGCACCACGCCCTCGGACAAGAACAACACCGAGCTGCTGCGCGACAACCTGATGCCGTACGCGCTGACCGACCACATGCACGAGCGCGAGGTCAGCCGGCAGCTCGGCCTGCCGGTGGAATTCATGCCGCATGTCGCACCGCACTTCCGCGGCATCACCATGACGGTCAACCTGTGGTTGCAGCAGGCGATGACGGTCGATGACGTCCGTGCGCTGTATCGCCAGCGCTACGCGGACGAGCCGCTGATCCGCATCCTCGACGAGGCGCCCTGGGTCAGCCGCATCGCCGGCCGGCATGGCGTGGAGATCGGCGGCTTCACCCTGGCGCCCGGCGGCAAGCGGCTGGTGGTGGTGGCCACGCTCGACAACCTGCTCAAGGGTGCGGCCACGCAGGCGATGCAGAACCTCAACCTGGCGTTCGGGTTCAACGAACTGGACAGCATTCCGCAGGAGATGGTGGCATGAGCGACCTGTTGTGGCAGAAACCCGGCGTGGCGGTGGACGCGGAGATCCAGCGTTTCCTCGCCGGTGACGACGTGCTGCTGGACCGCGAGTTCTTCCTGCACGACATCCAGGCCAGCGCCGCGCACGCGGAAGGCCTGCAGCGCATCGGCATCCTGTCCGGCGACGAACTGACGGGCTTGAAGCGCGAACTCGACACCCTGGCGGACGACTTCCGTCGCGGCGACTTCATCCTTGATGAACGCTTCGAGGATGGCCACTCCGCCATCGAGGCGCGGCTGACCGAGCGGCTGGGCGATGCCGGCCGCAAGATCCACACCGGCCGCAGCCGCAACGACCAGATCCTCGTCGCCACGCGCCTGTGGCTGAAGGAAAAGCTGGCGCGCGTGGCCACGCTGTCGCGCGAGATCGCCAAGGTCGCGCTGGACCGCGCGCAGGCTGAACGCGACCTGCCGCTTCCCGGCTACACGCATATCCAGCGCGCCGTCGTGTCGTCGGCGGGCATGTGGTGGGCCGGCTGGGCCGAAGCCTTCCTCGACAACGCGATCCGCGCGCGCGACACGCTGGCGCTGGTCGATGCCAATCCGCTCGGCACTGCCGCCGGCTACGGCGTCAACCTGAAGCTGGACCGCGAACACACCACTGCCGCGCTCGGCTTTGCGCGCATGCAGGTCAGTCCGATCTACGCGCAGCTCTCGCGCGGCAAGTTCGAGATGGCCGCGCTGGAAGCGCTGGGCGGCGCCACGCTCGACCTGCGCCGCATCGCCTGGGACCTGTCGCTGTTCACCAGCGCGGAATTCGGCTTCGTCGCACTGCCGGCGCAGTACACCACCGGCAGTTCCATCATGCCGAACAAGCGCAATCCCGATGTCATCGAGCTGATGCGCGCCACCCACGCCAGCGTGTCGGCCGCACGCAGCGAGATCGAACAGCTGCTGTCGCTGCCGTCCGGCTACCACCGCGACCTGCAGGCCAGCAAGGGCGCCATCTTCCACGGCTTCGGCCGCGGCTTGCCGGCGCTGGAACTGCTGCCCGCGCTGCTGGCCAACCTGGAATGGCGTGAAGACAAGCTGCGGGCCGCGATCGATTCCGGCATGTACGCCACCGACGTCGCCGTGGAAGCTGCGGTCGCCGGCGTGCCGTTCCGCGAGGCCTACAAGGCCGCCGCCGCGTCTGCCGACAGTGCGGGGCAGGGTCGCACGCCCGAAGGCAGCCTCGCCGCACGCGTGTCGCCCGGTGCGGCCGCCGACCTGCGCCTGGACGAACTGCTCGCACGCTGGAGTGCGCTGTGACGCGCTATCTGGTCATGGCGATGCGGCGCCCGGGTTTCGATGAGGCCGTCATCGCCCCGCACATCGGCTTCCTCGACGAACTGCGGGCTGCCGGGCGGCTGGAGATGACGGGCGGCTTCAGCGACAGGAGCGGCGGTGCTTACGTGCTGATCAATGTCGCCTCGCTGGACGAAGCGGAGGCGATCGCCGCACGCGATCCCCTCGCGCTGACCGGGACGTCGCAACTGACGGTTTACGAATGGAACACCCGCTGAGCTGATCCGATGACCCACGCCACGCCGCTGCCGTTCACCGAACACCCGTTGCCGGCCTGGCGACGCGCCGTGCTGAAGGTCGGCAGCAGCCTGCTGGCAGCCGACGGCGAAGGTCTCAGTCCGCGGCATGCGCTGAACCTGGCGCAGTTCGTGTCGTCCAGCATCGCGGCGGGCAGGGAAGTGGTCATCGTCTCGTCGGGCGCGGTCGCGGCGGGTCGCGGCCTGCTGCACCGCAAGCCGCAGGCCGGTGTGGCGATGGCCGAACGGCAGGCGCTGGCAGCGTTGGGCCAGGCGCAGCTGATCGCGCTGTGGCAGCGCTTCTTCGACCGTCCCGTCGCGCAGGTCCTGCTGACGCATGACGACCTGCGCAACCGCCGCCGTTACCTCAACGCGCGCGCCACGCTGCAGGAACTGCTGGCACTCGGCGCCCTGCCGGTGGTCAACGAGAACGACACCGTGTCGGTCGACGAGCTCAAGCTCGGCGACAACGACAATCTCGCCGCCGTGGTCGCGGCGCTGATCGATGCCGATGCGCTGTTCATCGCCACCGACATCGACGGCTTCTACACCGCCAACCCGCGCACGCATGTGGACGCGCAGCCGATTCTCGACGTGGAAGCGCTGACCCCCGAGTTCTTCGCCATGGCCGGCGGTGCCGGCAGCGGCGTCGGCACCGGCGGCATGCATACCAAGCTGGAAGCGGCGGCCAAGGCGGCGGCGGCCGGCATCGAGACCTTCCTGTTCAACGGCACGCAGGCCACCACCGTGTCGGCGCTGTCGCGCGGCGCGTTGCTGGGCACGCGGTTCCGTCCCGCGCAGAACCGGCTGGCCGCGCGCAAGTACTGGCTGCGCAACGTGCCGGTGGAGTCCGGGGCCATCGTGGTCGATGTCGGCGCGGCGAATGCGATGGGGCAGAAGGGCGCCTCGCTGCTGCCGGGCGGCGTGACGACCGCCGAGGGCGATTTCCGTCGCGGCGACATGGTCGAGCTGGTGCTGCGCGACGCGGCGGGCGACCGTCGCATCGCCTGCGGCGTCAGCCAGTATTCGGCGGTCGACATCCGCCGCATCGCACGCCGCCATTCGCGCGAGATCGAAGCCATCCTTGGTTACACCTACGGCGAGAACGTCGTCCATCGCGACGATCTGGTGCTGCTGTGACGATGCTGGGCAAGGAGTTCGCATGACCGAAATCACGACGCTGGCGCTGCAATGCCGCGACGCGGCCACCGCCATCGCATCCTTGCCGACGGAAGCGAAGAACACCCTGCTGCGCGCGATGGCCGATGCGCTGCTGGCCGACGAAGCCGCGATCCTGGCGGCCAATGCGCGTGATCTGGAAGCGGCGGCAGCGAAAGGCATCGGCACTGCCATGCTGGACCGCCTGCGGCTGGATGTGGCGCGTCTGCACGGCATCGCGGCCGCCGTGCGCGAGGTGGCGGATCTGCCCGATCCGGTGCGGCAGGTGACCCGCGCCTACGACCGTCCCAACGGCATCCACGTCGAACGCGTGCGCGTGCCGCTGGGCGTGATCGCGATGATCTACGAGGCGCGGCCGAACGTCACCGCCGATGCGGCGGCACTGTGCCTGAAGGCCGGCAACGCGGTGATCCTGCGCGGCGGGTCGGAGGCGATCCATTCCAACACCGCCATCGCAGCGGCCTTGAAGCGTGCGCTGCGCGAGGCGGGCCTGCCCGACGCGGTGCTGACGCTGGTCGAGGACCTGCGCCGCGAGACCATCCTGGAGCTGATCCAGCTCAGCGACATCGTCGACCTGGTGATCCCGCGCGGGGGCGAGGGGCTGATCCGCTTCGTTGCCGAACACGCGCGGGTGCCGGTCATCAAGCACTACAAGGGCGTCTGCCACCAGTACGTCGATGCGGGCGCGGACGAGGACCTGGCGCTGGCCCTGCTGCTGGACGGCAAGGTGTCGCGACCGTCGGCCTGCAATTCGCTGGAGACGCTGCTGGTCCACCGCGACATCGCGTCGACGTTCCTGCCGCGCGCGGCCGAGGCGCTGCGTGCGCGCGGCGTCGAGGTGCGGGCGGATACGGATGCGCAGGCGCTGATGCCCGGTGCGGTCGCCGCGACGGACGAGGATTTCGCCGCCGAGTTCCTCGATCTGGTGATCGCGGTCGGCGTGGTGGACGACCTGGACGCCGCCATCGCCCATATCCGCCGCTACACGTCAGACCACACCGAGGTCATCGTCACCCGCGATGCGGCGCATGCGGAGAAATTCCTCAACGCCTTGCGCTCAGCCGTGGTGATGGTCAATGCCTCGTCGAGGTTCTCGGATGGCGGTGAGCTGGGGCTGGGGGCGGAGATCGGCATCTCCACCACGCGCCTGCATAGCTATGGCCCGATGGGGTTGGAAGCGCTGACGGTGGAGCGGTTTGTGGTGCGGGGGGAAGGGCAGGTGCGGCATCCGGACCTGCTGGGCTGAAAAGTTGCTGGCCAATTTAGCTCTTGGGGTTCGTGGCTCACCCCAGCTGATGGTCCTTTCTATTGCTCCGCGTACACGTATCCCGTTCCGCCCGTTGTTGGAGTCTTCTCTTTCGCGCTAGCCAGCGTCGCATGGTTCGAAAGGAAGTCGCTAACAGCTACCGGGTACAACCATGAAACAAGGTCTATCGCCTCTATGATCGTAGGAAGGGCGGCATCCGGGATGTGTCCCTTTAGTAGCGCGGTCCACTGTGCTGGGAAGTAGCGCACCAACATTCCGAGTGCATACGAGATTGAGAATAGCGTCTCAACCCTTGATAGCCAGACGTCATCTGGATACCTCGCAACCAACCATAGCCGGCCGATACTCAAAGTGTCCGTCATGTCCGTGAATCCCGGAAACTGGCCGGTGTCATTGGGGCCTTCATAGAAGAAATCTTTAGGGTTTTCACCGATGAAGGAGTAGCTCGTGCCCTTGAAAAGCGCGTCGCAATAGGCTCTGTCAACAAACGGCCGGTGCGTTCTAGGTATAGAGACCGTCATTCTCTTTTTGTCGTCAGAGCTTGTGTGCGACCACAATGAGCAAAGTGACGTGTTCCTCCATGCGATATTGCTGCGTTCAAGTTGTGGAAGACGTGCTAGCAAGTCGCCAACGCAGTAGGCGTGTCCCTTCACTGAGCCGCGCTCGCGGGACACCATGTTCACGAGGGAACTGTTGTTTCGCAACATTGTGCAGCGAGCAGTGGATTCACTCAGCTCGATAAATGCTCCATTCTGTAAAGCCTTCACCTTGAGGCAATGGAAGTCTGGAGAGTCTCGCCTGAGCTCTTTCGCCCAGTCCTCGCAAGTCAGTCCATGGGATGCTTTGAGTGCGGACTCGCGAATACCTCGGCTCAGCATAAGAACGAGGCCGCGCGACAGATTCATCACCCCGTAGTAGAGAAGTAGAGGGCGAATGGCCGGATCAGCGTTCGCAGCAGACTCGAAATAGGAGCGGCCATGAGAGAAAGGGGATGCAATCTCCCTTGCTTGTCCCGTTCCGGCCTGTCTGCCATGAAATCCTAGGTAAGCAGTTTTCACTCGCTCCGTTGACTCAAAGTCACGAAGAACTTTCCATGCCTTATCTTCCAGCGTGCGGCCAGGCCCCATAGCATCCCCGTGCATTCGCCGCAGCACCTATTGCTGCGTCCTTGCACGTTACACCCATTAAACCTTGTGGGTAGCGCATAGGTTGGGGTGAACGAAGTGAAGCCCAACGTCGGTACGCGGACATCTCTTGGTGTTGGGGTTCGCAAGCTCACCCCAACCTATGGCCTGCCACAGCAGCGGTAGGGGCAACGCCCCGTGGCGGAGAGGGAGGGAGTCGAACCTCAAGCCGCGTGGGTGATTCGCTTGGGTGCCGGAAATAGGAATCGAACCTGACCCTGCAGGATCATCGCTTCCGCGGCGATCCGTGCAATTTCGGCATCCTGCGGGCATGAAAAAACCGCCACTAGGGCGGTTTCGTCGTAACACGCTGAATCTATTGGTCGGGGAGACAGGATTCGAACCTGCGACCTCTACGTCCCGAACGTAGCGCTCTACCAGACTGAGCTACACCCCGACTGAGCGCGACATTGTAGTGAAGGCGCCGGGCCGAGGCAAGACTTCGATGCGGGACCCGACTTCCGTCCCGGCCGGACCCCGCAAAAGCTGCGGGGGCTGCGGCGGGCACGTAAAATGTGCCGTTCACGAAAGCCGGAGTCTCCCTTGATCAAGCCCCGTACCCCGCCTGGCGTCATGGAGCTGCTCCCGCGCGAGCAGATCGCCTTCCAGCGCATGCTGGACACCATCCGCCGGAACTACGAGCGCTTCGGCTTCCTGCCGGTGGAAACCCCCGTCTTCGAACTGTCCGAGACCCTGCTGACCAAGTCCGGCGGCGAGACCGAACGGCAGGTCTACTTCGTCCAGTCCACCGGCGCCCTGGCCAAGGAAGGCGAAGGCCTGCCCGAACTGGCCCTGCGCTTCGACCTGACCGTGCCGCTGGCCCGCTACGTGGCCGAGCACGAACACGAACTGACCTTCCCCTTCCGCCGCTACCAGATCCAGCGCGTCTACCGCGGCGAACGCGCCCAGCGCGGCCGCTTCCGCGAGTTCTACCAGTGCGACATCGACGTGATCGGCAAGGACGCGCTGAGCGTGCGCTTCGACGCCGAGATCCTGGCCGTCATCCATGCCGTCTTCAGCGAACTGGGAATCGGCGACTTCACCATCCAGCTCAACAACCGCAAGCTGATGCGCGGCTTCTTCGAGGCACAGGGCGCCACCGACAGCGAGCAGCAGGCGCTGGTACTGCGCGAGGTCGACAAGCTGGACAAGCGCGGCGCCGACTACGTGCGCGAGACGCTGACCGGCGAAGGCTTCGGCATGTCGGCCGACAGCGTGGACCGCATCCTCGACTTCGTGGCCGTGCGCAGCAGCGGCCATGCCGACGCGCTGGCGCGACTGGAAGCGCTGGGGCAGGGCAGCGATACCTTCAACCAGGGCATCGCCGAACTGCGCGAAGTGCTGGACCTGGTCAAGGCGCTGGGCGTGCCCGAAAGCGCGTACTGCCTGAACTTCTCCATCGCCCGCGGCCTGGACTACTACACCGGCACCGTCTACGAAACCCAGCTGGATGGCTACCCGCAGATCGGCTCGATCTGCTCCGGCGGCCGCTACGAAGACCTGGCCAGCCACTACACCAAGTCCAAGCTGCCCGGCGTGGGCATCTCGATCGGCCTGACCCGCCTGTTCTGGCAACTGCGCGAGGCCGGCCTGATCGCCGGCAGTGACGAAAGCAGCGTGCAGGCCATGGTCGCCCTGATGGACGACGGCCAGCTGGCCGAGTCGCTCGACATCGCGCGCCGCCTGCGTGCGGCCGGAATCAACACCGAAGTGCAGATGGAAGGCCGCAAGCTGGCCAAGCAGTTCCAGTACGCCTCGCGTGCCGGCATCCGCTTCGTGGTGCTGGTGGGCGAGGACGAACGCGCGCGCGGCGTGGTGACGGTCAAGGACCTGCAACGCGAGCAGCAGTTCGAAGTGACGCGCGAGGAACTGGCCAGCAGCCTGAGAGTGGAGCTGGAACAGGCCCGCGCACTGGCGGGGCGCTGACATGAAACCGATCCTGCTGGATGGCGCATCGCTCACCCGCGACAAGCTGGTCGAGATCGCCTTCGGTGCCAGCGTCGAGCTGGACAAGGGCGCGCTGAAGGCCGTGGCGCGTGCCGCCGACTTCCTGGCCGAACAGGTGCGCCGCGAAGAGCCGATCTACGGCGTGTCCACCGGCTTCGGCAGCAACGCCGACAAACTGCTCGGCGCGCATCCGCTGCGCGATGAACTGCCGGGCGCGCTGAAGTCCGGCCGCTCGCTGCACGAGGAACTGCAGTACAACCTGATCGTCACCCATGCGGTCTGCGTGGGCGAGCCGATGGCGCCGGAGATCGTCCGCGCCATGCTCGGCATCCGCATCAACACGCTGCTGAAGGGCCACTCCGGCATCCGCGTGGAGACGCTGCAGGCCATGGCGGCCATGCTCAACGCCGGCATCGTGCCGGTGGTGCCGTCGCTGGGTTCGGTCGGCGCTTCCGGCGACCTGGCGCCGCTTTCGCACCTGGCCATCGTGCTGCTGGGCGGTGGCGAGGCGTTCTACCAGGGCGAGCGCATCGCCGGCGCTGACGCATTGCGGCGCGCCGGCCTGTCGCCGGTCACGCTGTCGTACAAGGAAGGCCTGGCGCTGAACAACGGCACCGCGCAGATGCTGGCGATGGGCGTGCTGGCCACCTACCGGCTGGACCAGTTGCTGGACACCGCCGACGTGGCCGCCGCGATGACCATCGACGCGTTCGCCGGCCGCCTGGGCGCCTTCGCCGAGGAAGTGCATGCGTTGCGCCCGCATCCGGGCCAGGTGCACGTGGCCGCGCGCCTGCGCGAGCTGCTGGACGGCTCCACGCTGGCCGACATTCCCTACCACCTGGTGCCCAAGTTCCGCCCGTGGCTGCCGCGCAGCTGGGACACCGCCGAGGCGCAGGCGCTGCGCTTCGACATCGGCTGGGACTGGGTGCCGAGCGACCAGCGCCACGGCCGCGAGAAGTTCTACGACCGCTTCATGCCGTTCCGCGGCGGAAAGAAGCACCAGCCGCAGGACAGCTACTCGCTGCGCTGCATCCCGCAGGTGCACGGCGCCGTGCGTGACGCGGTCGAGCAGGCCCGGCGCGTGCTGGAGATCGAACTCAACGCGGTGACCGACAATCCGCTGGTGTTCCCCGACAAGCAGGCCGCGCACGTCGAGGAGCAGGTGATCTCTGCCGGCCACTTCCACGGCATGCCGCTGGCGCTGGCGATGAGCTACGTGAA
Source organism: Pseudoxanthomonas sp. Root65 (assembly GCF_001427635.1). NCBI lineage: Bacteria > Pseudomonadati > Pseudomonadota > Gammaproteobacteria > Lysobacterales > Lysobacteraceae > Pseudoxanthomonas > Pseudoxanthomonas sp. Root65. The sequence goes on from NZ_LMHA01000002.1 coordinate 554,635, forward strand.
GGCCGCCATTCCCACGCTCGCCTCGATCTCCGAGCGGCGCCTCAACAAGCTGGTCGATCCGGCCACCAACGACGGCCTGCCGGCGTTCCTGATCGGCAACGAGGACGGCACCGAGTCGGGCCACATGATCGTGCAGTACACCGCGGCCGCCATCGTCAACGACCTGGCCAGCCGCGCGCACCCGGCCAGCGTGTTCTCGGTGCCGACCAGCGCGAATGCGGAAGACCACGTGTCGATGGGCGCCAACGAAGCGCGCCACGTGCTGGCGATGGTGCAGGACCTGGGCAAGGTGCTGGCGCTGGAGCTTTACACCGCCGCGCAGGCGCTGGATCTGCGCCGCGACATGATCAACGCCGCGCGTGCGCTGTCCGACCGCACCGATGCCGAAGGATTGGCGGTGAAGGTGGCCGGTGGCCCGCAGCCGGGTGCCGACGGACGTGAGGTTTTCCTGGCGGAAGTCGAAGCGCTGCGCGCGGCGCTGGCGTCTAGCGACGCCTTCCATCCCGGTCACGCGGTAGCAGCCGCACACGCGGCGATCCGCGCGAAGATCCCGTTCCTGGAACGCGACCGCGCGCTGGATGGCGAAGTGGCCACCGCCGTGCGGCTGGTGGAGTCGGGCGAGATCCTGGCGGCGGTGCGCGGCCGCTGAGCGCAAGGGACGGTAGGTGTGGGAGCGACGTAAGTCGCGAGCTTTAAAGCCATCGCGACTTACGTCGCTCCCACACCTGAAATCCCGAGCCCTACAACGTCCGCACGCAATCGCGCCCTTCGGCCTTGGCGGCGTACAGCGCCTGGTCGGCGACCTGCAGCGCGGATTCGAGGCTGTCGCGGGCGTCCAGGTCGACGCAGTGCACGCCGATGCTGGCGGATACGGCGATCTCCAGCGTGCCGCTGCGGCAAGGCGCGGCGCGAAGTGCCTGGCGCAGTTCCTCGGCCACCACGCTGGCTTCGCCCAGGCCCATGCCGGGCAGGGCGGCGATGAACTCCTCGCCACCGAACCGGGCCAGCAGCGCGCCATGCGGCCGGAGGGTTTCGGCCAGGGTGTTGGACGTGCAGCGCAGGCAGTCGTCGCCGACCAGGTGGCCGTAGGTGTCGTTGATGCGCTTGAAGTGGTCCAGGTCGATCATCAGCAGCGAGATCGGCCGCTGCGAATTGCGCGACTGCGACAGCAGGTGCTCGAACGCCTCGCGGAAATGCGTGCGGTTGTAGAGGTCGGTCAGGCCGTCCAGGCGGCTGGATTCGCGCAGCCGGTGGTGCGCGCTCTCCAGTTCCGACATCGCCTGGCGCAGTTCGCCCGTGCGTTCGATGACTTGCGCCTCCAGCGAGGTCTTGGCCTGGCGCACGATGCGTTCGTTCTCGTTGCGCAGGGCGGCGTAGCGGTAGCCCAGTGCGACCGACAGCAGCAGCATCTCCAGCGCCGAGCCGATCTGCACGCCGTACTCGGTCAGGAAGGTCTTGGGCAGCAGGCCGAACGCCAGCGCCACGAAGATGCCGGTGCCCAGCAGGAACATCGCCCACGCCAGCAGGAACACCTTCGCCGGCCGGTAGCCGCTGCGCACCACCACCAGCGCGACCACCGCGATCCAGACGATGCTGGGGAACACCGCTGCCGAGGCGATCGGCGTGGCCACGTGGTAGGGCAGCTGGGTGGCGGCGATGCCGAGCAGCACGAAGAACGCGATGATCGCCTTGCTGATGCGGTCGCCCCATCGCCATCGCGTATTGAGGTCGAGGAAGGTGCGCGAGAACTGCTGCATGCCGATCTGCGCAAGGCATACCGACAGCGGTACCGCCTTGTCCGCCAGCCACGTGGAATGCGGCCAGAAGTATTCGAAGCCCAGCCCGTTGAGGGTGAACAGCACCAGTCCGAACGCGGTGATGTGGAACAGGTACCAGAAATAGCTGCCGTCGCGCAGCACCAGCCACAGCACCAGGTTGTAGAAGAACAGCGCCAGCAGGATGCCGTAGTAGATGCCAATGCCCAGCTGGCCGTCGCGCGAGAGTTCGGCGAACGCGGTGGGCGTATACAGGAACAGCGGCACCTGCATCGAGCTCTGGCTCTGCACGCGGACCAGCAGGTCGACCTGTTCGCCGGTCGGCAGGTCGAGCCAGAAGTTGGGATGGCGGTAGCGGATGCTGCGTTGCTCGAACGGGAACGTGTCGCCGCCGACGTGGTGAACGACGCGTCCGTCCGGATAGCGCGCGTAGACATCGATGCGGTCGCTCAGCGCGTACTGCTGCACCAGCAGCCAGCGTTGCTCGCGCGGATTCCCGTTGGTGACGCCGACGTGGAACCAGAACGCGCCGGTCTGGAAGCCGAAAGATGCATCGCCGTCCGGCAGCGGCGAGAAGCGGCCCTCGGCCAGCTGGCGCATGGCGCCGTCGACGGTCGTGTCACCTGCGTTGTCGTGCAGGTAGGTGGTCTGCGGCGCGAGCGGCAGGTAGCTGGCGTCGGGCGCGATGCGGGCGGGCGTACCGGCGGCGGCCAGCAGGGGAATCCACGCGAGCAACAGGAGCAAGCCCGCCAGCCTGTGGCGCGCGAATGGCGAAGTGCCTGATGCCGTCATGCCGGTCCCCCCCGGGTGCCGTCGCGGCCGCCGGGGTTTCCGGTCGGTCCTTCTGGCGTCCTTGGCAGTGTACTCATCGTCCCTGTCCGCTCCAGTCCATTGCGGTCCCCCGTCTGTCTGTCCGGGACAACGGAATCGGCGGCGCCATCCAGACAGACGGGTTGACGCTTTGCAGCAATCTGATTAATGTACTAGCGCATTAATACATTGGATCACGAGTTCCGCATGAAGCGCCGTTTCCCCCACGAAGCAGCGGATCCCGCCGCCGGCCCGGTGCAGGCGCTGTCCGAAGCCCTGTCCGCGCTGGACCGGCCGGACGAGGTGCGGGCCTTCCTCGAAGACCTCTGCACCCCGGCCGAGCTCGAAGCCATGTCCGACCGCTGGCGGGTGGTGCCGCTGCTGCTGAAGGGCGTGCCGTACCGCGAGATCCACGACCTGACCCAGGTCAGCGTGACCACCATCGGCCGCGTCGCGCGCACGCTGGAGCGGGGGGCGGGTGGCTACGCCACCGCCGTCCAGCGCCAGCAGGCCGCCGCGTCCTCCGCTTCCCACTGAGTACCCCATGAGTCCCTCCCTGACCCCCGCGACGCGCGAGCGTCTGCGTATCGCCATCCAGAAGAGCGGGCGGCTGGCCGAGCCGGCGCGCACGCTGCTGGCGGCCTGCGGCCTGAGCTGGCGCGAGAGCCGCGACAAGCTGTTCTGCTACGGCGAATCCCTGCCGGTCGACCTGCTGCTGGTGCGCGACGACGACATCCCCGGCCTGATCGCCGACGGCGTCTGCGATTTCGGCATCGTCGGCCGCAACGAACTGGACGAACAGGCCGGCGAGCGCGCATTGCTCGGCCTGCCGCAGGCCTACCGCGAACTGCGCCCGCTGGGCTTCGGCAGCTGCCGGCTGATGCTGGCGGTGCCCGACAGCTGGGAGTGGGAAGGTCCGCAGCAGCTGCAGGGCCTGCGCATCGCCACCAGTTATCCGTCCGTCCTGCGGCAATGGTTGCAGGCGCGCGGCATCGATGCGGCGGTGGTGGAACTGTCCGGCTCGGTGGAGATCGCGCCCAAGCTGGGCACGGCGGACCTGATCTGCGATCTGGTGTCCAGCGGCGCCACGCTGGCGGCCAACCAGCTGAAACCGGTGGAAACGCTGCTCGACAGCGAGGCGGTGCTGGCAGGCCCGGCGCGCGAATTCGACGATGCCCGCGCCGGCCTGGCCGACATGCTGCTGCGCCGGCTCGACGGCGTGATGAAACTCAAGGACAGCAAGCTGCTGATGTTCCGCGCCGAGCGCGACACGGTGCCGGCGCTGTCGCGTCTGCTGACCGACAGCGAAGGCCTGGTGACGCTGCCCGGTGGCGAAGACGGTCCCCTCTCGTTGCAGGCGATGTGCCACGGCGCGGTCACCTGGCAACGGTTGGAGGAGCTGCAGCGCGCCGGTGCGCAGGGCCTGATGGTGCTGTCGGTCGAGAGGTCGCTGGCATGACCGCATCGCCTGCTCCCGTTTACGACTGGAATGCGCTGGACGACGTGGCGCGCGAGGGCTTGCTCGCACGACCGGTGCAGACCGTCGCGCAGCGCACGCGTGATGCCGTCGCCGGCCTGCTCGCCGATGTGCAGGCGCGCGGCGATCTGGCGCTGCGCGACGTCACCGCGCGCTTCGATGGCGTTGAACTCGCGACGTTTGAAGTGAGCGAAGAGGAGTTCGCGGCCGCCCACACGGCCGTGCCCGCCGACCTGCGGCAGGCGATGCAGGAGGCGGCGGAGCGCATCGAAGCCTTCCACCGCGCCGGCATGGCGCAGCCCTACGCGGTGGAAACCGCGCCGGGCGTGGTCTGCGAGCGGATGATCCTGCCGATCCCGCGCGTGGGCCTGTACGTGCCGGCAGGAAGTGCGCCGTTGCCGTCGACGGCGCTGATGCTGGGTGTTCCTTCGCGCCTGGCCGGTTGCCGCGAGGTGGTGCTGTGCACGCCGCCGCGTCGCGACGGCACCGCCGATCCGGCGGTGCTGGTGGCCGCGCAGCTGACCGGCGTGCGCCGGGTGTTCAAGCTGGGCGGTGCGCAGGCGATCGCGGCGATGGCGTTCGGCACGGAGAGCGTGCCGGCCTGCGACAAGCTGTTCGGCCCCGGCAACAGCTACGTGACCGAAGCCAAGCGGCAGGTCGCGCAGGCCGGCGCCGCGGCCATCGACATGCCGGCCGGTCCGTCGGAAGTGCTGGTGATCGCCGATGCCGGCGCGGATGCGGCTTTTGTCGCGGCCGACCTGCTGTCGCAGGCCGAGCACGGCCCGGATTCGCAGGTGCTGCTGCTGTCCGACGACAGCAATCTGATCGAACGCGTGCAGGCCGAACTCGCCACCCAGCTCGCCGCGCTGGACCGCGCCGACATCGCCCGGCAGGCACTGTCGGCCTCGCGCCTGGTCAAGGTCGCCACGCTCGATGACGCCTTCGCCATCAGCAACCGCTATGCGCCGGAGCACCTGATCCTGGCGCTGCGCGCGCCGCGCGCCTGGCTGGACAAGGTGGAAGCGGCCGGTTCGGTGTTCCTCGGCGACTACACGCCGGAAGCGCTGGGCGATTACTGCAGCGGCACCAACCACGTGCTGCCGACCGGCGGCGCTGCGCGTGCGTACAGCGGCGTGAGCGTGGCCAGTTTCCAGAATTTCGTCAGCGTGCAGTCGGCCAGCCGTGCCGGCGTTACCGCCATCGGCGGGTGCGCACTGACCCTCGCGCGCGCCGAAGGACTGGATGCGCATGCCAATGCCGTGGCGCTGCGCCTGCGCAAGGCGGCCGCATGAGCGCCGTGCTTTCCCTGGTCCGCCCGGACCTGCGCGGGTTCGCTGGCTACAAGTCCGCGCGCAGCGAATCGCTGCGTGGCGATGTGTGGTTGAACGCCAACGAGTCGGCCTGGGCCAACCCGGCGGACGGGCAGGGCCGCAGCCGCCGCTATCCCGATCCGCAGCCGCCCGCATTGCGCGCACGGCTGGCGCAGCTCTACGGCGTCGCGGCGGAGAACCTGCTGGTGGGCCGCGGCAGCGACGAGGCCATCGACCTGCTGGTGCGCGCGCTGTGCGTGCCGGGACAGGATGCGATCGTGGTGACGCCGCCGGTGTTCGGCATGTACGTGGTCTGTGCACGCCTGCAAGGCGCGCGCGTGGTGGAGGTGCCGCTGGTGGATGGCGAGGCCGGTCTTGCGGCCGACCTCGACGCGATCCGCGAGGCGGCGCTGGCGCAGGGCGCGAAACTGGTGTTCCTGTGCTCGCCGTCCAACCCCGCCGGCTCGGCGATTCCGCTGGCCCGGATCGCCGCCCTCGCGCAGGCACTGCAGGGCAAGGCGCTGGTGGTGGTGGACGAGGCGTACGGCGAGTTCGCCGACGGCGCCTCGGCGACCACCTTGCTGGACACGCACGCCAACATCGCCGTGCTGCGCACGCTGTCGAAGGCGCATGCGCTGGCCGCCGCGCGCATCGGCGTGGTGATCGGCCACACGGACATCATCGGGGTGCTGCAGCGCTGCCAGGCGCCGTATCCGGTGCCCACGCCCTGTGCCGACCTGGCGCTGGAAGGCCTGTCCGACGCCGCGCTCGCACAGACGCGTGAGCGGGTGGCCACGGTGCGTCGCGAGCGCGAGCGGCTGCAGTACGCATTGGCGCGGATTCCCGGCGTGCGTCGCGTCTACCCCTCGCAGGGCAATTACCTGCTGGCACGCTTCGACAACGCCGAAGGCGCATTCCGTGCGTTGCTCGCCGCCGGCGTGGTGGTGCGCGACCAGCGCGCTGCGCCGCAGCTCGGCGATGCACTGCGCATCACCGTCGGCTCGCCCGAACAGAACGACCGCGTGCTCTCGGCGCTGAACGCGAGTATCGCCGTTGCTGGAATGGCTCCGGCCCCGACCATCTCCGCCGGCGCGCCGGAAGCCTCCCCTACCGACATCCTGTCATGACTCCGATCCTCTTCATCGACCGCGACGGCACCTTGATCGAGGAGCCCGAGGACTTCCAGATCGATGCGTACGAGAAGGTGCGCTTCGTCGCCGGCGTCATCCCGGCGCTGCTGAAGCTGCGCGACGCCGGCTACCAGTTCGTCATCGTCAGCAACCAGGACGGGTTGGGTAGCGAGCAGTATCCGCGCGCCAGCTTCGACGGCCCCCAGGCGCTGATGATGCAGGTGTTCGAGAGCCAGGGCATCCGCTTCCGCGACGTGCTGATCGACGAAAGCTGGCCGCACGAGAACAAGCCCACCCGCAAGCCCGGCATCGGCCTGATGGTCCCTTACCTGCAGGACCGCAGCATCGACTGGGCGCGCTCGGGCATGGTCGGCGACCGACCGACCGACATCCAGTTCGCCGACAACCTGAAGATCCGCGGCTTCCAGCTGAAGACCGCGCAGTTCGGCGGCGAATGGGACTGGGCCGGCATCGCGCACGAACTGGCGGATGCGCCGCGCCGCGCCGTGGTCCAGCGCAACACGAAGGAAACGAAGATCCGCGTCGAGGTCGACCTCGACCGCGTCGCCGAGCCGGTCGCGAAGACCGGTCTGCCGTTCTTCGACCACATGCTGGAACAGATCGGCAAGCACGGCGGGTTCGCCCTGGACGTGCGCGCCGAGGGCGACCTGCACATCGACGAGCACCACACCGTCGAGGACACCGGCCTGGCGCTGGGCCAAGCGCTGAAGGAGGCGCTGGGCGACAAGCGTGGGATCGGCCGCTACGGCTTCACCCTGCCGATGGACGAAACGCTGGCCAGCGCCGCGCTGGATTTCAGTGGACGGCCGTACTTCGTCTTCAGCGGCGAGTTCCGCCGCGAGCGCGTCGGCGACCTGCCGACCGAACTGGTGCCGCACTTCTTCCGTTCGCTCTGCGACGCGTCCGGCTTGAACCTCAACCTGAAGGTGGAAGGCGACAACGACCACCACAAGGTCGAGGCCAGCTTCAAGGCGCTGGCGCGTGCGCTGCGCCAGGCGGTGAAGCGCGAAGGCGCCGACCTGCCGTCGACCAAGGGGGCGCTGTGACGAAGGTCGTGCTGGTCGACGCCGGTGGCTCCAATATCGGCTCGGTGCGCTACGCCCTGCAGCGTCTGGGTGTGGACGCGGAACTGACCGGCGACGCGGCGACGATCCGCGCGGCGGACCGGGTGATTCTGCCCGGCGTCGGTGCGGCCGCCGTCTGCATGGCGCGGCTGCAGGAACTGGACTTGGTCGACGTGCTGCGCACGCTGGACAGGCCGTTGCTGGGCGTCTGCGTCGGCGTGCAACTGCTGTTCGCCCATTCCGAGGAAGACGACACCGCCTGCCTGGGCCTGCTGCCGGGCCGCGTGCGCAAGCTGCCGGCCGCGCCCGGCATCCGCGTGCCGCACATGGGCTGGAACACCCTGCAGCGCACCCGCGACGCCTCGTTGCTGGACGGCATCGCCGACGGCGACCATGCCTACTTCGTCCACAGCTACGCGGCGCCGGTCGACGACGACTGCCTGTGCAGCAGCGAACACGGCCAGCGTTTCGCCGCCGTGGTGCAGCGGGGCAACGTGGCCGGCGCCCAGTTCCACCCCGAGCGCTCGGGCGCCGTCGGCGCGCGGCTGCTGAAGAACTTCATCGAGTACGGATTGCAATGACCGGTTTCACCGTTTACCCCGCCATCGACGTGCGCGATGGCCGTGTCGTGCGCCTGGCGCAGGGCGACTATGCGCGCGAGACGCGCTATGAAGGCGCGCCGCTGGACGTGGCCGTGCGCTATGTCGAGCAGGGTGCCGAGTGGCTGCACCTGGTCGACCTGGACGCGGCCCGTGCCGGCGGCTACACGCTGGCCCCGCTGCTGGCCGACATCGCCCGCGGGACCGCGCTGAAGGTGCAGACCGGGGGCGGCGTGCGCCAGCGCGACGACGTGGCCCGCATCCTCGATGCCGGTGCGCAGCGCGTGGTGGTCGGTTCGCTGGCCGTGCGCGAACCGGAGACCGTGCTGTCCTGGCTGGCCGAGTTCGGCAGCGAGCGCATCACCGTGGCACTCGACACCCGCTGCGACCACGACGGCATCTGGCGCCTGCCGGTGCATGGCTGGACCGAGACCGCATCGGAAACCCTGGACGAACTCGCCGCGCGCTACGCCGCGGCCGGGCTTCGCCACCTGTTGTGCACCGACATCGCCCGCGACGGCATGCTGACCGGCCCCAACCTGGCGCTGTACGCCTACCTGCACGACACCGTGCCGTCGCTGGCCGTGCAGGCCTCCGGCGGTGTCAGCGCGGTCGCCGATGTCGAGGGCGCGCGCGAGGCGGGTTGCGCCGGCATCGTGCTGGGACGCGCGCTGCTGGAAGGCCGCTTCGCCCTGCCGGAGGCGCTGGCATGTTGAGCCGGCGCATCATTCCGTGCCTGGACGTGCGCGAAGGGCGGGTGGTCAAGGGCGTGAAGTTCCGCGACCACGTGGACATGGGCGATATCGCCGAGCTGGCGCTGCGCTACCGCGACGAGGGTGCGGACGAACTGGTGTTCTACGACATCGGCGCCAGTCCCGAAGGACGTTCGGTGGACTATGCGTGGATCGAACGCGTCTCGCGCCTGCTCGACATCCCGTTCTGCGTGGCCGGCGGCATCCGCGACGTGGAGACGGCGCGCCGCGTGCTGTACAGCGGTGCCGACAAGGTGTCGGTCAACACACCGGCGCTGGAGCGTCCGGCGCTGATCGGCGAGCTGGCCGAGGCCTTCGGCGTGCAATGCGTGGTGGTCGGCGTCGACTCGATCCTCGAAGCGGACGGCGAGTGGCGCGTGCGCCGCTACACCGGCGACCCGTCGAAGATGCAGGGCGCCGGCCTGCGCACGCTCGACTGGGTGGTGCAGGCACAGCAGCTGGGCGCCGGCGAGATCGTGCTCAATTGCATGGACCAGGATGGCGTGCGGCGCGGCTACGATCTGGTGCAGCTGCGGGCCGTGCGCGCGGTGTGCGGCGTGCCGCTGATCGCGTCCGGTGGTGCGGGCGAGGTCGAACATTTCGCCGAGGTATTCACCCAGGCGGATGTGGATGGCGCGCTGGCGGCCAGCGTCTTCCACAGCGGACAGATCCGGATTCCGGCATTGAAGCAGGCCTTGGCAGGGCAGGGCATCGAGGTGCGACGTGGCGAATGACAGACAACAAGCGGCGTTCGATCCAGCGCGCCTGGACTGGGCCAAGGGCGATGGTCTGTTGCCGGTGATCGTGCAGGACGCGACCACCCTGCGCGTGCTGATGCTGGGCTACATGAACCGCGAAGCGCTCGACGTCACGCTGGCGGGCGGCCGCGTGACCTTCTTCAGCCGCAGCAAGCAGCGCTTGTGGACCAAGGGCGAAAGCTCCGGCCACGTGCTGGACCTGGTATCGGTCGATGTGGACTGCGACGACGACACGCTGCTGGTGCTCGCCCATCCGCAGGGCCCTACCTGCCACCTGCAGCGGGCCAGCTGTTTCCCGGCGGCACCGTCGGCGTTCCTGTCCGAACTCGACGCCCTGATCGCACGGCGCGAGCGCGAACGCCCGGCGGACAGCTACACCACGCGGCTCTTCGAGGGTGGCGTGCGGCGGATAGCGCAGAAGGTGGGCGAGGAGGGCGTTGAGACCGCGCTGGCAGGCGTAGCGCAGGACGACTCCGCCCTGCTCGGCGAAAGCGCCGACCTGCTGTACCACCTGACCGTGCTGCTGCGCGCACGCGGCCTGTCGCTGGCCGATGCTGTCGAGGTGCTGCGCGCGCGGCATGCGGCCACGTAAGCATGTCGGCAAGCCTTGCTGTGGCTTGGCGGTTGTGGGAGCGACGTGAGTCGCGAGCTCTTCCTTCAGGCATCCCGCGTCGCCGCCAGTCCTGCGAGATGATGTTCGCGACTGACATCGCTCCCACAGTGGAGATCGGCGTGATTCCCGTTGCGACTGACGTCGTTCCCACAACGGCCCCGCCATGATCGCTGCGGCTGCGCGATAATCCGCCGGTCTTTCCGGCTGGAGCCGCCATGCGCGCCCCGTTGATTGCTGTTCTGCTGGCGCTGTTGGCCGTTCCCGCCCACGCGCTGCCGCCACCGTGCAGCAGCGGCCAGGTCTTCGAGGACCGCAACGGCAACGGCGTGCGCGATGCCGGCGAGCCCGGCATCCCCGGCGTGAAGGTCTCCGACGGCGTGCGGCTGTCCACGACCGACGCGAACGGCGGGTACGACGTGCCGTATGAAGACGGCCGTACGCTGTTCGTCATCAAACCTGCCGGCTACGACCTGTCGGTGCGGTCGGACGGCATGCCGGACTTCTGGCACAACCGGCAGTACCACGCCGGTCCTGCATTGAAGTTCGGCGGCATTCCGCAACGCCAGCCCGGCTGCAGGGATTTCGCCTTGCGCCCGCGCGTGGCGGCGGGCGATGGTGCATTCGAGGCGCTGCTGCTTGCCGACAGCCAGACGAGTTCCTTGCAGGACGTGGACTACTACTGGCGCGACATCGTGCAGCCGCTGGTCGGCCGGCATGGTGCGTCGCTGGGCCTGACGCTGGGCGACATCGTCAACGACGACCTGTCGCTGTACCCGGCGATGCTGCGCACCACGATGCGCCTGCAGGTACCGTGGCTGTTCATCCCGGGCAACCACGACCTCGATTTCGACGCCGCCGGCGACGAGGATTCGCTGCGTACCTTCCGCCACCATCTCGGCCCGGACACGTTCGCCTGGGAGGAGGAGGCGCTGACCTTCATCGGGCTGGACGACATCATCTACCAGCCTGGCAGGTCGCCCTCGTATGTCGGCGGACTGCGCGAGGATCAGTTCGCTTTCCTGCAGGCCTATCTGCCTGCCGTCCGCAAGGACCGGCTGCTGGTGATCGGCGTGCATATCCCGTTCTTTGAGGAAGGCGCGCGCGGGTTCCGTGCGGCGGACCGCGAGCGCCTGTTCGCGCTGCTGGCGGATTTCCCGCACGTCCTGCTGCTGAGCGGCCATACCCACACGCAGCGGCACTGGTACCACGATGCCGCCACCGGCTGGCATGGCATGCGGCCGTTGCACGAATACAACGTCGGCGCTGCCTGCGGCGCGTACTGGTCCGGCATCAAGGACGCGCAGGGCATCCCGGTTTCCACCATGGCCGACGGCACGCCCAATGGATACGCACGGCTGCGCGTGAAGGCGGGTGGCGACTACGCCTTGTCGTGGCATCCGGCCCGCGCGCCCGACGACAGCGGCATCGGTCTGCATGCACCGAAGGTCCTGCGCAAGGGCGCCTATCCAGCATGGGGCGTCTACGCCAACGTCTACATGGGGGACGCGGACACGCGCGTCGAGTACCGCATCGACGGGGGCGAGTGGAAGCCGATGAAGCGCGTCGAACAGGCCGATCCGTCGCTGCTGGTCGAGAACATGCGCGACGACCTGGCCGATGCGCTGCGTGGTTACGATCGCTCGCCGGAAGCCGAGGTATCGCAGCATCTGTGGCGTGGCGCACTGCCCACCGACCTGGCCGAAGGCGAACATCGCATCGAAGTACGCGCCTTCGACCGCTGGCGTGGCGAGACGACCGCACACACCATGTATCGCTTGCAGAACGCGGAGCCCTGAGCATGGCCACGCCCGAACTCCCGGTCGAACATTTCGCGGACGCCGCCACATGGGAGCGTTGGCTGGAACGGCATCCCGAGTCCGCCGGGGTGTGGCTGAAGATCGCCAAGAAGGACGCCGGGATCCCCTCGGTGACCTACGCCGAGGCGCTGGACGTCGCGCTGTGCCATGGCTGGATCGACGGTCAGAAGAAGGGGCTCGACGCGCAGTTCTTCCTGCAGCGCTTCACGCCACGGCGTTCGCGCAGCACCTGGTCGAAGATCAACGTGGCGAAGATCGAGGCGCTGACCGCCGCCGGTCGCATGCGGCCGGCCGGACTGCGCGAGGTGAACGCGGCGAAGGCAGACGGACGCTGGGAGGCCGCTTACGACGGATCGAGTTCGATGGCCGTGCCACCAGAACTGGAGAAGGCGCTGGCGCTGACGAAGAATCGCAAAGCCAGGGCCTTCTTCGACAGCTTGGACAGGACCAACCGCTATGCCGTGTGCTGGCGCGTGCAGACGGCGGTGAAGCCGGAAACGAAGCGGGCGAGGGTGGAGAAGCTGGTGGCCATGCTCGCGCGGGGCGAGAAGATCCACGGCTGACCGGCCACTCGGGAACGGCGTCGACTTTCACCGGATGAGGGTAGAGAGATCCATTCGCCCTCAGGCCCGTCATTCCAGCGAACGCTGGAATCCATCGCCCGTGCGTGCCGCGATGCTGGATGCAAAGAGCAAGATGGGTCCCAGCATTCGCTGGGACGACGAGGTGGGAACCGTCATCCCGGCGCAGGCCGGGATCCAGTGCTGTTCGATCTCCATGCATGACAGCAACGCAAGCCGCTGGGTCCCGGCTTTCGCCGGGATGACGGTAGAGAGATCGGTTCGCCTCAGGTCCGTCATTCCAGCGAACGCTGGAATCCATTGCCCGTGCGAACCGCGATGCTGGATGCAAGAGCGAAATGGGTCCCAGCTTTCGCTGGGACGACGGTGTGGGAACCGTCATTCCGGCGCAGGCCGGGACCCAGTGCCTTTCGCTCTCCGTGCATGGCAGCAACGCAATCCCCTGGTTCCCGGCTTTCGCCGGGATGACGGTAGATAGATCGGTTCGCCTCAGGTCCGTCATTCCAGCGAACGCTGGAATCCATTGCCCGTGCGAACCGGGATGCTGGAAGCAAGAGCAAGATGGGTCCCAGCGTTCGCTGGGACGACGATGTGGGGGCCGTCATCCCGGCGCAGGCCGGGAACCACTGCTTTTCGCTCTCCGCGCATGGCAGCAACGCAAGCCGCTGGGTCCCGGCTTTCGCCGGGATGACGGAGCTTCTTCGCCCCCAGTCCCGTCATTCCAGCGAACGCTGGAATCCATTGCCCCTACGAGCCGCAATGCTGGATGAAAAGAGCAAGGTGGGTCCCAGCGTTCGCTGGGACGACGATGTGGGGGCGTCATCCCGGCGCAGGCCGGGACCCACTGCCTTTCGCTCTCCGTGCATGGCAGCAACGCAAGCCGCTGGTTCCCGGCTTTCGCCGGGATGACGGAACTCATTCGGCGGTTTGGCCGGTCCCCGCTCGTTTCGGCGTGAAATACCCTGATGTCGCCAGGGGGGCGGCAACAGGGGGTTTCATGTCCAAGTGTTTCGATGCCGGCTTGCCCGTGGGCAAGCTGGACCGTGCTCCGTTCATCTTCAAGCACCACCTGCTGGACCACCCGGCCCTGACGATGGAAGGGCTGGCGGCGTCGCTGCCGCAGCTGCGTCCCGAGAACATCGCCTATTCCAGGGGTCTCTCCGACCTGTCGATCAACTTCGACCGCGCGCACCTGGAGCACGGCAATGGCCTGAGCCTGCGCGAGACCATCGAGACGATCCGCACCTCCAACTCCTACATCGCGGTGCGCGATCCCGTCGACCACCCGGCGTTCCGCGACCTGTACGAGTCGCTGCGTGCCGAGATGACCGAACTGCAGCGCGAGAGCGGCAATTCGCGGGCGATCCATGAGCCGCGCATGTGGCTGTTCATCGCCTCGCCCAATGCGATGACGCCGTTCCACTTCGACCGGTACTCGAACGTGCTGATGCAGATCCGCGGCAGCAAGGAAGTGGCGGTATTCCCGAATTTCCGCCCGGACATCGTGCCGGTGGACATCTGCGAGGCCTACATGGATCGCGAAGAAGTCCAGGCGCCCTGGCATGAGGACCTGGATGCGCACGCCATCAAGTTCGACTTCCGTCCCGGCGATGCGCTGCATATTCCGTACACCGCCGGGCATTACGTGAAGAATGGCGCCGAGGACGTGTCGATCTCGCTGTCGTTCTTCTTCCAGACCGACGAGACGCAGCGCTGGACGCAGGCCATGCAGTTCAACCACCGCATCCGCAAGCGGGTACGGCACCTCGGGATGGCGCCGTCGCCGGTGGGTCACAACCGCTATCTGGATGGCGCCAAGGCCAGGGCGCTTCCGCTGTTGTCGATGATGCGGAAGCTGGCCGGCTGAGGCCCGGCGCGGTCCGGTCCGCAAACGAAAACGCCCCTCTCGAGGGGCGTTTGCTTCAGTGGAACCCGGCGTGCGAGCGACGGCTGGCGGGCAAGGTCCACGTGGCTGGCGGGCGAAGGGCTGGCGGGCGACGTGGCGCGCAGTCTAGGCAAACGCACGCGGTGATGCCGGAACGCGAATCGCTCTCAGCGTGGCGATCGGCTTGCCCTCACGCTGAGCCACGCGCCGGCCAGCAGCAGCGCGATGGCGAACGCCTGTATCGGGTGCGCCTGTGCGCGGCCCGACGCGACCAGCAACAGCGTGGACAGCAGGGGTGCCAGATACGACAGGCTGCCCAGCAGGGCGATGTCGCCATGCTTGGTGCCGTGGTCCCACAGCCAGAAGGCGGCGCCCACCGGACCGATCCCCATCACCACGAGCACGCCCCATTGCAGGGCGGTAGGCGTGACGGTCTGTTCGTACAGCAGGTGGCACAGCGCGCCCAGTATCGCCACGCCGGCGCAGGCGACGGTGATGGCTGCGGTCGGCACGTCGGCGAAGCGGCGATTGAGGACCGAATACGCCGCCCAGATTACCGCCGCTCCCAGCGCCGCCAGATAGCCGGGAAGATGCGCCGGGTCCACCTGCAGCCCTTTCCCGCGCGTGACCAGCAGCGCCGCCGCAAGCAGGCCCAGCAGCGTGCCGATCCACTGCCCGCGGCGCACGTTCACCCCGCCCAGCAGGCCGGCGAAGACCACGATCAGCAGCGGCCACAGATAGTTGAGCAGGTTCGCTTCCACGGCGGGCGCGCGCTTCAACGCGATGAAGTACAGCGCGTGGTAGCCGAACAGTGCGAGCGTGGACAGGGCCAGCGCGGCAACAGGCTGGCGAAGTTCGCGAAGTCCGCTGCGTCCGCGCGCTCCGGCACGCAGCAGACCGATCACGGCCGCCACGCCAAACCCGATCGCCAGCACCTGGAACGGCGGCAGGTCGCCGGTGGCGGTGGTCAGCACTGCCAGCGACGCCCACAGCAGGATCGCGGCCAGCCCGGTGAGCGTCGCCGTGCGTTGCGATGCCATGGCGCGATTCAGTGCGGAAGCGGGATGTCGGCGAACGAGGCTACGCGCGGGTGGCCGTGCGCGTCATCGCCTTCGCGCGGCGTCGGGTAGTCCTCCAGGCGGTCGATCAGGCACGTCTGCAGGCCCGCTTCGCGGGCGGCGTCCAGCTCCTCGACGACATCGGACAGGAACAGGATCCGTTCCGCCGGCAGGCCGATACGCGCCGCAATCACGCGGTAGCTGTCCGCCTCGCGCTTGCCGCCGACCTCGGTGTCGAACCAGTCGGAGAACAGCGGCGTCAGGTCGCCGGCATCGCTGTGGCCGAAGAACAGCTTCTGCGCCGGCACCGAGCCGGACGAGTACACGTACAGCGGCAGGCCCTGGCCATGCCAGTCGCGCAGCGCCGGGGCGGCATCGGGGTAGATGTGCGCGGTGAAGTCGGCATCACGGTAGCCGGCCTGCCAGATCATGCCCTGCAGCGCCTTCAGCGCCGTGTGCTTGCGGTCCTGGTCGATCCAGCCCTGCAAGGTCTCGACGATGACATCGTCGCTGCAGATGCTGCCGTGCTCGGTGGCCACCACGTCCAGCCAGCGGCGCACCTCCGGTTCCTGGCCGTGTTCGCGAACGAAACCGGGCAGGGCGCGGCGTGCGTACGGGAACAGCACGTCCTTCACGAACGAGATGCTGCTGGTGGTGCCTTCGATGTCAGTGAGGATGGCGGAAACGGGCATGGTGATCTTCAAGGTGGCCTGTAGAGCGGAGCTTGCGCCGCTGCACGTGTCATGGGGAGCGAAGGAGAGCAGCAGTCGCCGATCACTGAAGCGACAGTTCAACGCCGTCGTTTCGCCGGACCCTCACCCCAACCGCTCTCCCGAGGGGAGAGGAGCTTCAGGGTTCGGTAAGGCCGTCGTAGCGCGGAAACTGCTGCGCCAGCGTGGTGCCGGTGAAGTGGCCCACCCAGCCGTCCGGCTCGGTGAAGAAGCGGATCGCCACGAAACGGGGCTCCGGTCCCATGTCGAACCAGTGCAGCGTGCTGTCGGGCACGGCGATCAGGTCGTCCTTCACGCACTCCACTTCGTAGACCTTGTCGCCGACGTGCAGGGTAAACAGGCCCGAGCCGGCGACGAAGAAACGCACCTCGTCTTCCTTGTGGTAGTGCTCGTCCAGGAACTTGGCGCGCATCGCCTCGCGCTGCGGGTTGTCCGGCGCGATGCTGACCACGTCCACGGTCTTGAAACCGCGCTCGGCCACCAGCCGATCGATGTCGGCGCGATACGCGTCGATCACGTCTTCCGCAGGCGCGCCCGGTTCGATGGCCTTGGTCGCCTTCCAGCGCTCGAAGGTCACGCCGATCTTCTTCAGTTCGGTGGCGATGAAATCGGGGTCGTAGCTGGCGAACTCCGGCGTGGCCGGGTCGGATTCGCTGAAGATGCGCAGGCGGCTCATGGCGGCAGGGCGGGCGGCGACGAAGGGGGACGCTAGGTTACCAGACCCGCCGCTGCGGCCCGTTGCAGGAACGGAATGCCGCGATAACCGCCGGCTATCAGCGCCGGCAGCCGAGCTTGCGCAGTTCCAGTTCGGCCGCGAACAGGAACTCGAAGGCTTCCAGGTGGCGGCGCGCCTCGGCCATCGTGCGACCCCAGGCGTACAGGCCATGGCCATCGATCAGGTAGCCCCACAGCGGCTGGTTGTCGAGCAGGGCGTCGACCTGGGCCGCCAGCGTGGGCATGTCCTGGGTGTTGGCGAACACGGGAACGTCGATCGCCATCTCGTGCGTGCTGTTGCCGTGGAAGGCCTTCAACAGCTCGAAGCCCTCCAGCCGGAGGTGGCCGGCCCCGGCGAACAGCCGCGAGGCCACCGTCTGTACCAGCGAATGCGTGTGCAGCACGCAGCCGATCTCGGGGTAGCGGCGGTACAGCTGCGTGTGCAGCAGGGTTTCCGCCGAGGGACGATGGTCGCTGCCGACGGCCTTACCGTCGAAGTCGACCACCATGATGTCCGCTTCCACCAGCCGGCCCTTGTCGCGGCCCGACACGGTGATGGCGGCATGCCGTTCGTCCAGCCGCTGCGAGAAGTTGCTGCTGGTGGCCGGCGTCCAACCCAGCTGCGACAGCTCGCGGACGTTGGCGATGATGGACTGCGCGCGGTCGCGCAACTGGTCGGTGTCGTAGGGCAGGGCGTTCATGGCAGCCATTCTAGCGGAACCTCCCGCCTCGCCCGGCAGCGATTGATCCTGCGCAATGCGGGCGATGGGCGGGCGTCGGACACTGCCGGCTCCTACCCGCAGGTACCTCGCCAGATGAGCCACGATGCCTCCCGCCGCCGCTTCCTCACCACCACGCTGACCGCCGCCGCGGTGGCGCCGCTGGCCTGGCACGCGATGCGCGCCGATGCCGCCGCACCCGCCGCGCTCCCCAAACTGGACGCGAACAACCCGACGGCCAAAGCCTTGGCCTATACCGAGAATGCCACCGGCGTGAAGCATCCCAAGCACAAGGCCGGCGACCACTGCGCCAACTGCAACTTCTTCAAGGCGCCAGCCTCGCAGGCCTATGGTCCGTGCACGCTGTTCCCGAAGAACTCGGTGGCGGCGAAGGGCTGGTGCAGCGCCTGGGCCAGGAAGCCCTGACCTTCGGCGTCTAAGGCATACAAGAAAAAAGCGCGGCAGGGCCGCGCTTTTTTCAATGCCGCTGCCGGAGCGGGGGGCTCAGCGCTTGCCGCCCAGGCGGCTGTGGCGATAGCCGTAGCCGAAGTAGATCAGGAAGCCCACCGCGGTCCACACGGCCATCAGCATCCAGTTGTGGGCGGTCATCGCCGACAGCAGCGCCAGGCAGCTCAGCACGCCCAGCGTGCAGACCAGCCAGGCCATCGGAATGCGGAAGGGGCGCGGCAGGTCGGGTTGGGTACGGCGCAGCACCAGCACGCCGACGCAGACCGACGCGAAGGCGATCAGCGTGCCCATCGAGGTCAGTTCGCCCAGCACGTCGAGCGGGAACAGCGCCGCCAGCAGCGCGATGCCGATGCCGGTGATCACCGTGTTGATGTGCGGCGTACGGTATTCAGGGTGGATCTTGGTGAACACCGGCGGCAGCAGGCCGTCGCGGCCCATGATCATGAAGATGCGCGGCTGGCCGATGATCATCACCAGCACCACCGACGACAGGCCGATCAGCGCGCCGATTTCCACCGTCACCCGCAGCCAGCCCAGTTCGGGATGCGCGGCGACGGCGGTCACCACCGGCTCGGCCGTGCCCAAGGCGGTGTAGGGCACCAGGCCGGTCATCACCGCGGCCATGGCGATGTACAGCACGGTGCAGATCGCCAGCGAGGCCAGCATGCCGATCGGCAGGTCCTTCTGCGGACGGTGCGATTCCTGCGCCGCCACCGACACCGCCTCGAAGCCGATATAGGCGAAGAACACCATCGCCGCGCCACGCAGCACGCCGTCCCAGCCGAACTTGCCCGGACCTTCGTTGGCGGGGATGAAGGGCTCCCAGTTGCCCGGATCCACGTACTGC
The DNA here is from genome assembly GCF_001427635.1 of Pseudoxanthomonas sp. Root65. NCBI lineage: Bacteria > Pseudomonadati > Pseudomonadota > Gammaproteobacteria > Lysobacterales > Lysobacteraceae > Pseudoxanthomonas > Pseudoxanthomonas sp. Root65. The sequence goes on from NZ_LMHA01000002.1 coordinate 573,764, forward strand.
CAGCCGGCCACGATCACCAGCACGATCAGGCCGGTCTTCAGCACCACCATCGCCATGTTCATCGCCGACGACTTGCGGATGCCCACGTAGCACAGCCAGGTCAGCAGCAGCACGATGATGGCGGCGGGGACGTTGGCGATGGCGCCGGTGGGCCGCAGCTGCGCATCCAGCGGTGCACTGACGAACGCCTGCGGCAAATAGATGTTGAAGTGTTCCAGCAGGCTGAGGAAATAGCCTGTCCAGCTGACCGCCACCGCCGAGGCGGAGACGCCGTATTCCAGCACCAGCATCCAGCCGATGAACCAGGCGGCCAGCTCGCCCAGCGTGGCGTAGGTATAGGTGTAGGCGCTGCCCGACACCGGCACCATCGCCGCGAACTCGGCATAGGCCAGCGCGCAGAAGGTGCAGCAGAGCGCGGCCAGCACGAACGACAGCATGATCGCCGGCCCCGCGTGGTTCGCCGCCGCCTGGCCGGTGATGACGAAGATGCCGCCGCCGATCACCGCGCCGATGCCGAGCGCGGTCAGGCCCCAGGGGCCGAGCGTGCGGCGCAGGCTGAGGCCTTCGGCGTCTTCGTGGGCGGCGTGGGGGTGCTTGGTGGCCAGGAGTTGTCGGAGCATCGTGCGTGATCTCGGAGCGTTATCGAGGAGTACAACCAAAAAGGCCGGCGGTGCATCCGCCGGCCTTGAAGAGGGTCAGGCCTTCTGCCTGAGCTTGCTGTTGCGGAAGCCGTAGGCGAAGTAGATCACCTGGCCCAACACCGTCCAGGCCACGAAGATCTGCCAGTGCTCCATGAACGATTGCAGGAACAGGAACAGGCAGGCCAGCACGCCCAGCGGGCAGATCAGCCAGAACATCGGCACGCGGAAGGGCCGGTCGAGGTCGGGACGGGTGAAGCGCAGCACCAGCACGCCAAGGCACACGGTGGCGAAGGCCAGCAGGGTGCCCATCGACACCAGCTCGCCCAGCACGCTGAGCGGCATGAAGCCGGCGAGCAGGCACGCCAGCACGCCGACGATGATGGTGCCCACATAGGGGGTATGGAACTTCGGGTGCACCTTGCCGAACAGGCGGGGCAGCAGTCCGTCCCGGGACATCGAATAGAAGATGCGGGGCTGCGCCATCAGCATGACCAGGATCACCGACGACAGGCCGGCGATGGCGCCGATTTCCACGGCGGTCTTGAGCCAGCCCACGCTGGCCCCCGGATCGGCCTTGAGCACCTCTTCCAGCGCGGTGGCCACGGGCTTGGCGGTACCCAGCAGGCTGTAGTGGGTCATGCCGGTCAGCACCGCGCAGACGGCGATGTAGATGACGGTGCAGATGGCCAGCGAACCCAGGATGCCCTTGGGCATGTCGCGCTGCGGATTCTTCGCTTCGCCGGCGGCGGTGGAGACCGCGTCGAAACCGATGTAGGCGAAGAACACGATGGTCGCCGCGCGGAACACGCCGTCCATGCCGAACTGGCCGGGGCCGGTGTTCTCGGGAATGAAGGGGGTCCAGTTCGCCGGGTCGACATACTGGACGCCAAAGCCGAGGAACGCCGCGATCACCACCACCTTGATCGCGACGATGATCGCGTTGACGAAGGCCGATTGGGTGATGCCGACGTAGCAAAGCCCGCTGACCGCCGCGACGATCAATACTGCAGGCAGGTTGATGATGCCGTTGGTGGCGACGAAGCCGCCATTGTCCCAGGTGATCGGCGCGGTCGCTAGTTGCTCCGGGAACGGCAGGCCGAGCGTGCCGGTGAGGAAGCTCACCAGGTAGCCCGACCAGCCCACCGCGACCGTGGAAGACGCGAACAGATACTCGAGCACCAGGCACCAGCCGATGAACCAGGCGACCGCCTCGCCCAGCGTGGCGTATGAATACGAGTACGCGCTACCGGAGACCGGCATCATCGAGGCGAACTCGGCATAGCAAAGACCGGCCATGGCGCAGGCGAAGCCGGCCAGCACGAAGCTCAGCATGATGGCGGGGCCGGCATGGTTGGCGGCCGCCTGGCCGGTCAGCACGAAGATGCCGGCGCCGATCACGGCGCCCACGCCCAGCATCACCAGATGCTTGGCGGTCAACGTGCGTTTGAACCCACTTTCCCCGTCCAGGCTACCTTCGACCGGTTCGCCGGCATCGACGTGGCCTGCCGGTGCGACCGGCTTGACCCTGAACAGAGCTTTGAGCATTCGCAGCGTCCCCTTGAAAGACTGGATGCCGACGAAGAGCTCCGCCGGACGGTGGCAACGGTCATGGAGGCGGGCCCCATGGAAGGCCGTACCTTGCCAAAGCGGGCCGGGGATCACAAGCGCGGGTGCAGCATGGCCGGCGATAATCGCGGCCCCATCGTGTCCTTCAACGAGAAAACCACGCCGTGTCAGCCGCTTATGCCGCCCTCCGCGAACACCTGGCCGCCTACGGACGGCGCTGGCCTGCCGAGACCGAGGTGGTGGGCCAGTTCCTCGCCCTGCTCGACGATCCTGCCGATCCCTTCCTCCGCGAGCGGCTGGAAGGGCATCTGACCGGTGGCGTCTGGCTGGTCAGCGGCGATGGCCGGCGCGTGCTGCTGACCCATCACCGCAAGCTCGACCGCTGGCTGCAGTTGGGTGGACATGCCGACGGCGACACCGACATGGCGCGGGTGACCTTGAAGGAGGCCGAAGAGGAATCCGGTCTGTCCGACCTCTCCGTGGAGGGCGACATCTTCGACCTGGACCGGCACTGGATTCCCGAGCGCAAGGAGGTGCCGGGGCACTGGCATTACGACGTGCGCTACGTGGTGCGCGCGAACGGCGGCGAAGACTACGTGGTCAGCGAAGAGTCGCTGGACTTGGCCTGGCGCGAGATCGCGTCGCTCGCGGACGATGCCGACGCGTCGATCCGCCGCATGGCCCGCAAGTGGCTGGCGCGGAACGAGGCGTAGGGTGGGCCCCGGCCCGCCGAACGGCGAACCTCAGTACAGCACGCGTACCCGCAACGTCCCCTCGATCGCCGCCATCGCATCGCGGAGGCTGGCGGTCTGTTCCTCGTCGGCGGTGACGTCGATGACCACGTAGCCGACCTTCGGATCGGTACGCAGGAACTGGCCGTCGATGTTGATGCCGCGGTCGCGGAAGATGTCGTTGATCTGCGACAGCACGCCGGGCACGTTGCGGTGGATGTGCAGGATGCGGCGGCTGCCGTCGTGGCCGGGCAGAGTGACCTCGGGGAAGTTCACCGCCGACAGCGTGCTGCCGTTGTCGCTGTAGCGCACCAGCTTGGCGGCGACTTCGATGCCGATGTTGTCCTGCGCCTCCAGCGTGCTGCCCCCTACGTGCGGGGTGAGGATGACGTTGTCGAGCCCGCGCAGCGGCGACTCGAACAGCTCCGCATTGCCCTTGGGCTCCAGCGGGAACACGTCGACCGCCGCGCCGCCGACCTGGCCGGACTTCAGCGCGTCGGCCAGCGCGTCGATGTCGACCACGGTGCCGCGCGAGGCATTGATGACGTGCGCGCCGGGCTTCATCTGCGCGATCTGGGCGGCGCCGAACATGTCCTTGGTCGCCGGCGTCTCCGGCACGTGCAGGGTCACCACGTCGCTCTGCGCCAGCAGGTCGTCCAGGCTCACGGCCGCGCGCGCATTGCCCAGCGACAGCTTGGTTTCGATGTCGTGGAAGAGCACGTGCATGCCCAGCGCCTCGGCCAGCACGCCGACCTGGGTACCGATATGGCCGTAGCCGATGATGCCCAGCGTCTTGCCGCGCACTTCGTGGCTGCCGGCCGCCGACTTGCTCCAGCCGCCGCGATGGCATTCGGCGTTCTTCTGCGGGACGCCGCGCATCAGCAGGATGGCCTGCGCGATCACCAGTTCGGCGACACTGCGCGTATTCGAGTAGGGCGCATTGAACACCGGGATGCCGGCCAGTTCCGCCGCGTCCAGGTCCACCTGGTTGGTGCCGATGCAGAAGCAGCCTACCGCGATCAGCCGGCGCGCCTGCGCCAGCACGTCTTCGCTCAAGTGGGTGCGCGAACGGATGCCGACGATGTGCGCCTCGGCGATGCGCTGCTTCAGTTCGTCTTCCGGCAGGGACTTCTCGTGGAACTCGATCTGCGAGTATCCCGCCGCGCGGAACGTCTCGACGGCGGTCTGGCTGACCCCTTCCAGCAACAGTACGCGGATGTCCTGCTTCGGGTACGAGGTCTTCTTGATCGACATTGCCGGAAAGGTCGCCGCGGAGAGGGAAGGGGCGTCACTATGCCAGATGGATGCGCTCGATGGTGCGGCGCGCCATGGAAAGCTCGGTTGCGGTTTTCCCGGCTTGGTTGCCGCTGAAACGAAGCGCCGCATCGGCTGGACGCCACCCTGCATCGCTGGCACGCTGGGCGCCCCCGAAAGTACTGCCCCCGCAATGAGCGATCCGCGCCTGGAAGCCCTGCAGCACGCCGTCCCGGCGCTGCGCCTGAAGACCGATCCTGCCGATCTCGAGCACTATGGCCGCGACTGGACCCGGCGCTGGACGCCGGCGCCGCTGGCCATCGCGCTGCCGGTCACGGTCGAGGAAGTGCAGGCCGTCGTGCGTTGGGCGAACGAGCATCGGGTCGCCGTGGTGCCCTCGGGCGGACGTACCGGCCTGTCCGGCGGTGCGGTCGCCACGAACGGCGAACTTGTGCTGAGCCTGGAGCGGATGAACCAGGCGCTGGAGTTCAATGCGGTGGACCGCACGCTGACCGTGCAAGCCGGCATGCCGCTGGAAGCCGTACACAATGCGGCACGTGAGCATGGGCTGGTCTACCCGGTGGACTTCGCCGCACGCGGCTCCTGCGCGATCGGCGGCAACATCGCCACCAACGCCGGTGGCATCCGCGTGATCCGCTACGGCAACACGCGCGAGTGGATCGCCGGCCTGAAGGTCGTCACCGGCGTCGGCGACGTGCTCGAGCTCAACAAGGCGCTGATCAAGAATTCCAGCGGCTACGACCTGCGCCACCTGTTCATCGGTTCCGAGGGCACGCTGGGGATCGTGGTCGAAGCCACCGTGCGTCTTACCGATCCGCCGCCGCCGACCAACGTCATGCTGCTGGCGCTGCCCTCGTTCGAGGTATTGATGCAGGTATTCGCCGCGTTCCGCGAACGCCTGCAACTGGAGGCCTTCGAGTTCTTCACCGACCGCGCGCTGCAGCACGTGCTGGCGCATGGCGCGCAGAAGCCGTTCGACGAGATCCATCCGTACTACGTGGTCACCGAGTTCGCCATCGGCGACGAGGCGAAGGAAGCGGCGGCGATGGCGGCCTTCGAGGCCTGCATGGAGCAGGGCTGGGTCAGCGACGGCGTGATCAGCCAGTCCGATGCGCAGGCCGCGCAGCTGTGGCGCCTGCGTGAGGGCATCACCGAGGCACTGGCGCGGTACGTGCCGTACAAGAACGACGTGTCGGTGCGCATCTCGGCGATGCCGGCCTTCCTGGCCCAGACACAGGCGCTGCTGGGCGAGGCCTATCCGCAGTTCGAGGTGGTGTGGTTCGGCCACATCGGCGACGGCAACCTGCACATCAACGTGCTGAAGCCCGAGGGCATGGAGAACGCGGACTTCGTCACCCAGTGCGAGCAGGTCACCAAGCTGCTGGCGGCCTCGCTGACACGCCACCAGGGCAGCATCTCGGCCGAGCACGGCATCGGCCTGGTCAAGAAGGGCTATCTGGAAAGTACGCGCAGCGCCGGCGAAATCGCGGTGATGCGCGGCATCAAGCAGGTGCTGGACCCGAACGGACTGATGAATCCGGGCAAGCTGTTCGACACCTGAGACGGCTGCCGGATTCAGCCTTGCGGGATCGATTGCAGGTAGTCTTTGCACACCCGCCGACCGCGGCATTCCCCCGTTTGGAAACTCCATGTCCCGATTGATCCTGGCCGGCGTGTTGCTGGCATTCTCCGTGCCGGCGCTGGCTGGCAGCTTCGCCGGTTCTTCCGCCGGCGCGTCCTCGGCCGGCTCGTCGGCCTCGTCCGGCAGCTCGTCCGGCGACGACAAGGTCGTCGTGCAGGCGCGCGAAGACGCCGCCAGCTTCGTCGCCACCGAAGGCCGCATCCGCGGCGCGCAGCTGGAAGCCGCGTTGCGTCACCTGCGCGAGAAGGATGAAGCCGCTCGCAAGGCCAGCGACATGCAGCTGGCGCAGGCCATCCTGGCCCGCTGATGCAGCGGCGTCGGCCCCGGGGCCGGCGCATCGCCGCGCTCCTGCTGTGGGGGTGGTTCGGCGCGGCCGCTACGCCGGCGGCCGCGCTCGGCATCGATCCGGGCCGTCTTTCCGCGGACGATCTCGCGGCCACGCAGGCGCTGGTGGACGACGTCCTGCCGCGATTGCCGACCACATGGCGCGACGGCCTGCCGGCAGGCCTCGTCCTGCAGTGGCGCGACGATCTGCCGGCACATGTCGCCGGACGGCGGGTGGGCGACCGCGTACTGCTTCCACGCCGCTTGCTGGAGACGTGGAAGACGCGCGACTCGCTGGCACCCGACGATGCGTCGGTGCTCGTGGTGCGCCAGGCGCTGGTGCATGAACTGGCCCACAGCTACGACCGCGCACGGCGCAATATCCTGTCCGGCGATCCGCGCCTGCGCGACCTGGCGGGATGGCAGCGCAGCGTGCTCCCGCTGGCCGGCCGCCGCTCGCGCAACGACTTCGTCGCGCGGACTCCCGATCCGTACGAACGCGAGCGCCCGGCCGAGTTCGTGGCGGTGAACCTCGAGCATTTCGTGCTCGACCCGGACTACGGATGCCGGCGTCCGGCACTACATCGCCATTTCGCCACGCACTTCGGCATGCCACCGGCGGTGGAAGCGTGTGCGCCCGGCCTGCCGTTCCTGGAGGCCGATGCCGACGCCAGCGATGCCTCGCTGCTCGCACTGGATCCATCGCGCGTCTACGCGATCGACTACCTGCTGGCCGAAGGCAACACGCAGGCGATGAGCCGCTGGGGCCACAGCATGCTCAGGCTGGTGATCTGTGCGCCCGGCCGCGTGCCGGGACCCGACTGCCGCTTCGACCTGGCGCACCACCGCGTGCTGTCGTTCCGCGCCTTTGTCGGCGACGTGCAGATCTCGGGCTGGCGGGGACTGACGGGCTCCTATCCCTCGCGGCTGTTCCTGCTGCCGCTCGATCAGGTGATCGAGGAATACACCCGGGTCGAGCTGCGCGGGCTGCGGTCGATCCCGTTGCGGCTGGATGACGTGGAGATCGCTTCGCTGTTGGAGCGTGCCGCCCAGTTGCACTGGAGTTACGACGGGCGCTACTACTTCATCAGCAACAACTGCGCAGTGGAAACCTGGAAGCTGCTGCACGACGGCGTGCCAAGGCTGGCGGGGGAATCGCTCGCCAGCATCACGCCCACCGGGTTGCTGAAGAAACTGGAACGCCGCGGCATCGCGGACGCCGGTGTGCTCGATGACGCTGATGAAGCGCGAAGACTTGGTTACTACTTCGAGCCGTTAAGCGCGCGCTACGACGCGCTGTTCGCGGTCGCCCGGGAGTCGCTGGCGTTGCCCCAGCAGGATGCGCAGGCGTGGCTGGCGCTGTCGCCCATCGAACGCGCGGCATGGTTGCCGAAGGCCGACCTGCGGACCAGCGCGGCATTGCTGGTGCTGGAGACTGCCGCGCAACGCCGACAGCAATTGCTGCTCCGCGACCATCTCAAGCGCCACTACCTGGGTCGCGACGCACCGGCCGACATCGCACCCGCATTGCAGGCCCTGCGTGCGTGGCTGGGCGACACCGGCTTCATCAGCCGCCCCTCGGAGCTGCTGCCGCAGGGCTACGGACTGCCGCAAGCGGCAGAGCGCGAGCGCATCACAGAGGAAGCCCGCCTGCGCCTGGCCCGACTGCGCGAACAGGACGGGCGGTTGCGCGAGGAGCTGGAACGCTGGCTGCCCGCGGACCAGCGCGACGTGCTGCACGGCATCGAAGCGAACCTCGAAACCATCGGCGTCCGGCTACGCAACCCGTAGCGTGCACCGCGCGGCACGACCGGAGGATCTGTCGCGTCATCGCATCCATCGCGCGACGAAGGATGGTTTCACGGGTCGTGCGCATAGCGCACGCTACGTCAACGCAAGGCCTCGCACCCGCCGCGCTGACCTGTGGGCATCCACGTAGCGTGCGCCACGCGCACGACCTCATGATGCTTCATCGCGCGGAGGGAGATTCGGCGAGTCGTGCGCGTAGCGCACGCTACCTCAGTCCGCGCGGCCGCCGAATTCACCGGTGGTGGTGTTGACCAGGATGCGTTCACCGTTGGTGATGTACTCCGGCACCATGATCTCGATGCCGGTGCTCAGCTTGGCCGGCTTCGGGCGCTTGGTGGCGGTGCCGCCCTTCAGTTCCGGCGGCGTTTCCACCACTTCCAGCGTCACGTGCTGCGGCAGCTGCAGGGCGACCGGCAGTTCATCGATCACCTGCACGTAGCAGCCCGCCAGGCCGTCGGTGATGTAGCCGGCGTCGTCGCCGATGACGTTGGCGTCCAGCGTGTACGGCGTGTAGTCCTCGTCGTCGAGGAACACGAACGCGTCGCCGTCCTTGTAGGAATACGTCGCCTGGCGGCGAAGCAGTTCCACCTCGCTCAGGTTGTCGTCGGCATCGAAGCTGGCATCCAGCTTGTTGCCGCCGGGCACGCTGTACATGATAAAACGGAAGCGCACATTGCCGCCGCGGCCCTGCGGCGAGCTGCGCTCGATGTCGCGGATCTGGTACACGCCGCCGTTGTGTTCGACGACGTTGCCTTTCTTGATGTCGAAAGCTTTCATATGAGTGCGAGGAGTGAGTGGAGAGGAGTGAGGAGTGAGCGGAAGGGCGGAAGCGGGTTTTGACTCGCTTCTCACTCCTCTCCACTCGCCGCTGCTTTATTTCGGCGCCAACCGCACGGCGCCATCCAGTCGGATGGTTTCGCCGTTGAGGTAGGGGTTGCCGAGGATGTAGGCGACCAGGTCGGCGAACTCCTCCGGCTTGCCCAGGCGGGACGGGAAGGGGATCGAGGCGCTGAGCGACTGCTGCACGGCGTCCGGCATGCCGTCGACCATCGGCGTCCAGAAGATGCCCGGGGCGACGGTCATCACGCGGATGCCGAAGCGCGACAGTTCGCGCGCCATCGGCAGGGTCATGCCGACCACGCCGCCTTTCGATGCCGAATACGCGGCCTGGCCGATCTGGCCTTCGTACGCCGCCACGCTGGCGGTGTTGACGATCACGCCGCGCTCGCCGTCGGCGTTCGGCGTGTTGTGCTGCATCAGGTCGGCCGCGGCCTTGGCCACGTTGAAGCTGCCGACCAGGTTGACCATCACGGTGGCCTGGAACGTGGACAGCGGCATCGGGGATTCCTTGCCGAGTACGCGGCCGGCGCCGAGGATGCCGGCGCAGTTGATCGCCGCATTCAGCCCGCCGAGGAATGCCTGCGCTGCCGCCACGTTCGCCGCCACGCCGGCCTCGTCGGTGACGTCGGTGCGGAAGTAGCGGACATTGGCCTCGCCGAGTTCGGCGACGGCGGCCGCGCCCTTGTCGTCGTTGACGTCGAACAGCGCGGCCTTGCCGCCCTGGGCGACGAGATGGCGGGCGACGGCCAGGCCCAGGCCGGAAACACCGCCGGTGATGACGGCGCGGGTGTCGGAAAGCTGCATGCGGTGAACCTGCTGCGGAAAGGCCGGCATTTTACGCGATGGCGGGTGGCAGGCGTCGCGCCGGTGATCCGGGGGATCCTGTGGGAGCGACGTCAGTCGCGATAAGGCTTCACAGGGAGAGCGCCATCGCGACTGACGTCGCTCCCACAAAAGCCCCATGCCGGGCAGGGGCGCCGCTCAGGCGTGCACCCGCTCCAGCGGCGCATCGGCCAGCCGGCGGGCGAATTCGTCCGGCGACAGGCCGGGGGCGAACAGGAAGCCCTGGCCGACCGGCACGCCGAGGTTGAGCAGGAACTGGCGCTGCGCCTCCGATTCCACGCCCTCGGCCACCAGGCCCAGGCCCAGGCTGCGGGCGATGGCCGAGACCGCCTGGCAGACCGCGACGTCGGAGCGGTTGTTGGGCACGCCCTCGGTGAACAGCGGGCTCAGCTTCAGGCCGTGGATCGGCAGGCGGCGCAGGTAGTTGAGCGCGCTGTAGCCCTCGCCGAAGTCGTCGATGGTCAGCAGCACGCCCAACTGGCGCAGGTCGGCGAAGGTGCGCAGCGTGGCCGGTGCGTCCTCGATCAGCACGCGCTCGGTGAATTCCAGCTCCAGCGCGCTGCCCGGCAGGTCGAACTCGGTCAGGATGGCGCGCACGCGGTCGGCGAGGTCGTCGCCGGCGAACTGCCGGTACGACACGTTGACCGCCACCCGCACGATGCCCAGTCCCATGTCGCGCCAGGTTGCCACCTGCCGGCAGGCTTCGCGCAGCACCCAGCTGCCGATGCGCACGATGTCGCCGGTGGTTTCGGCGTGGCTGATGAACACGTCCGGCCGCAGCTCGCCCAGCTGGTGGTTCTGCCAGCGGATCAGCGCTTCGCCGGCGATGATGCGGCCGTTGCGCAGGTCGACCTGCGGCTGGTAGACGAGGCGGAACTCCTCGTTGTCCACGGCGCGGCGCAGCTGCGTCTCGATCTGCAGGCGGTCCTGCTGCCGTTGCGCCAGTTCCTGGGTGAAGCTCTGCCAGCCGTTGCGCGCGCGGTGCTTGCTGTCGTACATCGCGATGTCGGCGTTCTGGATCAGCTGCTGCGGGCGCAGGCCGTCGGCGGGCGCCACCGCCAGGCCGATGCTGGCGGTGATGGCGAATTCGTCCTTGCCGAAACGGAAGGCGTCGGCGAACGCGCCCAGCACCGCATGCGCCATCGCCTCGGGCAGGTGCGGGTCCTCGCCGGCGTCGCAGATCACCAGGAACTCGTCGCCGCCGAAGCGCGCGATCATGCCGTCGGTGCCCACCGCGCCACGGATGCGGTCGGACGCCTGCACCAGCAGTTCGTCGCCGGCGTTGTGGCCCAGCACGTCGTTGACCATCTTGAAGCGGTCGAGGTCGATGTAGAGCACGGCGACGCGCGCGCGCTCGGGATCGGCCAGCCGCGCGCCGAGTTCGGTGAGCACGGCATCGCGGTTCATCAGCCCGGTCAGCGGGTCGGTGCGCGCCTGGATGCGCAGCATTTCCTCGGCCTGCTTGTCCTGCGAGATGTCCTGCATGGTGCCGGTGATGCGCGACGCGCCGGGGTCGCCGGGTTCGGAATCGCCGATTACGCGGATCCAGAACGGGTGCCCGTCGGCCTGCGTGCCCTGCAGTTCCAGGTCGAAGCCCTGGCCGCCGGCGGTGATCAGGTCCAGCGCGCTGCGCAGGCGGCGGCGGTCTGTCTCGCGCAGGCAACCCAGCATGTCGTTGAGGGTGATCAGCGGGCGCGCCGCGCCGAGGATGCGCTGGGCTTCGTCGGTCAGGTACATGCGGTCGCGGCCCAGGTCCCACTCCCAGCCGCCGATGTGCGCCAGCGATTGCGCGCGGTCGAACAGCGCGCTGTCGCGCTTGAGTTCGGTGACGTCGCTGAACAGCGTGGTGACCTGGGCGGGCACGCTGGCGCCCGGCGCGAACTGCGGGACCGACGTGGCGGTAAGCCACAGCAACTGCTTCTTCTCGCGGTGGTACAGGCCCAGCAGCACGCTCTCGACCATCTGCCCGCTGTCGAGTGCGCGCTGGGCGGGCAGCTCGTGCCGCGCCATTTCGCGGCCATGCTCGTCGACGATATGCCAGCGCCCCAGTGCCAGTTCATGGTCGGCGCGCTGGTCCTCGCGGATGCCGAAGATGCGCATCGCCGCACCGTTGCAGTACTGCACCTGCATGTCGCGGTTGTGCACCACGATACCCTTGTCGATCGTCTCCATCAGCTCGCGGTAGCGCATTTCCGCCAGCCGGCGGCTGCTGATGTCGCGGGCGACGGCGACGATGCTCTTGCGGCCGTCGAAACTGATGTTGGCCGAGTGCACTTCGACGGGGAAGCGGGTGCCGTCGCCGCGCATGTTGGTGACCTCGATGACGTAGGTCTCGCCGCGGTTGAGCGTTTCCCACACCGGCACCAGATGGTCGCGCGGCAGGTCGGGGTTGAGCACGTTGATGTTGCGGCCGACGATCTCGTCGCGGGAACGCTTGTAGGCCAGCATGCCGGCCTGGTTGAGGTCGAGGATGGTGCCGTCCTCGCCGAGGATGCTGACCGGGTCGGGAACGGCATCGAACAGGTTGCGGTAGCGCGAGCGCTCGATGTCCGCGTCGCGTCGCGCGGCAACCAGCCCATCGCGGGCTTGCAGAAGCAGGGCAGCGGTCGCCGGATCGGCGCCGTCGGCCGTGGCCGCGCGTTCGAGCGCGGCGACCAGCGCCATCAGGTCGATGTCGCTGGCCGGGACGTGGTTCATGCGGCCGCCAGCGCCTTGCCGACGCGGCTGCCGGTCTCGCGCCCCAGCCGCGTGGCGAGCCAGCGGCCGGTATCGGCCAGCAGGTCCAGGTCCACGCCTGTGCGCAGGCCCAGGCCGTGCAGCAGGTAGACGACATCCTCGCTGGCGACGTTGCCGCTGGCACCCTTGGCGTACGGACAGCCACCAGCGCCGGACACGGCCGCATCGACCACGCGCACGCCGGCATCGAGGCAAGCCAGGATGTTCGCCAGGGCCTGCCCGTAAGTGTCATGGAAGTGCACCGCCAGCGCAGTCATCGGCACCTCGGCAGCGACGGCCTTCAGCATCTCGGCGGCCTTGTGTGGCGTGCCAACGCCGATGGTGTCGCCCAGCGAGATCTCGTAGCAGCCGAGCGCGTGAAGCTGGCGTGCGACGCGCACGACATCGGTGACGGGCACATCGCCCTGGTAGGGGCAGCCGAGCACGGTGGAGACGTAGCCGCGCACTTTGACGCCGTCGGCGGTTGCGCGTTCCAGCACCGGGCGGAACCGCTCGATGGATTCGTCGATGGAGGCGTTGATGTTTTTGTGGTTGAAGGCCTCGGACGCGGCGGTGAACACCGCCACTTCCTCGACGCCGACGGCGCGTGCGCGGTCGTAGCCGGTCTCGTTCGGCACCAGCACCGGGTACGCGGTGCCCGGGCGTCGCTGGATGGCGGTGAAGACCTCGGCGGCGTCGGCCAACTGCGGCACCCATTTCGGGCTGACGAAGCTGGTCGCCTCGATGCTGAGCAGGCCGGTGCGCGACAGCCGGTTGATCAGCTCCACCTTGTCGGCGGTGGCGACGAGGGCCTTCTCGTTCTGCAGGCCGTCGCGTGGCCCGACCTCGACGATGCGGACGAAATCGGCAGGCGGTGAGGGCAGGGTGCTCATGACCGCTTCCCGTCCTTGGCGCGGCGCATGCGCAGCGTCTTGTCGCGGCCGTCGAAGGCATCGAACAGCGCAGGTTCGGCTTCCAGCAGCTGACGCAAGTGGTCCGGACGCCCTTCGAACAGATAGGTACTGGCATCGGCCTCGCGTGCCTTCAACGTCCCCTGCTGCACGCGTTGCATGATGTCCACCGTGTCGAGCATCGCGATCTGCAGCGTATCGTCGCGGATGCGATATTTCAGCAGCGTGACGGCGCCGGCCGGCATGCCTTTGGGTATCGGTGGCGCGGCGGCCTTGCCGGTGCCGAACAGGCCCTCCAGTTCCTTGAAGCCCAGCGCCAGGTAGCGTTCGCCGTCCAACTCGAACCCCAGCGCGTCGAACTCGGGCGCCTCGGCGCGCGCACCGTCGCGCAGGCGCACGCGGCAGGCGGCGTCCACGTCCGCATAGTCGTCCTTGCCCAGCGGCACGCGGTCCTGCGGGCTGTCGGGCAGCGGGATCCAGCGCCCGACCAGGGCGGGGTCGCAGGCCAGCGGTGCCGGCGGGTGTTCGAACATTACGCAGCCGTCCAGCGCGCAGGCCGCCAGCAGGGCGGTCGCGATACGCCAGGCCTGCAGGGCAGGCCTCACTCGAGCGCTGCCAGGACGGTGTCGGCCTCGACGAAGTCCCCGGCGGCGGCGCGCAGTTCCGCCACCACGCCGGCACGCGGCGCCCTGACGGCCAGTTCCATCTTCATCGCTTCCATCACCAGCAGTTCCTGTCCTGCGTCCACGCTGTCCCCCACTCGTGCCTTCACCACCACCACGCGACCCGGCATCGGGGCGATGATGCGACCGTCCCCGCCACTGTCACCACCTGCGGACCGCTGGTACACCGGCAGCGTCTCCAGCGTGGCGCGCCGATCCCCATCGTGCAGGGTGAGGCGACTGCCGTGGCGATGGACGCGCAGGCGCCGTCCATGATCATGGATACGCAACTCGAGTCGCCCAGCGGTCAGGCCCGCGCCCGCGACGGGATGGGCCGTGCCGTCAACCTCGATGACGTAGCGGCCGCCATGGCCATGCGCGAGCGCTTCCCAGCGCTGGTCGCGGTGCTGGAAGGCCAGCGGCCGGCGGCTGGCATGGCCCAGGCGCCAGCCATCGGCGACCGCCCAGGGAGAGCCGGGATCTCCGGAGGCCGCGGCGGCGTGCCGGGCCCCCGATTCCTGATCCAGCAGTACCGCCACGGCCGCGCTGACCTGCAGCTCGGGCGTCAGCGTCGGCGCCGGCATGAACTCGTCCAGGTGGCGGTCGAGGTAGCCGGTATCGATGCGGCCTTCCACCACGGCCGGATGCCGGGCCAGCTGCTCGAGGAAGCCGATGTTCGATTTCGGCCCGACGATGTCGCACTCGGCCAGCGCCTCGCGCAGGCGCGCCAGCGCCGTGGGACGGTCTTCGCCCCAGACGATCAGCTTGGCGATCATCGGGTCGTAGAAGATCGTGACCAGGTCGCCCTCGACCACGCCGCCATCGATGCGCACCCCGGCGGACGGCGCAGGCAGCACCAGCGATTCGAGACGTCCGGAACCCGGCAGGAAGCCGGCTTCCGGATCCTCCGCGTACAGACGCACTTCGATGGCGTGGCCGCGCTGCGCGATGGCGTCCTGCGCCAGCGGCAACGGTTCGCCGGCGGCCACGCGCAGCTGCCACTCCACCAGGTCCAGGCCGGTGACCATCTCGGTGACCGGATGCTCCACCTGCAGGCGGGTGTTGATCTCCATGAAGTAGAACTGGCCATCCGGGTCGACGATGAACTCCACCGTGCCCGCGTTGGCGTAGTCGATCGCCTGCGCCGCCTTCACTGCGGCATCGCCCATGGCCGCGCGCAGGGCAGGGGTCAGGAACGGCGAGGGCGATTCCTCCAGCACCTTCTGGTAGCGGCGCTGGGCGGAGCATTCGCGCTCGTTGAGATGCAGCGTGTGGCTATGCGTATCGGCGAACACCTGGATCTCGATGTGGCGCGGCGACTGCACGTAGCGCTCCAGCAGCACGCGGTCGCGGCCGAAGGCATTGGCCGCTTCGCGCTGGCAGCTCTCCAGTTGGCCGATGAAGTCTTCCAACCGGTGCACCACGCGCATGCCCTTGCCGCCGCCGCCATGCGCGGCCTTGATCATCAGCGGGAAGCCGATGCGCGCGGCCTCGCGCGACAGCGTGTTCGGCGACTGGTCCTCGCCGGTGTAACCGGGCACCACCGGCACGCCTGCCGCCGCCATCAGTTCCTTCGCGCCCGCCTTGCTGCCCATCTTGCGCATCGATGTGCCGGACGGACCGATGAACACCATGCCGGCCGCCGCGACGGCATCGGCGAAGTCGGCGTTCTCGGACAGGAAGCCGTAACCGGGGTGGATGGCCTGGGCACCGGTCTTCTTCGCCGCGTCGAGGATGGCTTCGCTCCGCAGGTAGCTGTCGGCCGGGCGCGGACCGCCGATCAGGACGGCTTCATCGGCCTGGCGCACGTGCTGCGCATCCGCGTCGGCTTCCGAATACACGGCGACGGTGCGGATGCCCAGCCGGCGGCAGGTACGGATGACGCGGCAGGCGATTTCGCCGCGGTTGGCGATCAGAATCTTGGAGAACATCAGGACTGGGTTTCCGCAGGCAGGTGGCAGACGGCTTCGATGTTGTGCCCATCCGGGTCGATGGCGAAAGCGCCGTAGTAGTCGGGGTGGTAGTGGGCGCGGATGCCGGGTGCGCCATTGTCACGCGCCCCCGCGGCGAGGGCGGCTGCATGGAAGGCATCGACCTGCGCCCGACTGGCCGCGGTGAACGCGATGTGGGAGCCGCGGCCGGAGTCTCCGCCACCCTTGCCGACCCAGAAGTGCGGACGACCGGGCGGCCCGAAGCCGCATCCTTCGTAGCCGCCACTCATCTCGCGCGTCACTTCCATGACGACACCATGGCCGAGTGTGGCGAGCACGCGCTCGTAGAAGTCGCGGCTGCGCGCGTAGTCGGCGACCTCGATGCCCAGGTGGTCGATCATCGGTTCACTCCTTGGTGGTCCACGCCGGTGCGCGCTTGTCGAGGAAGGCGGACAACCCTTCCTGGCCCTCGGGCGACACGCGGAGTCCGGCGATCAGGTCGGCGTTGTCGGCATCCATGCGGTCGCGGTCCGTGCTGCCGGCCACGCGCGCGACCAGCCGCTTCGCACCCGCGGCTGCTCGGGGTCCGGCTTTCAGCAGCAGGGCCAACTGGCGCTCGATGGCGACGTCCAGGGCGTCGGCGGCGACCACCTCGTGCAGCAGCCCGATCCGCAGCGCGGTGGCGGCGTCGAAGATCTCGGCGGTGGCGAACCAGCGACGTGCCTCGCGCGGGCCGATGGCCGCGATGACGTATGGCGAGATCACCGCCGGGAGCAGGCCGAGCTTGCTTTCGGTCAGGCCGAACTTCGCCTCGGGCACGCCGATGGCGATGTCGCAGCAGGCCACCAGGCCCACGCCGCCACCGAATGCCGCGCCATGGACGCGCGTGATCGTGGGCTTCGGCAGTTCGTCCAGCGTGCGCATCAGGCGGGCGAGGGCGAGGGCATCGTCGCGGTTCGCCGCCTCGCTGGCCGAGGCCATGCCTCGCATCCAGTGCAGGTCGGCGCCGGCCGAGAACGAAGGACCGCTGCCTTCCAGCACGACGACGCGGACGCTGTCATCGGCGCCGACCTGGTCGAGCGTGGACGTCAGCGTGGCGATCAGGCCGGCGTCGAACGCGTTGTGGAGGGTGGGGCGGTCCAGGCGAATGCGCGCCACGGCGCCCGTCCTGGTCAGCGAGAGGGGGTGTTCCTGCGGTGATGCCGCCATGCCTGCCGTTTCCTGCAAAGTCGCCGAATGATAGCGGCACGGTGCGTTGCGGCCGTCGTGCGGTGCGGCGATGCTACAATGAGAACAATTCGCATTTGAGGGCTGCGCGTGATCCTGACCGAACTTCCCTGGCGTACCCCCGCCATCGTCGACAGCGTCGAGGACCACGGTCCGCAGGACAACATCGCCCGTCGCCTGCGCGAACTGGGCTTCGTCAATGGCGAAGAAGTCGAAGTGGTCGCCAAGGGTCCGCTGGGCGCCGAGCCGCTGCTGGTGCAGGTGGGTTTCACGCGCTTCGCGCTGCGCCGTTCCGAAGCGGCACGCGTGCGGTTGCGCAACGGAGCCACGCCGTGAGCGCGGCCGAGGCATCGACGCTGCGGCTGGCGCTGGTCGGCAATCCGAACTGCGGCAAGACCGCGTTGTTCAACCAGCTGACCGGCAGCCGGCAGAAGGTCGCCAACTACGCCGGCGTCACCGTCGAGCGCAAGGAAGGCCGGCTGCATTCGTCGGCATCGGGGCGCAGCTACGCGGTGCTGGACCTGCCGGGCGCGTACAGCCTGCATGCCGCCAGCCTGGACGAAGCGGTCACCCGCGACGTCTGCCGCGGCTTCTATCCCGGCGAGCCGGCGCCGGACGTGCTGGTCTGCGTGGTGGACGCCACCAACCTGCGCCTGCACCTGCGCTTCGCGCTGGAAGTACGCCAGCTCGGCAAGCCGATGATCGTGGCGGTCAACATGATGGATGCCGCGCAGCGCCGTGGCATCGCCATCGACCTGGCCGCACTGGAGCGCGAACTCGGCGTGCCGGTGGTCGAGACCATCGCGGTGAAGCACGGCGGCGCGCGTGCGCTGGTCGAGCGCATCGACGCCGTGGCCGCGCATCCGCACGAACCCCGCGTGCATCTGGCGGAAGGCGTCGACCTGCATGCGGAAACCCGTCGTCTGCTGTCGCTGGCCGTCACCATGCCCACGCGGACGGCGAAGATCGACGATGCGCTGGACCGCTGGCTGCTGCATCCGGTGTTCGGGCTGCTGGCGCTGGCGGTGGTGATGTTCCTGATCTTCCAGGCGGTCTACGCCTGGGCCACGCCGCTGATGGACCTGATCGACGCCGGTACCGGCGCACTGGGCGAATGGGCGGGCGGTGCATTGCCGGAAGGCCCGCTCGCCAGCCTGCTGGTCGACGGCATCATCGCCGGCCTCGGCGGCGTGATCGTTTTCCTGCCGCAGATCCTGATCCTGTTCGCGTTCATCCTGGCGCTGGAGGAGAGCGGTTACCTGCCGCGCGCGGCGTTCCTGCTGGACCGCATGATGGCGTCGGCAGGGTTGTCGGGCCGCTCCTTCATTCCGCTGCTCTCGAGCTTCGCCTGCGCCATCCCCGGCATCATGGCCACGCGCAGCATCCAGGACCCGCGCGACCGGCTGGCGACGATCCTGGTCGCGCCGCTGATGACGTGCTCGGCGCGCCTGCCGGTGTATGCGCTGCTGATCGGTGCCTTCGTGCCGAACGAGAAGGTCGGCCTCTTCAACCAGCAGGGACTGGTGCTGTTCGGCCTGTACGCCGCCGGCATCCTCAGCGCGTTGCTGGTGTCGTGGGTGATGAAGAAATGGCGCCGCGACAAGAGCGAGCATGCTTTGTTGCTGGAACTGCCTTCGTACCGCATCCCGCACCCGCGCGACCTGCTGATCGGCCTGTACGAGCGCGCGATGATCTTCCTCAAGCGCGTCGGTGGCATCATCCTGGCGCTGACCATCCTGTTGTGGTTCCTGCTGAATTTCCCGGCGGCGCCTGCCGACGCGGTTGGTCCGGCGATCGATTACAGCTTCGCCGGCCGCATCGGCCATGCGATGGCGGTGTTCTTTGCGCCGCTGGGCTTCAACTGGCAGATCTGCATCGCCTTGATTCCCGGCCTGGCCGCGCGCGAAGTGGCGGTCGCCTCGCTGGCGACGATCTACGCCCTGTCGGCGGCCGACGATGACGCCGCCATCCAGGCGCTGACGCCGGTCATCAGCGACGGCTGGTCGCTGGCCACGGCGCTGTCGCTGCTGGTGTGGTTCATCTACGCCCCGATGTGCATCTCCACGCTGGCCACGATCAAGCGCGAGACCAACTCGTGGAAGCAGATGGGCTTTGCGACGTTCTATCTGTTCGCGCTGGCCTACCTGGCCTCGCTGGTGACCTACCAGGTCGCCAAGGCACTGGGCGCGGGCTGAGCCATGGACGCCTCGCTCGCCCTGCAGTACGCCATCATCGCGGTCGCGGTGGCGGTCAGTGCGTGGGTGGTGCTGAAGAAGCAGTTCCCTGGTCCGCTGCGCAAGCTGCGCGGTGCGCTGGCACTGCCGTTGTTGCGGGAGGGAAACGCGGGATGGCGGCGTCGATTGGGGCGCTGGATCGCGCCACCAGCTTCGGGCAGCGATGCCGCCTGCGGTGGCTGCAACAGCTGCGGACCCAACAAGAAGGCCTAGGCAGCCGCGGCTGCGTCAGTGCCGCGTGCGCCGCCCCGCGGCCTTGCCCGTCGCGGGATTGAGTTCCACCGACAGCACGAAGCTGCGCTGCTCGTGCGGCTGCATGGCGCCGACGCCCACGACCTGGCGGGTGACTTCCTCGCCACGGTCGTTGCGGATCGACAGCACCACGCTGTATTCCCACGCCGCGCCCTCGGCAGGCGGCTGCAGTGTGCCCTCGATCCGCAGCGGCGTCAGCGCGGGCACGGCCTGGGCACCTGCGCCCGGTTCGAAGCGCAGGTGATGGCGGCAGCCCGGACAGACCGCCGCGCTTTCCAGGATGGTCGCCTTGCAGTGCGGACAGGTGCGGGTGGCGCCGGCACTGCCCGGGCGGGGTTGGCTCATGCGGCGGCGCCGGGCTCCGTACCGCTGGGCTTGCCGCTCTTGGCCGGCGCCTCATCCCAGCCGAAATCGGCATTGCCCCGCATCCGCGAACCGGCGGCCACGGTGAGTGCGCCGGCCTTCACATCGCCGATCAGCACGCCGGAAGACAGCAGTTCCACCCGCGACGCCGACTCGATGTTGCCCTCGAGTTCGCCCGCGATGGTCACCTTCTTCGCGCGCACGCCGCCATTGAGCTTCGCGCCCGTCTCGATGGTCAGGTCGCCCTGCACATTGACGTCGCCCTTGAACTTGCCGGCAATGCGGATGTGTCCGGTGCCCTCGATCTTGCCCTCGATGGTCAGGTCGGCGGCGATCAGCGACTCCTTCGGGGTCTCCTGCGGCGCGGCGCGTTCGACCGCACGTGTGCCGGGCGGGGCGGTGACGGCCGGCGAGAAATCTGCAGCGGCCGACGTATCGCGCAATGTGGCGACGGCGGATTCAGGCGGGGTGGGGGCGTCCTTCTTGGCGGGCGCTTGGTCTTTCCAGATGGACATGCAGGGGATGCTCCGGCGTGGCAGGGCTTTCGACTATCGCCAATCCACACGGCCTCACATTGTGATCACGCCTGCCAAACTGGAACCGAGATGCCATCGGATCGCCGCGGTTCATGTCCCAGCCGGGGTTGTCGACGCGAGACTCACATGCCTGAAGAGGGGCGGGCCGCGCCGTAGATCCATGGTGGGAAGATCCATCACGGACGACAGGCACTACATCCGGAACACGCCGAACTTCGCCGGCTCGATCGGCGCGTTAAGCGAGGCCGAAATGCCCAGCCCCAGCACGCGGCGCGTGTCGGCGGGGTCGATGATGCCGTCGTCCCACAGTCGCGCGGTGGCATACCACGGGCTGCCCTGGGATTCGTACTGGTCGCGGATCGGCGCCTTGAAGGCGTCTTCGTCCTCCGTGCTCCAGGCTTTGCCGGCAGCTTCGATGCCGTCGCGCTTGACTGTCGCCAGCACGCTCGCCGCCTGTTCGCCGCCCATCACGCTGATGCGTGCGTTCGGCCACATCCACAGGAAGCGCGCGCCGTAGGCGCGGCCGCACATGGCGTAGTTGCCGGCGCCGAAGCTGCCGCCGATCACCACGGTGAACTTGGGCACGCTGGAACAGGCCACAGCGGTGACCATCTTCGCCCCGTCCTTGGCGATGCCGGCGTTCTCGTACTTGCGGCCGACCATGAAGCCGGTGATGTTCTGCAGGAACACCAGCGGGATGCCGCGCTGGTTGCACAGCTCGATGAAATGCGCGCCCTTCAGCGCGCTCTCGCCGAACAGGATGCCGTTGTTGGCGACGATGCCGACCGGGTAGCCGTGCAGGTGGGCGAAGCCGGTGACCAGCGTCTTGCCGTAGCGCGCCTTGAATTCGTCCAGTTCGCTGCCGTCGGTGATGCGCGCGATGACTTCGCGGATGTCGAACGGTCGGCGCGTGTCCTTCGGCACGATGCCGTACAACTCCTCGGCCGCGTACAGTGGCTCGCGCGCCTCGCGCACGGCCACCGGCAGCACCTTGCGGCGGTTGAGGTGGCCGACGATGCCGCGTGCGATCTCCAGTGCATGGCGGTCGTCCTCGGCGAAATGGTCGGCGACACCCGAGATGCTGGTGTGCACGTCCGCACCGCCCAGTGCTTCGGCATCGACCACTTCGCCGGTCGCCGCCTTCACCAGCGGTGGACCACCCAGGAAGATCGTGCCCTGTTCCTTGACGATGATCGACTCGTCGCACATGGCCGGCACGTAGGCACCGCCGGCGGTGCAGCTGCCCATCACCACCGCGATCTGCGGGATGTTCTCGGCGCTCAGTCGCGCCTGGTTGTAGAAGATGCGGCCGAAGTGCTCGCGGTCGGGGAACACCTCGTCCTGCAGCGGCAGGAAGGCGCCGCCGGAATCGACCAGGTAGACGCAGGGCAGCCGGTTCTCGCGCGCGATCTCCTGCGCGCGCAGGTGCTTCTTCACCGTCATCGGGAAATAGGTGCCGCCCTTGACGGTGGCGTCGTTGGCGACGATCACCACCTCGTTGCCCATCACGCGGCCGATACCGCAGACCATGCCGGCAGCGGGTGCGGCGCCGTCGTACATGTCCTCGGCGGCCAGCGGCGCGATTTCGAGGAAGGGCGAGCCGGGGTCGAGCAGGGCGGTGATGCGGTCGCGCGCCAGCAGCTTGCCGCGCTCGGTGTGCTTGTTGCGCGCCTTCTCGCCGCCACCGTCGGCCGCGTGCGCCAGGCGGCGGTCGAGTTCCTGCACCAGCACGCGATGGTAGGCCGCGTTGGCGATGAAATCGGGGGAGCGCGGATCGAGTTGCGAGGCGATGGCGGGCATGCGGCACGAGGATGCAGGAAAGGCGGCATCACACCACAAAGCCCGGCATGCGCCAAACGGCACCGCAAAAAGACGCTGCGAATCGCGTGGGCGCGGGTCTGTCCCTCAACGGCGAGCGACCATCGCAGCCACGCCGGAAACGACAAGGCCCGCTTGCGCGGGCCTTGTCCGATTCGCGGTGAGGCGAGTCGATTACTGCTTGGCTTCTTCAGCCTTGGCTTCGGCCTTGTCGGCGACTTCGGCGGCCTTGTCGGCGGTGGCCTGGGCGGCGTCGGCGGTGGCCGAAGCAGCGGCGGCGGTCGCGTCGGAAGCGGCGGCTTCGGTGGCGGCAGCGGCGTCGGAGGCGGCGGCCGTGGCGGCGGCGGCAGCGTCGGCGGTCGCGGCAACGGCAGCGTCGCCGGCAGCGGCAGCGGCGTCGCCGGCGGCGGAAGCGGCATCACCCGCAGCAGCAGCGGCCTGGTCGGCGGAAGCGGCGGCGTCGGCAGCGGCGGCGTCGGTGTTCTCGCTCTTGGTGCAGGCGCTCAGGGCCAGGACGGCGGCGGCCAGCAGGACGGTGGTCTTGATCTTCATGTGGATCCCCAAATCGGTGTGTGGAAGAAAAGAGCGCCGGGATGGCGTCCGTCCGTCCTCGAAACGAGGCGAACCGGGATGCCTGGACCCGGATACAGAAAAAGCCGCCAGCGAGCTGGCGGCTTCCTCAGTGTAACGCCAAACAAGGCGCCTACCAGCAGATTACTGCTGGGTGGCTTCCTTGGCAGCGTCGGTCGCGGCTTCGGCGGTGTCGGCAGCCTGGGCAGCGGCGTCGGCAGCGGCGTCAGCGGCTTCCGTCGTGGTGGCGGCAGCAGCGTCGGTCGCGGCGGTGGCGGCGGCGTCGGCGGCGGTGGCAGCGGCGTCGGCCGACTGCTGGGCGGCGTCGGCGGTCACTTCGCCAGCGGCAGCGGCGGCGTCAGCGGCAGCCTGGGCTTCGGTCGCGGTCGCAGCGGCGTCAGCAGCGGCGTCGGCGGCCTGGTCCTGGTTCGAGCACGCAGCCAGGGCGAAACCCAGAGCCAGCGCGATCAGAGCCTTGTTCATGGTCATCGTTGCATTTCCTCGTCGTTAGTTAGGCAACGCGCAATTGCGCGCCTGCAACATGATGACAAGCCCATTACGGCTGTCAAGCGGTTGGCCGGTTATCTTTGTCAATCCGTTGTTAAACCTTATGGGGCGGGCGAAAGCGGACGCTCGCACCCCCCGGAACTGCGCAAAAAAGTCAGACCACTTCGACCGCGATGGCGGTGGCTTCGCCGCCACCGATGCACAGCGTGGCCACGCCGCGCGTGAGGCCGCGGGTGCGCAGCGCGTTGATCAGGGTGACCACCAGGCGGGCGCCGGAGGCACCGATCGGATGGCCCAGTGCGCAGGCGCCGCCGTTGACGTTGACCTTGGCGTGCGGGATGCCCAGTTCCTTGATCGGCGCCATGGCGACGACGGCAAAGGCTTCGTTGACCTCGAACAGATCCACCTGGTCCACCGTCCAGCCGACCTGCTTGAGCAACTTGTCGATGGCGGCGACCGGGGCGGTGGTGAACCACTCCGGCGCCTGCGAGTAGGTGGCGTGGCCGACGATCTTCGCCAGCGGCTGCAGGCCGCGCTTCGCGGCTTCGTCGGCGCTCAGCAGGACGGTGGCGGCGGCGCCGTCGGAGATGCTGGACGAACTGGCGGCGGTGACGCTGCCGTCCTTCTTGAAGGCCGGCTTGAGTGTCGGGATCTTGGCGATGTCGGACTTGCCCGGCTGTTCGTCGGTGGCGACCTCGACCTCGCCCTTGCGGGTGGCGACCTTGACCGGGACGATTTCGTTGTTGAAGGCGCCCGAGGCCTGCGCGGCCTGCGCACGCGTCACCGACTCGATGGAATAGGCGTCCTGCTCCTCGCGGGTGAAGCCGAACTTGGCGACGGTCGCCTCGGCGAACACGCCCATCGGCTGGCTGTCGTAGGGGCTGGTCAGGCCGTCCCAGGCCATGTGGTCGACGGCCTGGAAGTTGCCGTAGCGGTTGCCCGTGCGCGAGTTGGGGATCAGGTGCGGCGCATTGCTCATCGATTCCATGCCGCCGGCGATGACGACGGTGGCCGAGCCCGCCTTGATCAGGTCGTGGCCCAGCATGATGGCTTTCATGCCCGAGCCGCAGACCTTGTTGATGGTGGTGGCGCCGGCGGCGTCGGGAATGCCGGCCGCGCGCGCGGCCTGGCGGGCAGGCGCCTGGCCCAGGTTGGCCGGCAGCACGCAGCCCATGATGACCTCGGACACGTCGGCGGCCGGGACGCCCGACTGTTCCAGCGCGGCGGCGATGGCGGCGGCACCCAGCGTCGGCGTGGGGACGCCGTTGAACTGGCCGAGGAACGAACCGATGGCGGTGCGCTTGGCGGCGGCGATGACGATGTCGGACATGGAGGCTTCCCGCGTGGAGTGAGATCCCGATTATCCCGCCCCGGCACGACGCGCGGCAAATCGGCCGTTGGTACAGGGCCACGTCCCGTGCCGGGAGCGGCGTACGCGCGACGTCCGAGGGAAGTTCATGTCACACAGAACGCCAGCACGACCCGCCGACCCTGACCCGGTTGCGATGCCGTGCGCGGTCCTCGGCGTGGCGGCGCCCACCCGCCAAGGGCGGGCGCGGGCCCGCCACCGTCGGGAGGGAAACGAGCGGGAGAGGCCCCTCTACGCCAGCGGTTGGCTGAACGCTCAGCCCCGCCCGTCGAACAGTTCCCGCCCGATCAGCATGCGGCGGATCTCGTTGGTCCCCGCGCCGATGGCGTAGAGCTTGGCATCGCGCAGCAGGCGGCCGGCCGGGTACTCGTTGATGTAGCCGTTGCCGCCCAGTGACTGGATCGCTTCCAGCGTCACCTGCACGGCGGCTTCCGAGGCGTGCAGCAGGCAGCCGGCGGCGGCCGCGCGCGACCCCTGGCCTTCGTCGAAGCCGCGCGCCACCTGGTAGGCGAACGCGCGGCTGGACTGCAGCGCGGTGTACATGTCGGCCAGCTTGCCCTGCATCAGGCCGAAGGTGCCGATGGCGGCGTCGAACTGCTTGCGCTCGCGCACGTAGGGCAGGGTGATGTCGAGCGCGGCCTGCATCAGGCCGATGGGGCCGCCGCTCAACACCAGCCGTTCGGTGTTCAGGCCACTCATCAGCACGCGCACGCCCTGGTTCACCTCGCCCAGCACGTTTTCGGCGGGAATCTCGCAGTTCTCGAACACCAGTTCGCAGGTGTTGCTGCCGCGCATGCCCAGCTTGTCCAGCTTTTGCGCCGTGGAGAAGCCCTTCATGCCGCGTTCGACGATGAAGGCGGTCATGCACTTGCTGCCCGCGTCCTTGCCGGCGGTGCGCATGTAGACCAGCAGCACGTCGGCTTCGGGGCCGTTGGTGATCCACATCTTGTTGCCGTTGGCGATCCAGACGCCGTCACGCAACTCGGCGCGGCAGCTCATCGAGCCCACCACGTCCGAGCCGGCGCCCGGCTCGCTCATCGCCAGCGCGCCCTTCCACTCGCCGCTGCACAGCTTCGGCAGGTACTTGGCGCGCTGTTCGGCGTTGCCGTTGAGGTAGAGGTTGGACACGCACAGGTTGGAGTGCGCGCCATAGCTCAGGCCGACCGAGCCCGAGGCGCGCGAGATCTCCTCCATCGCCACCAGGTGTGCCAGGTAACCCATGCCGCTGCCGCCGAACTCCGGATCCACGGTGATGCCCAGCAGGCCCAGTTCGCCCAGCTTGGGCCACAGGTCCTGCGGGAACGCATTGTCGTGGTCGATCTGCGCCGCACGCGGCGCGATCTCGGTCTGCGCGAACCGCTGCACGGCCTCGCGCAGCGCATCCAACTCTTCGCCCAGCGGAAACCCGCTGACGGTATCCGGTCGCATTCGGTCCTCCCTCCTCCGCGGCCCAACTTCCAGGTTTTGTGTG